>NZ_JAACFX010000002.1:0-822947 GCF_029237275.1 Pseudomonas sp. 3MA1 | reverse complement strand
AGCGGTTGGTTAAGATCTTTCGTCTCAACCGAGGCGCGCATTCTACAGCAGCCTCATTTACTGTCAAGCGATTTTTTAAGAAGTTTTCGAAGATTTTCTCAACAACTTCAACCACTTGCGCTTCCGATCTCTCGTTAGCGGGAGGCGAATTCTACAGCGTTACACGCTGCTGTCAACACCTCTTTTCAACCGCTTTCGACCGAGACGATCGAATCGTTAACAAGGCGACCACACACTGCCTTATCAACTGCTTCTGGCCTCGATGAACTGAAGCGTAACCACTGCCGAAAACTTGGTAACTCGTTGAATCTCAAGGAGTTTTCCGTTTCGACTGCGCCGGAAGTGGGGCGAATTATAGAGACATATAATTCGCCGTCAACACCTATTTCCTACTTTATTCGGATTTAAGCGTGATGCGCGCAAACGCCTTCTTACCTGCCTGGCACACATGCGTCGCGCCCAATGCATATATATAGGAGCGATCAACAACTTCGCCATCCACGCGCACACCACCAGAACCCAGAAGGTCACGCGCCACTGCGGCGTTCTTAACCAGCCCGGCCTTATTAAGGACAGCAGCAATCGGCATATCCTCAGCAGCGGTCAGCTCGATCTCCGGCAGATCCTCAGGCAGCTCGCCATCTTTCATCCGATTGCCCGCAGCGCGATGTGCACTTGCAGCCGCCTCTTCGCCATGGAAGCGCGCAACGATTTCCTCAGCCAGCTTGATCTTGATATCACGCGGATTCGCACCCGCCTCGACATCAGCGCGCAACGCATCGATCTCTTCCATAGAGCGGAAGCTGAGCAGCTCAAAATAGCGCCACATCAATGCATCAGGAATGGAAACCAGTTTGCCGTACATAACCCCCGGCGCCTCTTGGATACCCACATAGTTACCCAAGGACTTGGACATCTTTTTGACCCCATCCAACCCCTCAAGCAACGGCATGGTCAGAATGCACTGCGCCTCTTGAGCATAACCGCGCTGCAGTTCACGCCCCATCAACAGGTTGAACTTCTGGTCGGTACCACCCAGCTCGACATCAGCACGCAGCGCAACCGAGTCATAGCCCTGGACAAGCGGATACAAAAACTCATGGATAGCAATCGGCTGATTAGTCGAGTAGCGCTTGTCGAAGTCATCGCGCTCAAGCATCCGCGCAACGGTGTATTGGGAAGTCAGACGAATAAAATCCGCCGGCCCCATCTTGTCCATCCACGTCGAGTTGAAAGCCACCTCAGTCTTGGCTGGATCAAGAATCTTGAAGACCTGGCTTTTATAGGTCTCGGCATTTTCCAGAACCTGCTCGCGAGTCAGCGGCGGACGAGTGGCACTCTTGCCGCTTGGATCACCGATCATCCCGGTAAAGTCGCCAATCAGGAAGATCACTTGGTGACCCAGATCCTGGAACTGACGCAGCTTGTTGATAAGCACGGTATGCCCAAGGTGCAAATCCGGCGCAGTCGGATCGAAGCCGGCCTTGATACGCAGCGGCACGCCACGCTTGAGCTTCTCGATCAACTCGGACTCGACCAACAACTCTTCCGCACCACGTTTGATCAGCGCTAGCTGCTCTTCAACCGACTTCATAACAGACCCGCAAGGCTCAGATTCAAAAGGGAACCAACCATACAAGATCACGGACTAATTACAAGTTTTGCCCGGCATACGGGAGCATTCAGAGAACAGAGTGTCCGTGCGCTTGCGTCACAGATGATTTGGTTATATTTTATACAGTTATTTCATCTTCATCATGTCATTCATCTTTTCCATTTCATCTTTTCAAAGTCAAATTACCTATGACCACCGAACCGTCTAAAGCGCCACCGCTTTATCCGAAGAGCCACCTGCTCGCCGCAAGCGGCATAGCAGCCCTTCTAAGTCTGGCTCTACTGGTATTCCCTTCCAGTGATGTTGAAGCCAAAAAAACCACATTGAGCCTTGATCTGGAAAGCCCGATTGAGCAACTCACACAAGATCAAGACGCTGCATCCACGGAACAAGCCACAACTGAAGCAGTAGCCTCACCTTTCGCACAGATCGAAAACACCTCAGAAGACACTACGGAAACCGCAGAAAACACGCCTGCGCCTGCCGCCGCGGAAGAAGCAAAAGCCCCGGGTCATAGAGAAGTCACAGTCACCAAGGGCGACACCCTGTCCACTCTGTTCGAAAAGGTTGGCCTGCCCGCTACCTCCGTGCACGAAATACTGGCCAGCGACAAGCAAGCCAAACAGTTCTCTCAGCTCAAACATGGCCAGAAACTGGAGTTTGAACTGACTCCAGACGGCCAACTGAACAACCTGCACACCAAAGTCAGCGACCTGGAAACCATCACGCTGACCAAAGGCCCCAAAGGCTTTACCTTCAACCGAGTGATCACCAAGCCAGTAGTGCGCTCAGCCTACGTTCACGGCGTGATCAACAGTTCGCTTTCACAGTCCGCCGCCCGTGCCGGCCTGTCCCATAGCCTGACCATGGATATGGCGAGCATTTTCGGCTACGACATCGACTTCGCTCAGGACATTCGCCAGGGTGACGAGTTTGACGTGATCTATGAGCAGAAAGTCGCCAACGGCAAAGTGGTCGGGACCGGCAATATCCTCTCCGCGCGTTTCACCAACCGTGGCAAAACCTACACCGCAGTGCGCTACACCAACAAACAAGGCTCAAGCAGCTACTACACTGCAGACGGCAACAGCATGCGCAAGGCGTTTATCCGCACGCCAGTGGACTTTGCCCGCATCAGCTCACGCTTCTCCATGGGGCGCAAACATCCGATCCTGAACAAAATCCGCGCTCACAAGGGCGTCGACTATGCCGCTCCACGGGGCACCCCCATCAAAGCGGCCGGCGACGGCAAGGTCCTGCTCGCAGGTCGCCGCGGCGGTTACGGCAACACCGTGATCATCCAGCACGGCAATACCTACCGCACGCTGTACGGCCACATGCAAGGCTTCGCCAAAGGCGTCAAGACCGGCGGCTCGGTGAAGCAGGGTCAGGTCATTGGCTATATCGGCACCACAGGCCTGTCCACCGGCCCACACTTGCATTACGAGTTCCAGGTCAACGGCGTCCACGTAGACCCGCTGGGCCAGAAGCTGCCAATGGCCGATCCGATTGCCAAGGCTGAACGTGCTCGCTTCCTCCAGCAGAGCCAGCCTCTGATGGCTCGAATGGAGCAGGAAAAGGCCACGATGCTGGCCTCGAGCAAGCGCTGAATCATGGCGCTCTATATAGGAGTCATGTCCGGAACCAGCCTGGATGGCCTGGACATTGCCCTGATCGAGCAGGATCCGGCGATCAGATTGATCGCCACCCACTACATCCCCATGCCAGAAACCCTGCGCGCCGAGCTGTTGAGCTTGTGCGCCAGCGGCCCTGACGAGATTGCCCGCTCCGCCATCGCCCAGCAGCAGTGGGTCAAGCTGGCGGCCCAGGGCATTCACAGCCTTCTGCAACAGCAACAACTGCAGGCTCAGGACATTCGCGCCATCGGCAGTCACGGTCAGACAGTACGTCATGAACCGAGCCGCGGTTTTACTGTGCAGATCGGCAATCCAGCACTACTCGCCGAACTCACCGGCATCAGCGTCGTCAGTGACTTTCGCAGTCGCGATGTAGCCGCCGGCGGCCAAGGTGCACCACTGGTCCCGGCCTTCCACGAAGCCCTGTTTGAGCGACGCCCAGGAAGCCGCGCGGTTCTGAACATTGGTGGCTTCAGCAACCTGAGCCTGATCGAGACAGACAAACCGGTGACCGGCTTCGATTGCGGCCCAGGCAATGTGCTGCTCGATGCCTGGATACAGGATCAACGCGCAGAAACCTTTGACCGCAACGGTCAGTGGGCCGCCAGCGGCCAACTCGACCAGGCCTTGTTGACAACCCTGCTCAGCGACCCGTTCTTCGCCACCCAGGGGCCGAAGAGCACTGGGCGCGAGGTATTCAATCTACAGTGGCTGCAACGGCAGCTGGCGCAGCACCCTCCGCTTCCCGCCGAAGATGTGCAAGCCACTCTGCTGGAACTGACCGCCCTAACCATTGTTCAGTCACTGCAAGCGGCACAAAGCGACACCCAGGAGCTTCTGGTCTGTGGCGGTGGCGCCCACAACAGCGCCCTGATGCAGCGCCTCGCGACACTACTGCCCGAGACTCGGGTCAGCAGCACCGCTGCCTGTGGCGTGGACCCCGACTGGGTCGAAGCCATGGCCTTCGCCTGGCTGGCCCATTGCTGCATGCAAGGCATTGCCGCCAACCGCCCCAGCGTTACCGGCGCCCGCGGCCTGCGCATACTGGGCGCCATCTACCCTGCTTGAACAGCAGGCAGCAAAACGCCGCAGGATCGTCAGACCCTGCGGCGCTAGGCGAATGGCTTTGAGTGACCGATCAGATCGAAAACGATGACCCGCAACCACAGGTAGTGGTGGCATTGGGGTTTTTGATCACGAAACGCGAACCTTCCAGACCTTCCTGATAGTCCACCTCGGCACCGGCCAGGTACTGGAAACTCATGGGGTCCACGACCAGGCTCACACCCTCACGCTCAACGATGGTGTCATCCTCGGCCACTTCCTCATCAAAAGTGAAACCGTACTGAAACCCCGAACAACCGCCGCCCGTAACGAATACGCGCAGCTTCAAGCGATCATTACCCTCTTCGTCGACCAGGGTCTTCACCTTGTGCGCTGCACCTTGAGTGAATTGCAAAGCCGTGGGGGTGAAGGATTCAACGCTCATGCTGACTATCTCCCGGCGTTAAGCCGCCATACTGCGTAATGACGCGCATTATCCGCTTCTCCTAGAAAAGCGGTCAACTATTGTTACGGTATATCAATAGTCGTACAGCTACCCGCATAACGCAGAAAGGCCCGTCAGACGGGCCTTTCTGTTCAACGCTAAAACGGCCCTAAGGCAGCATGCCCGCGTGAGACAGACCCAGACGCTCATCCAGGCCAAAGAGAATGTTGAGGTTTTGCACCGCCTGGCCCGAAGCGCCCTTGACCAGGTTGTCGATGACCGACAGCACCACCACCAGATCACCGTCCTGCGGACGATGCACGGCGATCCGGCACACGTTGGCGCCACGCACGCTGCGGGTTTCAGGATGACTGCCAGCGGGCATCACATCGACAAAAGGCTCATTGGCATAACGCTTCTCGAACAACGCCTGCAAATCAACCGAACGGTCCACCACGGTCGAGTAGAGCGTCGAGTGAATACCACGAATCATCGGGGTCAAATGCGGAACGAAGGTCAGACCCACATCCTTGCCCGCCGCCCGCCGCAAGCCCTGGCGGATTTCCGGCAAGTGACGATGCCCTTTGACCGCGTAGGCCTTCATGCTTTCAGAGGTTTCCGAATACAACGAACCCACGCTGGCACCGCGGCCGGCACCGCTGACACCTGACTTGCAGTCGGCGATCAAACGGGACGCATCAGCAAGACCCGCTTCCAGCAGCGGCAGGAAGCCCAGTTGGGTGGCGGTTGGATAGCAGCCCGGAACAGCGATCAGCCGAGCCTGCTTGATCTGCTCGCGATTGACTTCAGGCAACCCGTAGACCGCCTCCTCCAGCAGTTCGGGAGCGCCGTGGGGCTGGCCGTACCACTTGGCCCACTCATCGGCGTCCTGCAGACGGAAGTCCGCCGACAGGTCGATGACCTTGGTTCCCGCCGCCAGCAATTCCCCGGCCAGGGCATGGGCCACCCCGTGAGGCGTGGCGAAGAACACCACATCGCAGGCCCCCAGGGTCGCGATGTCCGGCACGCTAAAGGCCAGGCCGTCATAGTGACCGCGCAGGTTGGGGTACATGTCGGCGACGGCCAGGCCGGCTTCGGATCGCGAAGTGATGACCTCCACTCGCGCTTGCGGATGCTGTGCCAACAGACGCAGCAGTTCGACACCGGTGTAACCCGTGCCGCCGACGATACCGACCTTGACCATAAACCTGCCCTCAACGAACCCACTGGAAAGCTGCCGATAATAGGGGCGGCGCGCCCCTGCGACAACCGTCAAGGTGACGTGCGGCCGCTCTACCCTCTACTATCCTCGCCACCGTGAATCTGGGAATAACTAAAAATGCTCTATCTATGGCTCAAAGCCTTTCATATCGTCAGCGTGGTCTGCTGGTTTGCCGGCCTGTTCTACCTGCCACGCCTGTTCGTCTATCACGCCCAAAGCGAAGACAACGTCAGCCGCGAACGCTTCTGCCTGATGGAGCGCAAGCTGTACCGCTTCATCATGGGCCCGGCGATGATCGCGACGCTGATCTTCGGCATCTGGCTGATCAGCCTCAACCCCAGCGCCTACTTCGGCCAGGGTGGCTGGATGCACGCCAAGCTGACCCTGGTGGTGATCCTGATCGGTTATCACCACATGTGCGGCGCGCAAGTGAAGCGCTTCGCCCGTGGCGAGAACACCCGCAGCCATGTCTTTTATCGCTGGTTCAATGAAGTACCGGTTCTGCTATTGCTGGCTATCGTAATTTTGGTCGTTGTCAGGCCGTTCTAACACTGACTAGTCACTTCCCTGGGGGTACTCCAATGTCACTGCCCGTTCTGCTCGAGCAACACCTGCGCCTGCCTCTGGTGGCGGCGCCGATGTTCCTGATCTCCAACCCTGAGCTGGTCCTGGCCTGTTGTCGCAATGGCGTGGTCGGCAGCTTCCCGGCCCTGAACCAGCGCGAAAGCAGTGGCTTCAAGGCCTGGCTCGAAGAGATCGAGACGGGGCTGGGCACATTGGAGAACCCTGCCCCCTACGCAGTGAACCTGATCGTGCACAACAGCAATCCGCGCCTGCAGGCCGATCTGCAGATCTGCATCGAGCACAAAGTGCCGATCGTCATCACCAGCCTGGGAGCGGTCAAGGAAGTCGTGGACGCCGTACACAGCTACGGCGGCCTGGTGTTTCATGACGTGACCACGCGCCGGCACGCGGAGAAAGCCGCAGAAGCCGGAGTCGATGGCCTGATCGCGGTCGCCGCGGGCGCCGGCGGGCACGCGGGCACCTGGAGCCCCTTCGCCCTCATTGCCGAAATCCGCCAGTTCTTCGACAAGACCCTGCTGCTGGCCGGCTGCCTGAACCGCGGCCACGAGATTCTCGCCGCTCAATTGCTCGGTGCCGACCTGGCGTATCTGGGCACGCGCTTTATCGGCACCCGCGAAAGTCACGCGCCGGACGCCTACAAGGAGATGCTGCTCAGTTCCCGTGCTGCGGACATCGTGCACACCGCCGCCGTGTCCGGGGTGCCCGCCAGCTTCATGCGCCAAAGCCTGGAAAATGCCGGTTTCGACCTGGCAGCCCTGCAAGGCAAGGGCGAAATCAACTTCGGCTCCAAGCTCAAGCCCATCAGCGACGAGGCCAAGGCCTGGAAAACCGTATGGTCGGCCGGCCAAGGCGTAGGCGAAATCGACGACCTGCCCAGCATCGATCAATTGATCGCCCGCCTGGACAGCGAATACCGGGCCGCCCAGGCACGCGCCGCGCAGTTGGGCAATCGCTGGCCGCGTTAACCCGTTCTCATTGTTTTTTGGCCAGCGGGGGGGCGCTGGCCTTAAACTAGCCGCCTTTTATGTAAGCCTTCTTTTCAAGAGACAGGGATGCCCCCATGAGCGAAACCCGCTACAAGATTGTTTTCGACGGCACGCTGCTGCCCGGCGTCGAGAAGTCCACCGCCCAACTGAACCTGGCCGAACTGTTCAAAAGCGATGCTTCCGCAGTGGAGCGTCTGTTCAGCGGTCAACGGGTAGAACTCAAACGCGATCTGACTCAGGCGGACGCCCAGCGTTACCTGGAAGCCCTGAAAAACGCCGGGATCGATGCCCGTATCGAAGCTGAACATGCCCTGGATCTGAACCTGGACGCGGTCACCCATGCCCCGAGCCCGGCCCCGCTCAGCGAGTCGCCCTACGCGCCGCCACAAGCCACGGTCGGCGAAGCTCTGCCGCAATACGCCACGCTCAATGTCTTCAGCTTCGAGGGCCGCATCGGCCGCCTGCGCTACCTGGCCTGGACCCTGGTCCTGACGGTCGCCATGCTGGCCGTGATCGGAGTCGGTGCGTTCTTCGGCATCCTTTCCGCCGCAGTGCTCAACTCCTCGCTTCTCACCGGACTGGGGATCATCGGCGGCATCGTGGTGTTCATCGGTTTCATCGTCGTCAGCATCCAGATCAGCGTGCAGCGCCTGCATGACCTGGGCTGGTCCGGCTGGCTGTGGTTGCTGACCTTCGTGCCCATCGTCGGCAGCATTTTCCCGCTGGTGTTGATGGTCAGCCCGGGCAGTAACATCGCCAACCGCTACGGCGCCCCGCCACCGCCCAATACCACCGCGGTCAAAGTCCTGTCGTGGATGTGGGTGGTGCTGATCGTGGCGCTGATCGTTGCCATGGTGGCCGGCGGCCTGAGCTCGCTGGAAGATCGCTACAGTGAGACCAGCTACAGCGAAAGCGTCGACTCCGCCAGCGTTGACGAGGACGCAGAACCCGCCGACAGCGCCGCGGCCCCTGTAGAATCCGAGCAAGAATAAACGCGTCCGAGCCTGCGACCCTTCCTGTCGCAGGCAGCCGGCCGTTGCGATGGAGAAATGCATGACCCGTTACGCTCTGATCACCGGTGCTTCCAGCGGCATAGGCCTGGCCCTGGCCGAAGCACTGGCCCGGCGTGGGCGCAACCTGCTTCTGGTGGCCCGCCAGCGTGATCAGCTGGAAAGCATCGCCCTGGAGCTGACCCAGCGCTTTGGTGTCGAAGTGCTGTTTCGCGCCTGCGACCTGGGCGAGCCCCTGCGCCTGTCCGGCTTCCTGCTGGAGCTGGAAGAAGGCGAGCGCCAGATAGACCTGCTGGTCAATTGTGCCGGCATCGGCACTTGCGGCCCCTTCCTGGCCCAGGACTGGATGACCGAACAGGACCTGATCGAGGTCAACATCCTGGCCCTGACCCGCCTGTGTCATGCCCTGGGTAACAGCATGGCGCTGCTGGGCGGCGGGCAGATTCTCAACGTCGCCTCGGTAGCCGCCTTCTATCCCGGCCCGTGGATGAGCACCTACTACGCCAGCAAGGCCTATGTCCTGCACTTTTCCGAGGGCCTGCGCGAAGAACTGAAAAAATGCGCAGTCAAAGTCTCGGTGCTGTGCCCCGGTCCGACTCGCACGGGCTTTTTCCGCACCGCACAAATGGACACTCAAAAGCTCAACGACAGCAAACTGCTCATGAGCCCCGAGGAAGTGGCCCTGTACGCGGTCCGCGCGCTGGAGAAGAACCGCGCCATCATCATTCCCGGCCGGCTCAATCGCTGGATGGCGTTCAGCAGCCGCCTGGGCTCGCGCTGGCTGACCCGCAAGATCGTCGGTTACGTCAATCGGGCCTATTGCCCACGTTAGATACCGGGGCTGGGCGCACAGGATGAGCCTGAGTACACTCAGCCCGGACCAACCCAATGGAGAAACAGCTGTGGATACTCTGTTCACCAAGATCATCAACAGAGAAATACCCGCGAAGATCATCTACGAGGACGACCAGGTTCTGGCCTTCCACGATATCGCCCCGCAAGCGCCGGTGCACTTCCTGGTGATTCCGAAAAAGCCCATCCGCACCCTCAACGATCTCACCGAGGACGACAAGGCGCTGGCCGGACACATTTTGTTCACCGCCCAGCGACTGGCCAAGGAACAAGGCTGTGAAGACGGCTTCCGAGTGGTGATGAACTGCAATGAGCTGGGCGGCCAGACCGTCTACCACATTCACATGCATGTGCTGGGTCAACGTCAGATGAACTGGCCTCCGGGCTGATTGCCCCGCCCACGCCCCCGCACGGCGCCCTCTCGTCGGACCTGCGACGAGGGTGCGCTGATCCAGCGCAGTTTTAGCCCCATCGATTGGAGTAAACTGGCCGCCGAGATTCCCTCCGGAGATAAGCATGACTACCCAACGTCACTACTCGCCGATCGACCGCCTGCTGCTGCAAGCCGATATGGCCATGCGCACGCTGCTGCCTTTCAGTGGCCAACCTTATCGCCCGTCGCCGGCCATCGTGCAGCCGGAAGCGCAGATGAGTGACGAGGACACCCGGCACGTCGCCGGTCTGATGCGCATCAACCACACCGGGGAAGTCTGTGCCCAGGCGCTGTATCAGGGCCAGGCGCTGACCGCCAAGCTGCCTCAGGTACGCCAGGCCATGGAACATGCCGCCGAAGAAGAAATCGATCACCTGGCCTGGTGCGAGCAACGCATCCGTCAGTTGGGCAGCCATCCCAGCGTCCTCAATCCGTTGTTCTACGGTCTGTCGTTCGGCATCGGCGCGGCGGCCGGCCTGATCAGCGACAAGGTCAGCCTGGGCTTCGTCGCCGCCACCGAAGATCAGGTTTGCAAGCACCTGAACGAGCACCTGGAACAACTCCCGGCCGAAGACGAAAAGTCCCGAGCCATTCTCGAGCAGATGCGCATCGACGAAGAACACCACGCCGAAACCGCCCTTGAAGCCGGCGGCTTTCGCTTCCCGGCACCGGTCAAGTTCGGCATGAGCCTGTTGGCCAAGGTCATGACCAAGAGCACCTACCGGATCTGACTCCACTGCTGCCGCCGACAAAAAAGGGCGCTCCATGAGCGCCCTTTGCGTTGCCCGAAGCAATCGTCGCCGATCAGGCGAGCTCGACGATTTCGTAATCGTGAGTGATGGCCACGCCAGCGGCGCCGAGCATGATCGAGGCCGAGCAGTATTTCTCCGCCGACAGTTCGATGGCGCGCTTGACCTGGGCTTCTTTCAAGCCCCGCCCCTTGACCACGAAGTGCATGTGAATCTTGGTGAAGACCTTGGGATCCTCGGTCGCGCGCTCGGCGTCGAGGAAGGCCTCACAGCTTTCCACGGCCTGACGGGATTTCTTCAGAATGCTCACCACGTCGAAGTTGCTGCAACCACCCACGCCCAGCAGGAGCATTTCCATGGGGCGAACACCCAGATTACGTCCACCGGCTTCTGGTGGGCCGTCCATCACCACGACATGACCGCTGCCCGACTCACCGAGGAACATGGCTTCGCCAGCCCATTGGATGCGTGCCTTCATCGCCAAGACTCCACTGCTAAAAAAGGGTCGCCAGCTTAGCACAGGGTCTGGCCAGGGCCGCGCCTTGCTCGCTCTAGGCCTATTACCGATCCTTAATCAGAAAAATCTTAAATCCGCTTAAGATGTGTCTGTTAAGCTGACGCCAAATGAATGGCGCATCGCCAGCGTGAAACAGCTTCGCTTTTCACCCCATAACAAACACCTCAGACCGTGCAGTCTTTTCGGGATACAACCATGGTTGCTATTGCCCCCACCCCCAGAATCAAAAATCTCGACAAGCTGCTGATGCACTGTCAACGCCGCCGGTATCAGGCCAAGAGCAACATCATCTGCGCCGGCGATGCGTCAGACAGCCTGTACTTCATCATCAAGGGTTCGGTGACCATCCTCATCGAAGACGACGACGGCCGGGAGATGATCATTGCCTACCTCAACGCCGGGGACTTCTTCGGCGAGCTGGGCCTGTTCGAAGAAGCCGGGCAGGAGCAGCAACGCAGCGCCTGGGTACGCGCCAAGGTGGAATGCGAAGTGGCGGAAATCAGCTATGCCAAGTTCCGTGAACTGTCGCAGATCGATCCGGACATTCTCTATGTACTGAGCGGGCAGATCGCCCAGCGCCTGCGCAACACCACGCGCAAGGTCGGCGATCTGGCGTTCTTCGATGTGACCGGACGGGTTGCCCGCTGCTTGCTGGAGCTGTGCAAGCAACCGGATGCCATGACCCATCCGGACGGCATGCAGATCAAGATCACCCGCCAGGAGATCGGTCGGATCGTCGGCTGTTCACGGGAAATGGTCGGTCGCGTCCTCAAGGATCTGGAAGAACGCAATCTGGTTCACGTCAAAGGCAAGACCATGGTGGTGTTCGGCACCCGCTAGCCGGGCAGGAAGCCCTGGAGCATCTCTCGGTAGAGACTGTCCAGCCGGCCGATGGCATCGGGAGCGGCAAAAGCCTCATGCAAGGCGATATGGCTCTCGGCCCGGCAACGCTGTTCCAGGCCGCAGGCCTGATTGAAGGTATTGACCGCCCCCACCATCGAGGCGCGCTCGTTATCCAGCAACAAGGCTCCGTGCACCAGCCCGACCGGCCGCTGCCCGCCTTTGCTCTGGCGCCAGCGCTGGGCGGTGCCGACCAGCTTGCGGCCGTCCAGATTGACGTTGAACCGCCCATCGCAGAACGCTCCGTCCACTTCCCCCAATGACGGCTTGCCCCCCAGCTCGGTGAGCAGGTCGCAAATCGGCTGGCACAACCGTCGATAGGCGGTTTCGATCCGCCCCTGATCCCCCTCGCTACGCGGCGGCGCATAGACCAGCGCAATGTTCACCGTGGCCGCCGACTGCGGCACCGGCTCACCGCCGGTTTCCCGCAGCAGCACCGGCCAGCCATTGGCGGCCGACGCCTGGCAAGCCTGCTCGAACCCGGGCAAACGACTCAGGCGCCGCGGCATTACCAGCGCGCGGTCACTGGGCTGCCAGAACAGCAGGCCAAACTCCTGCTCGCCAGCGCACACCAGCGCCAGCAGATCCTGCTCGGCCTGCAGGCCGGCTTCGACGGTCAAGGCAAGGGGTTGGGTCATGACAGGGCAAGTCCTTGGCAGTAGATATGAAAAAGCCGGCAGTGCCGGCTTGTTCAGTGTTTCAGGTTCAGTCCAGGGTCGAACCGCTGACCGGAAGGCCGCGCTCGGGGAAGAACAGACGTTGCAGTTCGCTGCCCGGGCTCTCGGCGCGCATGAACGCCTCGCCCACCAGGAACGAATAGACGTTGCTGATTTCCATCAACTCAACATCGGCGCGATTAAGAATGCCGCTCTCGGTAATCACCAGGCGGTCGCGGGGAATCCGCGGCAGCAGGTCGAGGGTGGTTTCCAGATCGACATCGAACGTGTGCAGGTTGCGGTTGTTGATCCCCACCAACGGCGTGTCGAGGGTTTTCAGTGCCCGCTCCAGTTCGTCGCCATCGTGCACTTCCACCAGCACATCCAGGCCAACGCCCTTGGCCACCGCGGCCAGTTCAGCCATTCGCGCGTCATCCAGCGCGGCGACGATCAGCAGCACACAGTCGGCCCCCAAGGCGCGGGCTTCGACGATCTGATAGGGATCGATCATGAAATCCTTGCGGATAACCGGCAACTTGCTGGCCGCCCGAGCCTGCTGCAGGTAAGCATCGGCCCCCTGGAAAAAGTCGACGTCGGTGAGCACCGACAGGCAGGTCGCGCCGCCCTTCTCATAGCTCTTGGCGATGTCGGCCGGAACGAAGTTCTCGCGGATCACACCTTTGCTGGGTGAGGCCTTCTTGATCTCGGCGATCACCGCCGGTTGCTTGAGCTTGACCTGCTCCTGCAGAGCCCTGGCGAAACCGCGCGGGGCATCGGCGGCTCGCGCCAGGGTTTCCAGCTCGGCCAGGCTGACACGCGCGCTACGCTCGGCAACCTCCTGCACCTTGCGGGCGAGGATCTTTTCCAGAACAGTCGGCACACTCATCCTTCATTCTCCTGCTTGAACACCGCGGTAAAGGCGCCCAGTTCCTCAAGCTTTTCCCGGGCCAGGCCCGTGTGCAAGGCATCGTGAGCCAGGGCCACGCCCTCTTTCAGGCTGCTGGCATGATCGGCGGCATACAGCGCCGCACCGGCATTGAGCACAATCATTTCGGCGGCCTTCTGGCCGTGCTCGGTCTTGCGTCGTCCCAGGGCATCGCGAATCAGCTCCAGGGACGCCGCCGGGCTTTCCACCACCAGGCCAAACAGGCTCTGGCTCTTCATGCCCAGGTCTTCGGGCTGCACCCAGTACTCGGTGATCTGATCATTCTTCAGCTCGGCCACATAGGTCGGCGCGGCCAGGCTGAACTCGTCCAGGCCATCCTGGGAATGCACCACCAGCACATGCTTGCTGCCCAGTCGTTGCAAAACCTCGGCCAACGGCCGGCACAACGCCTGGGTGAACACGCCCACCACCTGATGTTTCACGCCGGCCGGATTCGTAAGCGGGCCAAGCATGTTGAACAGGGTGCGCAGACCGAGGTCGCGACGCGGGCCGGCGGCATATTTCATGGCGCCGTGATGAGACTGGGCAAACATGAAGCCGATGCCGACATTGTCGATGCAGCGCGCCACCTGGACCGGAGTCAGGTTCAGGTAGACCCCGGCCGACTCCAGCAGGTCGGCGCTGCCGCTCTTGCCGGACACCGCGCGATTGCCATGCTTGGCGACCGTGCAGCCGGCTGCCGCGACCACGAAAGAAGAAGCCGTGGAAACGTTGAAGATGTTCGCACCGTCACCGCCGGTGCCCACCACATCCACGACACCGTCGAGGGTCTTGAGCTCGACCTTGTCGGCCAACTCGCGCATCACCGACACCGCGCCGACGATTTCGTCGATGCTCTCGCTTTTCATGCGCATGGCCATCATGAAAGCGCCAATCTGCGCATCGGTGCATTGACCGGTCATGATCTCGCGCATCACATCGCGCATCTCGTCGGTGCTCAGGTCCAGATGGCCGACAATACGGCTCAGGGCAGTCTTGATATCCATGAAAAGTCCTTAGCGCGTGCCGCCGCTCTGTTTGAGGAAGTTGGCGAACAGCTCGTGGCCCTGCTCGGTGAGAATAGACTCGGGGTGAAATTGCACACCCTCGATATTCAGCGTCTTGTGGCGCAGCCCCATGATCTCGTCGACGGAACCGTCTTCCAGTTGGGTCCAGGCGGTGACTTCAAGGCAGTCGGGCAGGCTGTCCCGCTTGACCACCAGCGAGTGGTAGCGGGTCACCGTCAGCGGCAGGTTCAGGCCGCTGAATACCCCCAGGTCACGATGGAACACCGGGCTGGTCTTGCCGTGCATCACTTGCCGGGCACGCACCACCTGGCCGCCAAAGGCCTGGCCGATGGACTGGTGCCCCAGGCACACGCCGAGAATCGGCAGCTTGCCGGCGAAATGCTTGATCGCCTCGATGGAGACACCGGCTTCGGTTGGCGTGCAGGGGCCGGGCGAAACCACGATGCGTTCAGGCTTGAGCGCCTCGATTTCCGCCACGGTCAGCTCGTCGTTGCGCACCACCTTCACCTCGGCCCCCAACTCGCCCAGGTACTGGACGACGTTATAGGTGAAGGAGTCGTAGTTATCGATCATCAGCAACATAGTGGAAACTCCTCAAGCCTTGGATGCGGGGGTTTGTTCAGCCAGTGCCACGGCACGGAACATTGCGCGACGCTTGTTCAGCGTCTCTTCCCACTCCAGGGACGGCACCGAGTCGGCAACAATCCCGCCGCCGGCCTGTACATGCAGCTCACCGTTCTTGATCACTGCGGTGCGAATGGCAATCGCGGTGTCCATGTTGCCGTTCCAGGCGAAGTAACCCACGGCGCCGCCGTAGACGCCGCGCTTGACCGGTTCCAGCTCGTCGATGATTTCCATGGCGCGGATCTTCGGTGCCCCGGACAAAGTCCCCGCCGGCAGGATCGCCCGCAGGGCATCCATCGCCGTCAGCCCGGCCTTCAATTGACCGGTGACGTTGGAAACGATGTGCATCACGTTGGAATAACGCTCGATGACCATCTTCTCGGTGAGCTTCACGCTGCCGATTTCGGACACCCGACCGGTATCGTTGCGCCCCAGGTCGATCAGCATCAGGTGCTCGGCGATCTCCTTGGCATCCGACAGCAGGTCCTGCTCCAGGGCCAGGTCGGCTTCCTCAGTAGCGCCTCGCGGACGGGTGCCGGCGATCGGCCGCACAGTAATCAGATTGTCCTCGACCCGCACCAGCACTTCTGGCGAGCTGCCCACTACATGGAAGTCACCGAAGTTGAAGAAGTACATGTAGGGCGTCGGGTTGAAGCAGCGCAGCGCCCGGTACAGATCGATGGGCGCGGCCGAAAAATCGATGGACATGCGCTGGGACGGCACCACCTGCATGCAGTCACCGGCCAGGATGTACTCCTTGATGGTGTCCACCGCCCGCTCATAGTCGCCCTGGGTGAAGCTGGAGCGGAACACCGGTTCCGCCGCCGACTGCTTGCTGAAATCCAGCCCGGGGCGTGGGGTGATCGGCTGGCGCAGCTGGGCCAGCAATTCCTGCAACCGCGCCTGGCCAGCTTCGAAGGCATTGTCCTGGCTCGGATCGGCCAGCACGATGGCGTGCATCTTGCCCGCCAGGTTGTCGAACACCACCACCGCATCGGAAACCATCAGCAGGATATCCGGTACGCCGATCGGATCCGGATTCGGACATTGGCCCAGGCGCGGCTCAACATAACGCACGCAGTCATAGCCGAAATACCCCACCAGGCCGCCGTTGAAACGCGGCAGGCCGGCGATGGTCGGTACGTTGTAGCGAGCCTTGAATTCCTCGACGAAGGCCAGCGGATCAGCCACTTCATGGCTTTCGATCTCGACGCCGTCATGGGTCACGCTGACCCGGTGCCCATGCACGCGCAACACGGTGCGGCACGGCAGGCCGATGATCGAGTAGCGCCCCCACTTCTCGCCGCCCTGCACCGACTCCAGCAAGTAGGAGTTGGGCTGATCGGCCAGTTTCAGGTAGATCGACAGCGGCGTGTCGAAGTCGGCAAGGGTTTCGCAGGCCAGCGGGATACGGTTGTAACCGGCTGCGGCCAAACGCAGGAATTCTTCGCGAATCATGGGATGCCTCGTGGCTTGAGGGTCTAACAGTCAGGTATGCAAACACGCCGGCAGGGCCGGCCAGACAAAAATCAGGCGCGCCAACGCCAACGGGCCAAGGCCTTGATGACTTTCATCCAGAGTTTGCGAGTGACCACCACGATGGAGTTTCCAGAAGGGGATGGAACAGCGTCGGGCAACGTTATCTCAGCGGCAGGTTCTAAGCAACCGGGGATCAGCGCCCGCAGGTTGTCGATCACCAGCGCCGGCGACTCCTCGGCAATCGGCCGACCATGGTTATAGCCGTAGCTCAGCGCCACGCACTTGACCCCCGCGGCCTTGGCCGCCAGCACGTCACTGCGCGAGTCGCCGACGAACAGTGATTGCGAGGCCGGCACGCTGGCCATCTTCATCACGAAGAACAGCGCCGCCGGATCGGGTTTCTTTTGCGGCAGGGTGTCGCCGCCGATGATCCAGCGGAAATACCGGCCGATCTTCATCTGATCCAGCAAGGGGGCAACGAAACGCTCGGGCTTGTTGGTGATCAGGGCCATTTCCACGCCCTGCTTGTGCAGCCACTTGAGGGTTTCACGCACGCCGGGATAGACCACGGTCAGCTCATGACTGTCTTCATAGGCCGCATTGAACAGTTCAAGGGCGTGCTCGGCCTCGACGTCGTCGACACCCTGGGCATCCAGGCTGTTGGCCAGGGCCCGACGCACCAGCATCGGCGCACCATTGCCGACCCACTCGCGCACCGCGTCGATACCCGCAGGCTTGCGCCCCAGCTTGAGCAGCATCTGATCCACGGCGGCCGCGAGATCCGGCACCGAATCGACCAGAGTGCCATCCAGGTCGAACATCACCAGCCGCGGCAGACGCCCCGGGAACAACTGCTCAAATGCGCTCATGAGCGCGCCAGCGCCAGTTCGGCGCGCATCTTCTCGATGACTTCACGGTAATCCGGCGCATTGAAGATCGCCGAACCGGCAACAAAGGTGTCAGCGCCAGCGGCGGCGATCTCACGGATGTTGCCGACGTTCACCCCGCCGTCGATTTCCAGGCGGATATCGCGGCCAGAGGCATCGATCAGGGCCCGCGCCTCACGCAGCTTGTCGAGGGTCCCAGGAATGAACTTCTGCCCGCCAAAGCCCGGGTTGACGCTCATCAACAGCACCATGTCGACCTTGTCCATCACGTACTTGAGCACGTCCAGCGGGGTCGCCGGGTTGAACACCAGGCCCGCCTTGCAACCGCCTTCGCGGATCATCTGCAGGGAGCGATCCACATGCAGGGTGGCTTCCGGGTGAAAGGTGATGTAGGTCGCGCCCGCCTCGATGAAGTCGCCGATGATGCGGTCCACCGGAGTCACCATCAGGTGCGCATCGATCGGCGCAGTGATCCCGTACTTGCGCAGCGCGGAGCAGACCATCGGGCCGATGGTCAGGTTCGGCACATAGTGGTTGTCCATGACGTCGAAGTGGACGATATCGGCACCGGCGGCCAGGACATTGTCCACTTCCTCGCCCAGACGGGCGAAGTCGGCGGAGAGAATCGACGGAGCAATAGCGAAGGGCTGCATGACGCACCTTTTTTGAGCAGAATCACGATGGCGCGCATTGTATACCTCATGCTTTGGGGCGCACACCGTAACCGCGATGTTCAGTAAGCCGCGCGATAGATCTTCTCGATATCGGCGGGGCTCAGTTTGCGCGGATTGTTGCGCATCAGACGCTCGATCCCCGCGGCCTCCACGGCCATGGCGGGAATCGCCTCCTCAGGCACGCCAAAGCTGCGCAAGCCACTGGGAATCTCCACCGCGGCGCACAAGGCCGTCATCGCGTCCACCGCTCGATCGGCGGCTTCGCTGGCACTCAAGTGCGCGGTCCGTACCCCCATGGCTTCGGCGATATCCTGCATACGCTCGACGCAGGCCATCTTGTTCCAGGTCATGACATAGGGCAGCAGCAAGGCATTGCTGACCCCGTGGGACATATGGAAACGCCCCCCCAGGGGATAGGCCAGCGCATGCACCGCCCCGACCCCGGCATTGCCGAAGGCCATGCCCGCCATCAGGCTGGCGGTGGCCATATCCTCGCGGGCCTGCAGGTTGGCCGGGTTGGCATAGGCCTTGGGCAGCGCCTTGACGATCAACTGGATGGCCCCTATGGCCAGGGCATCGGTGATCGCCGAGGCATTGAGCGACAGATAGGCTTCAATCGCGTGCACCAGGGCGTCGACGCCACTGGCGGCGGTCACGCTGCGCGGGCAAGTCAGGGTCATCTGCGGACTGACCAGGGCCACGTCCGGCAGCAGGTAGTCGCTGACAATGCCCTTCTTCAGTTGCGCGGCCCGGTCGGACAGTATCGCCACGTTGGTGACTTCCGAACCGGTGCCGGCGGTGGTAGGAATGGCGATCAGCGGCGGCCCCTTGCGCGGCACCTGGTCGATGCCAAACAGGTCTTCCAGGGCGCCGTGATAGCCGGCATAGGCCGCGACACTCTTGGCAATGTCGATGGCGCTGCCGCCCCCCAGCCCGATCAGCCCGTCATGCCCGCCTTCGCGGTAAACCTGCATGCAGTCCTCGACGATGGCGATTTCCGGATCGGGCAGCACCCGATCGAAGATCTCGTAATCGCGCTCCCCCAGATGGGCCAGCGCCAGCGCCACCGTGCCCGACTTGAGCAGCGCGGCATCCGTGACGATCAGGGGGTTGTCGACATCCAGGCGGGTCAGCTCAGCCGCCAGTTGCTCGATGGCGGTACTGCCGGTGAGCAGCTTATGAGCGATCTTGAAAGAGGAAATACTCATGTGCGCAGCCTCTTATATAGAAGGGGGAAGCTGGCACAAGCGTAGACGCGGATGATCGGTTGTCGCCTATTCAGCGGACGAATGCCCTGCCGCCCCTCGCCCGGGGCACCGTCAGTGGCCCGGGCGAAAGAAGCGAGCGCTTTAGACCTGGGCGGTACGCAGCTTCTCGCTGCGTCCGCGCAGCCATTCCAGGGTCAGCAGCAGAATCACCGAAAAGGCGATCAGCAACGTCGCCGCGGCGGCAATGGTCGGGCTGAGGTTTTCCCGAATGCCGCTGAACATCTGCCGTGGCAGGGTCGCTTGCTCGGGACCGGCGAGGAACAGGGTCACCACCACCTCGTCGAACGAGGTGGCAAAGGCGAACAGCGCGCCACTGATGACCCCGGGCGCGATCAACGGCAAGGTCACCCGGCGGAACGTGGTCAAGGGCGAGGCGCCGAGGCTGGCCGCGGCGCGCACCAGGTTATGGTTGAAGCCCTGCAGGGTCGCCGACACGGTGATGATCACGAAAGGCACCCCAAGCACCGCATGCACGATGATCAGCGAGAAGAAACTGTTGCCCATGCCCAGCGGAGCGAAGAACAGATAGCTGGCGACACCGATGATCACCACCGGCACCACCATCGGCGAAATCACCAGGGCCATCACCAGCGCCTTGCCGGGAAAGTCGCCGCGGGTCAGGCCGATGGCCGCCAGGGTGCCGAAGACCATGGCCAGCAAGGTCGCGGCCGGGGCCACGATGATGCTGTTCTTCAGGGCCCGCATCCATTCGGCTGATGCGAAGAAGTCCTGATACCAGTGCAGCGAGAAACCCTGCAACGGGTACACCAGAAAACTCCCCGAGTTGAACGACAGCGGGATGATCACCAGCACCGGCAACACCAGGAACAACAGGATCAAGCCGCAGAGAATCCGCAAGCTGTAGAACCAGACCCGTTCGACGGGTGACATGTAGGGGCTCAGCATTTCGATTCTCTCCTTAGCTCAGGCGCAGGCGGCTGGCGCCCACCAGCCAGCTGTAAATCAGATAGAGCACGACGGTCGCCAGCAACAGCAGGCCGCCCAGGGCCGTGGCCATGCCCCAGTTGATGCTGGTGTTGGTGTAGAAGGCGACGAAGTAACTGACCATCTGATCGTTCGGGCTGCCCAGCAAGGCCGGGGTGATGTAGTAGCCGATGGCCAGAATGAACACCAGCAGACAACCGGCGCCGACCCCGGCGTAGGTCTGCGGGAAGTACACGCGCCAGAAGCTGGCGAACGGGTGGCAACCCAGGGAGATCGCCGCACGCATGTAGGTGGGCGAAATGCCCTTCATCACGCTGTAGATCGGCAGGATCATGAACGGCAGCAGGATGTGCACCATGGAGATGTAGACCCCGGTGCGGTTGAACACCAGCTCCAGGGGCTTGTCGATCACCCCCATGGCCAGCAGCGCGCTGTTGATCAGGCCGCCCGATTGCAGCAGCACGATCCAGGCCGCGACCCGCACCAGGATCGAAGTCCAGAACGGCAGCAGCACCAGGATCATCAAGAGGTTGCTCTTGCGCGCCGGCAGATTGGCCAGCAGGTACGCCAGGGGATAGGCCAGGGCCAGGCAGATGGCGGTGATCACCAGGCCCATCCAGAAGGTCCGGGCGAAGATGTCCAGGTAGATGGCCTGGTCCGGGGTGGCCGGGGCCAGTTCGCCCAGGTCATCGATGCGATGGTCCACCGCCGCCAGCAGGTAGTACGGGGTCAGGCTGCTGGTGTTGCGGCGGATCGCCTGCCAGTAGGCCGGGTCGCCCCAGCGCTCGTCCAGGCTTTCCATGGCTTCTTTATAGGATTGGGGCTCGGCCTTGAACGGCAAGGCGCGGGCGGTCTTGGTCAGCAGGCTGCGGTAGCCGGCCAGTTCCATGTTCAGGCGCTTGGACAGATCGCCCAGGGTCTGATTCTTGCGGGCGTCCGCCAGGTCTTCGCTCAAGGCCTTGTAGGCCCCTTCGGCAGGCAGGCCACGACCGTCCCAGGCGCTCACGGCCGCCACCGTGCGCGGCATGCCGCCGACCACTTCCGGGTTGCCGACGCTCTTGTACAGCAGCGCCACGATCGGTACCAGGAACACCAGCAACAGAAACAGCACCAGGGGCGCGATCAGCGCCTGGGCCTTCCAGCGGTTGACCCGCTCGGCGCGGGCCAGCCGCTGCTTCAAGGTCGGGCCGGTGACCGCGTTCAGGGGAACGGTGATGGTCATGACAAACTCCGCGAATCGATCTTTCGAATACAAACCACCGGGCGGCAGGAGCGGGCTTGGCCGCGCATCGAAGGCCGTGCTTCAACATCAAGGTCGATGCTGATGACGCCTTCGCGAGCAAGCTCGCTCCTACAACATCTGGAGATGGTTACTTGGCTGCCCAGGCGTTGAAGCGCTGTTCCAACTGCTCGCCGTTGTCAGCCCAGAAGCTGACGTCGATCTGCACCTGGTTGGCGATGTTTTCCGGGGTGGTCGGCATGTCCTTGAGGATGTCCTTGGCCAGTAGCGGCACGGCCTGGGTGTTGGCAGGACCGTAGGCGATGTTTTCCGAATAGGTTTTCTGCTGCTGCGGCTGGACCGAGTAGGCGATGAATTTCTTCGCCGCTTCGGCGCGAGCCTTGTCCAGGCCTTTTGGAATGGCCCAGGCGTCGAAGTCGTAGATGCCGCCGTTCCACACCACTTTCAGGTTGCTTTCCTTCTGCACCGCGGCGATCCGGCCGTTGTAGGCCGAGCTCATGACCACGTCGCCGGAAGCCAGGTACTGCGGCGGCTGGGCGCCGGCTTCCCACCACTGGATGTAAGGCTTGAGCTCATCGAGCTTCTTGAAGGCGCGATCCTGACCGTCCTTGCCGGCCAGCACCTTGTACACGTCCTTGGGCGCGACGCCGTCGGCCATCAGGGCGAATTCCAGGGTGTACTTGGCGCCCTTGCGCAGGCCGCGCTTGCCCGGGAACTGCTTGACGTCCCAGAAATCAGCCCAACTGCTCGGAGCGGTTTTCAGCTTGTCGGCGTTGTAGGCCAGTACCGTGGACCAGACGAAGAAGCCCACGCCGCACGGCTGGATAGCGCCCTTGACGTAGTCTTCGCTCTTGCCGAACAGGGCCGGGTCCAGTTGCTCGAACATGTCCTCGTCGCAACCGCGGGACAGTTCCGGAGACTCGACTTCCACCAGGTCCCAGGACACGCTCTTGGTGTCGACCATGGCCTTGATCTTGGCCATCTCGCCGTTGTACTCGCCGGCCACGATCTTGCCATTGCCCGCCGCTTCCCAAGGGGCATAGAACGCCTTGACCTGCGCCGCCTTGTTCGCCCCGCCAAAGGACACCACGGTCAGGTCCGGGCCCGCCGCCATGGCGTGCGCCGCACCCATCATGCCCAATGCCAGGGCGGTGAATTTCAGGGATCTCAACATTTATTGTGTTCTCCACGTGCTGGTTGGTGTTGCAGGGGGGCGATCAGTTCGCCTCTAGAAGCGGGTCAAGCGCGCGAACGTGCTCGACTTGCCAGCCAAGCGGCACCACGTCACCCACCGCCAGCGCAGGATCGAGCTCGGCAATCGGCTGTTTCACGAAGAAGTCGCTCTTGCCGCAGACTTCCAGGCGCACCCGGACGTGGTCGCCCAGATAGATGAATTCCGCCACCCTCCCGGAGAAGCGGTTGGCGCAGCTTTCGCTGGAGCCGTTGAGGCTCACGCGCTCCGGCCGGATGGACAGGGTCACAGGCTCGCCGACGCGACCGACGTTCACCGCCAGCGCTTCGACTTTCTCGCCACGCCCCAGCTCCACCACGCAGCGCTCGCCGTTATGGCTGTGCAGGCGGCCGTTGAGACGGTTGTTCTCGCCAATGAAGTTGGCGACGAAGGTGTTCTTCGGCTCTTCGTAGAGGGTGCGCGGCGGCGCGATCTGCTGGATCTCGCCCTGGTGGAACACCGCCACCCGGTCGGACATGGTCAGGGCTTCGCCCTGGTCGTGGGTCACGTAGACCACGGTCACGCCCAGGCGCTGGTGCAGGTGCTTGATCTCCATCTGCATGTGTTCGCGCAGCTGCTTGTCGAGGGCGCCGAGGGGTTCGTCCATCAGCACCAGCTGCGGCTCGAACACCAGGGCGCGGGCCAGGGCCACCCGCTGTTGCTGGCCGCCGGACAGTTGCGCCGGGTAGCGCTGGGCGAAGGCATCGAGCTGGACCATGCTCAGCACGCGCTTGACCCGCTCGCTGATGTCGGTCTTGCCCAGGCCACGCACCGACAGCGGAAAGCCGAGGTTCTCGGCCACGGTCATGTGCGGGAACAGGGCGTAGTTCTGGAACACCATGCCGATGTCGCGCTTGTGCGGTGGCACATTGTTGATGGCACGCCCGGCCAGCTGGATCTCACCGGCGGTCGGCGTCTCGAAACCGGCCAGCATCATCAGGCTGGTGGTCTTGCCGGAACCGGACGGCCCCAGCAGGGTGAGGAACTCGCCTTTGCGAATTTCCAGGTTGAGGTCTTTGACGATCAGGTTCTCGCCGTCGTAGCTCTTCTGCACACCACGAAAACTGACCAGAACATCGTTGGCCCCAGCGCTTGAAACGACCTCGCTCATACCCACACCTTTTGTTTTAGACGGCTGTGGAGCAAGCCTAGTGGAGCGCGTGGGTCAGGCAAATCGGGGCTCAGGAGAGATTCGCCTCAGCCGCCTGGAAGGTTGCCTGTAGGGATTGCCCTACAAGGATGGCGGGATTGGATAAGGGCAGAGGCCAGCGGCAAGCTGCAAGCGGCAAGAAACGGCAAAAGCCCGACAGCGGGGATGTCGTAAATGGATAAGTGCCCTCCCCGGGAGGTGGAGAGGGCACTGCAGAAGGTGTCAGAGCAACTTGTGCTCCATGGCGTACTTCACCAGCTCGGCCAGGGACGTGACGTTGAGTTTTTGCATCAGCCGCGCCTTGTGGGTGCTGATGGTCTTGCTGCTCAGCGCCAGTTGCTGGGCGATGTCGTTGACATTGGCCCCTTGCGCCAGGCGTTCGAAGACCGAGAATTCCCGCTCGGACAGCAGCGAATGCAAAGGCCGGGCATCGGTCAGGCCGACTTCGAAGACCATGCGGTCCGCCAGGTCCGGATCGATGTAGCGCCCACCCGAGGCCACCTTGCGAATCGCGGTCAGCAGCAGCGACGGATCGCTGTCCTTGGTGGCATAACCGGCAGCGCCGATCTTCAGCGCCCGGGCGGCCATCTGCGCCTCATCGTGCATCGACAGCACCAGAATCGCTGGCGGGTTGTGCAGCGCGCGAATCCGCGGAATCGCCTCCAGACCGTTCACCCCGGGCATGGAGATGTCCAGCAGCACCACTTCGCAGCTCACCTGACGCAGGGTTTCCAGCAGTTGCTCGCCGTTGCTCGCCTCCCCCACCACAGTGAGATCCTTGGCCAACCCGATCAGCTGCTTGATGCCCTCACGGACAATGGTGTGGTCTTCGGCTACCAGTACACGGATCACGCGCTTCTCCTCGTTATTCTTCTGGATCCAGGGGCACCCGGACGCTCAAGGTGGTGCCTTCGCCCTGCTCGCTGTGCAGCACCAGGCTGCCGCCCATGATCAACACCCGCTCGCGCATGCCCACCAGGCCAAAGGAGGTCGGGCGCGCCGAGGCGGTGTCGAAGCCCAGACCGTCATCGCTGATGCTCATGCACAGTTCCGCGCCTTCCAGGGTCAGGGACAGCTCCACAGTATGCGCCTGGGCATGACGCATGACATTGGTCAGGGCCTCCTGGAGGATGCGGAACAGGCCAATGGCCTTGGCGTCGCTCAAGCGTGGCAGGTTGTCCGGCACCTGCACCAGGCAAGGAATCTGGGTGCGCGCCTCGAAACGCCGGGCCTGCCATTCGATGGCCGAGGCAATGCCCGCATCGAGGATCGGCGGCCGCAGCGCCGTGGCCACGTCCCGCACCAGTTGGAACAGCTGGGCAATCAGGCGCTTCATGCTGTTGAGGCGCTCATGCAGGCCCGGGTCGAGCTGGGCATAGGCCAGCTCGCACATGGAGGTTTCCAGTTTGAGCACGGTGAGCATCTGCCCCAGCTCGTCATGCACTTCCCGGGCAATGCGGGCCTTTTCTTCCTCGCGCACGCTCTCCAGATGCGCCGACAGCTCGCGCAATTGCTCCCGGGAGCTGGCCAGTTCCAACTCGATGCGCTTGCTTTCGCTGATGTCCCAGACAATGCCGTCCCAGACGAAGGCGCCGTCGTCCAGGCGCCGGGTAATGGCCTTGATCTCGGCCCAGCGCTGCTGGCCCTGACGGGTCAGGATGCGGCCCTGCCAGGACCAGTCGCTGTCGGTATCCAGGGCCTGGTCCTGGGTCTGGTGGTAACTGGCCTTGTCATCCGGGTGCACCAGGCTGCGCAGGCCGGTGTCCCGGTGGGCCAGCACCGCCGGCGGGTAGCCCACCAGGGTTTCGCTGCCTTCGCTGATGTAGGCAAAGTCGACCTGCCCGGTGACCGGCGCCCGCTCCAGGCGAAACACCAGGCCCGGAACGTTGGCGGCGATGCCCTGCAGACGCGCCTCACTTTCACGCAGGGCCGCCAGGGCCCGACGGCGCTCGGTGACGTCGTTGAGATAGACCACCAGGTATTCGCTGTCGCGAAAGCGCAGGAAGCTCAATGACACGTCCGCCGGCAGGATGCTGCCATCCGCGCGCACGCACTCCGTCTCGAAGCTTTGCGCGCCGTCTTCGCTGGCCCGGGCGCGTTTCCACAGGTTGAGCCAGCGGTCCATGTGCAGGTTGGGTTCGAAATCGATCAGCGGCCGGTCGATCACCCCGCCCGACGGATAACCCAGCATCTCCTCGGCGGCGCGATTGGCGTAGCGCACATGGCTGTCCCAGTTGACCCAGAGAATGCCCACGGTGCTCTGGTCGATGGAAAACTGCGTCAGGCGCAGGGCCTCTTCGCTGGCGGCGCGCAGGGCGATGTCCTCGCGAGCCGCCAACAGGCGCTGCTCCAGTCCTCGTTGCTGACGGCGCTGCCAGAAGACGATCGCCAGGCTGGCCAGCAGCAGGATCACCAGCAGCAGGCTGAGGTTCTGCCAGACGCCGGGGGACTGCCCCAGCCGCGGGTACTTGGGCTGCAGCCAGCGACTGTGAAGTTGTTCCAAGTCCTTGGCCGGGATCGCGTGCAAGGCTCTTTCGACGATGCTGGCCAGCTCCGGCCAGTCGCGCCGGGTCGCCACCCGCAACAGCTGCGGCAGGCCAATGTCGCCCACCACCGCCAGCCCGGCGAACTCGGCCTCCGCCGACAAGCGGCTGAGCTGGGCCTCGTCCACTACCGCATAACGGGCCTGCTGGCTGAGCAGCAACTGCAGGGCCTGGCGCTCCAGGGGCACCCCTTGCAGGTTCAGATTGGGATAGGTCTGACGCAGATAATCGGCCACCGCGCTGGGCATCCGCACGGCGACCCGGGCCTGGCTGTCAAGCTTTTCCAGTTCTACCGCGCCGGCCCCCTTGCGCTCCCCCACCACCAGTTGCGGCACACGCATGTAAGGGTCGCTGAACAGCCACAGGCGCAAGCCGGCCGGCGTCTGGGTCAGGCCCGGAGCCATGTCCACTTCGCCATCGCGCAGGGCTCTTTCCAGTTGCGCCTGATCGGGAAAGTTGCGCCAGCTGAGCTCGATCTGCAGCGCCTGGGCCAGCGCCTGCATCAGTTCGACGTTGGCTCCGGACAAACGCTGCAAGCGCCGGTCGTACTGCGCGAAGGGCGCCTGTAGCACCAGCCCCACGCGCAACTCCGGGTGCTGCTCAAGCCATTGCCGCTGCTCCTGGCTCAAGGCCGCCATGGGCCCATGGGGCGTCGGCGCCGCCCAGCCTATCAAGGGAAGGCCGACACAGCCGATAAGCAAAAGGCAGCGAAAAAGCATCATCTGAAGTCTCACACCCTGACAAATACTGACCAACCCATTAGGCTGCCGGAATTACTTCTGGCCTGGAATATCCGATGCCCCTTGTCCACCGCTCGGCACTGCCTGCATTGTGCCTGTCGCTGATCCTGCCCTGGACCTTTTCTGCGCAAGCCGCCGATCCGGCTCCGGAAACCAAGGCCCCCGAGGAACAACCGGCTCAACGCCAACCCCTGCCCGAGCGCAGCCAGGAAGATGCCAGCGCCCTGGCACGTCAGTTGCCGGCCCAGGAGCAACAGCAACTGCAAGCCGGCGGCGACACCTTCCTGGCCCTGTGGAAGCCAGCCAACGCCAGCGACCCCAAGGGCGTGGTGATTATCCTCCCCGGCGCCGGTGAAACAGCTGACTGGCCGCAAGCCGTGGCGCCACTGCGCAACAAACTGCCGGACACCGACTGGGGCAGCCTGAGCCTGACCCTGCCGGACATGCTCAGCGAAGCCGCCCAGGCGCGGGTGGTCGAGGCGGCTCCGGCGCCCACCGACAAGAGCAACACCGCCAAGGATGCCAGCACTGAAGCCAAGCCCATCGAGCAGGTGGCCGGCGGCGAAGCCGAGGTGGCCGATCGCGTGGTCGCGGAAAGTACCGAGGAACAGGTCAAGGCCGATGCCGAGCGTATCTTTACCCGGATCGACGCGGCCCTGGCCTTCGCCGAACAACAGAATGCGCGCAGCATCGTGCTTCTGGGGCATGGCACGGGCGCCTACTGGGCCGCCCGCTACCTGAGCGAGAAGCAGCCCTCGCAAGTGCAGAAGCTGGTGATGGTGGCCGCTCAAGCGCCGGCCAATGGCAAACCGCAACTGGCGGAACTGGCACCCACCCTGAAACTGGCCACTGCGGACTTTTTCTACACCGACAAGAGCACCGCACAGAAAGCCGCCCTGGAGCGACTGCAAGCCAGCAAGCGCCTGAAGCACTCGAACTTCAGCCAGATCCCGCTCAAGGCCCTGCCCGGCAATGCTGCCGCCCAGCAAGAGCAATTGTTCCGCCGGGTCCGCGGCTGGCTGAACCCACAACAGACCGACAGCTGAAGGCACCGGCCGCCATCGCCTGAGTAACGACGGCGGCGCGGCCCAGGCCTATCGATCTCAGCGAAAATCCCGGCGCTGGCGGATCAGGGCATAGGCGCTGTGCAGTTCCCGAGTCTTTTCCGTGGCCTCACGTATCTGCTCCGTACTGGCGCCACTGCCGGCAATCTTGTCCGGGTGATGGCGGCTGAGCAGTCGTCGATAGGCGCGCTTGATCTGCGATGGCTCGCTGGTGGCGGCGACACCCAGCAAGCGTAGTGCCTCCTGATAGGTCAGCGGCGTTTCGGCCAGCGCGCGTCTTGCCGGACCATACTCCTGTGCCAGGGCCTGGATCTGCTCCGACGTCCAGCCCAGCCACTTGCCCCAGAGCTGGATCAGTTCACGCTCGGCCGGCCCTACCCGGCCATCGGCCCAGACCATGCGCCAACAGGCGCGCAACACCCCTTCCGCGGCGTGGGGCTGGGCTCTGAGGCGCCGCAGATAACCGTGCAGACGGTCATTGCCCGACTTGCCCCGGTTGAAAGCCGCGATGGCCCTGCGCTGCGCCGCATCATTCATGTCCAGCGAGCGCATTTCCTGGCGTGCCTGCTGAATGTGCCCGTCCACCACTCGCCCGTCACTTTTCGCCAGGCGCCCCAACAGCACGAACAACAGTTCATCGTTGCGCAACGCAGAGGGTCCACCCAGACGCTCACGCACATGTGCCCAGCTGTGCAGTTGCAGACGCCGGTCCAGCGCCTGCCCCAACAATGCCCCAAGCATGGCCCCCGGAATGCTGGCAATTGCAAAACCCGCTCCGGCTCCGATCAGAGTCCCTGGCCACCACATATCAGCGACTCGCTTGCAGCAGGCGTTCGACCTGCGCCAGGCGCTCGACCGTACCGACGTCGATCCACTGTCCCTGCATGTGCTCGCCGCTGACCTGGTCCCGGGCCATGGCGGCGCGCAGCAGTGGCGCGAGCTTGGAGGGACCGGCCACGCAGCCTTGGAACAAGTCCGGATGCAGGACCGAGATGCCGCTGAAGGTCAGGGCCGCCACACCAGGGCGAGCGTCGTGCAACCTCCCGTCCTCCAGGCAGAAATCGCCACCGCCGGGGTGATGCGCCGGGTTGTCCACCATCACCAGGTAAGCAAGCCCGGTCAGGGGGCGGCGTAGTGTGGCGAAGTCGTAATCGGTCCAGATATCGCCATTGACCACCAGGAACGGTTGCTCGCCCAGCAATGGCAGGGCCTGGAAGATCCCGCCCGCGGTTTCCAGCGGTTCGCCTTCAGCCGAGTAGCGGATGTTCAGGCCCCAGCGCTGGCCATCGCCCAGAGCATCCTCGATCTGCTGGCCGAGCCAGGCGTGGTTGATGACGATGTCGCGAAAGCCTGCCTGTGCCAGAGCCCGCAGGTGGTATTCGATCAGAGGGACGCCGGCCACTGGCAACAGTGGCTTGGGGGTGGTCAGGGTCAGGGGGCGCATGCGCTCGCCCTTGCCGGCCGCCAGAATCATCGCCTTCATGCCTCGCTCCCCGCGGGCTGGCGCAGGCTGCACAGCAACTGTCCAAGTTCGGCCAGCTCGGGACGACGGGCCAGCACCGCTTCTATATAGGCAAAGAAACGCGGCACATCCGCCAGGTAACGTGGCTTGCCGTCGCGATGGCAGATCCGCGAGAAGATCCCGATCACCTTGAGGTGACGCTGCACGCCCATCAGGTCACTGGCGCGCAGAAAGTCTGCAAAATCGTCCTGTACCGGAATTCCCAGCGCCCGGGCACGATTCCAATAGTCGTTGAGCCAGCCGTGGACCCGAGGCTCCGGCCAGCTGAGGAAGGCATCCTTGAACAGGCATGTGACGTCATAGGTCACGGGACCGTAGACCGCATCCTGAAAATCCAGAACGCCGGGGTTCGGTTCACTGAGCATCAGGTTGCGAGGCATGTAGTCGCGGTGCACCAGCACCTTGGGCTGCGCCAGCGCGCTGTCGATCAACAGATCTCTGACCCGCTGCCACTGCTCACGTTGCTGCGCGCTGAAGGTGATCCCCAGTTCACGCCCGACGTACCACTCCGGAAACAGCTCGAGCTCACGGCGCAGGAGAGCCACATCGTAGCTGGGCAGCGGCGCGTCCATCGGCAGTTGCTGAAACGCCAGCAACGCCTGCAATGCGTCGTCAAACAGCGCGGCGGCGTTGTGCTCGTCGATCACGTCAAGATAGGTCTTGTTGCCCAGGTCATTGAGCAGCAGGAAGCCGCGAGCCAGATCCTGTGCATAAATTTTCGGCACGTTGATGCCTGAAGTCGCCAGCAAATGGGCGACATCCACGAAGGGCTGGCAATTTTCCTGGGGGGGCGGGGCATCCATGACCACAAAGCTGCGGTGCGCGCCCTGCCAACGGAAATAACGGCGGAAACTCGCGTCGCTACTGGCCGCGGTCAATGTCGCCGGGGGCACTTCGCCCCAGCCTTGCTCTGCGTAAACAATCGCCAACTGCTCATCGAGCCAAACTTTCAGGTGTTGCAAGCGTACATCTTGGTCAGGCATTACAAGGGTCTCCGACGGCGCTAGCCGTCAAGCGGGTCATGCTTTATTATCCAGCATCTTTTTCAGACCATCGAGAGGCGTGCGGCCCACACCGCGGGCAGATGGCACGCAGGAAGCCCGGACTAATAAGATGGCATTGAAATCCCCCGCGTTTCGTAAAAAATTCCCGTTGCTGGTTACCGGCGGTTTGCTGGCCCTGCAACCTCTAGCCACTTCCTTCGTGGTCGCCGCGGAACAGTATGACTGCTCAGTCTCTGCTTCGGGTGGCTGGGCCTGTGCGCCGAAAGCCAGCGCAGCCCAACTGCCTCCACGGCCGATTCATGACGCCAACTCGGTCAGTTCCAGCAATGCCACCGACAGCGGCGCAGCGGATCAGGCTGCCGGCGACAAGCCCGTGCTGGTCACTGAAGCCAAGGGCCGTGGATTGAAGTCCCGCAGTGCGGACTATAGCCACCTCGACTGGGTGCCGCGTGAGAAGCTCACCGCCGCTCAATTGGCCGAGACCGGTCCTTACTGCTCTGGTTCCTATATCGAACCGATTCGTCCTGGCATGAATGACAAGACGAATAAAAGTGACGCCCCGACCTTTATCGGCGCCAAGGCCTCGCGTTATCAGCAGGAAGAACAAGTGGCCACCCTGGCCGGTGACGTGGTCATGCGCCAGGGCAGCATGCAGGTCGAGGCCGACGAGGCCAACCTGTACCAGGCCGAGAACCGCGGCGAGCTGAGCGGCAACGTGCGCATTCGCGACAACGGCACGCTGATGGTCGGCGACCACGCCGACGTGCAGCTCGACACCGGTGAAGCCAAGGTCGACAACGCCGAATACGTGATGCACAAGTCGCGGGTGCGGGGCAGCGCGCTGTACGCCAAGCGTGCGGAAAACGCCATCATCCGCCTCAAGGATGGTACGTACACCACCTGCGAACCGAACAGCAACGCCTGGCAGCTCAAGGGCAACAACATCACCTTGAACCCGGCCACCGGCTTCGGCACCGCGACCAACGTGACCTTGCGGGTCAAAGATATTCCGGTGCTCTACACCCCGTATATCTACTTCCCGATCGACGACCGTCGTCAGTCCGGCTTCCTGCCGCCGAGCATCAGCAGTGGCAGCGACACCGGCTTGATGCTGGTCACGCCGTACTACTTCAACCTGGCGCCGAACTACGACGCCACGTTGTACCCTCGCTACATGGCCAAGCGCGGCCTGTTGATGGAAGGCGAATTCCGTTACCTGACCAAGAGCAGCGAAGGTCAGTTCGGCGCGGCCTACCTCAACGACGACGATACCGATCGCAGCAAGCAGACCGACTACGAAAAAACCCGCTACATGCTCAACTGGCAGCACAAGGGCGGGCTTGATTCGCGTCTGATGACCGAAGTCGACTACACCAAGATCAGCGATCCTTATTACTTCCAGGATCTGCAGACTGATCAGCTTGGCGTGAAGTCGGCCAGCGACTACGTCAACCAGCAAGGCGCCGTCACCTATCGTGGCGATGACTACACTGCGCGCCTCAACGTACAGGCGTACGAGCTGGCCAGCGTGTCCAACATCACCCCGTACAACAGACTGCCGCAGATCACCTTCAATGGTGCGCTGCCGTACCATCCGCAAGGTCTGGATTTCACCTACGAGACCGAGCTGGTCCGCTTCGAGCGCGACCTGATGAAAGGCAACTACTTCGACAAGGATGGAGGCCCATTCGATGCTAACGGCATTGCGATCGGGACTCGTCGCCTGGATGAAAACGTTGCCGGCCTTGCGCGCTCCAACGGCGATCGCCTGAACCTCAAGCCTGGAGTCAGCCTGCCGCTGAACTGGAGCTACGGCTACCTGACACCATCCCTCAAGTACATGTACACCCAGTACAACCTTGATCTGGATGCGCAAGGCAAAGGCGACTTGGTCAGCAATAGAAATAACGCCTCGGCATTGGGCGAGTCCTACAAGAGCTCGCAAAACCGCGGCGTCCCAATCGCCAGCCTCGACGGCGGCCTGTACTTCGATCGCAATACCCAATGGTTCGGCAAGAACTACCGCCAGACCCTGGAGCCGCGCGCGTTCTACCTCTATGTCCCCGAGGAAGATCAGAAGGACATCCCGGTGTTCGATACCGGCGAATACACCTTCAACTATGCCTCGCTGTTCCGCGACAACCGCTTCTCCGGTTCGGACCGCGTCGGTGACGAGAACAAGTTGTCCCTGGGTGTAACCAGCCGCTGGATCGAGGACAACGGCTTCCAGCGTCAACGCATCAGCGTCGGCCAGGCTCTGTACTTCAAGGACCGCACTGTCCAGCTCCCGGGTATCGACTACCGCACCCGCGCCGACGCCACGTCCAACGTCTCGCCTTACGCGCTTGAATACGAATACCGCTACAACCGCGACTGGCGTACCACTGCCGACTACAACTGGGACCCGGACAGCCACAGCCCGCGCTCCGGCAGTGCGATGCTCCACTACCAGCCTGAAGACAACCCGAACAAGGTTATCAACGCCGGCTATCGCTATCGCAACGACCAGATCCGCTATGACCAGAACAGCGGCACCTGGAAAATGGGGGGCGACTACGGCACTCCGGGCCAGCCTGGCTACGTGAAGGACTACTACAAGATCCAGCAGCATGACTTCTCGGTGATCTGGCCGATCGTGCCGCAATGGAACGCCATCAGCCGTTGGCAGTACGACTACAACCGTAACCGCACGCTCGAGGCCTTCGGTGGTTTCGAATACGACAACTGCTGCTGGAAACTGCGCCTGATCAGCCGTTACTGGGTCAAGTATGACGAGTTCAGTCAGAACGCTCCGGAGAACGAGAAAGGCGACCGCGGCATCTTCCTCCAAATTGTTCTGAAGGGTCTCGGTGGCGTCATGGGCACCAAAGTAGAGAGCTTCCTCGACAAAGGCATCCAAGGTTATCGTGAACGTGAAGACCAAGCTTTCTGATTGTCTGCGCCCGCTGATGCTGGGCGCGCTGTTCCTGAGTACCGCGGCCAGCGCCGCGGTGCAGTCCATCGACAAAGTGGTGGCCATCGTCGATAACGACGTGGTCATGCAGAGCCAGTTGGACCAGCGGGTTCACGAAGTCCAGCAAACCATCGCCAAGCGTGGCGGTGGCGTACCGCCTACCAGCGTCCTGGAACAACAGGTTCTGGAGCGTCTGATCGTTGAAAACCTGCAACTGCAGATTGGCGAACGTTCCGGCATCCGCATCACCGATGAAGAACTGAACCAGGCCATCGGCACCATTGCCCAGCGCAACAGCATGAGCATCGAGCAGTTCCGTGCCGCCCTGGCCCACGACGGCCTGTCTTATGAAGACGCTCGTGATCAGGTGCGCCGCGAGATGATCATCAGCCGCGTGCGTCAACGCCGTGTGGCCGAACGCATTCAGGTATCGGAGCAGGAAGTGAAGAACTTCCTGGCCTCGGACCTGGGCAAGATGCAGCTCTCCGAAGAACTGCACCTGGCCAATATCCTGATCCCGACCCCGGAAAGCGCCAACTCCGAAGCGATTCAGAGCGCCGCTCGCCAGGCCATGGACGTGTACCAGCAACTCAAGCAAGGTGCGGACTTCGCCCAGCTGGCGATTGCCCGCTCCGGCAGCGACAACGCCCTGGAAGGCGGCGACATGGGCTGGCGTAAAGCCGCTCAACTGCCCCCTCCTTTCGATCGTGAACTGAGCGCAATGGCCGTGGGCGATATCACCCAGCCCGCGCGCACCCCGGGCGGTTTCATCATCCTCAAGCTGCTGGACAAGCGCGGCGGCGGCAATCAGGTGCGTGACGAAGTGCATGTACGCCACATCCTGATCAAGCCGAGCGAAATTCGCAGCGAAGAAGAGACCAAGCGCCTGGCGCAGAAGCTCTACGAGCGCATCGAAGCCGGCGAAGACTTCGCCGAACTGGCGAAAAGCTACTCGGAAGACCCAGGCTCGGCGCTCAACGGCGGCGATCTCAACTGGATCGACCCGAACGCCCTGGTGCCGGAATTCCGCGAAGTGATGGCCAAGACCCCACAAGGTCAGCTGTCCAAGCCATTCAAGAGCCCTTATGGCTGGCATGTACTGGAAGTCCTTGGCCGCCGCGCCACCGACAGCACCAGCCAGGCCCGTGAGCAACAAGCCATGACCGTCCTGCGCAACCGCAAGTACGACGAAGAGCTGCAGACCTGGTTGCGGCAGATCCGTGACGAGGCCTACGTCGAAATCAAGCTGCCTGGCGCTGAACAGGCGGCACAGTGAAACCCAGACGTTTCGCTCTGACACCCGGCGAACCGGCGGGTATAGGTCCTGACCTATGCCTGCTGCTCGCCTCGCAACCCCAGCCCCATCCCCTGATTGCCATCACCAGCCGCGACCTGCTCCTTGAGCGGGCCGCGCAGCTTGGCGTGGCAGTCAATCTGCTGCCGGTGACCCTGGAGCAACTGCCGACCGACCCCGCCCCCGCGGACAGCCTGTATGTCTGGGACACCCCCCTGGGCAAACCGGTGATCAGCGGCCAGCTGGACCAGGCCAATGCCGCCTTCGTCCTGGAAACCCTGACCCGCGCTGGCCAGGGCTGCCTGGACGGGCACTTCGCCGGCATGATCACAGCCCCCGTGCACAAGGGTGTGATCAACGATTCCGGGATCGCCTTTTCCGGACATACCGAATTTCTCGCGGACCTGACTCACACCGAGCAGGTGGTGATGATGCTGGCCACCCGTGGCCTGCGCGTGGCCCTGGTGACCACCCACCTGCCCTTGCGGGAGATTGCCGACGCCATCACCGTCGAACGCCTGGAACGGGTCACACGGATCCTGCATGCCGACCTGCAGCACAAGTTCGGCATCCCCCGGCCACGCATCCTGGTGTGCGGGCTCAACCCCCATGCCGGGGAAGGCGGACACCTGGGCCGCGAAGAAATCGACATCATCGAACCCACCCTAGAGCGCCTGCGCAAAGAAGGCATGGACCTGCGCGGTCCATTGCCAGCCGACACTCTGTTTACCCCCAAATATCTGGAGCACTGCGATGCAGTGCTGGCGATGTACCACGACCAAGGCTTGCCCGTGCTGAAATACAAAGGCTTCGGCGCGGCCGTCAATGTGACGCTCGGCCTGCCGATCATCCGCACCTCCGTCGACCATGGCACCGCCCTGGATCTGGCCGGCAGCGGCAAGATCGACACCGGCAGCCTGCAGGTCGCCCTGGAAACCGCCTACCAGATGGCCGAGAACCGTTTATGAGCGAGCAATACCAACACCGGGCGCGCAAGCGCTTCGGCCAGAACTTCCTGCACGACGCCGGCGTCATCGACCGCATCCTGCGGGCCATCCACGCCAAACCCGAAGACCGCATGCTGGAAATCGGCCCGGGCCAGGGCGCCCTGACCGAAGGCCTGCTGGGCAGCGGCGCGCAGCTGGACGTGGTGGAGCTGGACAAGGACCTGATCCCGATCCTCAACCAGCAGTTCGCCGGCAAGAGCAACTTCAACCTGCACCAGGGCGATGCCCTGAAGTTCGACTTCAACACCCTGGGCGCGGCGCCAAGCAGCCTGCGGGTGGTCGGCAACCTGCCCTACAACATCTCCACTCCGCTGATCTTCCACCTGCTGCAGAACGCCGGGCTGATCCGCGACATGCACTTCATGCTGCAAAAGGAAGTGGTCGAGCGCCTGGCCGCCGGTCCCGGCGGCGGTGACTGGGGCCGCCTGTCGATCATGGTCCAGTATCACTGCCGCGTTGAGCATCTGTTCAACGTTGGCCCCGGCGCCTTCAATCCGCCACCGAAAGTCGATTCGGCCATCGTGCGCCTGGTGCCCCACGCGGTACTGCCACACCCGGCCAAGGATCACCGACTGCTGGAACGCATCGTGCGCGAAGCCTTCAACCAGCGCCGCAAGACCCTGCGCAATACCCTCAAGGCCCTTCTCAGCAGCGCCGAAATCGAAGCCGCCGGCGTCGATGGCAGCCTGCGCCCCGAGCAATTGGACCTGGCGGCTTTCGTGCGCCTGGCCGACCAGCTGGCCGACCAGCCCAAACCTGCCGCCGACTGAGCCTGACCTCTGCCCGAGATCGGGTAGGACGCCGGACGGGATGTCTGGTTTACTACCCGGTACTTGACCTAGACTGAGCCCCATCAGCTTTGTCCCGCGCCCCGCTTTGCTTTAAAGGCCTCTTGCATGTCCGATCCTCGTTATCAGGTCGATGTCAGCGTCGTCACCCGCTTTCTGGCAGACCAATCGCAACCCGAGCAGAACCGCTTCGCCTTCGCCTACACCATCACCGTTCATAACAATGGCTCACTCCCGGCCAAGCTGCTGTCTCGGCACTGGGTGATCACCGACGGCGACGGTCATGTGGAAGAAGTGCGCGGCGCCGGTGTGGTTGGCCAGCAACCGCTGATCGCCGCCGGTCAAAGCCACACCTACAGCAGCGGCACCGTGATGACCACCCGGGTCGGCAACATGCAGGGCAGTTATCAGATGCTCGCCGAGGACGGCAAACAGTTCGACGCCATCATCGCGCCCTTCCGCCTGGCGGTCCCCGGAGCCCTGCACTGATGGCAACCTACGCTGTCGGCGACCTGCAAGGCTGCCTGGGGCCGCTGCAGTGCCTGCTTGAACAAGTCGCCTTCGACCCGGCCCGGGATCGCCTGTGGCTGGTGGGCGACCTGGTCAACCGTGGTCCGCAGTCACTGGAAACCCTGCGCTACCTGTACTCGATCCGCGACTCGCTGGTCTGCGTGCTGGGCAATCATGACCTGCACCTGCTGGCGGCCTGGCGCAACATCGAGCGCTTGAAAAAGTCCGATACCTTGCGCGAGATCCTTGAGGCCCCCGACTGCGAAGAGCTGCTGCAGTGGTTGCGCCAGCAAAAACTGATGCACTACGACGAAGCCCGCCATGTGGCCCTGGTGCATGCTGGCATTGCTCCCCAGTGGTCGCTGAAAAAAGCCCTCAAGTGCGCCGCCGAGGTGGAAGAAGCGCTTCGCGACGACAACCGCTTCGAACCCTTTCTGGACGGCATGTACGGCAACGATCCGGCGAAATGGGACAGCGACCTCAAGGGCGTGACCCGCCTGCGGGTCATCACCAACTATTTCACCCGCATGCGCTTCTGCACCAGCGAGGGCAAGCTCGACCTCAAGAGCAAGGAAGGACTGGATACCGCCCCAGCCGGCTATGCCCCCTGGTTCAGTCACAAAGAGCGCAAGACCCGGGACCTGAAGATCATCTTCGGCCACTGGGCGGCCCTGGAAGGCCAGAGCAACGAGCCCGGCATTTTCGCCCTCGACAGCGGCTGTGTCTGGGGCGGGGCCATGACCCTGCTGAATGTCGACAGCGGCGTGCGCACTACCTGTGATTGCGATGCCCAGGGACACCCCGCACACCCCTCCTCCACCCCCTTGCCTGTCTCGGCACAGCGCTAATCGGCGCTGACTATCAAGCTCCAGGAGCCCGCCATGAGCGAATTCAAACGCATCCCTCCAGAACAGGCCCAGGCCCTGCGCGAACAAGGTGCTGTGGTAGTGGATATCCGCGACCCGCAAACCTATGCCCTGAGCCATATCAGCGGTTCGCAGCATCTGGATAATCACTCCATTTCCGAGTTCATTCGCGGCGCCGACCTGGACGCCCCGCTGGTGGTGGTCTGCTATCACGGAAACTCCAGCCAGAGCGCCGCCGCGTATCTGGTGAGCCAGGGCTTCTCCGACGTTTACAGCCTCGACGGTGGCTTCGAACTGTGGCGCAGCACCTACCCGACGGAAATCGCCCAGGGCACCGCCGAATAATTTTTTTCCCGAGCTCCAGCCCGCGTACTACGTGGGCTGACGCGCCACCGGACGAACGGTAGTGCGCAACTAATTCCCCATCTCGCCTTGACCTCCCGGATTCCGAACTATCCTTAGCCTCAGGCCATCCAAATCAGGGGAGAGCCGGTACACCGGCGAGCGGGTCATCGGTACTAGCTTTCAAGGTCGATAGCTTTGGAAGTGTTCTGGGGGGTAAACAGCAGCTGGAAACTCAGCTGCATGCCAGCACTTGACTGACTGATCCGACGCCGGCTCCACGTATCGAGCGAGGTGACGTCATGAGTATTTTTAGCCACTTCCAACAGCGCTTCGAATCCACACGCCAGGAAGAATTCTCACTGCAGGAATACCTGGAGCTGTGCAAGAAAGATCGAAGCGCCTATGCATCCGCCGCCGAACGCCTGCTATTGGCCATCGGCGAGCCAGAACTACTGGACACTTCGACCAACTCGAGGCTGTCACGAATCTTTTCCAACAAGGTGATCCGGCGTTATCCGGCCTTTGAAGACTTCCATGGCATGGAAGAGTGCATCGACCAGATCGTCTCCTACTTCCGACACGCCGCTCAGGGCCTGGAAGAGAAGAAGCAGATCCTCTACCTCCTGGGCCCGGTGGGCGGTGGTAAGTCGTCCCTGGCCGAGAAACTCAAGCAACTGATCGAGAAAGTGCCCTTCTACGCCATCAAGGGCTCCCCGGTCTTCGAATCGCCACTGGGGCTGTTCAACGCCACGGAAGATGGCGCGATTCTCGAAGAAGATTTCGGCATTCCTCGGCGCTATCTCAACACCATCATGTCGCCCTGGGCCACCAAGCGCCTGGCGGAGTTTGGCGGTGACATCAGCCAGTTCCGGGTGGTGAAACTGTACCCGTCGATTCTCAACCAGATCGCCGTGGCCAAGACCGAGCCCGGGGACGAGAACAACCAGGACATCTCGGCGTTGGTCGGCAAGGTGGATATCCGCAAGCTGGAAGAATTCCCGCAGAACGATGCCGACGCCTACAGCTACTCCGGGGCGCTGTGCCGGGCCAACCAGGGCCTGATGGAATTCGTCGAGATGTTCAAAGCGCCTATCAAGGTGCTGCACCCACTGCTGACCGCCACTCAGGAAGGCAACTACAACAGCACCGAGGGGCTGGGGGCGATCCCCTTCACCGGTATCCTGCTGGCCCACTCCAACGAATCGGAATGGCACACCTTCCGCAACAACAAGAACAACGAAGCCTTCATCGACCGTATCTACATCGTCAAGGTGCCTTACTGCCTGCGTGTCAGCGATGAGGTGAAGATCTACGACAAACTGCTGTTCAACAGCTCCCTGGCCAAGGCCCATTGCGCCCCCGACACCCTGAAGATGCTGGCGCAGTTCACCGTGCTGTCGCGCCTCAAGGAGCCGGAGAACTCCAACATCTACTCGAAGATGCGGGTCTATGACGGTGAAAACCTCAAGGACACCGATCCCAAGGCCAAGTCGATCCAGGAATACCGCGACAGCGCTGGCGTCGATGAGGGGATGAACGGCCTGTCGACCCGGTTCGCCTTCAAGATCCTGTCGAAAGTCTTCAACTTCGACCCCCACGAGGTGGCGGCCAACCCGGTGCACCTGCTGTATGTGCTGGAACAGCAGATCGAGCAGGAACAGTTCCAGGCGGAGACCCGTGAGCGTTACCTGCGTTTCCTCAAGGAATACCTGGCGCCGCGCTATATCGAGTTCATCGGCAAGGAGATTCAGACCGCTTACCTGGAGTCCTACAGCGAGTACGGCCAGAACATCTTCGACCGCTATGTGCTCTATGCCGACTTCTGGATTCAGGATCAGGAATACCGCGATCCGGAAACCGGCGAGATTCTCAATCGCGTGGCCCTCAACGAGGAGCTGGAGAAGATCGAAAAACCGGCCGGCATCAGCAACCCGAAAGATTTCCGCAACGAGATCGTCAACTTCGTCCTGCGCGCCAGGGCCAACAACAACGGCAAGAACCCCACCTGGCTCAGCTACGAAAAACTGCGGGTGGTCATCGAGAAAAAAATGTTCTCCAACACCGAGGACCTGCTACCGGTCATCAGCTTCAACGCCAAGGCCAGCAAGGAGGATCAACAGAAACACAACGACTTCGTCACACGAATGGTCGAGCGCGGCTACACCGACAAACAGGTTCGGCTGCTGTCCGAATGGTATCTGCGGGTTAGAAAGTCGCAGTAAAGCAGCTGCAAGCTTCTAGCTGAAAGCTGCAAGAGAAACGTGGTTGAACCCCGATCCCGGGATCTGACGGCGCGTTCACTTGTGGCTTTAGGCTTACGACTTGAAGCTCCCCGGAGGGGCCTATGAGCTATGTGATCGACCGACGTCTCAATGGCAAGAACAAGAGCACGGTGAACCGCCAGCGCTTCCTGCGGCGTTACCGTGACCATATTAAAAAGGCTGTCGAAGAGGCCGTCAGCCGCCGCTCCATCACCGACATGGAGCACGGCGAACAAATCAGCATTCCCGGGCGGGATATCGACGAACCGGTGCTGCACCACGGCCGTGGCGGCAAGCAGACCGTGGTCCATCCCGGTAACAAGGAATTTACCGCCGGCGAACATATCGCCAGGCCTCAGGGCGGCGGCGGTGGCGCAGGCCGCGGCAAGGCCGGCAACTCCGGCGAGGGCATGGACGAATTCGTCTTCCAGATCACCCAGGAAGAATTCCTCGAGTTCATGTTCGAGGATCTGGAACTGCCCAATCTGGTCAAACGCAACCTGACCGGCACCGACACCTTCAAGACCGTAAGAGCGGGGATCAGCAACGAAGGCAATCCGTCGCGGATCAACATCATCCGCACCCTGCGCTCGGCGCACGCCCGACGCATCGCCCTGTCCGGCAGCAGTCGGGCCAAGCTGCGAGAGGTGAAGGAAGAACTGGAACGCCTGAAACGAGAAGAACCAGACAACTTCGGAGATATTCAGGAACTTGAAGCAGAAATCGAGCGCCTCAGCGCGCGCATTCATCGCGTGCCATTTCTCGACACCTTCGACCTCAAGTACAACCTGCTGGTGAAACAGCCCAACCCCAGCTCCAAGGCGGTGATGTTCTGCCTGATGGACGTCTCCGGCTCCATGACCCAGGCCACCAAGGATATTGCCAAACGCTTCTTCATCCTTTTGTACCTGTTCCTCAAGCGCAACTACGACAAGATCGACGTGGTCTTCATCCGCCACCACACCAGCGCTCGCGAAGTGGACGAGGAAGAGTTCTTCTATTCCCGGGAAACCGGCGGGACCATTGTCTCCAGCGCGCTGAAGCTGATGCAGGAGATCATGGCCGAGCGCTATCCAAGCAACGAATGGAACATCTACGCCGCACAAGCCTCCGACGGCGACAACTGGAACGATGACTCGCCCATCTGCCGCGATATCCTGATCAACCAGATCATGCCTTTCGTGCAGTACTACACCTACGTGGAGATCACGCCGCGAGAGCATCAGGCCCTGTGGTTCGAATACGAACGTATCGCCGAAGCCTTCTCCGACACGTTCGCCCAGCAACAATTGGTTTCGGCCGGCGATATCTATCCGGTCTTCCGTGAACTCTTCCAGCGCAGGTTAGTGACATGACCGCCAGAGAGCAGAAACGCCAACCCATCTCCACCGGCTCGGAATGGACGTTCGAGCTGATCCAGGCCTACGACCGCGAAATCAGCCGTATCGCAGCCCGCTATGCCCTGGATACCTATCCCAACCAGATCGAAGTGATCACCGCCGAGCAGATGATGGATGCCTATGCCTCGGTGGGCATGCCTTTGGGTTATCACCATTGGTCCTACGGCAAGCACTTTCTCAGCACCGAAAAGTCCTACAGCCGCGGGCAGATGGGACTGGCCTACGAGATCGTGATCAATTCAGACCCATGCATCGCCTACCTGATGGAGGAGAACACCATCTGCATGCAGGCCCTGGTGGTCGCTCATGCCTGCTATGGCCACAACAGCTTCTTCAAGGGCAACTACCTGTTCCGCACCTGGACCGACGCCAGCTCGATCATCGACTATCTGGTGTTCGCCAAGCAGTACATCATGCAATGCGAGGAGCGCCATGGCATCGATGCCGTGGAGGACCTGCTGGATTCCTGCCATGCCCTGATGAACTACGGCGTCGACCGCTACAAGCGGCCTTACCCAATCTCCGCCGAGGAAGAACGGCGCCGGCAGAAGGACCGGGAAGAGCACCTGCAGAAGCAGATCAACGACCTGTGGCGCACCATCCCCAAAGGCGCGGACAAATACAGCGACAAGGACAATGCTCGCTTCCCCGCCGAGCCTCAGGAAAACATCCTGTACTTCATTGAAAAGCACGCGCCCTTACTGGAGCCCTGGCAGCGGGAAATCGTGCGCATCGTGCGCAAGATCGCCCAGTACTTCTACCCGCAGCGCCAGACCCAGGTCATGAACGAGGGCTGGGCGACCTTCTGGCACTACACCCTGATGAATGATCTGTATGACGAAGGCCTGGTGACCGACGGCTTCATGATGGAATTCCTCGCCTCCCATACCAGCGTGGTCTACCAGCCGGGCTTCGACAGTCCTTACTACAGCGGCATCAACCCCTACGCCCTGGGCTTTGCCATGTACCGGGACATCCGCCGCATTTGCGAGGAGCCCACGGAAGAGGACCGCCGCTGGTTCCCGGAACTGGCCGGCACCGACTGGCTGTCGAGCATCAAGTTCGCCATGAGCAGCTTCAAGGACGAAAGCTTCATCCTGCAGTACCTGTCGCCCAAGGTGATCCGCGACCTCAAGCTGTTCAGCATCATGGATGACGACCAGAAGGACGACCTGCTGGTGCCGGCGATCCACGACGAAAGCGGCTATCGGATCATCCGCGAAACCCTGGCCGCGCAATACAACCTGGGCAACCGCGAACCCAACGTGCAGATCTGGAGCATCGACCGCCGCGGCGACCGCTCACTGACCCTGCGTCACCAGCAACACGATCGCAAACCCCTTGGCGACTCCACCGACGAGGTACTCAAGCACCTGCACCGCCTCTGGGGCTTCGACATTCACCTGGAAACCCTGCAGGGCGATCAAGTGGTGAAAACCCATCACGTCCCGCCAAGAGGCGATCACAACGAAAACGACTACGGTCGGCTCGACCTGGCAGTCATCCACCTCTAAGCCCAACAACAGTCCTCCGTCAGCGCGGCACAAGCGTTATTCTGTCGCGCTAACGGAGGTTTTTTATGCGGATTTACAAAGTCGGCGGCGCAGTGCGCGATCGCTTGCTGGGCAGGCCGGTCACCGATATCGACTGGGTGGTCGTAGGCGCCAGCGCAGAAGACATGATCGCCCAGGGCTTTCGCCCGGTTGGCGCCGATTTCCCGGTGTTCCTGCACCCCAAGAATGGCGAGGAATACGCCCTGGCCCGAACCGAGCGCAAGAGCGGACGCGGTTACGGCGGGTTTACCTTTCACGCCAGCCCGGAAGTCACCCTGGAAGAAGACCTGATTCGCCGCGACCTGACGATCAACGCCATGGCCGAGGATGACCAGGGTGTGGTGACCGACCCCTATAACGGCCAGAAGGATCTTCAAGAGCGGCTGTTACGTCATGTTTCCCCGGCATTCGCCGAAGATCCTCTTCGAGTGCTGCGAGTGGCGCGATTTGCCGCGCGCTATGCCAGCCTGGGTTTCAGGGTGGCCACAGAGACGCTCGAACTGATGCGTGAGCTCAGTGAGTCAGGCGAGCTTCAGGCCCTCACGGCGGAGCGCAGCTGGAAAGAGATTTCCCGGGCCCTGATGGAGGAGCAGCCCCAGGTCTTCATCCAGGTACTGCGGGACTGCGGCGCCCTGGCGGTGCTGATGCCCGAGGTCGACGCCCTGTTCGGCGTTCCCCAGCCGGCAGCGCACCATCCGGAGATAGACACCGGCCTGCATACCCTCAGCGTTCTGCAGCAGGCGGCGCTGCACCAACAGCCCCTCTCGGTACGCTGGGCGTGCCTGCTGCACGACCTGGGCAAAGGCGTGACTCCCGAGCAAGAGTGGCCACGGCACATCGGCCACGAACACAAGGGACTGGAGCTGATCAAGGCCGTCAACGAGCGGTTCAAGGCGCCTCGGGAATGCCAGGAACTGGCATTGCTGGTCGGCCAGTACCACACCCATGCCCACAAGGCGCAGGAACTGAAGGCCTCGACACTGCTGGAGCTGCTGCAAAGTTTCGACGTGTTCCGTCGCCCGCAACGCTTTGAAGAGTTCATTGGCGCTTGCGAAATGGATGCCCGCGGGCGGTTGGGATTGGAGTCGCGACCTTACCCCCAAGCCGACTATCTGCGCAGCGCGGCCAATGTAGCCCGGGCCGTGGCGGTCCAGCCGCTGCTTGAGCAAGGCTTCAAAGGCCCGGCGCTGGGCGAGGCGTTGAGACTGGAAAGACTGAAAGCGCTCAAGGCCTACAAGGAACTGCCCAAACCTTGAGCCCCTCGCGGGCAAGGCCCAGGCCTTGCCCACCTCAGGAGCCATCGGCTGGGGACTAGAGCCCCGGAGGCGTCAGTTGCCGGCCCTGCCACTCGAATGCAACCGGCGCCAGCACCTGATCGATCTGCGCCTCACGCCAAAGCGCCGCCAGGCTCTTGCCGGCCAGCGGATGCACCCGCTCAGGGGCCATCAGCGACAACGGCCAAAGCACAAAGGCATTCTTCAGGATCTCGGCGCGAGGCAGGATCAGGCCATCGAAATTGCCGGTCAGATCGCCGTACAGCAGCACATCGATGTCCAGCGGCAAGCCTTTGCGATCCGGAGCATAGCGGCCATTGTCCGCCTCGATGAACTTCAAGCGCCGATCCAGTTCGGTCAACGGCAGATCGGTGTAACCCGACACCACCAGATTGAAGAACGGGCCGCTCTTGATCCCCACCGGCTGGCTTTCGAACACCGCCGAGCAACGCATATCCACCAGGAAGCCGGCCAGGGCATCAAGCCCGGCGCACAGGTGGACTTCACGCTCGATATTGCTACCAAGCCCCAGAAACACCTGAGTCAGCGACATCCGCGCTCGATCTCCACGCCCACGCCCGTGGCAGCCGGAACGGCACCCGGCTTGGTCAGTTTCAAATGCAGCCAAGGGATGTGGAATTCGCTCATCAGCACTTCAGCAAGACGCTCGGCAAAGGTTTCCACCAACTGGTACTGGGCCTGCTCGGCAAACGCCTGGATCCGCGTGGAAACGCTGGCGTAATCCAGTGCCAGCGTCAGATCATCCCCGGCGGCGGCCGGGCGATTATCCCAGGCAAAGCTCAGATCAAGACGCAGACACTGTCGGATGCCACGCTCCCAGTCGTAGGCTCCAATTACGGTGTCCACTTCCAGTCCTTCGATAAACACTCTGTCCAAGCACTCTTCTCCGCAGCACGACAAGGGCGCAATGCGCCGTTAGAATCAGGGCTTCCTCGCCCGGAATAGTTAGCATGTTTTGGTTACTGGCGATTCTCGCCTACCTGCTTGGCTCTCTGTCCTTCGCCATTTTGCTCAGCCGCCTGACGGGCAATCCCGATCCGCGAATGAGTGGCTCGGGTAATGCCGGCGCCACCAACATGCTGCGCCTGGCCGGCAAGAAACTCGCCGTCCTGACCCTGCTGGGGGATCTCTGCAAGGGCCTGGTGCCCGTACTGATCGCGCACCTTGCGGGGCTCTCGCTGCAACAACAGGCCTGGATCGGACTCTACGCCGTCCTTGGCCACCTGTTCCCTCTGTATTTCCGCTTTCGCGGCGGCAAAGGTGTCGCCACCGCCGCCGGCATGCTGCTGGGGCTCTATCCTCCAGCCGCCTTGCTGGCCGTCGCCGCCTGGGCGCTGACCTTCTACCTCACCCGCACCAGCTCGCTGGCCGCCTTGATCGCCACGCCCCTGACCCTGCCGCTGCTGGCCTGGCAGGAGCCCGAGGCGCTGCTGCCGATGAGCGTGCTGACGCTGCTGATCGTCTGGCGCCATCGCGGCAATCTACGCGACCTGTTTGCCGGCCGCGAACGGCATTTCTGAGCCCTCGACGATCAAAAGACTCAAGCTGACGCCGCCGCGCGCGCTCTAAAGGGCCGACAACTGCTCCATCGGCCAACGCGCCTGCACAGTGATCGCCAGGCCCTCCTGCTGCCCAGCCTGCAAACGCTGACAGCCGGCAAAGGCGATCATCGCGCCGTTATCGGTGCAGAACTGCGGGCGAGCATAGAACACATTGCCGTTCATCTCCGCGAGCATCTTTTCCAGAGCCTCGCGCAAGGACTTGTTGGCGCTCACGCCCCCGGCGATCACCAAGCGCTTGAGGCCGGTCTGCTTCAGGGCGCGCTTGCACTTGATGGTCAAAGTCTCCACCACTGCCTGCTGGAACGCGAGGGAGATGTCGCAACGGGTTTGCTCACCGTCGTCTCCAGCGCTGACGCATTGCTGCCAGGTGTTCAGGGCGAAGGTCTTCAAGCCGCTGAAACTGAAATCGAGACCAGGGCGATCGGTCATCGGCCGCGGGAAGACAAACCGTCCCGGTACGCCTTGAGTGGCCAGACGAGCAATTTCCGGCCCACCGGGATAATTCAGGCCGATCATCTTCGCGGTCTTGTCGAACGCTTCGCCTGCCGCATCATCCAGCGTCTCGCCCAGCAGCTCGTATTGGCCGATGCCGTCGACCCGAACCAGCTGGGTATGACCGCCGGACACCAACAAGGCGACGAACGGAAATTCCGGTGGTTGCTCTTCCAGCATGGGCGCCAGCAGATGACCTTCCATGTGATGCACACCCAGGGCCGGAATACCCCAGGCAAATGCCAGCGCCTGGGCACAGGAAGCCCCTACCAGCAGGGCGCCGACCAAGCCGGGACCGGCGGTATAGGCGATGGCATCGATCTCGGTGGGCACACAGTCGGCCTCAGCCAGAACCTGACGGATCAGCGGCAGCATGCGCTTGACGTGATCACGGGAAGCCAGCTCCGGCACCACGCCGCCGTAGACGCGGTGCAGGTCGATCTGGCTGAACAGCGCATCGGCCAAAAGGCCGCGCTCGCTGTCGTAAAGCGCGACGCCGGTTTCGTCGCAGGAGGTTTCTAATCCCAGTACTAGCATGGGTTTGCGCCTTGTAGAGGCTGAATTCGAAGGCGCGCATAATAGTCGCCACTTCCGCGCCCGACCAGCGGTTTTCGATCAGAGGCTTTGCATTCCGAGCGTTGAGGGGTTAACATCCGCAACCCTTAAAAACCGACGACCTCAGCCGCGATTTTTGCGACGAGAACGTTGACCCCGGTAATGAATGAAGGTAGCTCTGGATGCCAGCCGTCAAAGTTAAAGAGAACGAACCCTTCGACGTAGCTCTGCGTCGTTTCAAGCGCTCCTGCGAAAAAGCCGGTGTTCTGGCTGAAGTTCGTAGCCGCGAATTTTACGAGAAGCCGACTTCCGAGCGTAAGCGCAAAGCAGCTGCTGCTGTTAAGCGTCACGCCAAGAAAGTTCAGCGCGAACAGCGCCGCGCCGTACGTCTGTACTAATACACAGACGTTCGCTGCAAGCTTCTGCCAAGCCCGGCCCTCAGCCGGGCTAATGGCATTTGCGGAATACGCTTGATGCTTCACCGTCAAAGCCGCCCATGCGACCCAGACGAATCTGCTTCACCACGTCAGACCTGGCTCTTGCCAGCGGTGCACGTCTTTTCTGACGAGCCTTCCAAGGCTACTGACGAGCACACCCTTACTGATTCCTACAGACGATCAGCCCAAGGCGCACTTCTCCAGCGCCCGCTTAATGAGCTATCCGAGGCCACTCAAAGGCCACTGTCGGACTCAGCGCAACACCTTCAAATAGTCGAATACTGATTGAAACTAACGTCAGTGGACGTTCGGCAGATACACTTCCCGACTGCGATCACGCCGAAAACCCGAACCGAGCCGCGCCACTTTCACGCCTCGCCGCCTCCGGTCTTTCGACAGCGTCGCCAGGGCTATTTTTCCGCGCAGTGATGACGAGAACGCCATGGCCGGGCTTATTCCCCAGAGCTTTATTGACGACCTTCTGAACCGCACCGACATCGTCGATGTCGTCAGCTCGCGCCTGCAAATCAAGAAAGCCGGCAAGAACTACACCGCCTGCTGCCCGTTCCACAAGGAAAAGACCCCTTCCTTCAGCGTCAGCCCCGACAAGCAGTTCTACTACTGCTTCGGCTGTGGCGCGGGCGGCAACGCCCTCGGCTTCATCATGGACCACGACAACCTGGACTTCCCCCAGGCCGTCGAGGAACTGGCGAAAGCCGCCGGAATGGAGATCCCCCGCGAGGAAAGCAGTCGCGGCCAGCGCAAACCCCGACAGCCCACGGACTCTCCGCTCTACACGCTACTGACCGCCGCTGCCGACTACTATCGCCAGGCTCTGAAAAGCCACCCGGCACGCAAGGCAGCAGTGGACTACCTCAAGGGACGCGGCCTCACCGGCGAGATCGCCCGCGACTTCGGCTTGGGCTTCGCCCCGCCCGGCTGGGACAACCTGTTCAAGCACCTGAGCAGCGACACCCTGCAGCAAAAAGCCATGATCGACGCCGGCCTGCTGATCGAGAACGCCGAGACCGGCAAGCGCTATGACCGCTTTCGCGACCGGGTGATGTTCCCGATCCGCGACACCCGCGGCCGGATCATCGCCTTTGGCGGCCGGGTGCTGGGGGATGACAAACCCAAGTACCTGAACTCCCCGGAAACCCCGGTGTTTCACAAGGGGCAGGAACTCTACGGCCTGTACGAGGCCCGCAAGAACAACCGCAACCTCGACGAAATCATCGTCGTCGAGGGCTACATGGACGTGATTGCCCTGGCCCAGCAAGGCCTGCGCAATGCCGTCGCGACCCTGGGCACCGCCACCAGCGAGGAACACCTCAAGCGCCTGTTCCGCATCGTGCCCAACGTGCTGTTCTGCTTCGACGGCGACCAGGCCGGACGCAAGGCCGCCTGGCGCGCCCTGGAAGCCACCCTCAGCTGCCTGCAGGACGGACGCCGCGCACGCTTCTTGTTCCTTCCGGAAGGCGAAGACCCGGATACCCTGGTGCGCTCCGAAGGCACCGACGCTTTCCGCGCCCGGATCAACCAGCACGCGCAGCCGCTGGCGGATTACTTTTTCCAGCAACTGATCGACGAAGCAGACCCGCGCTCCCTGGAAGGCAAGGCGCATCTGGCCACGCTGGCTGCGCCGCTGATCGAAAAAATCCCTGGGGCCAACCTGCGCACCCTAATGCGCCAGCGCCTCAGCGAGATCACCGGCCTGACCAGCGAAACCGTCACGCAACTGGTCCACAACGCCGCGCCAGAAGCGCCGCCAGCCTACGACGCCGGCATTGATTACGACGCAATGCCGGATTACGCCGACTACCATGAGCCCCACCAGGAGGCCTACGCCCCTCAACAGGAGTGGACGCCGAAGAAAAATGGCGGCGGCAAGAAATGGGACAACAAACCCTGGGACAAGAACGGCAAGGGCAAGCGCCAGGGCGATCGCGACCAACCCAGGGGCCAGCGGGTTCCTGCGCCGGTGGAGCCTCCGACACTGGCGGCCCTGCGCACTTTGCTGCATCACCCGCAGTTGGCAGAAAAAGTTGAAGATGCCGGGCACTTTGCCGATGACGACAACATCAATACACAGTTGCTGGTCGCTCTGATCGAAGCCGTGCAGAAAAATCCTAAGCTACGCTCTATTCATCAGTTGATGGCGCGCTGGCACGGCACTCAGCAGGGCCACCTGCTGACTGCACTGGCAGAAAAAGAGTGGTTGATCGACGGAGATAACCTTGAACAACAGTTTTTCGACACCATTAATAGCTTGTCCGCTCGCCAACGCGAGCGTGTTTTAGACCAACTTCTCAGGAAATCGCGTCAAAGCGAGCTCAGCAGCGAAGAGAAAATTCAGCTGGTTGAGCTTTTAAAACGCAATGTTCCCGCATCAAACCCGACCTCAACTGGCGCGTGAGGTCATAGCTCGGGTATAATCCTCGGCTTGTTTTTTGCCCGCCAAGACCTTCAGTGGATAGGGTGTTATGTCCGGAAAAGCGCAACAGCAGTCTCGCCTCAAAGAGTTGATCAGCCGTGGACGTGAGCAGGGTTACCTGACTTACGCGGAGGTCAACGACCACCTGCCGGAGGATATTTCAGATCCGGAACAGGTGGAAGACATCATCCGCATGATCAACGACATGGGGATCAACGTATTCGAGAGTGCTCCGGATGCGGATGCCCTTTTGTTGGCCGAAGCCGACACCGACGAAGCAGCAGCTGAAGAAGCTGCCGCAGCGTTGGCGGCTGTGGAAACCGACATTGGTCGCACTACCGACCCAGTGCGCATGTACATGCGCGAAATGGGCACGGTAGAGCTGCTCACACGTGAAGGCGAAATCGAAATCGCCAAGCGTATCGAAGAGGGCATCCGTGAAGTGATGGGCGCAATCGCGCACTTCCCTGGCACGGTGGATCACATCCTCGCCGAATACACTCGCGTCACCACCGAAGGTGGCCGCCTGTCTGACGTTCTCAGCGGGTACATCGATCCGGACGACGGCATTACGCCGCCTGCCGCCGAAGTGCCGCCGCCTGTCGACACCAAGACCGCGAAAGCGGACGACGACAGCGACGACGAAGAAGCTGAAGCGACCGAAGACGAAGAAGAAGCCGAAAGCGGTCCCGATCCTGTTATTGCCGCACAGCGCTTTGGCGCCGTCGCCGATCAGATGGAGATCACCCGCAAGGCACTGAAGAAGCACGGCCGCGAGAACAAGCAAGCCATCGCCGAAATGCTGGCCCTGGCCGAATTGTTCATGCCGATCAAACTGGTTCCGAAGCAATTCGAAGGCCTGGTTGAACGTGTACGCAGTGCCCTGGATCGCCTGCGTCAGCAGGAACGCGCCATCATGCAGCTCTGCGTGCGTGATGCCCGCATGCCGCGTGCCGACTTCCTGCGCCAGTTCCCGGGCAACGAAGTGGATGAAAGCTGGACCGACGCCCTGGCCAAAGGCAAGACCAAATACGCCGAAGCCATTGCCCGCCTGCAGCCGGACATCATCCGTTGCCAGCAGAAGCTGACTGCTCTTGAAGTCGAAACCGGCTTGAAGATCGCCGAGATCAAGGACATCAACCGTCGCATGTCGATCGGTGAGGCCAAGGCCCGCCGCGCGAAGAAAGAGATGGTTGAGGCCAACCTGCGTCTGGTGATCTCCATCGCCAAGAAGTACACCAACCGTGGCCTGCAGTTCCTCGATCTGATCCAGGAAGGCAACATCGGCTTGATGAAAGCGGTGGACAAGTTCGAATACCGTCGCGGCTACAAGTTCTCGACCTATGCCACCTGGTGGATCCGTCAGGCGATCACTCGCTCGATCGCCGACCAGGCCCGCACCATCCGTATTCCGGTGCACATGATCGAGACGATCAACAAGCTCAACCGCATTTCCCGGCAGATGCTGCAGGAAATGGGTCGTGAACCGACCCCGGAAGAGCTGGGCGAACGCATGGAAATGCCTGAGGACAAGATCCGCAAGGTATTGAAGATCGCCAAAGAGCCGATCTCCATGGAAACCCCGATCGGTGATGACGAAGACTCCCATCTGGGCGACTTCATCGAAGACTCGACCATGCAGTCGCCCATCGATGTGGCCACCGTTGAGAGCCTGAAAGAAGCGACCCGCGAAGTACTCTCCGGCCTCACTGCCCGTGAAGCCAAGGTCCTACGCATGCGCTTCGGCATCGACATGAATACCGACCACACCCTCGAGGAGGTTGGTAAGCAGTTCGACGTGACCCGTGAACGGATTCGTCAGATCGAAGCCAAGGCGCTGCGCAAGCTGCGCCACCCGACGCGAAGCGAGCATCTGCGCTCCTTCCTCGACGAGTAAGCCCAAGACCCCCAGCCCAGCTGGGGGTTTTGCTTTTTGCAGGTCCTCACTCTCCCTCGCTGCCCAGCCCGTCTACACTCGAAACATTCCCCGTGCCATAACGAGACGGTTATGCCCAGACTGTCGGCCATGCTACTGCTGGCGCTGCTTACCTGGACGGCGACGGCTGGCGCACTGACGCTCACCGATGAAGAACGTGGCTGGCTCAAGGCTCACCCGCAACTGCGCCTGGGGGTGGATGCTTCATGGCCGCCGTTCGAATATCGAGACGAAGAGGGTCGCTACCAGGGCCTTGCAGCGGACTACATCCACCTGATCCAGGAACGCCTGTCAGTGAGCCTGACGCCCATCGAGCCCGCCAGCTGGACCGAGGTGCTCGAAGATGCCAAGCAAGGCAAGCTGGACCTGCTGCCCGGGATCATGTCGACCCCGGAACGCCAAAGCTACATGGCGTTCACCCGCCCCTACCTTGATTTCCCCATCGTCATCCTGGCCCACAGCGGCGGCGCACAACCGCGCAACCTTCAGGACCTTTACGGCCTGAAAGTGGCCGTGGTGGAAAACTACGCCCCCCACGAACTGCTGCGCACCCATCACCCAGACCTGAACCTGGTCGCCCTGCCCAATATCAGTTCCGCACTGCAGGCCCTGGCCACCGATGAAGTGGATGCCGTGGTCGGTGATCTGGCCTCCAGTGTCTGGAGCCTGCGCCAGCTCAAGCTCGAGGGCCTGTATGTCAGCGGCGAAACACCTTATCGCTACCAGCTGGCGATGGGCGTCCCGCGGGACAGCAAGATCCTGGTGGGCATTCTCGACAAGGTCCTGGCCGACCTCAGCCCCGATGAAATCAGCGCGATTCAACAGCACTGGGTCGGCAGCGTCCTCGACCACCGGACCTTCTGGTCCGACGTGTTGCTCTACGGGCTGCCCGGGCTTCTCTTGCTGGTCACCGTGCTGGCGGTGGTGATCCGTATCAACCGCCGCCTGAGTTCGGAAATCTCCCGCAGGGTGGCCCTGGAACAGGAACTGCGCAGCAGCGAATACCACTACCGCAGCCTGGTGGAGAGCCTGTCGGCCATCGCCTGGGAAGCACGCGTCAGCGACTTCACCTACAGCTACGTCTCGCCCCACGCCGAAGCGCTACTGGGCTATCCCCTGGCGCACTGGCTGGTTCCCGGGTTCTGGCGCAACATCATCCACCCCGCCGACCTGACCCGGGCCCAGGCGTTCTGCGACCACGAAGTCCAGGCCGGGCGCGACCACAGCCTCGACTACCGGGTGATCACCGCCGACGGCCGCTGTCTCTGGGTACGCGACATCGTCAGCCTGATCGAGCACGGCCAGGAACCGGTGATGCGCGGGCTGATGATCGACATCAGCGAAGCCAAGCACACCGAAGAAGCGCTACGCCTGTCCGAGCAGAAGTTCGCTTCGGTGTTCCAGCAGTGTCCGGACATCCTGGTCATCGCACGCCTGTCCGACGGCTGCCTGCTGGAGGTCAACAAGGCCTTCGAGGAACAGATCGGCCTGAGTGCCGAAACAGTCATCGGCCAGACCGCCACCGAGCTGAACATCTGGGGCATTCCAGGGGTCGGTCCCAGCCTCTTGCAGCGTTTGCAGGCCGGCAGCATCCGCAACCTGGAGATGCCCTTTCGCCGCCACAGTGGCCAGTTGTTCACCGGGCTGATCTCCGCCGAACCCTTTGACCTCGACACCACCCCGGCGCTGGTGGTGGTGGTGCGCGACATCAGCCAACTCAAGGAAACCCAGCAGCAACTGCAAACCTCCGAAGAGAAATTCGCCAAAGCGTTCCACGCCTCCCCGGACGGACTGCTGCTGAGCCGCCAGCGCGATGGCCTGCTGATCGAGGTCAACGAGGGTTTCAGCCGCATCACCGGTTTCAATAGCGCCGTGTCACTGGACCGCTCGACCCTGGAGCTGGGGATCTGGGTCAACCTCAACGAACGCAAACAGATGCTCGACCTGCTGCAACGCGACGGGTTTGTCCGTGATTTCCGTTGCCACATCCGCCGCAACGATGGCCAGATCCGCCTTTGCGAGTTGTCCAGCCGGCCGCTGCCCATCGGCGATGAAGACTGCATGCTGACCATCGCCCGGGACATTACCGATCGCCAGCAAATGCAGGAAAAACTGCAACAGGCCGCCACGGTGTTTGAAAGCACCGCCGAGGGCGTGATGATCACCGATACCCAGCAGCGCATCAGTGCGGTCAATCGGGCCTTCAGCGAAATCACCGGCTACAGCGAAAGTGAAACCCTGGGCCAGACCCCGCGCCTGCTGGCATCGGGACTGCACGACAGCGCCTTCTACGCCGCGATGTGGCATCAACTGACCCTGGAAGGCCACTGGCAAGGCGAGATTTCCAACCGTCGCAAGAACGGCGAGCTCTACCCCAACTGGCTGACCATCAACGCCGTGCGCAACAAGGAACGGCAGATCACCCATTTCGTCGCGGTGTTCGCCGATATCTCCAGCCTCAAGCACGCCCAGGCACGGCTCGACTACCAGGCCCACCATGACCCCCTGACCGGCCTGCCCAATCGCACACTGTTCGAAAGCCGCCTGCTGGCCGCGCTCAACGGCCAGCAGGACAGCGGCGGCCAGGGCGCGGTGCTGTTCCTCGACCTGGATCGCTTCAAGCACATCAACGACAGCCTCGGTCACCCGGTGGGCGACCTGCTGCTCAAGGGCATCGCCGTGCGCCTCAAGGAACAGCTACGCGACATCGACACCGTGGCTCGCCTGGGCGGGGACGAATTCATCATCCTGCTGCCCGGGCTGCACCAGGCCAGCGATGCCGACCACATCGCCACCAAGTTGCTGAACTGCTTCACCGCGCCGTTCCAGGCCGGTGAACACGAGTTCTTCATCAGCGCCAGCATCGGCACCAGCCTCTACCCCAAGGACGGCTGCGACGTCGCCACCCTGATCAAGAACGCCGACGCCGCCATGTACCGTTCCAAGGCCAAGGGCCGCAACCGCGTCGAACGCTACACCCGCGACCTGACCGCCCAGGCCAGCGAGCGGGTAGCCCTGGAACACGAACTGCGCCGGGCCATCGAGCGCGATGAGCTGTCGTTGTTCTTCCAGCCCAAGATCAGCCTCAGCAACCAGGAACTGGTGGGCGCCGAAGCGCTGATCCGCTGGCACCACCCCACCTTCGGTGATGTCCCGCCCGAGCACTTCATTCCCCTGGCCGAAGAAAACGGCATGATCCTGCTGATCGGCGACTGGGTCCTGGAACAGGCCTGCCAGCACCTGCATGCCTGGAACCAGCACTATGAGCACTTCGGACCGCTGTCGGTGAACCTGGCCGGCGCCCAGCTGCGCCAACCCAATCTCTTGGGCCGCATCGAACAGCTGCTGCGCGACTACGACCTGCAACCCGGATTGCTGCAGTTGGAGATCACCGAGAACTTCATCATGAGCCAGGCCGAGGAAGCCCTGGAAGTGCTGCACCAGCTCAAGCGCCTGGGGGTGCAACTGGCCATCGACGACTTCGGCACCGGCTATTCGTCCCTGAGCTACCTCAAGCGCCTGCCCCTGGACTTCCTCAAGATCGACCAATCCTTCGTTCGCGGCCTGCCGGACGACCCCCACGACGTGGCGATTGTCCGCGCCATCATCGCCCTGGGCCGCAGCATGCAATTCACCGTGATCGCCGAAGGGGTGGAAAACCATGACCAGCAGAGCTTCCTCGCCCAGGAAGGCTGCGAGCAGATTCAGGGCTACATCGTCAGCCTGCCGCTGGAAGCCGAGGAGTTCTGCGAGACCTTCCTGCAGATCCGGGTTTCCGATTTTTCGGATAGCACAGCCGAGAAACCATCGCTATAATCCGCGGCCTACTGAGGGCCTATAGCTCAGTTGGTTAGAGCAGAGGACTCATAATCCTTTGGTCCACGGTTCAAGTCCGTGTGGGCCCACCATCTTCAAAGCCGCGCCATGTCGCGGCTTTTTTGTGCCCGCAAGTTTTGCCAGGGAGCCGGGTAGGCCCCGCTTCACACGGTCTGTTTCAGGCCCGCTCAAAGTCGCAACGCCTGGCGCGCGACCATGAAAAAGCCGCGCATTGCGCGGCTCTTTCAGGCTGTCGAAACGCTGCTTCTACTTGGGCAGCGCGTAGGCGATCACATAGTCGCCGCGATCCGGCGACTGCCGCGCACCGCCTGCGGTGAGCAGGATGTACTGGCGGCCCGTCTTGGGCGAGACATAGGTCATCGGGCCCGACTGGCTACCCACGGGCAGGCGCGCTTTCCAGATTTCATTACCGTTGCCGGTATCGAACGCCCGCAGGTAGAAGTCCTGGGTGCCAGCGAAGAACAGCAGGCCGGATTGGGTCGCCAGGGACGCGCCCAGAGTCGGCATGCCAATCGGGATTGGCAGGTGCATGCGAATCCCCAGCGGGCCGGTGTCCTGCACGGTGCCCACCGGCACCTGCCACATCAGTTTGCGGGTCTTCAGGTCGATGGCCGACATCGTGCCGAACGGCGGTTTCTGACAAGGAATACCGGCCGCCGAGAGGAAGCGCTGACGCATGGCACCGAACGGCGTGCCGTCCTGGGGCACCACGCCCATTTCGATGCCGCTGGCACCGGCGCCAATCTGATCCCGGGGGATCATGTAGTTGGCCAGGCCCAGGCGCATGTCGTTGACGAACATGTAGTGGCTGGTCGGATCCACCGACACGCTGCCCCAGTTCATGCCACCCAGGGAGCCGGGGAACTGCAGTGCGTGATCCAGGCCAGGCGGGGTGTACACGCCCTCATGGCGCATGCCCTTGAACTGGATGCGGCACATCAGCTGATCGAACGGGGTCGCGCCCCACATGTCGGACTCGGTCAACGTCTGGTTGCCGATCGACGGCATTTCCACCGAGAACGGCTGGGTTGGCGAATAACGCTCACCCGGGACATTGCCCTGAGGCACCGGACGCTCTTCGACCCGGGCAATCGGCTGGCCGGTCTCGCGGTTGAGCAGGAAGATCTCGCCCTGTTTGGTGACCTGGGCCAACGCCGGTTGCACGCCGCCCTTGTCGTCCGGAATGTCATACAGCAGCGGCTGTGCCGGCAGGTCGAAATCCCAGAGGTCGTGGTGGGTGGTCTGGAAGTGCCAGCGCACCTGACCGGTCTTCACGTCGAGGGCGACAACCGAGGAGCTCCACTGGTCATCGAACTCGCTGCGCTGACCGCCGAAGAAATCCGGCGTGGCGTTGCCGGTGGGCAGGTACACCAGGCCCAGCTTGGCGTCATAGGACATCGCCGACCAGACGTTCGGGGTGCCACGGGTATAGGTTTGCCCCGCGGGTGGACGCTTGGTGGTGGCCGGATTGCCCGGGTCCCAGGCCCACATCAGTTCGCCACTGCGCACATCGAAGGCGCGCACCACGCCCGGCGGTTCGCCCGTGGAGAAGTTATCCGCCACCCGGCCGCCGACGATGACCACGCTGCCCGCTACCAGGGGCGTCGAAGTCTGCTGGTAATAGCCCGGCTTGATCTCGCCCATGTCGGTTTTCAGATCAACCGTGCCCTGGTGGCCGAAGTCTTCACAGGGCTTGCCGGTTTCAGCATCGAGCGCAATCAGGCGGGCATCGCCGGTCGGCAGGAACAGGCGCCTGGTGCAAGCCGCAGGGGCGGCGGCAGGCGTCGAGGACTGGCTGACCGGGGCCGCCGAGGCGTCGAAATAGCCCAAGCCACGGCAGCGCTGCCAGTTAGGCGCGTAGCCTTGCGGGTCGAACTTCCAGCGTTCGGCGCCGGTGTCGGCGTCCAGGGCGAACACCTTGCCGTAGGCGGTGCAGGTGTAGACGGTATCGCCGATCTGCAGCGGGGTGTTCTGGTCTTCGGCGCCAGCGCCGTTGCTTTCGGGCAGGTCGCCGGTGCGGAAGGTCCAGGCCACTTGCAGTTGGCCGATATTGCCCTTGTTGATCTGGTCCAGGGCGGCAAAGCGGTTGCCCGCCGTGGTGTTGCCCCAGTGGGCCCAGTCTTTCTGTTCAGTGCCCGGTGCCACGGGCTGGATCGCCGGCACCTTGTCCGCCTTGACCAGGTGGGTCGGCACGAACATGTAGGCCAGGGTCGCCACGACGCCAACCCCCAGCAGCCCCGCCAGCCCATAGGCCCCACGCCCGGGGCGGGCACCGGAGGCACGCACCAGGGTCGGGTAGATCAGCGCCACCACCAGGCCGATCACGGCAAAGGTCAGCACCCGCGAAACCAGCGGCCAGTATTCCAGGCCCGCGTCCCAGACCGCCCAGATCGCGGTCAGCACCAGGGCCACGCCGTACAGCCTTGCGCCACGGGGATCCACCCGGGCGATCAGCACGCCGGACACCAGCATCGCCAGGCCCATCAACAGGAAATAGGCGCTGCCTCCCAGGCTCAGGAGATAGCCACCGCCCCCCGCCAGACCGAGCCCGATCAAGGCAATCAGAATGCCCAGTCCCCCGAGCAGCCATTTGCTGCCTGCGGCAGCCCCAGTGTTTTTCATCGTCAAACCTCAGCCATCTTTAAAACCAGGCCGCGAGAATGTACTAACCAGTTACTTATGACAACTTGTCGCAGGTCATTTGTTTCAAAAAACTTCTGACTGGTTGAGCGTAGCCCCGATCCAGGCAACCGCCGGGGCCAGCAGCCAGGGCTGGCGCGAGGCTGTAACATGTGCGCTCCCTCGATAGCCGTGCTGGAGCCCCCCTTGTCCGATAGCCGCCCTCCCGTTCTTGATGAAGTCGACCGTCAGCTGATCGCCGCCCTGCAGATCAATGCCCGCGAAAGCGTGGCCATGCTCGCCCGGCAGTTGGGGATCGCCCGCACCACCGTGACTTCGCGCCTGGCGCGCCTGGAAAAGACCCGGGTCATCACCGGCTATGGCGTGCGCCTGGGCCAGAGGGTGGTCGACGGCGGCTTGCAGGCGTATGTGGGGATCAAGGTCCAGCCGCGCTCCGGCAAGGAAGTATTGCGCCGCCTGAGTGGCATGGCTCAGGTCCAGCAACTGTGCGCGGTGAGCGGGGAGTTCGATTACGTGGCCTGGCTGCGCACCGACTCGCCGGAACAGCTCGACCAACTGCTGGACCAGATCGGCAGCGTCGACGGCGTGGAAAAGACCACCACCTCGATCATCCTCAGCAGCAAGATCGATCGCGGGCATGCGCTCTGAAGCAGCGCAGCCGAAGTGTTCCATCATCAATCTGAATCATATATTCGTCAGATTGATAAATAACAATGCATAACGACGACAGTTTGCGTCTTATTTACGTGTTTCTCCCTCTCTAGAATGGCTGCCATCTTTTCCTATACTCAGCGCTCTGCTGAGCCGCCCGCCAAGGTCAGCCATGAACAAGAACAATCGCCATCCTGCAGACGGTAAAAAGCCGATCACTATCTTCGGCCCGGATTTTCCTTTCGCCTTCGACGACTGGATCGAGCATCCCGCCGGCCTGGGCAGCATCCCCCAAGCCCAGCACGGCACCGAAGTGGCCATCGTCGGCGCCGGTATCGCCGGGCTGGTGGCTGCCTATGAGTTGATGAAGCTGGGCCTCAAGCCGGTGGTCTATGAAGCGTCGAAAATGGGTGGCCGCCTGCGCTCCCAGGCCTTCGAAGGCGCCGAAGGAATCATCGCCGAGCTGGGCGGCATGCGCTTTCCGGTGTCGTCCACGGCCTTCTATCACTACGTCGACAAGCTCGGCCTTGAGACCAAGCCCTTCCCCAACCCGCTGACCCCGGCGTCGGGCAGCACGGTCATCGATCTCGAAGGCCAGACCCACTACGCCCAGAAACTCGCCGACCTGCCGGCCTTGTTCCAGGAAGTCGCCGACGCCTGGGCCGACGCCCTGGAGGACGGCTCGCGCTTCAGCGAGATCCAGCAAGCCATTCGCGATCGCGACGTGCCGCGCCTCAAGGAGCTGTGGAACACCCTGGTGCCACTCTGGGACGACCGCACCTTCTACGACTTCGTCGCCACCTCGAAAGCCTTCGCCAAGCTGTCCTTCCACCATCGCGAAGTGTTCGGCCAGGTCGGCTTCGGCACCGGCGGCTGGGACTCTGACTTCCCCAACTCGATGCTGGAAATCTTCCGCGTAGTGATGACCAACTGCGACGATCACCAGCACCTGGTGGTCGGCGGCGTCGAGCAGGTGCCCCTGGGCATCTGGCGCCACGTGCCGGAGCGTTGCGCCCACTGGCCGGCCGGCACCAGCCTCAGCTCGCTGCACCATGGCGCGCCACGCACCGGGGTCAAGCGCATTGCCCGGGCTGCCGACGGCCGCTTCAGCGTCACCGACAACTGGGGCGATACCCGGGAATACGCGGCGGTACTGACCACCTGCCAGAGCTGGCTGCTGACCACCCAGATCGAATGCGAAGAGTCACTGTTCTCGCAGAAGATGTGGATGGCCCTGGACCGTACCCGCTACATGCAGTCGTCGAAGACCTTCGTCATGGTCGACCGGCCATTCTGGAAGGACAAGGACCCGGAAACCGGCCGCGACCTGATGAGCATGACCCTCACCGACCGCCTGACCCGTGGCACCTACCTGTTCGACAACGGCGACGACAAGCCGGGGGTGATCTGCCTGTCCTACTCGTGGATGAGCGACGCCCTGAAGATGCTCCCGCAACCGGTGGAAAAACGCGTGAAGCTGGCCCTGGACGCATTGAAGAAGATCTACCCCAAGGTGGATATCGCCAGCCGCATCATCGGCGATCCGATCACCGTGTCCTGGGAAGCCGATCCGCACTTCCTCGGTGCCTTCAAGGGCGCGCTGCCGGGCCACTACCGCTACAACCAGCGCATGTATGCGCACTTCATGCAGGACGACATGCCGGCCGAGCAGCGCGGCATCTTCATCGCCGGCGATGATGTGTCCTGGACCCCGGCCTGGGTCGAGGGCGCGGTGCAGACCTCGCTCAACGCCGTGTGGGGAATCATGAAGCACTTCGGCGGCGCCACCCATCCCGAGAACCCGGGACCGGGCGACGTGTTCCATGAGATCGGGCCGATTGCCCTGGCCGATTGAGCAACGGGCCACGCCAGGCGGCAAGCTCCGGGCGGGGGCTTATCGCCGCCCGCGCCAGCCGCTACAGTGGCCGGCCAGCCAGTCAGAGGAGTGAAGACCATGCATGTCGCCTTGTACCAGTGCCCGCCCGCGCCACTGGATGTGGCCGGTAATCTGCAACGCCTGCACCGGGTGGCCATGGAGGCCACGGATGCCGATCTGCTGGTGCTGCCGGAGATGTTTCTCAGCGGCTACAACATCGGCCTCGAGGCGGTCAGCGCCCTGGCCGAGGCCCAGGACGGCCCCTCGGCCCAGCGTATCGCCGCCATCGCCCAGGCAGCGGGCACGGCAATCCTCTACGGCTACCCGGAACGCGGCAGCGACGGCCAGATCTACAACGCCGTGCAGTTGATCGACGCCCAGGGCCAGCGCTTGTGCAACTACCGCAAGACCCACCTGTTCGGCGACCTCGATCACTCGATGTTCAGCGCCGGTGCGGATGACTTCCCGCTGGTGGAGCTCAACGGCTGGAAGCTCGGCTTCCTGATCTGCTACGACATCGAATTCCCGGAGAATGCCCGACGCCTGGCCCTGGCGGGCGCCGAGCTGATCCTGGTGCCGACGGCGAACATGATTCCCTACGACTTCGTCGCCGATGTGACGATTCGCGCCCGGGCCTTCGAGAACCAGTGCTACGTGGCCTACGCCAACTACTGTGGCCGGGAAGAGCAGATCCGCTATTGCGGGCAAAGCTCGATCGCCGCCCCCGACGGCAGCCGGATCGCCCTGGCCGGGCTGGACGAGGCCCTGATCATCGGCACCCTGGACCGCCAATTGATGAACGAATCCCAGGCACTGAACCGCTACCTGGCCGATCGTCGCCCCGAGCTGTACGACGACCTGAGCAAGCGCTGATCCGCCCATATCCGCTAGCATGGGCGCTTCTCTGTTCTGGAAGTGCTCATGCCCGCGCTGAACCACCCCCTGCCCCCCTTGCAAACCCTGACCAACGGCCTGCGGGTGTCCCTGCGTCATGCCCCGCACCTGAAACGTTGCGCCGCCGCACTGCGGGTCTGCGCCGGCAGCCACGATGCGCCAGCGGCCTGGCCGGGGCTGGCGCATTTTCTGGAGCACCTGCTGTTTCTCGGCACCGAGCGCTTTCCCGCCGGACAGGGGCTGATGGCCTATGTGCGGGGCCAGGGCGGACAGCTCAATGCCAAGACCTGTGAACGCGCGACTGAGTTCTTCTTCGAGCTGCCGCCCAGCGCCTTGGCCGGTGGCCTGGAGCGACTGTGCGACATGCTCGCCCACCCGCGGCTGGACCTTGAGGACCAGCGCCGGGAGCGGGAGGTGCTGCACGCGGAATTTATCGCCTGGTCCCGGGATGGGGCGGCGCAGCGTCAGTTCGCGCTGTTCGACGGGCTGTGCGCCGCTCATCCGCTGCGGGCCTTCCATGCTGGCAACCGTTACAGCCTGAACCTGGCCAGCCGCGGTTTCCAGCAAGCGCTGCAGCAGTTTCATCGCGCGTTCTACCAGGCCGGACAAATGACCCTGAGCCTGGTCGGCCCCCAGCCTCTGGAAGAGCTCCGCGCCCTGGCCGAACGCTACGGCGCGACTCTGGCCCAGGGCCAGCATCTTGAGCAGCACCGACCTACCGCGCTGTTGCCGAGTGGCAGCCACCGTTATCAACAGTTCGAGGCGCAACGCCTGGACCTGCTGTTCGCCTTCGAACAACTGCCCGAGGGCGCAGCGCCTGCGCTGGATTTTCTCTGTACCTGGCTGCAGTCGGCCAAGCCGGGAGGCCTGCTTGCCGAGCTTCAGCAGCGCCAACTGGCCCAGAGCCTGCAAGCGCAGACGCTCTATGAGTTTGCCGGACAAGCCTTGCTGCACCTGCAGGTGAACCTCAACACAACGGCCGCGACGGCCACGGCCCAAGTCGACGAGCTGCTCGGGGACTGGCTGGGCTTCTTCAGGGCCCAGGACGATTGGCCCGAGCTGCGGGAGGAATATGCCTTGCTGCAACAACGTCCATTGCAGGTCGCCCGTGCTCTGGCACTGGCCCAGCGGGACAGCCGGCAGACCGTCGGAGAGCTGGATGCCCAAGGACTCGTGGCGCTCAAGGCGGTGCTCGCGCAGTTGCAGCCCCAGGTTGTGGATAACTTCAGCAGCGAATGGCGCCTGCCAGCGGCCAACCCGTTCCTGCGCAGCCCCGCCGAGGCGCCGCGGGCGGGACTGATTCGGGGACAGACCAGCGCACACCGCGGGCTGCGCAGCTTCGCCCAGGATCGCTCGCGAAGCCGCCGAGAAACCTCGGCACTGCAGCTGAGCCAGGCCCTGCCCGCAGGGGGTCATGAAGGAGCGCTGATGCTGCGTTGGCGCCTGGCCTCGCCCGCTCCGACCGGCTTGCACGAACGGCTGCTGCACAGCCTCGCGCCCCTGCGCAGCGACGCCGCCCAGGCCGGCGTGCAAGTGAGCTTCACCCGCGCGGGCGAAGACTGGTTGCTGTCCCTCAGCGGCCTGCTGCAACCCCTGCCCGCGGTGCTGCAACAAGCCCTGAAACAACTGAGCCAGCCCGCCGACGCGTTCTGGCAGGACAACCCAGCCGCCCGGGACGAGGCACAGTCAATACCCATCCGCCGGTTGCTCAAGGCCTTCAGCGAGCAGCCACGAGCCAGCGACGCCGGCACCGCACCCGCAGCGGATCTGCAAGCACTGTGGACCGACGCCCGCTGGGATGGCCTGGCCCTGGGGTTGTCCACAAGCCTGCAAGAGGCCCTCGGTCGAGTGCTGCAGCGGATGCCGGGCACCGCGGATGCCGGGCTCTGCCAGCCGCCGGCCCCCGAGACCGGGCGCCGCTGGTGGAGTCTGCCCGGGGACGCCGGCGAACAGGCGCTGTTGCTGTTCTGCCCGACGCCCGGGGCCGAACTGGCCGATGAAGCGGCCTGGCGCCTGCTGGGCCAACTCTGCCAGACGCCCTTCTATCAGCGCCTGCGGGTGGAGTTGCAGTTGGGCTATGCGGTGTTCAGCGCCGTGCGCCAGCGCAACGGCCAGACCGGCCTGCTGTTCGGCGTGCAATCGCCCAGCGCGACGCTCAGCGACATACTTCAGCACCTGGAACAGTTCCTCCAGCAGCTGCCGGAGCATCTGCAAACCCTCGGCGAACCGCTCTGGCACGAGCAGCGACAGGCGCTGGCTCAACAGTTCCAAGCCTCGCTCCTGCCCCTGGAGCAAGCCGCTGAACTGCTCTGGCAGGCGAAACTAGCCGGCCATCCGTCGGATTACCTGACGCAACTGCACGCCAGCATCCTGGCCCTCACCCCCGACGCCGTCATTCAGGCCGCCAGGGCCCTGCAGGCAGCGAGCGGCGGCTGGACAGTGCTGGCCAACGGGCCCTGCCCGGGAGCCCCTTGGCAAGCGGCACAATGATCATTACCGGCGCTGCAATGAGCTTTCTTCAGAATTGCAGGCAACCTTTTGCGGGAATTTAGTAAGATAGCCCCCTAAGCATCTGAACATCTCCCACCGGAGGTGGACTATATGTATAGGCAGTACCCGTCCCACCCACCTCAAAGGAGCATTTTTATGACTTGGTCCAAACCTGCTTACACCGACCTGCGTATCGGCTTCGAAGTCACCATGTACTTCGCCAGCCGCTGATTTCTGCCTCTGGCCGAAACACGCAGCGCAACGCCTCGGCCCGTCCGGGGCGTTTTTATTTTCAGTTGCCCACCTTGTTCACGTCGTCACCCCGGGAGTGTCCATGTTTGTCCAGATTCTAGGTTCCGCCGCCGGCGGTGGTTTTCCGCAGTGGAACTGCAACTGCGTGAACTGCGCGGGGTTTCGCGACGGCAGCCTGCGAGCCCAGGCCCGCACCCAATCGTCCATCGCGATTTCCGATGACGGGGTGAACTGGGTACTGTGCAACGCCTCGCCGGACATCCGCGCCCAACTGCAGAGCTTCGCCCCCATGCAACCGGGCCGTGCCCTGCGCGATACCGGGATTGGCGCCATCGTCCTCATGGACAGCCAGATCGATCACACCACCGGCCTGCTCAGCCTGCGCGAAGGCTGCCCGCATCAGGTCTGGTGCACCGACATGGTCCACGAAGACCTGAGCACCGGTTTCCCGCTGTTCAAGATGCTCAGCCACTGGAACGGCGGCCTGAACTGGAACCGCATCGAGCTGGACCAGAGCTTCAGCATCCCCGCCTGCCCCAACCTGCGTTTCACCCCCCTGCCCCTGCGCAGCGCCGCGCCGCCCTATTCACCGCACCGTTTCGATCCGCACCCGGGAGACAACATCGGCCTGATCGTCGAAGACCTGCGCAGCGGCGGCAAACTCTTCTATGCCCCGGGCCTGGGCAAAGTCGATGCGCCACTGCTGGAGATCATGGCCGCCAGCGACGTGCTGCTGGTGGACGGCACCCTGTGGGAAGACGATGAAATGCAACGCCGTGGCGTCGGCACCCGCACCGGCCGGGAAATGGGCCACCTGGCGCAGAACGGCCCTGGCGGCATGCTCGAAGTGCTGGAACAACTGCCCCGCCAGCGCAAGGTGCTGATCCACATCAACAACACCAACCCGATCCTCGACGAAGACTCCGCCGAACGTGCCGAACTGGTACGTCGAAAGGTGGAAGTGGCTTACGACGGAATGAGTATTGAGCTGTAGGCCCGATCGCCGACAAGCTCGCTTTGCGTAGGAGCGGGCTTGCCCGCCAAAGGACAGCCCCCCGGAGAACACACATGACCGACACCCCCCTGTCCCCTGCCGAGTTCGAGCAGGCACTGCGCGCCAAGGGCGCCTATTACCACATCCATCACCCCTATCACGTGGCGATGTATGAAGGCCGGGCAAGCCGCGAACAGATCCAGGGCTGGGTCGCCAACCGCTTCTACTACCAGGTGAACATCCCCATGAAGGATGCGGCGATCCTCGCCAACTGCCCGGACCGGGAAGTTCGCCGCGAGTGGATCCAGCGCCTGCTGGACCACGACGGCGCCCCCGGCGAAGACGGCGGCATCGAAGCCTGGCTGCGCCTGGGTCAGGCCGTGGGCCTGGACCCGGACCAGTTGCGTTCACAAGAACTGGTACTGCCCGGCGTGCGCTTCGCCGTGGACGCCTACGTCAACTTCGCCCGCCGCGCCAGTTGGCAGGAAGCCGCCAGCAGCTCGCTGACCGAATTGTTCGCCCCGCAGATCCACCAGTCGCGCCTGGACAGCTGGCCCCAGCATTACCCGTGGATCGACCCGACCGGCTACGAGTATTTCCGCACCCGCCTGGGTCAGGCCCGGCGCGATGTGGAACACGGCCTGGCCATCACCCTGCAGCACTACACCACCCGTGCCGGCCAGGAACGCATGCTGGAAATTCTCCAGTTCAAACTGGACATCCTTTGGAGCATGCTCGACGCCATGAGCATGGCCTATGAACTGAACCGCCCGCCTTATCACAGCGTTACCGATCAGCGGGTCTGGCATAAAGGGATCCCTCTATGAGTTTCGACCGCAGCAAAACCCCACGCTGGCGCCCCGGCTACCGCTTCCAGTACGAACCGGCGCAAAAGGGCCACGTGCTGCTGTACCCGGAAGGCATGATCAAGCTCAACGACAGTGCCGCGTTGATCGGCGGCCTGATCGACGGCGAGCGTGACGTGGCGGCGATCATCCAGGAGCTTCAGGTGCAGTTCCCCGGAGTGGCCGAGCTCGGTGACGATATCGAGCAGTTCATGGAGGTCGCCCGTGCCCAGCACTGGATCGAACTCGGCTGAAGCCGCCGTGCCCGACAAACCGCCAGTCGGCCTGCCGCTGTGGTTGCTGGCCGAGCTGACTTACCGCTGCCCGCTGCAATGCCCCTACTGCTCCAATCCCCTGGATTTCGCCGAGCAGGGCCAGGAGCTGAGCACCGAGCAATGGATCAAGGTGTTTCGCGAAGCGCGGGAGATGGGCGCCGCGCAATTGGGCTTTTCCGGCGGTGAACCGCTGGTGCGCCAGGACCTCGCCGAACTGATCGGCGAGGCCCGCAAGCTGGGCTTCTACACCAACCTGATCACCTCCGGCATCGGCCTCACCGAGCAGAAGATCAGCGACTTCAAGAAAGCCGGCCTGGACCATATCCAGATCAGCTTCCAGGCCAGCGACGAGCAGGTGAACAACCTGCTGGCCGGCTCGAAGAAAGCCTTCGCGCAGAAGCTGGAGATGGCTCGCGCGGTCAAGGCCCACGGTTACCCGATGGTGCTGAACTTCGTCACCCACCGGCACAACATCGACAAAATCGACCGCATCATCGAGCTGTGCATCGCCCTGGAAGCCGACTTCGTCGAGCTCGCCACCTGCCAGTTCTACGGCTGGGCCCAGCTCAACCGCGTCGGCCTGCTGCCGACCAAGGAGCAACTGGTGCGCGCGGAACGCATCACCAACGAATACCGCGCCAAGCTGGAAGCCCAAGGGCATCCCTGCAAGCTGATTTTCGTCACTCCGGACTACTACGAAGAACGCCCCAAGGCCTGCATGAACGGCTGGGGCAGTATCTTCCTCACCGTCACTCCGGATGGCACCGCCCTGCCCTGCCACGGCGCGCGGCAGATGCCGGTGCAGTTCCCCAATGTGCGCGACCACAGCATGCAGCACATCTGGTACGACTCCTTCGGTTTCAACCGCTACCGCGGCTACGACTGGATGCCCGAGCCGTGCCGCTCCTGCGACGAGAAGGAAAAGGACTTCGGCGGCTGCCGCTGCCAGGCCTTCATGCTCACGGGGGATGCCAGCAATGCCGACCCGGTGTGCAGCAAATCGGAACACCACGGGATGATTCTCAAGGCCCGCGAAGAATCCGAAACCGCCACCCAAACCATTGAGCAACTGGCCTTTCGCAATGAACGAAACTCACGCCTCATCGCCAAGGGTTGAGCCCTTCAGCGCCAACCAGGCCACCGCCGCCGGAACCGATTTCGCCGAGCTGCAACTCACGCCCCACGGCCTGTTCTGGAATGAATACCGTCCCATAGACGCCAGTTGCCGGATCTGGCATTGGCAGCAAGGCCAGGCCCGTTGCCTGACCCCGGCGGGTTTCAGCGCCCGCAGCCGGGTCTACGAATATGGCGGCGGCGCCTTCTGCCTCAGCGGCGAACACCTGGTGTTCGTCAATGACGCGGACCAGCAACTGTATCGCCAGCCCCTGGCGGGCGGCGCGCCAGAAGCCCTGACCCAGGGCGACTGCCGCTACGGAGATCTGCAGGCTCACGCCGATCAGGTCCTGGCGGTGGAAGAATGCGCCGACGAGCACCGGCTGGTGGCCATCGACCTGCACGACGGGCGTCGGCAACTGCTCGCCGCCGGGGCCGACTTCTATGCCGCTCCGACCTTGAGCGCCAACGGCCAACGCCTGGCCTGGATCGAGTGGGATCGCCCCCATCAGCCCTGGACCTGCACTCGCCTGATGCTCGCCGAACGTCGCGGCAACGGCACCTGGGGTGAGCCGCGCTGCGTGGCCGGAGACGGCGAGCCGGAGTCCCTGCAGCAACCGCGCTTCGATCAACACAACCAGCTCTATTGCCTCACCGATCGCCAGGGTTTCTGGCAACCCTGGGCCGAGTCCGGCCACGGCTTGCGCCCGCTGCCCTGTGCCGCGGCCGATCACGCTCCAGCGCCCTGGCAGCTGGGCTGCAGCACCTGGATGCCCCTGGGCGGTGACGCCTGGTTCGGCAGCTGGACCGAGAACGGCTTCGGCCGGCTCGGCCTGCGCCACGCCGACGGTGCGCAACAGGACTTCAGTGGCGACTACAGTCGCTTTCGCGGCCTGACGCTGGATCAGCGCTACCTGTATTGCATCGCCGCCTCCCCCGTCAGCCCCTCGGCCGTGATTGCCATCGAGCGTGAAACCCGACAGGTACAGGTCTTGGCCGGAGGCATGGCGCCGTTGCCGGCGGAACGCATCAGCCGCCCGCAAACCCTGTGCTACCCCAGCGGCGACGGCCAGGCCCACGGTTTCTTCTACCCGGCCATGAACGGGGTCAACCGACCGCCGCTGGTGGTGTTCATCCACGGAGGCCCGACCTCCGCCTGCTATCCGATACTCGATCCGCGCATCCAGTTCTGGACCCAGCGCGGCTTCGCCGTGGCCGATCTGAACTACCGGGGCAGCAGCGGCTATGGCCGGGCCTATCGCCAGGCCCTGCACCTGCGCTGGGGCGAAGTGGATGTGGAAGATGCCTGCGCGGTGGTGTCCTACCTGGAACAGCAAGGGCTGATCGATCCACGGCAGGCGTTCATCCGGGGTGGCAGTGCGGGGGGCTACACCACCCTCTGCGCCCTGGCGTTCGCCAAGGTGTTCTGTGCCGGCGCCAGCCTGTACGGCGTCAGCGATCCGATTGCCCTGACCCGTGCCACTCACAAGTTCGAAGGTGACTATCTGGACTGGCTGATCGGCGATCCGCAGCAGGACCAGCAGCGTTATCTGGCTCGCACGCCGCTGCTGCACGCCAGCGATATCCGTGTCCCGGTGGTGTTTTTCCAGGGCGAACTGGACGCCGTGGTGGTGCCGCAACAAACCCGCGAAATGCTCAAGGCCCTCAAGGACCAGGGCATTGCCGCCGAGGCGCACTACTACCCGGATGAGCGCCACGGCTTTCGCAAGGCGGACAATCAGGCCCACGCCCTGGAACAGGAATGGCGCTTCTATCAGAAGGTGCTGCAAGCGCAGACTTGAACAAGGCCCGCCCGTGCCAACGGAACGGGCGGGCTGGAGCATCAGCGTTTGGCGATGATGTAGACCGCGTGGACGATACCGGGGATGTATCCACACAGGGTCAGCAGAATGTTCAGCCAGAAAGCGCCGCCAAAGCCCACTTGCAGAAACACCCCCAGGGGCGGCAAGAGAATGGCGAAGATGATGCGGATCAAGTCCATAGGGCAGCTCCTGTTGGAAATCGGCTCGGTTGAGCCTTGCCTGCAATCGACCCCGGCCACCGGCCAGGGTTCAGAACAATCGCCGCCCGGCCCAGAGGGCGCATTCGTTCCGAGCCGGCAATCGACCGGAGGTTCAAGGGCGACAACGGGTGGTGAAAAGTACCCAGGCAAAAAAACGCCCCGTGCGAAAAATCGGACACGGGGCGATGCGTTATACCGCGAGACGGTTCAGGAATTCAGTCAACGTAAGGTCGCCAGCGCGCGGCAGCCAACCTCGGTGAATCGCGCAGGATAGGTCTGAATATCAGACCACCACCCCCTTGCGGCATTGCAGTTGCGCGGTGCGCACCCGGGAGAACGCCCGGGCCAGGCGCAGCAGCATTTCATCGATATTGCCCTTGCTGACACTCAGGGCCGGAGTGAAGCGCAGACAGTCCGCTTGCGTGGCACTGAGCAACAGACCTTCGTGCAACGCCGCCTTGACCACCGCCTCAGCCGACGCGTCGGCCAGGCTCATGCCCCAGAGCAGTCCATGCCCGCGCACCTCGCCTTGTGCATAACGGTTCGCCAGACGAGTCAGCCCCTGCCCCAGGTACTGTCCATGGGTGCGCACCTGCTGCAGAAAACCGTGTTCCTGCAGGCTGTCCAGCACCGCCAGGCCGGCCGAGGTCATCAGCGCATTGCCGTGATGCGTGCCGTCCAGTTCCCCCGGTTCGAAACAGCAGGCCTTGCCCCGCGCCAGCAGCGCCGCCAGCGGCACGCCGCCGCCCAGGCCCTTGCCCAAGGCAATGATGTCGGCGCGCACGCCATACAACTGTTCGGCCAGCAGCGTGCCGCAGCGGCCGATACCGGTCTGCACCTCATCGAGAATCAACAGGATGCCCAGCTCACGACACAGCCGCTCGACCCCCTTGAGGTAGTGTTCAGTGGCTGGAATGACCCCGGCCTCGCCCTGGATCGGCTCTAGCAGGATGGCCACGGTTTGCGCATCCACTGCCGCATGCAAAGCCGGCAGGTCATTGAACGGCACCTGGCTGAAGCCCGGCAGTTGCGGCTCGAAGCGATTGCCCGAGGCGCCATGCCCGGCCGCCGACAGCGCGGCAAAACCACGACCATGGCAACTGCGACTGGCGGTGATGATGCCGGCCGCGCCGCCGCGGTGCAGTTGCCCCCATTTGCGTGCCAGCTTGATCGCGGCCTCGCAGGCCTCGCTGCCGCTGCTCAACAGATAGGCCTGGTCGCTGCCGGTGCTGCGGCACAGGCGATCGGCCAGCTTGAGCATGCCGCGGTTGTAGAAACCCGAACCGGGGTTGATCAGCGACTGGGCCTGAGCGGCCAGGGCATTGACCACGGCCGAGGGGCTATGACCCAGGCTGTTGGCGGCGGCGGCCTGGGTGAAGTCAAGGTAGGTGCGGTCCTGGCTGTCCCATAGCCAGGAACCCTGGCCACGGACGAACACCGGCTGGGGGCGTTGCACGCTGGGCATCAGGCACTCACTGGCACAGCCATCGTCCGCGGCAGCCAGGCACGGCTCGACGGCCAGATCCTCCAGACTGGGCGGGGTACGGCGCAGATTGAACAGATTCATGCCCGCAAGCCCTCCAGGGGCAGCCCCAACAGGCGCGCGGACCAGTCCTCGACCCGGCCGGTGCGCAGGCGCTTGATGGCGATATCGCGCCAGCGCGAGGACAGCGCGGGGCAATCAATCAGGGTTTTCAGACCGGCAGGCTCCAGGGGCTCCAGGAAAAAGCTGCGCAGGGCCCAGGCCACGGTCAGGCCGGGATAGCTGCGCTGGATCAGTTCGAAGGGTTCGTCCGCCTGGACGAAGCCGGGTTTGAGCACCCGGTAGAACCAGCCACAACGGCCATTGTCCTGGGCTTGCCGAGGCAGATTGACCAGTCCCCAGCGCTGGCTCAGGCGGTAGCAGGGTGAACGGGGCTGACTGACCTGCAACAACGCACCGCCCCAGCGGAACAGGTCCCCCAGGCACACCTGCTCTTCGGTCAGGCCGCGGCTCGAGAGATTTTCGCCAAAGGCCGGGGCCGACCAATCGAACTGTGGATAACGTTTGCGCCAATGGGCGTAATGCTCGGCGGGATAGTGATGCAGGGCCCGTTCAGGACCGGTATGAAAGCGCGGATCACCCTGTTCATCGCTGCCCAGGCCTTGTGGCCATAACCAGAGACGGTTTGCAACCGGGTGCTTGTCGGTATCGATGACCAGACCCTGGCCGAGATTTTTTGCCTTGCCTATGTAAACACCATCGACGTAAACGGTATTCATCGTGCTTCTTGGCCCTGTAAGCCTTGTGAATAGGCGCTAGACTAGGCGCCTCGCGGGCTTCGGGCCATTTCGATTTTTAAGCTTTTTCGATAAGAAATACTTATGGATTTTAAGCAACTGCGTTATTTCGTCGCGGTGTATGAAGAAGGCCACGTGGGCCGTGCTGCCGAGCGCCTGTCGATCTCGCAACCGGCACTGTCCCAGCAGATTCGCCAACTGGAGCAGAACCTCGACGTCAGCCTGTTTGAACGCAGCAGCAAGCGCCTCTTGCCGACCCTGGCCGCCCACACCCTCTACAATCATGCCCTGCCCCTGCTCGACGGCCTGCAACAGGCCCGCGAAGCCTTGCGCAACTTCAAGGGCCAGGCCCTGCGCACCCTGGCTATCGGCGTACTGCAAACGGTGCACACCAGCCTGGTGCCGCAGATGCTCGAACGGGTGCGCAAGGCCCAACCCCATCTGGTGGTGCAGATCTACGAGCTGACGGGCCTGGAGATCGAACGGCGCTTGCTCAATGGCTCGCTGGATATCGGCATCAGCTACCTGCCACCACGCCAGCCCGGCCTGCATGGCGTTCCACTCTATGAAGACGAGCTGACACTGGTCATCCCCGCGCAACACCCGCTGCGCGAATTCAAGAAGGTATCCATGAGCCAGGCAGCGGAACTGCCGATGTTGCTGCTGGGAGAGGAGTTTCAGGTGCGTCAGATCTGGCAGGCACAACTGGCCAATCTGGGACGGCGCCCGCAGGTGCAGGCGGAGCTGAACAATATGGCCGGCATCCTCGACAGCCTGCCCCACACCCAATTGGCCACCGTGCTGCCGGGGCGTTCGCAACAGCAGCACAGCAATAGCGAGCTGCTGTGGAAGCCCTTGAGCGAACCCAGGGTGCCGTTGAGAGTCGGATTGGTCTGTCGCGATCTGCAGCGTCAACAAGGCACGCTGGAATTGCTGCGCACCTTGCTGGAAGACTCGATGAGTGCCCACGACGGACGCCTGGGCGCTGCTGTGGTGCCGGATATCCTGGGCTGAATTCGCCGGAACAAAAAAGCCGGGCAAAAGAAAACCCCGCCGAAGCGGGGTTTTGCAGACTGTTTCCCTGACATCCTTTTCACTCCACCATCCTGGCGGAATCCTACGTGTCCGTGTTGTTGCTTTGCGCTTCCTGCGCGACGTCCATGTGAAGTAGATTAGCCTCCGCCGTCATCTACCGATATGGACGATCAGCAGCACGTTATGTAAGAGATTACTTACAAAGCCCCTTGCCAGTTAAAACTGCTCAGCCGGCAACAGGAACAGCGATTCGCTGCCCGCTTTCACCGAGGCGGTCAGGGAGTCAATACGCGGCAGCAGGCGTGCGAAGTAGAAGCGCGCGGTCCCCAGTTTGCTGGCATAGAACTCCTCTTCCTGCTCTTTGCCCAGCGCCGCCTTGGCCATCAACGCCCACATGTAGGCGTAAGCCGTGTAGCCAAACACCTGCAGGTATTCCACTGACGCCGCGCCGATTTCGTTCGGGTTGCTGATCGCTCGATCCAGCAGCCAGGCGGTCAGCTCATCCAGGTTGTCCAGAGCGGCATTCAACGGCCGGGTGAACTCTGCCAGTTGCCCATCGGCCGTCGCGGTGAAATGGCGAATCTCATCGGCGAACAGGCGGTAGAACGCCCCGCCGCTGCCCACGATCTTGCGCCCCACCAGGTCCAGGGCCTGGATGCCATTGGTGCCTTCGTAGATCTGGGTGATCCGCACATCGCGCACCAGTTGTTCCTGGCCCCATTCGCGAATGTAGCCGTGCCCGCCAAAGATTTGCTGGCCATGCACCGTGGTTTCCAGACCCAGGTCGGTCAGGAACGCCTTGGCCACGGGGGTCAGCAAGGCCACCAGGCTTTCCGCGCGCTTGCGGGTTTCGGCGTCTTCGCTGAACTTGGCGGTATCCAGTTGCATCGCCACGTAGGTGGAGAAGGCTCGACCGCCTTCGTTGGCGGCCTTCATGGTCAGCAGCATGCGCCGCACGTCCGGATGCACGATGATCGGATCGGCGACCTTGTCCTTGGCTTGCGGGCCGGTAGGCGCACGGCTCTGCAGGCGGTCACGGGCGTACTCAACAGCGTTCTGATAGGAGCGCTCACCGGTGGCCAGCCCCTGGATACCCACCCCCAGGCGCTCGTAGTTCATCATGGTGAACATCGCCGCCAGGCCCTTGTTCGGCTCGCCCACCAGGTAACCGATGGCCTGGTCGAAGTTCATCACGCAGGTGGCCGAAGCCTGGATGCCCATCTTGTGCTCGATGGAGCCGCAGCTCACCGGGTTGCGCTCGCCCAGGCTGCCATCGGCGTTGACCAGGAACTTGGGCACCAGGAACAGGGAGATCCCCTTGGGACCGGCCGGCGCATCCGGCAGCTTGGCCAGCACCAGGTGGATGATGTTTTCCGTCAGGTCGTGTTCACCGCCGGTGATGAAGATCTTGGTCCCGCTGATGGCGTAGGAACCGTCGGCCCGAGGTTCGGCCTTGGTGCGGATGATGCCCAGGTCGGTGCCGGCATGGGGCTCGGTCAGGCACATGGAACCGGCCCAGACACCGGCGTACATGTTCGGCAGGTAAGTGGCTTTCAGCTCTTCGCTGGCGTGGGCATGGATCGACAGGCAGGCGCCCGCCGTGAGCATCGGGTACAGGCCAAAGGCCAGGCTCGCGGAGTTGACCATTTCCTCGACCTGGGCAGACACCGCCTTGGGCATGCCCATGCCGCCGAACTCAGGATCCCCTCCCACGCCGACCCAACCGCCCTCGGCATAGGTCTGATAAGCCTGGGTGAATCCTTGGGGAGTGGTGACCACGGTGTCGTTCCAGTGACAGCCTTCCTCGTCGCCAGCGCGACTCAGCGGAGCGATGCTGCGGGCGGTAACCTTGCCCGCTTCCTCCAGAATCGCCTCGACAGTCTCGGCATCCACTGTCTCAGCCAATGCCGGTAACTGGGCCCAGAGTTTGGCGACCTCGAAAACTTCATTGAGGACGAAGCGCATATCGCGCAGGGGCGCTTTGTAGTCAGCCATGGCAAACCTCGCAGGATCTAAACAAGCGGACCGCATCGGGCCCATTGACGAAAAGCCGAGTGTAACCGAACAACTTTTGCGACACATAGGGTCAACTCGTGACTTTATTGTTATTTTTAGTCACAGCCATACCCAGGCAAGACAAAGCCCGCACGCAGCGGGCTTCATCCGGGCATCGCGGCTATTTACAGAGCGAACCAGCGCGCCGGGAGTTGCATCAGGCAATCACTGCCGGCTTCGATCGCCGCCAGATGCGCCGCGGTACGCGGCAACAAGCGCTTGAAGTAGAACTCACAGGTCGCCAGCTTGGCGCCGGCAAAATCGCTGTCCCCCTGCCCGGCATCGAGCTGTTGCTGAGCCGCCAGGGCCATGCGCAGCCAGAGATAGGCCAGGACGATGTAACCGCTGTACATCAGGTAATCCAGGGCCGCGGCCCCCACTTCGTCCGGGTTCTTCAGCGCGGCCATGCCGACCCTGGTGGTCAACTCGCCCCACTGACGGTTCAAGCCATCCAGTTGCGCGATGTAGGCCTTGAGCTGGGGATGCTCGGCATGTGCCCCACAGAACTTGTGCACGATCCTGGTAAACCCCAGCAACAGCTTGCCCTGGCTGCCCAGCACCTTGCGGCCCAGCAAGTCCAGAGCCTGGATGCCGTTGGTGCCCTCGTAGATCAGGGCGATACGACAATCGCGCACCAGTTGCTCCATGCCCCACTCACGAATGTAGCCGTGACCGCCAAACACCTGCATGCCGTGGTTGGTCACCTCAAGGCCGGTCTCGGTCATGAAGGCCTTGCAGATCGGGGTCAGGAACGCCAGGAGGTTCTCGGCGTCCTGGCGCTGGGCCGGATCGGCGCCCAGGTGGGCCACGTCCAGCAACTGGGCGGTGAAATAGGCCAGGGCACGGTTGCCCTCGTTGAGGGCTTTCATGGTCAACAGCATGCGCCGTACATCCGGGTGGACGATGATCGGATCCGCCGCCTTGTCCGGGGACTTGGGCCCGCTCAAGGAGCGCATCTGCAAACGATCGTTGGCATAGCGGACCGCGCCCTGGAAGCTGGCTTCCCCCAGGCACAAGCCCTGCATCCCGGTGCCCAGGCGCGCATGGTTCATCATGGTGAACATGCAATTGAGGCCCTTGTTGGCCTCGCCGATCAGAAAGCCCCTGGCGCCGTCAAAGTTCAATACGCACGTGGCCGAGGCCTTGATCCCCATCTTGTGCTCGATGGAGCCGCAACTCACTGCATTGCGCTCGCCGGCCTCACCTGCCGCATCCGGCAGGAACTTGGGCACGATGAACAGGGAAATGCCCTTGGTCCCGGCCGGTGCGTCCGGCAGTTTGGCCAGCACCAGATGGATGATGTTGTCACTCATGTCGTGCTCGCCGGCGGAGATGAAAATCTTGCTCCCCGACACCGCATAGCTGCCGTCGGCCTGGGGCACCGCACGGGTTTTGATGAGGCCCAGGTCCGTACCGCAATGGGCTTCGGTCAGGCACATGGTGCCGGTCCATTGCCCGGCGGTGAGCTTGCGCAGATACAGCTGCTTCTGTTCAGGGCTGCCATGGGCATGAATCGCCGACATGGCGCCATGGGTCAGCCCCGGGTACATGCCCCAGGAGGTGTTGCTGGACCCCACCATTTCGCTGATGACCAGTCCCAGGGACTGGGGCAGTCCCTGGCCGCCATAGGCCGGATCGGCGGCCAGGCCATGCCAGCCGCCTTCGACGTATTGCGCGAAGGCCTGCTTGAAGCCCTTGGGAGTGGTCACTACGCCATTGGCAAAATGACAGCCTTCCTCGTCACCGGAGCGATTCAGCGGGGCCAGGACGTTCTCGCAGAACTTCGCCCCTTCCTCAAGAATCGCGCTGACCATGTCCGGACTGGCATCGCTGGCCCCCAGCGCGGCGTAACCGGCATGAAAGTCAAAGACGTGATCGATCAGAAAGCGCATGTCACGCAGGGGAGCTTGATACTCGGGCATGGTGGTTTCTCCGGCAGCAGATCGCTCCAACCTACTGCCGTCGCCCTCAGCCTGCCAATGACTGTGCAGACGCTGAATGCGCCATCATCACTCAACCCGCAGCAGCGTCCATGCGCACCGCACCGCGACGGTTCTGCCCGAACGCCATGACGCAGTTGCGCCCCGCGCCCTTGGCGCTGTAGAGCGCCTGGTCGGCGGCCTTGAGCACTTCCTCGGGGGTCCGGTGCTCCATCAGCCGCTCGGCGACGCCGATACTGATGGTCACCGAAACACTGGATGCTCCCGCAGCGCCACGGCGCTGGCGCCCCTGTTGGTCATCCTGGGGACGGTTGTCCTGGTTGCGCAACTGAATGTTGTAGGTGGCGATGATCTCGCGAATCATCTCCAGGTGCGGCATGCACTCATCCAGGGTCTTGCCGGCGAACACCACGGCGAACTCTTCCCCGCCATAGCGATAGGCCCGCCCGCCGCCGGTGACTTTCGACAGTTTGCTGGCCACCAGACGCAGCACCTGGTCGCCCACATCGTGACCGTGGGTGTCGTTGAATTTCTTGAAGTGATCGACGTCGGTCATGGCCAGCACATAGTTGCGGCCCAGGCGCTGCATCCGCTCATTGAGGGCCCGGCGCCCAGGCAGCCCCGTAAGTTCATCGCGAAAGGCCATCTGGTAGGCCTCATGGGCCACCGCCGCGGCGATCATCAGCATCACCTGGCTGCACATGATGTTCAGGGTGAACGGAAGGATGAAGGTCTTGGGCAGCATCCAGAACAGCCCCAGCAACCCCACCAGCTGCGCGGCGTGCAGCGGTCGCGGACTGCGCCAATACTGGATCGCCAACAACAGGAAGGCGGCGAAGAACACCGGATACGACAACTGGATCAGGCTCATCCAGCTGCCGTGCAACGCCGGCCAGCGAATCTCCGCCAGCCAGTTCAGCAAGGCCTGCGGATAACTCTGCTCCAGGCCCAGGGCCACGCTGCCAAACGCCAGCAGCACGGCAAAGCGCGCCACCATGTCCTGAAACAGGTGGGTGCGCTCCTGCCAGGCGGCGAACAGGCCAAACAGCAAGGGCAACAGCAGACAGCACAGATGAAACACCACCGCCGCATCTTCGCGGACCCGGCCGTTATCCCGATAGAAGTCGGTCTGGGTATCCAGCAGGAAATAGGCGATGTACACCGTGACCATCAGGAACAGTTCGCGCTGACGACGATACACCGCGCAATAGGCCCCGCCGAGCAACAGCACCAGGGTCGGCAGCACGTTGAACAGCGAAGTGAAGAAGACGTTGAGGTCCTTGACGTAGGCGGCCGCCAGCCCCGCAAGCAAAAGCAGTAAAGACGGTAGAAAGTGACTGAAACGTACAGCGGAAGAACGCGGCAAGGGTAAAACTCCGACCCGGCTGATCAATAGATGGCATTGTGCCTTCGTTTACTGAAGTTGAGCACACTTGCTGTGACAGGCATCACATTGCCATCTCTTTAACGGCAGGAAATCGCTTCTGCTTAGCGATTTAGTCGGGAATTTTCATGAAGATGCTACGGGCACAAAAAAGCCGCTCGACCCGAAGGGCGAGCGGCTTGGCAAGAGCGTTCAGTCAGGCTCAGTAAGCCAGGCCGAAGTCCTCTTCCTTCATGTCCATCAGGTTGTTGGCACCCGACAGCATGCTGGCAACGTGAGTGCGGGTACGCGGCAGGATGCGCTGGAAGTAGAAGCGCGCAGTCTGCAGCTTGGCGGTGTAGAACGCCTCTTCGGTGGTGCCGGCTGCCAGTTTTTCAGCCGCCAGGCGCGCCATGTCGGCCCAGAAGTAGGCCAGGCAGGCGTAACCGGAGTACATCAGGTAGTCCACCGAAGCAGCACCGACTTCTTCACGGTCCTTCATCGCGGCCATGCCCACTTTCATGGTCAGCTCGCCCCACTCCTTGTTCAGTGCCGCCAGCGGTGCAACGAATTCCTGCACCGCCTCGTTGCCTTCGTTGTTCTGGCAGAACTTGTGGACGATCTTGGTGAAGCCCTTGAGCGCCTCGCCCTGAGTCATCAGCACTTTACGGCCCAGCAGGTCCAGCGCCTGGATACCGGTGGTGCCTTCGTACAGCATCGAGATCCGGCTGTCGCGAACGTTCTGCTCCATGCCCCACTCGGCGATGAAACCGTGGCCACCGTAGATCTGCACACCGTGGTTGGCGGATTCGAAGCCGACTTCGGTCATGAATGCCTTAGCGATCGGAGTCATGAAAGCCAGCAGTGCATCGGCTTTCTTCTTCTCTTCTTCATCCACGCCGTACTTGACGATGTCCACCTGCTTGGCGGTGAAGTAGACCATCGCCCGGTTGCCCTCGGCGAAGGCTTTCATGGTCAGCAGCATGCGACGCACATCAGGGTGCACGATGATCGGGTCGGCGGCCTTGTCCGGCGCTTTCGGGCCAGTCAGGGAGCGCATTTGCAGACGGTCGCGAGCGTATTTCAGGCCACCCTGGAAGCCGATCTCGGCGTGGGCCAGGCCCTGCAGAGCGGTGCCCAGACGCGCGGTATTCATAAAGGTGAACATGCAGTTCAGGCCTTTGTTCGCCGGGCCGATCAGGAAGCCGGTGGCCGCGTCGAAGTTCATCACGCAGGTGGCGTTACCGTGGATGCCCATCTTGTGTTCCAGGGAACCACAGTTGACCGCGTTGCGCTGGCCGACACTGCCGTCGGCGTTAGGCAGGAACTTGGGCACGATGAACAGCGAAATGCCTTTGGTGCCGGCAGGTGCGTCCGGCAGGCGAGCCAGGACGATATGGACGATGTTGTCGGCCATGTCGTGTTCACCGGCGGAGATGAAGATCTTGGTGCCGGTGACCTTGTAGGAACCATCAGCCTGAGGTTCGGCCTTGGTCCGCAGCATGCCCAGATCGGTGCCGCAGTGCGGCTCGGTCAGGCACATGGTGCCGGTCCATTCGCCCGACACCAGCTTGGTCAGGTAAGCCTCTTGCTGCTCAGGGGTGCCGTGCTCGGAAATGGTGTTCATCGCGCCATGGGACAGGCCTGGGTACATGCCCCACGACCAGTTGGCTTCGCCGACCATTTCGCTGATCGCCAGGCCCAGGGATTCAGGCAGACCCTGACCACCGTGCGCGACGTCATGAGCCAGGCTTGGCCAGCCGCCTTCAACGAACTGCTTGTAGGCTTCCTTGAAGCCGGTCGGGGTCTTAACGCCGGATTCACTCCAGGTGCAACCTTCCAGGTCGCCCACACGGTTCAGCGGAGCCAGCACCTGCTCACAAAACTTCGCACCTTCCTCAAGAATGGCGTCAACCATGTCCGGAGTGGCGTCCTGGCAAGCCGGGAGGCTCTGATAGTGCGCCTCATAGCCGAGCAGTTCGTCACGAACGAAGCGAATATCACGCAAGGGGGCCTTGTAGTCAGGCATAGCGATAAACCTCTGCTGATGTAACCGGGAATGAACAACCGCGTTGATTTTTTATAGCGGTCAAACAGGTGTTTGAAACATACGTTTAGGCCCAAATCTTGTCAAGCGTCGCTCCGATGCCTTTCGTCATCGAAACAAAATGCACGCGCAGGCCAATACCCACAGCCATGCCGTGAAGTGTAGGAGCCGGTTCACCGGCGATCAGTTACACAAGGAAATGAAGAAGAGGAACGACAGACAGGAAAGGCATGAGCAACAGCCCGCCTCCCCTTCAGGAAAGCGGGCTGTTGCGCAAAGTGATCAAGCGTAGGTGTCGATCAGGGTACCGAGCGCCTCATCAGAGGCCTTGGCAACCTTGACTCCCAGCTCCACCTGGATCTTGCCCATGGACATATCGACCATGCTGCTGGCCAGGTCCGACGCCTGGCTGCGATCCACGCCGTTCAGGCGATTGACCTGATCCGCAGGCGCCCGGCTGTCGGAAGAGCGCTCAACGGCGCTGCTGGCGATCTGGCTGGAACCTTGATCGACACGATTCTGTCCGGCCTGAATGGCATTCAGTCCGGCGTAGAAAGCGCTGTTCCCGGAAATTTCCATGGAAGGACTCGACCTTGAAAATGAGTGACGGGTGTCATTGAAGCAGACGCGTCAAGAAAACACCCGTCAAAAACACTAATGGCGATGTGCCTCTTCATAGGCAAAATCTAGTCCAGCAGATCCAGTTGCAGGTGCTCGGCCACCGCTTCGGCACTGGCTGGCTTGAGTCGCGGCACTCGGCCAAGGCACGGCGCGGGCAGGCGTTCGGCCAACGTCGCCAGGTTCTCTTCCAGACGAGAGGTCTTCGGCTCGATGATATTGGCCACCCAGCCCGCCAGTTGCAGACCGTCCTGGGCAATCGCCTCGGCGCTCAGCAAGGCGTGATTGATGCAACCCAGGCGCACGCCCACCACCAGAATCACCGGCAATCCCAGGGCCATGGCCAGGTCCGACAGATTGTCCTGATCGGCCAGGGGCACCCGCCAGCCCCCGGCCCCTTCAATCAGCGTGAAGTCCGCGCCCTTGGCCAGAAGCTCACGCATCGGCATCAGCAGCGATTGCACGGTCAATGCCACACCCGCCTCCCGCGCCGCCAGATGGGGCGCGATGGCCGGCTCGAAGGCGAACGGATTGACCTCTGCATAGCTCAATGGCAACGACGACTGGGCCAGCAACGCCAGGGCATCGGCATTGCGCAGGCCCTTGGGGCCCAACTCGCACCCGGAAGCCACCGGCTTGCCCGCCGCCGTGCTCAACCCGGCCAGACGCGCCGCATGCAGCAACCCGGCAGCGATGGTGGTCTTGCCCACATCGGTGTCGGTTCCGGTAATGAAATAGGCAGGACTCATAGCGGTTTCTCCAACACGGCATAGACCACCTGATAAGTCGCCGGCAGCCCCCTGGGCTGACGAAAACCTTCATAAGCCTCAATCAGCCCGGCAATGCGCGCCCGTCCGGTGAGACCGCCCGGGCGACCGGGATTCAGATTGTGCGCGCCCAAGGCCTTCAACTCATGGGTCAGGCTGCGCACATCCGGGTAATACAACACATGGGGGCTCTTCTCCAGGCTGCGCACCTGCAGGCCGCTGGCCTCACACAACTGACCATAGCGTTCGAACTCACGGAAACGATTGACGTGCACCTGCCCATCGACCCGCCCCCAGCTCTCGCGCAACTCGTGCAAGGTGCCGACACACAAACTGGCAAAGGCCAGCACGCCACCCGGTTGCAGCACCCGCCGGGCCTCGCTGAGCACCGCCGAAAAATCCGCGCACCATTGCACCGCCAGGCTGGAAAAGATCAGCCCGCAACTGCCGCTCTGCAAAGGCAGGCGCTCGGCGTCGCCGGCGATGAAATGCTCGGCTCCGCCCAGTGGCCGCGCGTGCTTGAGCATGCCCTCGGCGATGTCCAGGGCCAGCCCCTGACTGCCCGCAAAACGTTGCCCCAGCACACGACTGAAATGCCCGGTGCCACAGCCCAAATCCAACCAGCGCGTCGGTGCATGCCGTTCAGGCAAGCAACTCAACAACTGCTGGCCGACCGCTCGCTGCAACTCGGCAACACTGTCGTAACTGGCCGCCGCGCGGGAAAAGGACGCCGCCACCTGACGCTTGTCAGGCAGGCCGGCGGGCAAGACAGCAACAGACAGATCAGTCATCACCGGACTCATGCAAGAAAGCCTGGATCGCCCCCGCCACTCCGTGGGGATCTTCCAGAAGAAAACCGTGGCTGGCCTGCTCGATCAGGCCAACTTCTATATCCGGCAACAAGGCCAGCAACTCGGCGGCCGCCTCGGCGGGCACCAGGGCATCCAGCCCGGCGAACAGGTGCAACTGTGGGCCGCGAAAAGCCAGCAAGGCTTCGCGCGTATCCAATTGCGCCAACAGCTCCAGGCCCGCCATCAGCACCGGCCCCGGCGTGGTCGGCGCCCCGCCCAGCAGCATCCGCGACAGGCCGCGGGGATCGACCGCGCCCTGGGCACACAGCAGGGAAAAGCGCTTGAGGGTGGTACGCGGATCCGCGGCGCAGCCGGCCAGGAAACCGTCAAACGTCTCACCGGCCATGGCACTGGACCATTGCACGTGAGCGACAAAACTGGGGTTGCTGGCCAGGGTCAACAAGCCGCAGCAGCGCTCGCCGCGTCGGGCCGCCAGCTCCGTGGCGAGCATGCCGCCCAGGGACCAGCCCCCTAGCCAGGCGTCATCCGGCAGCGCATCGTCGAGTTCGTCCAGCCATGCCTGCGGATCGCTGGAGGTCAGTTCCGGCAGGGGTTCGATCTCCACCCGCAAGTGTTCATCCAGCCCCTGCAACGCGGCAGCCAAGGGTTCCAGGGGGGACACGCCCAACCCCCAGCCCGGCAACAGAATCAGTCGATCACGCATGGCCCGGCCTCGTTTGCAGTTCACTGAAACAATCCGCCAACGCGCTTAACAATAGCTGGACCTGCGCCTCGCTGTGGGCCGCGGACAAGGTCACCCGCAGCCGCGCACTGCCGGCCGGCACAGTCGGCGGACGGATGGCGCTGACCATGATTCCCCGCAAACGGAGCATCCGTGACAACGCCACGGCCCGGGCACTGTCGCCCACCATGATCGGCTGGATCGGGGTAAAGCTGTCCATCAGCTCCAGGCCAATCTGCTCGGCCCCGAGCCGGAACTGGCGGATCAGATTCGCCAGGTGCTCGCGCCGCCAGTGCTCGCTGCGCAGCAACTCCAGGCTCTTGCGCGTGGCGCAGGCCAGCGCCGGCGGCTGACTGGTGGTGTAGATATAAGGCCGGGCGAACTGGATCAGGGTTTCGATCAGCTCCTCGCTACCGGCGACAAAGGCCCCGGCGGTGCCGAACGCCTTGCCCAGGGTGCCCACCAGCACGGGCACCTCATCCAGACCCAGGCCGAAGTGTTCCACCAGCCCGCCACCGTTGGCCCCCAGCGGCCCGAAGCCATGGGCGTCGTCAACCATCAGCCAGGCACCGCGGGCCTTGGTTTCCCGGGCCAGGGCCGGCAGGTCGGCGACATCGCCGTCCATGCTGAACACTCCGTCGGTGACCACCAGGGTATTGCCGGTGGCCTTTTCCAGGCGCTTGGCCAGGCTGGCGGCGTCGTTATGCAGATAGCGGTTGAAGCGGGCTCCCGAAAGCAGCCCGGCATCAAGCAGCGAGGCATGGTTGAGCCGATCCTCCAGCACCGTATCGCCCTGCCCGACCAGGGCCGTGACCGCCCCCAGGTTGGCCATGTAGCCGGTGCTGAACAGCAACGCCCGCGGGCGCCCCGTAAGGTCCGCCAGGGCTTCTTCCAACTCATGGTGAGGCGTGCTGTGGCCGATCACCAGATGGGACGCACCGCCGCCCACGCCCCAGCGGCTGGCGCCGGCGCGCCAGGCTTCGATCACTTGTGGGTGATTGGCCAGCCCCAGGTAGTCGTTGTTGCAAAAGGCCAGCAACGGCTGGCCGTCCACCACCACTTGCGGCCCCTGGGGGCTGTCCAGCAGCGGACGCTGGCGATAGAGATGTTCGGCACGGCGGGCAGCGAGGCGCGCGGCGAGATCAAAAGACATGCAGGCCTCGATGTTGGCTCACAGACACATTAGCCGCAGGAGCGGGCTTGCCCGCGAAACAGGCGACGCGAAACCCGGCGGGCTTGCGCAGTTCGCGGGATTCGCCGGCAAGCCGGCTCCTACCGCACAGGCTCAGACGGCAGCGTTGTAGAACTGCTCGCTGTTTTTCTGCTCCACCAGGGCCTGCTCGATCGCGGCCTGATGCACTTCGTCGGCATGCTCTTCCCGGGCTTCGGGCTGGATGCCCAGACGGGCGAACAGTTGCATGTCCTTGTCGGCCTGGGGGTTGGCGGTGGTCAGCAGCTTGTCGCCATAGAAAATCGAGTTGGCGCCGGCGAAGAAGGCCAGGGCCTGCATCTGCTCGTTCATCGCTTCGCGACCGGCGGACAGGCGCACGTGGGATTGCGGCATGAGGATCCGCGCCACCGCGAGCATGCGGATAAAGTCGAACGGATCCACGTCCTCGGCGTTTTCCAGCGGGGTGCCGGCCACCTTGACCAGCATGTTGATCGGCACCGACTCCGGATGCTCCGGCAGGTTGGCCAACTGGATCAGCAGACCGGCGCGGTCGTCCAGGGATTCGCCCATGCCGAGAATGCCGCCGGAGCAGATCTTCATCCCGGCGTCACGCACATAGGCCAGAGTCTGCAGGCGCTCGCTGTAGGTGCGGGTGGTGATGATGCTGCCGTAGAACTCCGGCGAGGTATCCAGGTTGTGGTTGTAGTAGTCCAGGCCGGCCTTGGCCAGGGCTTCGGTCTGCTCCTGATCCAGGCGCCCCAGGGTCATGCAGGTTTCCAGGCCCATGGCTTTCACGCCTTTGACCATCTCCAGCACATAGGGCATGTCCTTGGCCGACGGGTGCTTCCAGGCGGCGCCCATGCAGAAGCGCGTAGAGCCGATGGCCTTGGCCCGAGCGGCCTCCTCCAGCACCTTCTGCACTTCCAGGAGTTTTTCCTTTTCCAGGCCGGTGTTGTAGTGACCGGACTGCGGACAATATTTGCAATCTTCCGGGCAGGCGCCGGTCTTGATCGACAGCAGCGTGGACACCTGGACCCGATTGGCGTCGAAATGCGCGCGGTGCACCGTCTGCGCCTGGAACAGCAAGTCATTGAACGGCTGGACGAACAGGGCTTTGACTTCAGCCAAAGTCCAGTCATGACGCAGGGTAGCGGTGCTGCTGGCGCTCATGGGCGATTCCTTGATTATGCTTGGCAAGCGGCGCTGGACAGGGACGGTCCGCGGCCGCGACACGGATGTCCGGCATATTTAAGGAAGCGCCATGCACTGTCAACCCGAATACAAAGGACCGGTTTACATCTGGTCAAAAAACAAACAAACCTGTTTGTTGTGCGATGAGCCCAGCGATTCGCTCCTGGCCCTGTGCAGCGCCTGCCAGGATGAGCTGCCCTGGCTTGGCGCCCAATGTTCGGTCTGCGCCCTGCCCCTGCCCCTGCCCCTGCCCGCCGACGGCCTGACCTGTGGCCAGTGCCTGCAACGCCCTCCGGCCTTTCAACGGGTCATCGTGCCCTGGCGCTACGACTTTCCGCTGGACAGCCTGATCAGCCGTTTCAAGCATCAGCAGCAATGGCCTTTGGGTCGCCTGATGGCCGAACTTTTCGCCCAATTCCTGCATTTTCGCTTCGATGAGGGCCTGCCCCGGCCCGACTGCCTGCTACCGGTGCCGCTGTCGCGCCGCCGCCTGCGCCAGCGCGGATTCAATCAGGCCGACATGCTCGCCCGATGGCTGGGACACCCCCTGCACCTGAGCGTGGAGCCTGATCTGCTGCGGCGCACCCAGGACACCCCGGCACAGCAGGGCCTGAATGCCCGGGCCCGGCGACGCAACCTGCGCCAGGCATTCGCCCTCACCGCCAACGCTTCAGTGGCGGGCCGGCACCTGGCCCTGGTGGACGACGTCCTCACCACCGGGGCCACCGCCCAGGCCCTGGCACAGGTGCTGATGGACGCTGGCGCCCGCCAGGTGGATGTCTATTGCCTGGCCCGCACGCCCGCGGCCGAACACCGCGACTGACTTGACTCTCATCGCTCAAGTCGCAAACTCCCTGTCCACCGTCAGTGCCCGAAGCCGCCCCGCCATGTCCCTGCCCACTCTGTTGACTCAGCACATCGTCCGCCGCCCGCAGCGCATCGCCCTGCTCCAGCACATTGCCGAACAGGGCTCCATCACCCGCGCGGCAAAAAGCGCCGGCCTGAGCTACAAGGCCGCCTGGGACGCCATCGACGAGCTGAACAACCTGGCCGCCAGCCCGCTGGTCGAACGCAGCGTCGGCGGCAAGGGCGGCGGCGGTGCCAGGCTGACGCTCGAAGGCCTGCGCGTGCTACGCCTTTATCAACGCCTGCAGGCCCTGCAAGCCCAGGTCCTGGAAGCCGCGGAAGAGGCCAGCGACCTCGACCTGCTGGGACGCCTGATGCTGCGCACCAGCGCCCGCAACCAGTTGCACGGCAAGGTCCAGGCCATTGCCCCCCAAGGCTGCAACGACCTGATCAGCCTGGCTCTGGCCGAGGGCCTGATCCTCAAGGCGCAAATCACCCACGACAGCACCCAGCGCCTGGAGCTGGCCCCCGGCACCGAGGTGGTGGCGCTGATCAAGGCCGGCTGGCTGGAGCTGCACCCCATCGGCGCTCCGGCAACAACTGGACACAATTGCCTGAACGGCACCATCGAGCAGATTCTCGACGCCGAAGATGGCCCCTGCGAAGTCAGAGTCGTGCTGCCCAATGGCCAGACCCTCTGCGCCCTGGCCGAGCCCCGCCGGCTCAAAGACCTCGGGCTTGGCGAAACCCAGGCCGTCCAGGTGCACTTCTCCCCCGCCCAGGTCCTGCTCGGCACCCCGCTCTGAGGCGGATCCGGCGACTTGCGACTGCAACCTGTTCGTCATAGAGGCTCACTAAGGTGGCTGCAAAAACCTTCAGGGAGCCTGATATGAGCCTGCTATTGGAAGAAGACCAACCCACCGACCTGGAACAGATGGTCGGCCTCAGCCGCCGCGGTTTCATCGGTGCCGGGGCCCTGTGCGGCGCTGCGCTGTTTCTCGGTGGCGGACTGCTCGGCCGCAGCGCCCTGGCCGCCGGTGTCAGCGCCGGCACCAGCCAACTGTTGGGCTTTACCGGCATCGCCGCCGCCACCAGCGATAGCATCACCCTGCCACCGGGCTACAAATCCTCGGTGCTGATCAGCTGGGGCCAGCCGCTGGCCAAGAACGGACCGGCCTTCGACCCCAGCGGCAATGGCACCGCCCAGGCCCAGGAAGTGCAGTTCGGCGACAACAACGATGGCATGAGCCTGTTCGCCTTCCCGGACGACAAGCACCGGGCGCTGATGGCGATCAACAACGAATACACCAACTACCGCTACCTCTATCCCCACGGCGGCCAGCCGCAATCCGCCGAAGACGTGCGCAAGGCCCAGGCCAGCGAAGGCGTGTCGGTGATCGAGGTGCAGCACAAGCACGGCCAATGGCAGTTCGTCCAGGGCTCGCGCTACAACCGGCGCATCCACGGCAACACGCCGATCCGCCTCAGCGGTCCCGCCGCCGGCCACGACCTGCTCAAGACCGCGGCCGACCCCAAGGGCAAGCACGTCCTCGGCACCTTCCAGAACTGCGCCAACGGCAAGACGCCCTGGGGCACCTACCTGACCTGCGAAGAGAACTTCACCGACTGTTTCGGCAGCAGCAACCCCGAGCAGAAGTTCGACGCCGCGCAGAAACGCTACGGCGCCGTGGTGGCCAGCAAGGACATCAACTGGCACCTGCACGAACCGCGTTTCGACCTGGCGAAGAACCCCAACGAGCTCAACCGCCACGGCTGGGTGGTGGAAATCGACCCCTTCGACCCGCAATCGACCCCGGTCAAGCGCACCGCCCTGGGCCGCTTCAAGCATGAAAATGCCGCCCTGGCGCAAACCCGCGACGGCCGCGCCGTGGTCTACATGGGCGACGACGAGCGCGGCGAGTTCATCTACAAGTTCATCAGCCGCGACAAGATCAACCAGCGCAACCCCAAGGCCAACCGCGACCTGCTGGACCACGGCACCCTGTACGTGGCGCGCTTCGATGCCGGTGATGGCAATCCGGACCGGCCCAAGGGCCAGGGCCAGTGGATCGAGCTGACCCACGGCAAGAACGGCATCGACGCCAGCAGCGGTTTTGCCGACCAGGCCCAGGTGCTGATCCAGGCGCGCCTGGCCGCCAGCGTGGTCCAGGCCACGCGCATGGACCGCCCGGAATGGATTGTGGTCAGCCCCAAGGACGGCCAGGTCTATTGCACCCTGACCAACAACGTCAAACGCGGCGAAGACGGCCAGCCAGTGGGCGGGCCCAACCCGCGGGAGAAGAACGTCTACGGGCAGATCCTGCGCTGGCGCACCGGCAATGACGATCATGGCGCCATGAACTTCTCCTGGGACCTGTTCGTGGTCGCCGGCAACCCGAGCGTACACGCCGGCCAGCCCAAGGGCGGCTCGTCCAACATCACCCCAGAGAACATGTTCAACAGCCCCGACGGCCTGGGTTTCGACCAGGCCGGACGCCTGTGGATCCTCACCGACGGCGACTACAGCAACAGCGGCGATTTCGCCGGCATGGGCAACAACCAGATGCTCTGCGCCGACCCGGACAGCGGCGAGATCCGTCGCTTCATGGTCGGGCCGGTAGGTTGCGAGGTCACCGGGATCGCCTTCGCCCCGGACCAGAAGACCCTGTTCGTCGGCATCCAGCATCCTGGGGAAAACGGCGGCTCGACCTTCCCCGAGCACCTGCCCAACGGCAAGCCGCGCTCCTCGGTAATGGCCATCACCCGGGAAGACGGCGGCGTCATCGGCGCCTGATCCTGCTTGCCGCCCAGCCGGTGCCTACTCCTGTAGGCCCGGCTCGCCGACAAGCCCGGCGCCCGGGCGAACGGCCCGAAAACCCTCCCCCGCTGGCCCGTCGTCTGCGTTACCATGCCTGGCCGGACGCGGCAGCCTGCTGCGCGCAGGAGTAAGCATGTCGCACCCGTTTGAAACACTGACCCCCGACCTGGTTCTGGACGCCGTTGAAAGCATCGGTTTTCTCAGCGACGCCCGCGTGTTGGCGCTCAACAGTTACGAAAACCGCGTCTATCAGGTGGGTATCGACGAAAGCGAGCCACTGATCGCCAAGTTCTACCGGCCCCAGCGCTGGACCAACGAAGCCATTCTCGAAGAGCACCGCTTCACCTTCGAACTGGCCGAGTGCGAGGTGCCGGTGGTGGCGCCGATCATCCACGACGGCGCCAGCCTGTTCGAACACGCCGGTTTCCGCTTCGCCCTGTTTCCCCGCCGCGGCGGAAGGGCGCCGGAACCGGGCAACCTGGACCAGCTCTATCGCCTCGGCCAATTGCTCGGGCGCCTGCACGCCGTGGGCGCGACCCGCCCCTTCGAGCACCGCGAAGCCCTGGGGGTGCAGAACTTCGGCCACGAGTCCCTGGCCACCCTGCTGCAAGGCAACTTCATTCCCAAGAGCCTGCTGCCAGCCTACGAGTCCGTGGCCCGGGACCTGCTCAAGCGGGTGGAAGACGTCTACCAGAACACCCCGCACCAGAACATCCGCATGCACGGCGATTGCCACCCGGGCAACATGATGTGCCGCGACGAGATGTTCCACATCGTCGACCTGGATGACTGCCGCATGGGGCCTGCCGTGCAGGACCTGTGGATGATGCTCGCCGGCGATCGCCAGGACTGCCTCGGCCAGCTCTCGGAACTGATGGACGGCTACAGCGAGTTCCACGATTTCGACCCGCGGGAGCTGGCCCTGATCGAACCGCTGCGGGCCCTGCGCCTGATGCACTACAGCGCCTGGCTGGCGCGGCGCTGGGACGACCCGGCGTTCCCCCACAGCTTTCCCTGGTTCGGCAGCGAGCGTTACTGGGGCGAACAGGTCCTGGCCCTGCGCGAGCAACTGGCGGCGCTCAACGAAGAACCCCTCAGGCTGTTCTGACCCTGCCAGCGAAGGGGCCCATGAGATCGCCTTCGCCGGCAAGCCGGCTCCTACAAGAATCCGCCTTGATACAACGCCAACTGTAGGAGCTGGCTCGCCAGCGAAGAGGCCCGTAAGTTCGCGATTGCCCACAAGCCCTCCTCCAAAGAAACGGGCGGTGCAAAAGTCAGGACAGGTCTAGACAAATCTCCTTACAATCGCGGCTTTGTTAGCTGCCTAAGCAAGGACTTTGCATGCAAGCCGCCAACCCGCGTCGCGGGTACATCCTGGGCCTGACCGCCTACATCATCTGGGGTCTGTTTCCGCTCTATTTCAAAGCCATCGCCAGCGTTCCCGCGGTGGAAATCATCATCCACCGGGTACTCTGGTCGGCGCTGTTCGGCGCCCTGTTGCTGATGGTGTGGAAACATCCGGGCTGGTGGCGCGAGCTGCGGGACAACCCCAAGCGCCTGGCGATCCTGGCCCTGAGCGGCACCCTGATCGCCGGCAACTGGCTGACCTATGTCTGGGCGGTGAACAACGGACGCATGCTCGAAGCCAGCCTGGGCTACTACATCAACCCCCTGGTCAATGTGCTGCTGGGCATGCTGATTCTCGGCGAACGCCTGCGGCGCCTGCAGTGGCTGGCGGTGATCCTCGCGGCGCTGGGGGTGGCCCAGCAAGTGTGGCAAGTGGGCAGCCTGCCCTGGGTGTCGCTGATCCTGGCGCTGAGCTTCGGCTTCTATGGGCTGATCCGTAAACAGGCGCCGGTCAAGGCCCTGCCCGGGCTGGTGGTGGAAACCTGGATGCTGGTGCCCATCGCCCTGGGCTGGCTCCTGCTGCACCCCGATGCCAGCAGCGCCCATGCCGAATTCTGGAGCAGCTCCCAAGCCTGGTGGCTGGTGGCCGCAGGTCCAGTCACGCTGATTCCCCTGGTGTGCTTCAACGCCGCCGCCCGCGACCTGCCCTACACCACCCTGGGCTTCCTGCAGTATCTGGCGCCGACCCTGGTGCTGCTGCAAGCGGTGCTGCTGTTTGACGAACACCTGTCCTCCAGCACCCTGCTGGCCTTCATGTTCATCTGGGCGGGACTGGCGGTTTACAGCGTCGATGCCTGGCTGAGTCTGCGCGGCCGCCGCTGATCAAAAAACGCACAAAGCTCTGCAGACCATGCCAGTCGTGGCCTGCAGCGGTTCTTCCCAAGGTTATCCACAACCTGATCCCCGCCCTTTGTGCACAAGCCCTTGAAACTGCTGGTTTTTTGATCAGAGCGCGCTAAGCCGCGGCGCTGTTGGGCTGGCGCCGGGTCTCTACAGGTTATCCACAGGCGCATGCACGGATTACTGGGATAACCTGCGGGACGGGGTTCAGACCTCGCTGCGCAGCACCAACTCCACCATCAGGTCGTCGGCCAGGGTTTCCAGGCGCGACTGCAATACCTCCAGGGACAAGGTCAGGGGCACCGCCAGAATCGCCTCGGCATGAAACAGCGGCTCGCTGCTCATGGGCGCCGGACGCACCTCGGTCACCAGCCGTTCGAGATTGACCCCCTGCTCCGCCAGCAAGCGCGTGATGTCGCGAACGATCCCCGGGCGATCGTTGCCCACCAGCTCCATGGCGATGGGTTTCCAGGTGCAGGACTGCTCGATGCCACTTTCGGCGATCAACACCCGAATGCCCTGGGCCGACAGCCCCTGCAAGGCATCCACCAGCTCATCGTAGGCCTCGGCCGGGACCCCGACCCGCAGGATGCCGGCAAACTGACCTGCCATGCGCGACAGACGGCTTTCCAGCCAGTTGCCCCCATGTTCGGCGATACACTGGGCGATCCGCTCGACCTGTCCGGCCTTGTCCGGGGCGAATACCGTGAGAACGAGATGGTCCATGGCGCAGCCCTCTTTTCATGATGAAAGAGCAATTATAGGCAGCCTCATTCCCCGCGCCTTCCAGCCCCTATCGCAGCAGCTTGTGTAGGAGCTGGCTTGCCAGCGAAAGTGCCCGCAAGGCCGACGCAAACCCCGAAGGCCCATTCGCCGGCAAGCCGGCACCGACGCGGGCGCGCAGGGCAAAACACAAATCGTGTACAACTTTTTGTATTTATATGGAACAATCCACCGGCTTTTTGAGAACACCGCGTTTCCCAGCGTGACCGCACTGCATTCTTAAGTCGCGGAACGACGATTTTAGTCTAATTTTCACAACCGCAATTCATCATGTAGTATGCCGCAGCGCGCACTACATAACGTTGGAACGATGTCCGCCAAGGCCTGACTGCAACCCCTGCAACCCCCCATCAGCAAGGCTCTGCCGTTGATTGGAAGCACCCAGCCGCCCGCAATGGCATGTACTGGTGAACAGGGTTGTGCTTTAAATGGCCGCCGGCTTCATTGTTAATTTGAAGAGCTGAAAAGCGAAATAGCTGAGCAGAGTGAGGCAAGCAATGACTGAACACGTTCAAGTCGGTGGCCTGCAGGTCGCCAGAGTCCTGTTCGACTTCGTGAACAACGAAGCCATTCCCGGTACCGGCCTCACCGCCGACGCGTTCTGGGCCGGTGCCGACAAGGTCATTCACGACCTGGCACCGAAGAACAAAGCCCTACTCGCCAAACGCGACGATTTCCAGGCGCGCATCGATGCCTGGCACCAGTCCCGCGCCGGCCAGGCACACGATGCCGTGGCTTATAAAGCCTTCCTGCAAGACATTGGTTACCTGCTGCCAGAAGCGGCGGATTTCCAGGCCACGACGCAAAACGTCGATGAAGAAATCGCCCACATGGCCGGCCCGCAGCTGGTGGTGCCGGTGATGAATGCACGCTTCGCCCTCAACGCCTCCAACGCCCGCTGGGGCTCGCTGTACGACGCGCTGTACGGCACCGACGCCATCAGCGAAGCCGATGGCGCGCAAAAGGGCAAAGGCTACAACAAGGTCCGCGGCGACAAGGTCATCGCCTTCGCCCGCGCCTTCCTCGATGAGTCGGCGCCGCTGACTGCTGGCTCCCACGTCGACTCGGTGAGCTACAAGATTGTCGGTGGCAAGCTGGTGGTCGGCCTCAAGGGCGGCAGCAACAGCGGCCTGCGCGACGACGCGCAACTGATCGGCTACCAGGGCGATGCCGCGGCTCCGACCGCGATCCTGCTCAAGCACCACGGCCTGTACTTCGAGATCCAGATCGACGCCGCAAGCCCGGTCGGCCAGACCGACGCCGCCGGGGTCAAGGACCTGCTGATGGAAGCGGCCCTGACCACCATCATGGACTGCGAAGACTCGGTTGCCGCCGTCGATGCCGATGACAAGGTGGTGATCTACCGCAACTGGCTCGGCCTGATGAAGGGCGACCTGGCGGAAGAGGTTTCCAAGGGCGGCAAGTCCTTCACCCGCACCATGAACGCCGACCGCGAGTACACCGGCGTCAACGGCGAGCCGGTGAAGCTGCACGGCCGCTCGCTGCTGTTCGTGCGTAACGTCGGTCACCTGATGACCATCGACGCGATCCTCGACAAGCACGGCAACGAAGTGCCGGAAGGCATCCTCGACGGCCTGGTCACCAGCCTCGCGGCGATCCACAACCTCAACGGCAACACCTCGCGCAAGAACAGCCGCACCGGCTCGGTGTACATCGTCAAGCCGAAGATGCACGGCCCTGAAGAAGCCGCGTTCACCAACGAACTGTTCGGCCGCATCGAAGAGGTGCTGAGCCTGCCGCGCAACACCCTGAAAGTCGGGATCATGGACGAGGAGCGCCGCACCACGGTCAACCTCAAGGCCTGCATCAAGGCCGCCAGCGAGCGCGTGGTGTTCATCAACACCGGTTTCCTCGACCGCACCGGCGACGAGATCCACACCTCCATGGAAGCCGGCGCCATGGTGCGCAAGGCCGACATGAAGGCCGAAAAATGGATCGGCGCCTACGAGAACTGGAACGTCGATATCGGCCTGTCCACCGGCCTGCAAGGCCGCGCGCAGATCGGCAAGGGCATGTGGGCCATGCCGGACCTGATGGCCGCCATGCTCGAACAGAAGATCGCCCACCCGCTGGCCGGTGCCAACACCGCCTGGGTGCCGTCGCCAACCGCCGCCGCGCTGCACGTGCTGCACTACCACAAGGTCGACGTGTTCGCCCGCCAGGCCGAACTGGCCAAGCGTGCCCGCGCTTCGGTGGACGACATCCTGACCATCCCGCTGGCGGTCAACCCGAACTGGACGCCGGAGCAGATCAAGAACGAACTGGACAACAACGCCCAGGGCATTCTCGGTTACGTGGTGCGCTGGATCGACCAGGGCGTGGGTTGCTCCAAGGTGCCGGACATCAACGATGTCGGCCTGATGGAAGACCGCGCCACCCTGCGCATCTCCAGCCAGCACATCGCCAACTGGCTGCGCCACGGCGTGGTGACCCAGGAGCAGGTGCTGGAAAGCCTCAAGCGCATGGCTCCGGTGGTTGACCGGCAGAACGCCGGCGACCCGCTGTACCGCCCGCTGGCGCCGGACTTCGACAGCAACATCGCCTTCCAGGCCGCCCTGGAGCTGGTGATCGAAGGCACCAAGCAGCCTAACGGCTACACCGAGCCGGTCCTGCACCGTCGGCGTCGCGAGTTCAAGGCCAAGAACGGCCTGTAACAACGCCTGGCCCCACCCATGAAAAAGCCCCGGTCCAGTGGACCGGGGCTTTTTTGTTCCCTGCGGCAAGAGCCTTCTAGCGCACCACTCCCAGCTCATGCTTGACCAGGGCCAGCAGCTGGCGGGTGTCGATCGGCTTGAGCAGAAAATCCACCACGCTCAGGTGCATGGCGGCAATCGCATCGCGCACATCGGCGTCGCCGGAAATGATGATGATCGGCAACGCCGCCCGCTCCGATTCACGCACCTGGCGAATCAGCTCCAGGCCGTTGCAGGGCGCCATGCGCAGATCGGTGATCAGCAGGCCGATGGACTTGTTCGATTCGAGCAGTTCGAGGGCGGCCTTGCCGCTGGCCGCGGTCATGCAGCGAATGCCATCCAGGCCGAGAATTTCCGCAAGCAGTTCCCGGGCATCCTTGTCGTCATCGGCGATGAGCACACGCTGAGCGGGCAGGTCCGGCTCGAGCATCACCTCGCTCAGAGCCTCGCGCTCGGCGTCACTCAAAATATCGTGGTCGGGCATACATTTCTCTACATGAACCAATCAATCCCCTAGCACAGTGGTCAGACATCGCTAAGCAGGCTTCCAATGTGCACTTCGTCGGAAAAATTGCCAAGTGCTCCGATCAGAGCTTTTTTGCATGGATGACCGCAGGCTCAAAGCCAAATGCCCAGGAACGCGAGCGCTACCTAGACTTACGTCCAATGGGCACTCCCGCCCCAGGCGCCGACCATTGCCGTGATCCGACCACAACAACTCCAAGAAGACTGCGGTAATCGTTATGAGTAAAGCGGACGCCTTCACCCAGGCCGGCAAGACCGCGGTGTTGCAGAACATCCAGGGCACCGTGCAGTTCCTGCAGCGCTTCCCGCCCTTCAACCAGATGGAAAACCTCCACCTGGCCTACCTGGTGGAACAGTGCCAGCTGCGCTTCTATGGCCCGGGCGAGAGCATCATCAAGCCGGCCGACGGTCCGGTTGAGCACTTCTACATCGTCAAGCAGGGCCGGGTGGTGGGCGAACGCACCCACGCCGCCAAGGGCAGCACCGAAACCACCTTCGAAATCACCACCGGCGAGTGCTTTCCCCTCGCCGCCTTGCTCGGAGAACGGGCGACCCGCACCGAGCATCGGGCCGCCGAAGACACCTTCTGCCTGCAACTGAACAAAAGCGCCTTCATCAAGCTGTTCGCCCTGTCTGCGGAGTTCCGCGATTTCGCCCTGCGCGGGGTCAGCAGCCTGCTGGATCAGGTCAATCAGCAGGTCAAGCAGAAGGCCGTGGAAACCCTCGGCACCCAATACTCGCTGAACACCCGCCTTGGCGAACTGGCCATGCGTCATCCGGTAGCCTGCAGCCCGCAGACACCATTGCGCGAAGCCGTGGCACTGATGCACGAGCAGCAAGTGGGCAGCATCGTGGTGGTGGACGAACACAAGGCGCCCCTGGGGATCTTCACCCTGCGCGACCTGCGCCAGGTGGTGGCCGACGGCAGCCAGGACCTCAACCAGCCCATCGAACGGCACATGACCCAGGCACCGTTCTTTCTCAGCCCGGACCACAGCGCCTTCGACGCCGCCATCGCCATGACCGAGCGCCATATCGCCCACGTCTGCCTGGTAAAGGACCAGCGCCTGTGCGGCGTGGTGTCCGAGCGCGACCTGTTTTCCCTGCAACGGGTCGATCTGGTGCACCTGGCCCGGACCATCCGCAACGCGCCCCGGGTCGAACACCTGGTGGCGCTGCGCGGCGAGATCGGCCAGCTGGTGGAACGCATGCTGGCCCACGGCGCCTCCTCGACCCAGATCACCCACATCATCACCCTGCTCAACGATCACACCGTGTGCCGGGTGATCGAACTGACCCTGGCCGACAAGGGCGACCCCGGCGTGCCTTTCAGCTGGCTGTGTTTCGGCAGCGAAGGCCGGCGCGAACAGACCCTGCACACCGACCAGGACAACGGCATCCTGTTCGAAGCCAGGGACGCCGCCCACGCCGCGGAAATTCGCGGCCAGCTGCTGCCCATTGCCCAGCAGATCAACCAGAGCCTGGCCCAGTGCGGCTTCACCCTGTGCAAGGGCAACATCATGGCCGGCAACCCCGAGCTGTGCCTGTCCCGCGCCGAATGGGCCCGGCGCTTTGCCGCCTTCATCCGCGAGGCGACCCCGGAAAACCTCCTGGGTTCGAGCATCTATTTCGACCTGCGGGTGGTCTGGGGCGATGAACAAGGCGCCGAGCAACTGCGCCGGGGCATCCTCGACCAGGTCGCGGACAACCGCCTGTTCCAACGCATGATGGCGGAAAACGCCCTGCGCCAGCGCCCGCCCGTGGGGCGCTTTCGCGAGTTCGTCCTGGCCCGCAAGAACGGTGAAAAAGCCACCCTGGACCTCAAGGTCCAGGGCCTGACGCCCTTCGTCGACGGCGCCCGGCTGCTGGCCCTGGCCAACGGCATCGGCGCCATCAACACCCTGGAGCGGCTGCGCCAGCTGGTGTCCAAACAAGTCATCGAGCCTCTGGACGGCGCGGCCTATGAAGAGGCCTACCACTTCATCCAGCAGACCCGCATGCAGCAGCACCAGCGCCAGACCCGGGAAAACCAGCCCTATTCCAACCGCGTCGACCCCGACAGCCTGAACCACCTGGACCGGCGCATCCTGCGCGAGTCCCTGCGCCAGGCCCAGCGCCTGCAAAGCAGTCTGGCCCTGCGGTACCAGCTATGAGCCTGTTTGCCTGGTTCCGTCCCGCGGTCAGCGTCCTGACCGCCGAGCAGCAACACCGTCGCGACCGCCTGCCCGCCTTCACCGAACTGGGTGACGGCAGCCTGCGGGAACAGCGCTGGGTGGTGGTGGACCTGGAAACCACCGGCCTCAACCTCAACCGCGATCAGGTACTGTCCATCGGCGCGGTGGTGATCGAAGACGGCGCCATCGACTTCAGCCAGCAATTCGAGCGCACCCTGCAACGCGCGGGACACAAACTCAGCCCCAGCGTGCTGATCCATGGCCTGGGCCCCAGCGCCATCGCCGCCGGCTGCGACCCGGTGGAGGCACTGCTGGACTTCATGGAGTTCGTCGGCGACAGCCCGCTGCTGGCCTTTCATGCGCCCTTCGACCAGCACATGCTCGGCCGGGCCCTGAAGGACAGCCTGGGCTATCGCTTGCAGCACCGCTTCCTCGACGTCGCGGACATGGCGCCCATGCTCTGCCCCCAGGCCCCGATCCGCGAAGCCGGGCTGGATGACTGGGTCGACTGGTTCAAGCTGCAAGTCGCGGAGCGTCACCACGCAGCGGCCGACGCCCTGGCCACCGCGGAACTGGCGTTGATCCTGTTCAACCGCGCCCGCCAGCAGCAGATCCACAGCCCGCTGAACCTGCAGCAGCGCCTCAGCCAGTGGAGACGCCGGCAGCAGGCCCCTTCGTTCTGATCCATCGCAGCAGCGCAGATACCTGTGGCAAGGGAGCTTGCTCCCGCTCGGCCGCGCAGCGGCCGTAAAACCTGAACCCCGGTTCCACCTGACACAGAGTCTTGGGCGTGCGGCGCACTCCAGCGGGAGCAAGCTCCCTCGCCACAACGGCTCTCTCTGCCGACAAACCTCTTCAGCACCCGCCACCTTCAGCAACAAGGCAGCCGACCGACGTCGATTGCGCCACTGTTTGGCCTCTGCGACAATCGCGAATAATTCTCGTTAATTTAAACTTTTCGATGGGTGACCCCGGTTGTCGTCAGTCCAAAGCCCTCGCAATGAGCTGGTTGGTGCGTTGTATCGCGACCATCGCGGCTGGCTCCTGGCCTGGTTGCGGCGCAACGTGGCCTGCAGCCAGCGGGCCGAGGACCTGAGCCAGGACACCTTCGTCCGCCTGCTGGGTCGCGACGAGCTCAAGGCCCCCCGCGAGCCCAGGGCCTTTCTGCTGGCCATCGCCAAGGGCCTGCTGTTCGATCATTTCCGCCGCGCCGCCCTGGAACAGGCCTACCTCAACGAACTGATGCTGATCCCCGAAAGCGAGCAACCCTCGCCGGAGCAACAGCAACTGATCCTCGAAGACCTCAAGGCCATCGACCGCCTGCTGGGCAAACTCTCCAGCAAGGCGCGCATGGCCTTCCTCTATAACCGCCTCGACGGCCTGAGCCACGCCGAGATCGCCGCACGCCTCGGCGTCTCGGTGCCGCGGGTGCGCCAGTACCTGGCCCAAGGCATCCGCCAGTGCTACATCGCCCTGTACGGGGAGCCACTATGACACCCATCAGTTCCAAACCGGTGTCGGCCCGGGTGCTGGACGCCGCCATCGCCTGGCAACTGTCGCTGGATGGCGACGCCAGCGCGGTGGAGCGCGAAGAGTTCGCCAAATGGCATGCCGCCCACGAAGAACACGCCCGCGCCTGGCGCCAGCTGGGCATGCTCGACCAGCGCTTCAGCGTCGCCTCGGGGCCGGCGCGCAACGCCTTGCTGCAATCGCGCGAAGGCCTGCGCCGGCGGGTGCGCAAGCTGGGGCGTGGGGTCGCCAGTGTGGTGCTGGTGGCCGGGCTGGGGCTGTTGGCCGGGGAGCGTTACCTGCCGGTGGATTACTGGCTGGCCGACCAGCGCACCGCCACTGGCGAGCAGCGCACCCTGCACCTGAGCGACGGCACGCGGATCGACCTCAACACCCACAGTGCGCTGGATGTGCGCTTCGATGACCAGCAGCGGCGGATCGTGCTGCAGGAAGGCGAGATCCTCATCGAGACCGGGCACAACGACAGTCGCCCGTTCATCGTCGAAACCCGCGACGGGCGGATGCGCGCCCTGGGCACGCGGTTCCTGGTCCAGCGCGAGGACCAGGGCACCCGCCTCGGGGTGCTGCAATCGGCGGTGGCGGCGCGACCGCAAGCCGCTCAGGACGAACAGGTGTTCCAGCAAGGCCAGCAGGTGCTGATGCGCCGCGCCGGCCTGGACCCTTTGCCGAGCCTGACCCCGGGGGCCGATGCCTGGACCCGGGGCATGCTGGTGGTGGACAACATCCGCCTCGGCGACCTGATCGCCGAACTGGGTCGTTATCGCCGTGGTCACCTGGGCGTCGCCCCGGAAGTGGCCGACCTGCGCATTACCGGCAGCTTTCCGTTGCAGGACACCGACCTCGCGCTCAATGCCCTGCTGCCGACCCTGCCGGTGCAGATCGAGCGGCACACCGACTGGTGGGTAACCGTGACGGCCAAGGCCGACGCCAGGCGCTGAGGTCGGTGTCGCGACCTTCGCCGGCAAGCTGGCTCCTACACCGATCCCGTAGGCGCTGGCTTGCCAGCGAAGCGCCCGCCATCCATCTGAATCCAGATTTTTTTCAATCTGCCCTATCACTTTTCCAATCTCGTCCGGCACCTAGGCAATTGCGAAACATTTCCATTCAGGAGCCGCCCTATGTCCCGCTCGCTAGACACCCTGTTACGCCCCAGCCTGCTGGCTGTCGCCATCGCCTTCTGCGCCCCGCTGGCCAGCCAGGGCCTGATGGCCGCCGAGCAAGCGTCCAGCGTGCGCGCCTACGACCTGCCGGCCGCGCCCCTGGCCAGCACCCTGAACCAGATCGCCAGCCAGGCCGGCCTGGCCCTGAGCCTCGATCCGTCCCTGGCGGCGGGCAAGACCTCCGCTCCGGTCAAGGGCCAGTTCGATGCCCCAGGTGCCTTGCGTGAGGCCCTGCGCGGCACCGGTTTGCAGTTGCAACACAGCAGCGCCGGCAGCTACAGCCTGGTGGCAAGCACCGACGGCGTGGTCGCCCTGCCGGAAACCAACATCAGCGGCCAGCAGGCCGGCGAAAGTGCCTGGGGCCCGGCCGACGGTTACCTCGCCACGCGTACCGCCGCCGGCACCAAGACCGACACTGCGCTGGTCGAAGCGCCGCGCTCGATCTCCGTCGCCACCCGCCAGCAGATGGAAGACCGCAACGTGCAGAATCTCGACGACGCCGTGCGCTACATGCCCGGTATCGTCTCTGCCAGCTACGGCAGCGACACCCGCTATGACTGGATGCGGGTCCGTGGCTTCGAGCCCACCCAGTTCCTCGATGGCCTGCCCCTGCCCCGCGGCGTGTACGCCAACCCGAAAGCCGAAACCTGGAACCTCGACCGCCTGGCCCTGCTGCGCGGCCCGGCGTCCTCGGTGTATGGCCAGACCCCGCCGGGGGGCCTGCTGGACATGGTCAGCCGCCGTCCCAGCGCAGACACCAGCCATGCCGTGCAGATCCAGTACGGCAGCGACAACTACCGCCAGATCAACTTCGCCAGCACCGGCAAGATCGACGATCAAGGCCAGTTCCTCTACGGGCTAAGCGGCGTGGTGCGCGATGCCGGCACCCAGGTCGATCACATCGACAACAAGCGCTACAACATTGCCCCCAGCCTGACCTGGAACATCGATACCGACACCAGCCTGACCCTGCTGACCCAGTTCACCCGCGACGATACCGGGGCCACCAGCCAGTTCATGCCGATCCAGGGCACCAAGATCAAATCGCCCTTGGGCAAAGTCTCCCATCACAAGAACCTGGGCGACCCGGACTACGAGTTCTACGACCGCACCTACTACGCCCTGGGCTACGCCTTCGAGCACCGTTTCAACGATGTCTGGCAGTTTCGCCAGAACCTGCGCTACACCAAGTCGGAGCTGTCGTTCCAGCAGTTGACCATGGGCTCCTACGCCTACGCCCCGGCCGATGCGGCGGGCAACATCAGCCGTACCTCGACCAACGTCAACGAGGACATCGGCCAGTTCGCGGTCGACAACAACTTCCAGGCCAACTTCGCCACCGGCAACATCGACCACACGCTGCTGATCGGCCTGGATCACCAGCGCACCAGCACTTCGTACCTGTCGATTTATGGCGACGGGGGCAAAACCAATATCTTCAACCCGGTCTATGGCCAGCCGATCGTGCGCCCGGCGCGCGCCGGCGCTTATTACGACTACGACCAGAAAACCATCCAGACCGGCCTCTACGTCCAGGACCAGATGGCCCTGAACCAATGGCGCCTGACCCTGGGTGGCCGTGAGGACTGGGTGCACCAAGGCACCACCTACCTCAACAAGAAGGACGTGACCAACACTGATCGCAGCAAGAACTTCAGTGGCAATGCGGCGCTGAGCTATGTGTTCGACTCGGGGGTTGTGCCGTACATTTCCTACGCCGAATCCTTCCAGCCCGCGAGCAACGCCAGCGTTTCACCGACCGAATCGTATAAACCCACGGAAGGTAAACAGTGGGAGCTGGGCATCAAGTATCAACCGTCGGGTTCGAACACGCTGCTGAGTGCGGCGGTCTACGACCTGACCCAGAAGAATGTCCTGGTAACCAGCATCGGGGCAGGAGGCGAATCGATCACCAACCAGAGCGGCGAAGTGAAGGTCAAAGGCCTGGAGCTGGAAGCCGTGTCTGACGTGACCGAAAACCTCAAGGTCATTGCTGCGTACACCCTGGCCAAGTCCGAGGTACAAAAAGGCATCCACAAAGGCAACCGCCTGCAGCTGATGCCCAACCAGCAAGCCTCCCTGTGGACGGACTACACCTGGCACTCCGGCGTACTCGACGGTTTCGGCATCGGTGCCGGCGCCCGTTACACCGGCAATACCTATGGCGACCAGGCCAACACCTGGCTGGGCAAGGCTGACGCCTACACAGTCTTCGACGCCGCCGTGCATTACGACCTCGGTCGCCTGGACAACAGCCTCAAAGGGGCGTCGCTGAAACTCAACGCCAGCAACCTGTTCGACAAGGATTACCTGTCCACCTGCGATGGCTCCTACTGCTATTTCGGCGATCAGCGCAGCGTGGTCGCCAGCGCCACCTATCAATGGTAATCGGTTGAGTTAACCACCCGGCCGTCCGCCAAGGACGGCCGGGCCGTGTCTGAAGGCTAAGCAATGAAAAGCACGACCATCCGCCGCTGGTCCTTGATCCACACCTGGTCCAGCCTGATCTGCACGGTGTTTCTGCTGCTGCTCGCGCTCACCGGCCTGCCGCTGATCTTCCACCACGAGATCGACCACCTGCTGGGGGATGCCCCCGAGCTGCGGGAGCTGCCCGCAGGCACCCCGCACCTGGACCTGCAACAGCTGGTCCAGGCCGCCGAGGCCCATCGCCCCGGCGAGGTCATGCAGTACTTCGGCTGGGACGAAGACGAGCCCAACGGTGTGATGGCGATCATGGCCAAGACCGCCGGCACCGAACCCAATTCCTCCCACACCTTCATGCTCGACGCCCGCACCGGCGAAGCCGTGGCCATGCCCTCGGCCAATGGCGGGCTGATGATGGTCATGCTGCGCCTGCATGTGGATATGTTCGCCGGGCTGCCGGGCAAACTGCTGCTGGCCTTCATGGGCCTGCTGTTTGTGCTGGCGATCATCTCCGGCACGGTGCTGTACCTGCCGTTCATGCGCCGCCTGAAGTTCGCCACGGTGCGCCAGGACAAGTCCAGCCGCCTGCGCTGGCTCGACCTGCACAATCTGATCGGTGTGGTGACCCTGACCTGGGCCCTGGTGGTGGGCGTGACCGGGGTCATCAGCGCCTGCGCCGACCTGATCATCGCCGCCTGGCGCAACGACAGCCTCAGCTCCATGGTCGCGCCCTACCGCGACGCCCCGCCGCTGACCTCGCTGGCTCCGGCCAGCCGCCTGCTGGAGATCGCCCGGGAAGCCGCCCCGGGCATGCAACCGGACTTCATCGCCTTCCCCGGCACGCGCTTTTCCAGCGAGCACCACTACGCGGTGTTCCTCAAGGGCGGCAGCCACCTGACCTCGCACCTGCTGACCCCGGTGCTGATCGACGCCAGCAGCCTGCAGGTCACCGCCGTCGGCGAACGGCCCTGGTACATGGACGCCATGGGCATGTCCCAGCCCCTGCATTTCGGTGACTACGGCGGTATGCCGATGAAGCTGCTGTGGGCGGCGCTGGATGTGCTGACCATGATTGTCCTGGGCAGTGGCCTGTACCTGTGGACCGTCCGCCGCCGGGCCGGCAAGCCGACCCGGGAGGGGCGCCGATGAGGCCGCGGCAAGCCAGTTTCTGGAAGGTCTTCGGCGCGCCCCTGGCGCTTGGCCTGCTCTGCGCCGCCGGGTTGTTCGCCGCGCTGCTGGGGGACGGCGTCTGGGACAGCCTGAGCTGGCTGGGCCTGGGCCTACCGACGCTGATCGCCCTGCGCGGCCTGTTGCGGCGCCAGCCGCCGGCCTGAGCCCGGCGCCGGAAAGCCGCGCCACAGGTACATCGAAAGCCCGAGGCCGATCAGCATCACCGGAATGAACACGCGGTTTTCCTGAAACGCCTCGATGGCCACCAGCACGCTGAACAAGGCCAGCCCCAGTAACGGCACATAGCTGGCCGCCAGGCTCCAGCGCCACAGCTGGGTCACCGGGTCGGGGCCGCGCAGGCGCAGCAGCACGCAGACCAGGCCCGGCAGGGCCAGCGCCGGCAACGCCCAGTACCAGGCGATGTAGGCGAACGCCATGATCAGCTCCGGCTCACCCTCGCCCTTGCGGCGGAACTCGTACTGCAGGGCCAGGTACACCGCCAGTGCGCCCAGCAAGGTCAGGGCCAGGCTGTACAACCCGTGCAGAAGATAGGACCTGCGCATTCATCACTCCTTGTCGCTACTGTCGCTCGCCCCTGTGGCCCATGCCACCGGCTGCGCTAAGATCCCCGGGCTGCGAGACTTCCACCCGCGAGGAATATTCATGTCCACCCCAAGCATGACGCTGTTCCACAACCCGGCATCACCTTACGTGCGCAAAGTCATGGTGCTGCTGCATGAAACCGGGCAATTGAACCGGGTCGCCCTGCACGGCTGCCAACTGACCCCGGTCAGCCCGGACGCCGCCCTGAACCAGGACAACCCCCTGGGCAAGATTCCCGCCCTGCGCCTGGCCGACGGCCAGGTGCTGTACGACAGCCGGGTGATCCTCGATTACCTGGACCAGCAACACGTCGGCAACCCGCTGATCCCCCGCGACGGCTCGGCCCGCTGGCGGCGCCTGACCCTCGCGGCCCTGGCCGACGGGATCATGGACGCCTCGGTGCTGGTGCGCTACGAACTGGCCCTGCGCGCCCCGGAAAAACACTGGGAGCAGTGGCTCGACGGCCAGCGCGACAAGATCCGCCGCGCCCTGGCGGTGCTGGAAGCCGAGGCGATTGCCGAACTGGCCAGCCACTTCGATGTGGCCGCCATCAGCGTCGCCTGCGCCCTGGGTTACCTGGACTTCCGCCACCCCGATCTGGAGTGGCGCCAGGACCAGCCGCAACTGGCCGCCTGGTACTTGGAAGTCAGCCAGCGGCCATCGATGCTGGCGACCCGGCCGCCGGTCTAATCGGTCAGACGCTCCGGCCTGTTCGCCGGCAAGCCGGCTCCTGCCGCACGGGGAGCAGCTTGCTGGCGCACCCGCCACCACGCCTCCGGTGGAAACAACTGGCCAATCCGCTGCGTCAGGCACTCGCGCTGACGCTGATCTTCGCGCAACCCCAGCGACCTACTCATGGACGGCCTCCAGGTCGAACTGCAGGGGCGCCGGCTGCTTGCGCTGGCCTAGGCCATACCAGTCCAGCTTGCGGGTCAGCACCATGAACACGCCCAAAAGGCCGAACAGCAACAGCGAGCCCATCAGCAGCGCGTAGTCCTCGGCGCTGAGCAGGCCATACAGCAAGCCGTACAAGGCCGCCAGCGAGAGCGCGAACACTGCGCCATTACGCCAGCTGTGCAGCACATGGCTGACATAGAAGCCGATCAGGCCGACACAGGCCGTCGCCGACACGCCATAGGCCAGCTCGAACCCCAGGTGTTCCGACAGCGACAGCAGCAACAGGTAGAAGAACGCCAGCGCCACGCCCACCAGGCCGTACTGGATCGGGTGCACCGACAGGCTCTTGAGCACCTCGAAGAGAAAGAACCCGGCAAAGGTCAGGCCGATGAACAGCAGGGCGTATTTGATCGCCCGGTCGCTCTTCAGGTACTGGTCCACCGGGTCGATGAAGCTCACGCCAAAGCTGCGGCTGTTGAAGTCCTGGCATTGGCTGCTGTAGGCGCAGCGCTCCATGGCCTGCTCCAGGTTGGTGGAGAAGAACGAGGTCTGCCAGATCGCCGAAAAGCCCTGCTCGGTGACTTCACGCTGCACCGGCAGGTAGTTGCCGACAAAGCTCGGATGGGGCCAGTTGGCCGTCAGCAGCACCTTGCTGGTCTTGCCCACCGGCAGCACCTGCAACTGGCCGGTGCCCTGCAGGCGCAGGTCGAAGGCGAAGTCCAGGCGGGTGCTCTTCTTCAGATCCAGGGGCGGCAGCATCACGTGCACGCCTTCGTCCAGCCAACTGACAAAGGTGCCCGGGGCAAAGTCCAGGGTCTGGCCATTGAGCTGCAGTTGCAGGGCGTTTTCGATGCCGCGGATATCGCTGATGCCCACCGCCAGGAACGGCTGGTCGAACTGGTAATCAGCGAAGTCCTCCTTGATGCCGTACTGCTCGGGCACGGCGAAATGGCCGCTGAGGTGGTTGTCGGCGTGGAACAGCCGCGCCTCGTAGATCCCCCGGGCACGCAGCTCGGTCTGGGCCTTGCTGTCCAGCTCGAAATGCTCCGGCAGGAAGAACAGCCGCCCCTGTTGCTCGCTGGTTTCCTGGTAGCGCTTCTTGGTCTTGTCGTCGGTTTTCCAGGTGCGCACGGTCTTGCGGTAGTCCACCACAAGCACCGGGCCGCTGATCTGCTGCTGGGTACTGGAGCTGCGGGCGATGTCTTCGAGCACGCCGTCGCGCAGGCTCTGGCGCTCGCTGATCAGGCCGCTGATCATCAGCAGCGGTATCAGCAACAGCAGGATCAACAGGCCAATGGCCCCGAGTTTGAAGGTCAGGTTACGGTTCATGAGGCTCTCCCAATTGCAATGAGAGAGAGTCTGGAACGCGGCCATGGGGGTTTTATGGGGGCAATGTGGAGACTCTGTGGAGAATCCCCGTTCAGGGCAGGCGCAAAGTCACCTGCACCCCGCCCGGGACGTTTTCGATGTGCATCTGGCCGCCATGCAGCTGCACCACCTCTTCGACGAAATTCAGCCCCAGGCCGGTGCTCTTGCGCCCGCTGTCCGGGCGCGGCAGGGAATAGAAACGCTCGCACAGGCGCGGCAGGGCGTAGTCCGGAATCGGCTCGCCCTGGTTGAACAGCACCAGCTCAACGCCCTCCTCCACAGCGTGCGCGCTGCAACGCAGCAGACCGCCTGCGGGGCTGAAGTCCAGGGCGTTGGTCAGCAGGTTGCCCAGGGCCTGGCGCAGCAGGAACGGCTCGCCGGACCAGGCCAGGTCCGCCGGCACCCGCAGTTCCACCTGCAACTGCTTGCCTTCGATACGCCCGTGCTGGCTGTTCAGCAGTTCCTTGCACAATGGCGCCAGGGGTACATGCACCCGTTCTTCCAGGCCCTGGCGCTGCTCCACTTGTGCAAGATTCAACAGGCGCTCGATCAACTGCTGCATGCGCGAGCTTTCGCTGTCGATATTGCCGACGAAGCGCTGGCGCTGCTCCAGGGGCATCTCGCTCTGCAACAGCTCCGCCGCCCCACGAATCGCCGCCAGCGGGCTCTTGAGTTCGTGGGTCAGGGTGTGCACGTAGCGCTCGACATAGGCCTTGCCTTCGAGCTGGGTGCGCATGTGTTCCACCGCCGTCGCCAGTTGCTCCAGCTCGCCACCGCGATAGTGCGGCAGCTCGGCGCGGCGCCCTTCACTGACCGCCAGGGCATAGGCGGTTATGCGCCGCAACGCCGCGCTCAGCCACCAGGACAGCAAGGCGCCAAACAGCAGGCCCATGGCGATCAGCCCGGCGCCGTACCACAGCAGGCGGCGTTCGGTGCGGTCGACATAGGGCTGCAGGGAACTGTTGGGCTTGGCCACGGTGACCACGCCGATGATCTGGCCGTTGTCGCGGATCGGCGCGCCCACGTGCATCACCGAGGAGTTGGGATCGTCGGCCAGCGAGCGCGACGAACGCGCGCCATATTGGCCGCGCAGGGTCAGGTACACGTCATTCCAGCGCGAATAATCCTGGCCCACCGCCAGGCCGCTGGAGTCCAGGACCACGATGCCCTTGGCGTCGGTGACATAAATGCGGTGGTTGACCTGATTCTTCGGCAGGCCCCAGATGGTCGCCGCCGGTTGCCGCTCGCCGTAGGCCCGCAGCAGCTGCGGCCAGCGGTTCTCGCTGAGGGTGCCGGCCTTGAAATCGTCCCGCAGGATCTCCGCCAGCAGGTTGGCGGTGTCCACCAGGGTTTCCTCGGTGGACTGGCGCACGCCGGGGCGGATCTCCTTCATCACCGTGCTCAGCACGAAATAGCCGGTCAGGCTGATGAACAGCAAATAGACCAGGAAGATGCGGATGCCCAAGGTCATCAGGCGTGGCTCGGGCTGTAGCTGTAGCCCAGGCCGCGATGGGTCTGAATCGGCTCGGCCTCGGCCGCCACCAGGCGCAGCTTGGCCCGCAGGCTTTTGATGTGGCTGTCGATATTGCGCTCGTAGCCCACATCCGCCACCACCCCCAGGGCGTCCAGCAACTGCTCGCGGCTGAACACCCGCTCGGGCTGTTCCAGCAGGCATTGCAGCAGGCGGAATTCGTGGCGGGTCAGGCTCAGGGGCTGGGCCCGGTAGCTGATCTGCACCCGCTCCGGGTCGATGACAAACAGCGCCGGGGCCGCCTCGGGCGCGGTGCGTGGAGTCATGCGCTTGAGGATCGCCTTGACCCGCGCCGCCACTTCCCGGGGGCTGAAGGGCTTGACCACATAATCGTCGGCGCCGATCTCCAGGCCCACCACCCGGTCGATCTCACCGTCCCGGGCGCTGAGGAACATCACCGGCACTTCGCTGAAGCGCCGCAGCTGCTTGCAGGTTTCAAAGCCGCTGATATCCGGCAGGCCGATATCGAGGATGATCAGGTCCGCCGGAGTCGCCTGCTGATAGTCCAGGGCCGCACGCCCCAGGCTCAGCCAGGTGGTGGTGAAACCTTCGCCTTGCAGGGCAAAGATCAGGGTGTCGGCAATCGCCGCTTCGTCTTCGACAATCAGGATATGGGGCATGGCATCCAAGCGCGCAAATTCAGTGGGCGAACGGTGCCGGATGCCCGGTATCCCGTCAATCAGCAGTCGGGCTTGTCGGCGGTATAGCGCCGCGCCGGGTTCACCGCCGCGCCGAACTCCCGCAGCGCCTTGGCGCCGATCAGCAGCGGGTAGTTGAAGCTGCTGCGGTCGGTGAGGTTGACCTCCACCGTGCGCTTGACGTTGCCTAGGCACATCTCCAGCTCCACCACCGGGCGCTTGGCCGACTGCGGTTCTTCGGCCTCGTCGCCCTCGTCGGCGCGGCTCTTGATCTTGCTGATGCGCGCCACCTTGTGTTCATAGACCTTGTTCCCGGCATCCTTGGTGGCCAGGCGGAAACGCACCCAATCCTCGCCATCGCGGGTAAAGGTCTGGATATCCCTGGCCGACAGCGACGCGGTCAGGGCCCCGGTGTCCATCTTGGCCTGCAGGGTTTCGCCGATTTCCGGCAGGCGAATGTATTCGTAACGGCCATACAGGGTCGGCTCGGCGGCCATCACCGGCAGCGCCAACAGCGAAACAAGAGCAAGGACAGATTTCACGACAGTGGATTCCTTGAAAGAAGGGCAGCGGGATTTTAGACCGCTGCCAACGAATTGGTTCGGATAAAGGCAGCTGCAAGCCTCAAGCCTCAAGCCTCAAGCCTCAAGCCTCAAGCCTCAAGCTTGGAGCTTGGAGCTTGGAGCTTGGAGCTTGGAGCTTGCCGCTTGCAGCTTGCAGCTTGCCAATTGGCGTACCCGCCGAAGCTGCTTATCATGGCGCGCTCAAAAGATTGTAAAGAGTGCCTTATGCGCCGCCTGCTCACCGGCTGTTTCGTCACCCTGCTCCTGCTGCTCAACACCCTGGTGCTGTTCGGCCCGCTGATGGTGTTTGCCCTGCTCAAGCTGGTCCTGCCCGGACGTCTGCGCGATTACGCTTCGGGGGCGGTGATGTGGATCGCCGAGACCTGGGCCGAAATCGACAAGCTGATCTTCGCCTGCTGCATCCCGACCCGCTGGGACATTCGCGGCGGCGACGGCCTGCGGGTCGACACCTCCTACCTGGTGGTGAGCAACCACCAGTCCTGGGTCGACATCCCGGCGCTGATCCAGACCCTCAACCGGCGCACGCCGTTCTTCAAGTTCTTCCTCAAGAAGGAACTGATCTGGGTGCCGTTCCTGGGCCTGGCCTGGTGGGCTCTGGACTACCCCTTCATGAAGCGCTACAGCAAGGCGTTCCTGGCCAAGCACCCGGAACTGCAAGGCAAGGACCTGGAAATCACCAAGGCCGCCTGCGAGCTGTTCAAGCGCCAGCCGGTGACCGTGGTCAACTACCTGGAAGGCACCCGCTTCACCCCGGCCAAGCGCCAGCAACAGAACTCACCCTTCCAGCACCTGCTCAAGCCCAAGGCCGGTGGCGTGGCCTTCGTCCTCGCGGCCCTGGGCGAACAGCTGGACGCGGTGCTGGACGTGACCGTGGTCTATCCCCAAGAACGCATTCCCGGCTTCTGGGACCTGATCAGCGGCAGCGTGCCCAAGGTGATCATCGACATTCGCACCCGCGAACTGGACCCGGCGCTGTGGCACGGCGATTACGAAAACGACCCGGCGTTCCGCCAGCAGGTACAGGACTGGGTCAACCGGCTGTGGACCGACAAGGACCAGCGCATCAGCGAATTGCTGGGCGAACGCCGCTGATCAATCGATGATCACATGGGGCAGGAAGCGACTGCTGTCCTTGGTGATCGGCGAGTTGTCCTCGCGAATGCCAATCCCCGCCGGCTGATCGCCGATCACCCAACTGCCAATCACCGTGTGGTTGCCGGCAAACACCGGCAGCGGGTGAAACTGCTGGCGGATGCAGGGCCCGCCATAGGGCCCAGCTTCGATCAGGCGCTCACCGCCCTCGGTGCAGATCTCCACATTGGCGCCCTCTCGGGAAAAGAACGGCTTGCGCACCCAACCCGGGCCCAGGCGGGCAGTGGGGTCATCGTCGATAAACGCCGGCAGCAGGTTCGGGTGCCCTGCATGCCGCTCCCATAACAGCGCCATGGCGCCCTTGTTGGAGAGGATCGCCTTCCACGGCGGCTCGACAAATTGCGTGCCGCTGCCGGCAATCGCCGGACCAAAGGCTTCGTTGAACAGATGCTCCCAGGGATAGAGCTTGAACAGGCTGTCGATGGGCATCTCCAGCAGGTCGACGAAACGCCCGCCGGCATTCAGGCCGATGTCCTCGATGGCAATCAGGCGCGTGCCCAGGCCAGCCTGACGGGCGATATCGCGCAGGTATTCGACGGTGCCACGGTCCTCCAGCGAATCGCGCACCGAGGCAAAGTGCATCGGCGACTTGAAACCGCCCTGGACGAAGGCCTGCAGCAGTTTGTCCTCGATGCTGTTGAACTGATCGCAGCCCGCCGGCAGTTGTCCGCGCTGCATCTGCTGTTCGAGCCAGACGTACTGGAAGAAGCTCGCCTCGTACAGCGAGGTCGGCGTGTCGTAGTTGGTTTCCAGCAACTTGGCCGGGCCCATGCCGTCGTAGCACAGGTCCATGCGCCCGTAGAGATGGGGATCGCCCTGCTTCCACGATTGGCGGATCAATTCGTGAAAGGCCGCAGGGATCGCCAGGCGCTGCAGCAGCTCTTCGCTGTCCACCACTTCGGCCACCAGGGCCATGCACAGCTCGTGCAGTTCCTGGGTCGGGTCTTCCAGGTCGTCTTCGATCTGCCGCAGGCTGAAGCGGTAATAGGCCGACTCGTCCCAGTACGGCTCGCCGTCGAAGGTGTGGAAAGCAAAGCCCAACTGCTCCGCCGTGGCCTGCCAATCCGCGCGCGGGGTGCTGGCGATGCGCTTCAAGAACCGAAGCTCCAGCTGCTGCGACTGGAGGAGCCGAAACCGCCACGGCTGACCACCTCATGAGCCCCGGCCAGGGGATTACCGCTGCTGGTGAAATGTTCCGGCAGGGACATGCCGAAACGCCCACCGTTGGCGTGAAAAAAGGTCCTGCCGTTCTCCACCTGCTGGCTGAGGGTGCTCAGTTGAGAGCCGCCGCGACCGTCACGCTCCTTGTACAGCGCCTCGCTGAAATAGCGCGACTCGGGCGTGGAGTCCAGGCCGATCCAGCGCCAGAAGCTGGAACCCGAACGGGCACCACCACCACCACCACCACCACCACCACCACCACCACCACCACCACCACCACCACCACCACCAGAGCTGCTGGAACTGCTGGAGCTGGCCTGCTCGGGTTGCTCGTCCTCGGGCTGGACCGGCACCGTGCGCTGGGTGGTCAGGGCGACGCCCTTGGCAATCGGCACGTAGGCGCGGTTGTCACTGGAAACCATGCAGTTGCCCGCGAAGAAGTCGTCTTCACAGCGTTGCAGGTCGAGATAACGCGGCGCTATCAGCTCTCCACGCTCGCGGGCATCATCGAAAGCGCCCTGGCAGATCGCGGACGGAACCTGCGCCAGCACGCAATCGCGAACGCTGCTGAAATGCTGGGTCTGGCGCACTTCCCGGGTTGCCTGGGGCTGACCGTCACAGGCGGCCAGGGCGAACGGCACGCTGCCCAACAGCACCAGGCGCACGCTTTTACTGCGTTTCATGCCGGCGCCCTCAGACCGATGGGGTCATGCAGGCCGCATTCAGCAGGCCGACACCGACAGACACCGAAGCCACCAGGATCGCCGCGGAATTTTCCTGGTTGGCGATGCGCTGGGACAGCCCCTTGAGGGTCAGGCTGACCACCAGGAACGTGAGCAATTGCACCACCGCGGCGATACCGGCCCAGAGCAGGAAATCGATGATCGAAATGGAATGGGAAATCGCACTGGCCACCGGAATGGCAAAGCCCAGCAAGGCGCCGGACAGGGCGATGGAAGCGGCACTGTTGCCCTGGCGGATCAGGGCGAATTCGTTATAGGGGGTCAGGCGCGTGTAGATGAACGCGTAGAGGGCAAACACCAGGGCGGCGCCCAGCATGTAGAGCATGAAACCGAGCACCGCATCGGCGGGCAAAGACATCTTCAGTGCATCCATGAACATCGCGTTCGAGCTTCCTTGGAAAACGGGGCGCGAGATATAGCACAGGCCGGATTGGGCGAAAACTCCGGGAAAGGTAAAGGCGAGTGTTTCAACCTTCAGGAAAAGCCCCGACGCGCCCGGCGCCGGGGCTGCAGGGCGTTACTTGGCCACGCCCCAGATGCCGCTCAGGCTTTGCAGCAATGAACCGCCGACGCCCTGCTGGCCCAGGTACTGCAGGATCAGCGGGGCAAACTGGCCGATCATGCCGCTGTCCATGCCCAGGGCGCCAAAGGCGTTGTTCAGGTCATTGGTGTCCTTGACGTTGCCCAGGGCGCTGTCCAGGCCGGCGGTTTTGCCGGAAGACTGACCGAGCAGGCCACCCAAGGCGCCCAGGCTGCCCAGGGCGTTGCTGCCCGAGAGCTGGTCAATGCCCGGCACGCTTTTGCTCAGTTGCGAATAGTCCGAACCGCTGAGTTGATTCTTCGCCAGGCCGAGCATGGCGCCAGTGCCGCCGATGGCTTGCTCGGGGGTGACATTGAGTTGCGCCAGGGTGCCCAGCAGACCGGCAGTCTGGGAGGTCGGCGCGGCAGCGGCAGCCTTGTCGCCGCCCTGCATGCCGGCAATGGCGTTGGCCGCATCGTTCAGGCTGAAACCGCCGGCCAGAGCCGAACCGGCTGCCAGGGTCATCAGGGTAGCCAGGGCGAAACCGCGTGGAATATTCATCGAAACAACCTCATGGGGCGGGAAACCGTCCGGACTCGGGCGGCGGGAAAACAGTCTTTTGACTCAAACCGCCGGCGAATGTTCCAGCGCCTGCCCTGCCGTCCGGCGCCTGCATCCAGGCCCGCCGCTGCTGCGTATATCGTCCACGAGCGCCACCCGGGCTCCGGCATGAGGCAGCAGGACGTGAATGGAACAACCGCACACCCTGGACTAATCTCTGGCTGCGTCAGTCGGCGCCTGTCGCTGGCCCTTGTCCCCGTTCCTGCCAGGAGAATCGCCATTTCGAGCCTCGACCCCGATCAGCTGCGGCACCTGCTGGCCCAGTGTTCACTGGGCGACCGCCGGGCCTTCGAAACCCTCTATCGCATGGTTGCCCCACGTCTGCACGGCGTCGCCCTGCGCTTCATGGGCCGCCGCGATCTGGCCGAGGAAGTGCTGCAGGAAAGCTTCGTGCGCATCTGGAACAACGCCGTGCGCTACCAGCCGCACCTGTCCGCGCCCCTGACCTGGATGGTCAACATCACCCGCAACCAGGCCATCGACCAGTTGCGCAAACACCGCGAACGGCCCCTGGGCGAACTCGAAGAACAACAGCTGGAGGATCAAAGCCCTTCGGCCCACGACCAGCTGGACAGCGCCCGCTCCGCCCGGGCCCTGAACCGCTGCCTGGACAGCCTCGACGGCATGCAGCGCCAATCCATCACCGTGGCCTACTTCCAGGGTCTGTCCTGCTCGGAGCTGGCCGAACACCTGGCCGCGCCCCTGGGCTCGGTCAAATCCTGGATTCGTCGGGGCATGGAACGCCTGCGCCGGTGCCTTGAATCATGAACTATCAAACCCCAGAACGCCGGCGCGCCCTGGCCGCCGACTACGCCATCGGCCTGATGCAGGGCGCCGCGCGCCGGCGCTTCGAAATGCTCCTGCTGGACGACGCGGCCCTGCGCGAAGAACTGGCGCGGTGGCAGGAAAGCCTTGCCAGCCTGACCGAAGCCATCCCCGAGCAAGCAGTACCGGAACAGGTGTGGCAAGACATCCAGGCGCGCATCCAGCCCCAGGTCCTGCACTTGCCGAAGAAGAACCCGCTGTGGATGCGCCTGCGCCTGGCGCTTGCCGCCTGCGCCGTGCTGGCGACCCTGTACATCGGTTTTATCCAGCAGAGCGATCAGGTGCGCTACAGCGCCACCCTGCTCAGCGCCGACCAGCAACCGGCGCTGCGGATCAAGGCCCACGCCCAGTACCTGCAAGTCGAGCCCCTGACCCTGGCCGCCATCGGCCTGGACCGCAGCCTGGAACTCTGGGCGATTCCTGCCGACGGCAAACCTATTTCCCTCGGCGTAGTGCCGGTGGGCGGCCAAGGCAAGATCAACCTGAGCCCGGCCCAACGCGAACTGCTGGGCACCCCGATCGCCCTGGCCGTGAGCCTGGAACCCCACGGCGGCTCACCTACCGGCCAGCCCACCGGGCCGGTGTTGTACCAGGGGCAATTGGCAGCGCTCTGACGGCCGCCTTCGCCGGCAAGCCGGCTCCTACAAGGCCCGACTTGTGTAGGAGCGGGCTTGCCAGCGAAGCCGCCAGCGCTAAACTCCCCGGCCCCCACACCTTTCGGCGCCTGCTGTGAAACCATTCCCCATCAGAGCGGCCCTCTGCGGCTGCATCGCCCTGGCCCTGAGCATCCCCCTCATCATCTGGACCCTGGGCCGCCCCATCGACAGCAGCCACTGCTCGGACACGGTCCCAGGCCCCCTGAGCGAGTTCATCAGCCAGTACTTCCGTGAGACAAACGGCGCCCACTGGCAAGAGGAAATCAACTCACTGATCATTCTCGGAATCCCGGAGGCCCAGGCCCTGGCTCGCCAGTCCCCGGCCCACTATTGCGACGCCCTGAACCTGCTGGAAAACCCGCAACGCGCGCCCACGGAAAAATTCCATACCGCGGTGCTGATGCTCTCGCTGCCCATCGACTACTACCTGGACCTCATGGACCGCAGCCACCAGCTGTATCAGCGCGGGCTCATCGACCGATCAGTCCTCAGCATGGTGCTGATGCCAAGAGGCACGGCGCTGAACTACTGGTGGCTGCCCCAGTGGCGCTCGCGTTTCCAGCGGGATGCGCCGGGGCTTTTTAGCGATGACCAGATGAGGGAGATCCTGCGGGGAGAACACTGGTTCGACTACCCGGGCCGGGGTTATTGATCGAGCCGGACTCACAAGCAACGAGAAGCCCGCCAATAGGCGGGCTTTTCAGTCGGCATGAACTATCTGAACAATTCGGCATGGCTGCCCAGGTCGACAAAGGTCACAAGACCGGCTCGGGCCACGTCATAAATCAGCAGAAAATCGCCACCGATATGACACTCCCTGAAACCGTCCCACTCCCCCTTCAGCGCATGATCGAGATACTGCGCCGGTAGCGGCTCCCCCAGGAACAGCAGCACCATGACCTTGCGCACTTCGTGCATGTCGCGACGCCCCGCGCGCTGATAGCGCTCCCAGGACTTTTTAAACTCCGGCGTTTGTGCGCATTGCCTGGGCCGCTCAGCGCGCTTTGGGTTCCTCTCCGGCTTCGCCATCAGCATCCCTCAACATGTCGTCAATCGAGTCGTACTGACGACGAATCTCCCGCGCCTGCGCCATGGCACGAGCGGTTTTCTCCGATGGGACACGCACTTCGAAAGGCAATCCCTGCACGGCCACAACCTGACGCAGGAACAGGCGCATGGCCTCACTGAGGCTCAGCCCACAGGCTTCCAGCACAGCAGTAGCACTCACCTTCAAGTCCTCGTCTATGCGGCAACGCACGTCAGTGGTTTTCAGTAATGCAGCCAAGGTATCACCTCTATTGGTTATTTGTAGCTACATTGTCGCTACGTTTTTCCATTCTGCGAGGTCGACTCTTTGCGGTCAACCGATTTCAGTGGACCGGCCTCGTGGACAGCGCCTCGTGCACGTTCAGCGACGCCACAGCGGACGAAACCTTCTGCAAGACATCCACCCCCCAGCGCCTTGCTGCCTCACGCACCAGCGGCTTATAGTCCGCCGGTCGCTCAAATAGCGACCGGGTTTGGCGACCCGACGAACTACGGTCAGAAGCGTCCTGCTTTGTTGGCAGGACGTTCTGCACCCGCAACGTTGCCGTTATGGCAGCTGTGCGTGGGAGACCTTCGGGTCTGCCGGTTCCGTGTGTTCCCGGTTCGCCAACCTGCGTACAGCTGCCACCCATCGTTTGGCGACGAATCCGTGGCGGTTCTCACTGAACTGCGGAGAACTTTCCATGAACCGTTACATGCCGATCACCGGCCACGACTGCAATATCCCCTCCCTACTGATCGATACTCAGGCGCCACTGGATGTGCTCCATGAAGCCGCCGCCTTCCGTATCCGCGCCGTGACCCAGGTGCTGGAGCAACTGGCCTTGAGCGATGCCCTGGGCAGGGACCCGGTACTGGCCCAGGAGCTGGCACAGCTCTGCGCCATTCCCCTGCGCGATGGCTGCGACCTGATGGATGTGCTGGGACGGCGCTTGCGCGCCACGCTGATCGCCTGATTGAAAGCGGCCGCTGTGGCGAGGGAGCTTGCTCCCGCTCGGCCGCGCAGCGGTCGTAAAACCTGAATCCGCGACTCGACTGGCACAACCGTGTCGCACCCCATCGGGAGCAAGCTCCCTCGCTACAAAAGAAAAAAACGCCGCCTTCTCGGCTAGAGAAGGCGGCGTTTTTTGTTGCTGACGGTCCTCAGGCAGCGCTGAACAGCTTGTGCGGGTCGATGACGAATTTCTTCGGCACGCCGGCATCGAACTCGCCATAGCCGCGCGGGGCGTCGTCGAGGCTGATGACTTGCACGCCCACCACTTCGGCGATGTTGATGCGGTCCCACATGATGGCCTGCATCAGTTGGCGGTTGTACTTCATCACCGGGGTCTGGCCGGTGTGGAAGCTGTGGGACTTGGCCCAGCCCAGGCCGAAGCGGATGCTCAGGCTGCCCATCTTCGCCGCGGCGTCCACCGCGCCCGGGTCTTCGGTGACGTAGAGGCCGGGAATACCGATCTTGCCCGCCACCCGTACCACGCCCATCAGCGAGTTGAGCACGGTGGCCGGGGCTTCGTGCTGGGCACCGGCATGGCCGTGGCCACGGGCTTCGAAGCCCACGGCGTCCACCGCACAGTCGACTTCCGGTTCGCCCAGCAGGGCGGCGATCTGTTCGTGCAGCGGGGTGTCCTTGGACAGGTCGGCAATTTCAAACCCCTGGGCCTTGGCGTGGGCCAGGCGCACCGGGTTGACGTCACCGACGATCACCACCGCCGCCCCCAGCAGGCGCGCAGACGCGGCGGCCGCCAGGCCGACCGGGCCGGCCCCGGCCACATAAACGCTGCTGCCCGGGCCAACGCCGGCCGTCACCGCGCCGTGATAACCGGTGGGCAGGATGTCGGAGAGGCAGGTCAGGTCGCGGATCTTCTCCATGGCCTTGTCGCGATCCGGCAGTTTCAGCAGGTTGAAGTCGGCGTAAGGCACCAGCACGTACTCGGCCTGGCCGCCGGTCCAGTCGCCCATGTCGACGTAGCCGTAGGCGCCACCGGCACGGGCCGGGTTGACGGTCAGGCAGACCCCGGTGTGTTGCTCCTTGCAGGAACGGCAGCGCCCGCACGCCACGTTGAACGGCACCGACACCAGATCACCGATCTTCAGGTTCTCGACGTCGCTGCCCTTCTCGATCACTTCGCCAGTGATTTCATGACCCAGGACCAGGCCTACCTGGGCGGTGGTACGGCCGCGGACCATGTGTTGGTCCGAACCGCAGATGTTGGTGGAGACTACGCGCAGGATGACGCCGTGCTCGATCTTCCTGCCGCGCGGGTCCTGCATTTTTGGATAGTCGATTTTCTGTACCTCGACCTTGCCGCTGCCCAGATACACGACACCACGATTACCAGACATGCTTTCACCTCGCTGTTGTTGTTATGGAACCGCGTTACCCAAAGGGGGAAACACGTGGATTGCTCGGGTACGGATGCTGTTTCGTTTTCAAAATCGCTTCGCGAGCAAGCTCGCTCCCACACGGCGTGCCCCCTGTAGGAGCGAGCTTGCTCGCGAAGGGCTGCGCAGCAGCCCCAATAATCATCAGAGCACCACCGTGCGATTGCCGTTCAAGAACACCCGCCGTTCGATGTGATACCCCACCGCCCGAGCCAGGGTCAGGCCTTCAATGTCACGCCCCTTGGCGATCAGGTCTTCGGGGTAGTAACTGTGGTCCACCACCTCCACGCCCTGGGCGATGATCGGGCCTTCGTCCAGGTCGTTGTTGATGTAGTGCGCGGTGGCGCCCACCAGTTTCACCCCCTTGTTGTAGGCCTGGTGATAAGGCTTGGCGCCCTTGAAGCCCGGCAGCAGCGAGTGGTGGATATTGATCGCCTTGCCATCGAGCTTGCGGCACAGCTCCGGCGACAGCACTTGCATGTAGCGGGCAAGGATCACCAGTTCAGCGCCGGAGTCCTCGATCACCTGCCACACCTGACGCTCCTGGGACGGCTTGTCGTTGGGATCGAGGGGGAAGTGGTGGTAGGGAATCTGGTGCCAGTCGGCCAGGGGCTTGAGGTCCGGGTGGTTGGACACCACCGCCACCACGTCCATGGGCAACTGGCCGATGCGCTGGCGGTAGAGCAGGTCGTTGAGGCAGTGATCGGCCTTGGAGACCATGATCACCACCTTCGGCCGGTAGTTGGGCGCGGTCAGTTCGAAGTTCATGGCGAAGGCTTTGGCGCGCTCGGCCAGCCCCTGGCGAAAGCCCTGCTCGTCGAGGCCGTCGGGCTGGCGGAACTCCACACGGATGAAGAAGCGCCCCGAGAGCCGGTCATCGAAGGAGTGGTGCTCGGTGACGTAGCAGCCCTGCTCGAACAGAAAGCGGGTCACCGCGTCCACCGTGCCGAGCACGCTGGGGCAGTCGGCGGTGAGAATCCAGGTATCGGGGGCGCGGCTCATTCAATAGGCTCCTGTTGATGACGGCACTGTAGCCGCTGCCGAAGGCTGCGATCGGCCCCGCAGGGGACGGCTCTTCGAGCCTTGTCGCAGCCCGCGGCAGCGGCCACAGGGTTAGGGTTCAGGCCTGGACGCTCAGGCCGTATTCGGCGGCCGCATCCTGCAGCCACATCCACCAGTAATCGGAAAAACTGCGGCGCACCAACAGCTCCCAGGTGTCTTCGCCGGTGCGGCGGATCACCAGCTGCGACTTGGCGAACACCGTGCCCACCGCCTTGCCCACCGGGAAGTTGTTGGGGTGCACGTCGTAGCTGGTGGACTTCATCAGCACCTGGCGCACGTTGGGGCCGGACAGTTCAAGAATCTGCTGGCCGCCGCTGACGTTGACGATCTGGATATGCAGGTCGCCCAGGGCCGCCCGCAGGTTCTGCTCGGCGGCGAATTCTTCGCCGCTGGGCACGATCAGCAGCCACTCATCCGGGCCCAGCCATTGCAGGCTGGTTTCACCCTTGACCACCACGCTCAGGGCACCCGGCAATTCGATGCCCAGGGCCTTGTGCACGCCGGCGGCGAAGGCCGGGTCGTGGCCGTCGCCACGGATCATCAGGTGACCGAGAAGTTTTTTCTCGCGCAGGATCACCCCGGCGTTCTTGCGGCCCTTGCCCACCAGGCTCGGCAGGTCGGCGTGGTGCAAGGGCGACTCGGCCTTGGCCCCGGTGGTGGGGCGCTGTTGGTAAACGTTGACTGCGGTCATGGAGCACCTGTCCTTTATTCTGTGGTCCGGTTCCGGTTGCCGCTGCCGGAGGCTGCGGTCGTATGAGAACCGGGCGCAAGCTTTTGCATCCCGGGCAGGTCCTGCGGACCTTGGCGCAGCCTGCGGCAGCGGCTACAGGGTGCGCCCCGGGTTCATGTCATATGTTCTGGCGGTCGCCCTTGGGGTCGAAGAACACCGAGGAAACGATTTCCGCCTCGATCACCCGGCCATCGGCCAGCGGCGCGAAGACCCGCTCGCCCAGGCGCTGGAGGCCGCCCTTGACCACGCCCAGGGCAAAGGAATAACCCAGGGAGTTGTGGGCGTAGCTGGAGGTCACGTGACCGACCATGCTCATCGGGATCGCCTGCTTGGGGTTGAACACCAGTTGCGCGCCTTCCGGCAGCCACTGGGTCGGGTCGATCGGCTTGAGGCCCACCAGTTGCTTGCGCTGCTCGCGCACGCAGTCTTCACGGTTCATCCCGCGCCAGCCGATCCACGAGAACGGCTTGGTCCGGCCCACGCACCAGCCCATGTTCAGGTCGTCCGGGGTCATCGAGCCGTCGGTGTCCTGGCCGACGATGATGAAGCCCTTCTCGGCCCGCAGCACGTGCATGGTTTCGGTGCCGTAGGGGGTCAGGTTGTACTTCTTGCCGGCCTCGACGATCTGCTCCAGCACGCCCATGGCGTAGTCGGCCTGGACGTTGACCTCGTAGGACAGCTCGCCGGTGAACGAGATGCGGAACACCCGCGCCGGCACGCCGCCCACCAGGCCTTCCTTCCAGGTCATGAACGGGAAGCCGTCCTTGTCCAGGTCGATGTCGGTGACTTCGCTCAGCAGCTTGCGGCTGTTGGGGCCCGACAGGGTCATGGTGGCCCAGTGGTCGGTGACCGAGGTGAAGTACACCTTGAGGTCCGGCCATTCGGTCTGCTGGTAGATCTCCAGCCACTGCAGCACGCGGGCCGCGCCGCCGGTGGTGGTGGTCATCAGGAAGTGGTTGTCGGCCAGACAGGCGGTGACGCCGTCGTCGAAGACCATGCCGTCTTCCTTGCACATCAGGCCGTAGCGGGCCTTGCCCACGTCGAGCTTGGTCCAGGCGTTGGTGTAGATGCGGTTGAGGAACTCCCGGGCGTCCGGGCCCTGGATGTCGATCTTGCCCAGGGTCGAGGCGTCCAGCAGGCCAACGCTGTCGCGCACCGCCAGGCATTCACGCTTGACTGCGGCATGCAGGTCTTCGCCGTTTTTCGGGAAGTACCAGGGGCGCTTCCACTGGCCGACGTCTTCGAACTCGGCGCCGTTCTTCACATGCCAGGCATGCAGCGCGGTGAAACGCACCGGCTCGAAGATGTGCCCACAGTGCCGGCCGGCCACGGCGCCGAAGGTGATCGGCGTGTAGTTCGGGCGGAACATGGTGGTGCCCATCTGCGGGATGCTGACGTTCAGCGAACGGGCGGCGATGGCCAGGCCGTTGACGTTGCCCAGCTTGCCCTGGTCGGTGCCGAAGCCCAGGGCGGTGTAGCGCTTGACGTGCTCCACCGACTCGAAGCCCTCGCGGGTCGCCAGTTCGATGGCGGCGGCGGTGACGTCGTTCTGCAGGTCGACAAATTGCTTGGGCGCACGCGCCGTACCTTTTTCATGGGGCACCTGGAACAGCGCCAGGGTCGGTTCTTCAAGACGAGTCAGGGCCTTGGGCAACACGCCCTCGACGCTCTGGAACCCGGCTTCGCTGGCGGCGCGCACACCGCCCTCGAAACCGTCGGCCAAGGTGTCGCCGAGGCTGTAGACGCCGTTGATGCCACCGACGCACACGCGCTTCTGCGGTGCTTCACCGGGCACGAAACCGAGGATGTCTTCACGCCACACTGGCTTGCCGCCCAGGTGCGAGGCCAGGTGCACCACCGGGCTGTAGCCGCCGGAGCTGGCGATCAGGTCGCAATCGAGCCACTCGCCGGGGCTGGTGACCTTGTGCGCCTTGACGTCGATGGCCGCTACGCGGGCGCCGGTCACGTGCTTGCTGCCACGGGCCTCGATCACCGCGCTGGAGGTGAGGATGCGGATGCCCTTGGCCCGAGCTTCTTCCACCAGGGCACCGCGGGGGTTGTGCCGCGCATCGGCGATGGCCACCACTTGCAGGCTGGCGTCGAGCCAGTCCAGGGCCACGCGGTAGGCGTGGTCGTTGTTGGTGGACAGCACCAGCTTCTTGCCCGGGGCCACGCCGTAGCGGCGCACGTAGGTGGAGACGGCACCGGCCAGCATGTTGCCCGGCACGTCGTTGTTGCCGTAGACCAGCGGCCGCTCGTGGGCGCCGGTGGCCAGCACCACGCGCTTGGCGCGGACCCGATGGATGCGCTGGCGCACCTGGCCGATGGGCGCGCGGTCGCCGAGGTGATCGGTGAGGCGCTCGTGAATGGTCAGGAAGTTATGGTCGTGGTAGCCGTTGACCGTGGCCCGAGGCAGCAGCAACACGTCCGGCAGCGACTTGAGCTCGGCGATCACGCTGGCCACCCACTCCACCGCCGGCTTGCCGTCCAGGCTTTCGCGGCTGTCCAGCAGGCTGCCGCCGAATTCTTCCTGCTCATCGGCCAGGATCACCCGAGCGCCACTGCGGGCAGCGGCCAGCGCGGCCGCAAGACCGGCGGGGCCGGCGCCGACAATCAGCACGTCGCAGTGCTGGTTCATGTTGTCGTAGGTGTCCGGATCGTTCTCGGTAGGCGAGCGACCGAGGCCCGCGGCCTTGCGGATGTACTTCTCGTAGGTCATCCAGAACGATTGCGGGTACATGAAGGTTTTGTAGTAGAAGCCCGGCGGCATCAGCTTGCCGCCGACCTTGCCGAGAATCCCCATCATGTCGTTGTTGACGCTGGGCCAGCCGTTGGTGCTGGTGGCCACCAGGCCCTGGTACAGCGCCTGTTGAGTGGCGCGCACGTTGGGGATCTGGGTGGCTTCGGTGGCGCCGATCTGCAGCACCGCGTTGGGCTCCTCGCAGCCGGCGGCGAAGATGCCCCGGGGCCGGGAGTACTTGAAGCTGCGACCGATGATGTCCACGCCGTTGGCCAGCAGGGCCGAGGCCAGGGTGTCGCCCTCAAAGCCCTTGTAGCTCTGGCCGTTGAAGGTGAAGGTCAGGACTTTGTTGCGGTCGATGCGTCCGCCGTTGGACAGGCGATTGGTCTGGCTCATACCTTCTCTCCAGCAGCCTTGGCGGTGAACTGCGGTTTGGTGCCTATCTTGTAGGTTTCAAGAATTTCGTAGGTCACGGTGTCGCGGGTGGCGTTGAAGTACTGGCGGCAACCGGCGGCGTGGATCCACAACTCGTGGTGCAGGCCGCGAGGGTTGTCGCGGAAGAACATGTAGTCGCCCCACTCCTCGTCGGTGCAGGCGTTGGGGTCCAGCGGCCGGGGAATATGCGCCTGGCCGGACGAGTGGAATTCCTCTTCGGAGCGCAGCTCGCCGCAGTGAGGACAGAAGATATGCAACATAGGGAGTTGTCCTTTTAGTGGGCGACCGCAGCAGCGCCGTGTTCGTCGATCAGCGCGCCGTTGTGGAAACGGTCGATGGAGAAAGGGGCGGCCAATGGATGCATCTCGCCCTTGGCGAGGCTCGCGGCAAACACGTTGCCCGAGCCCGGGGTGGCCTTGAAGCCGCCGGTGCCCCAGCCGCAGTTGAAGAACATGTTCGGCACCGGGGTCTTGGAAATGATCGGGCAGGCGTCCGGGCTGGTGTCGACGATGCCGCCCCACTGGCGGTTCATCCGCACTCGGGACAGCACCGGGAACATCTCGACGATGGCCTGGATGGTGTGTTCGATCACCGGGTAGGAACCGCGCTGGCCGTAGCCAACCCAGCCGTCGATACCGGCACCGATCACCAGGTCGCCCTTGTCCGACTGGCTGATGTAGCCGTGCACCGCGTTGGACATGATCACGCTGTCGATGATCGGTTTGATCGGTTCCGACACCAGCGCTTGCAGCGGGTGGGATTCGATCGGCAGGCGGAAGCCCGCGAGCTTGGCCATGTGCCCGGAGTTACCGGCGGTGACCACGCCGACGCGCTTGGCGCCGATAAAGCCCTTGTTGGTCTCGACGCCGATGCACACGCCGTTTTCCTTGCGAAAGCCAATGACTTCGGTCTGCTGGATCAGGTCCACGCCCAGGGCGTCGGCGGCCCGGGCAAAGCCCCAGGCCACGGCGTCGTGACGGGCCACGCCGCCACGGCGCTGGACCGTGGCGCCGAGGATCGGATAACGGGTGTTTTTCGAGCAATCCAGGTAGGGAATCTCGTCCGCCACCTGCTGGGTGTTGAGCAGTTCGCCGTCGATGCCGTTGAGGCGGTTGGCGCTGACCCGACGCTCGGAATCACGGATGTCCTGCAGGGTGTGGCACAGGTTGTAGACCCCGCGCTGGGAGAACATCACGTTGTAGTTGAGGTCCTGGGACAGGCCTTCCCACAGCTTCATCGCATGCTCGTAGAGCTGCGCCGACTCGTCCCACAGGTAGTTGGAACGCACGATGGTGGTGTTGCGCGCGGTATTGCCGCCGCCCAGCCAGCCCTTTTCCACCACCGCGACATTGGTGATGCCGTGTTCCTTGGCCAGGTAGTAGGCGGTGGCCAGGCCATGCCCGCCACCGCCGACGATGACCACGTCGTAGACCTTCTTCGGGGTCGGCGTGCGCCACATGCGCTGCCAGTTTTCATGGTGGCTGAGAGAGTGCTTGAAGAGGCCGAAGCCCGAATAGCGTTGCATAGTCATTGCTCCAGTTGCGGCTCTCAGCGGTAAACCGGGAAATCAGCGCACAGGGCTGCCACCTGGCGCGCGACATTGGCCTCGACGTCGGCATCGCCGAGGTGATCGAGGATGTCGCAGATCCAACCGGCCAGTTCAGTGCACTGGGTGACCTTGAATCCGCGGGTGGTGACCGCCGGGGTGCCGATGCGCAGGCCGGAGGTGACAAACGGCGACTGCGGGTCGTTGGGCACGGCGTTCTTGTTCACGGTGATGTGGGCGCGGCCCAGGGCGGCATCGGCATCCTTGCCGGTCAGGCCCTGGCGAATCAGGCTGACCAGGAACAGATGGTTGTCGGTGCCGCCGGACACTACATCGTAGCCGCGTTTGATAAATACGCCGGCCATGGCCTGGGCGTTGTCGATCACCTGTTGCTGATAGGCCTTGAACCCGGGCTCCAGCGCTTCCTTGAAGCACACCGCCTTGGCGGCGATCACGTGCATCAGCGGACCGCCCTGGGCACCCGGGAACACCGCAGCGTTGAGTTTCTTCTCGATCTCTTCATTGGCCTTGGCCAGGATCAGGCCACCACGGGGACCGCGCAGGGTCTTGTGGGTGGTGGTGGTGACCACGTCGGCATAGGGCAGCGGGTTGGGATACAGACCGGCGGCCACCAGCCCGGCGACGTGGGCCATGTCGACGAACAGCAGCGCCCCGACCTTGTCGGCAATCTGCCGGAAACGCGGGAAGTCCAGGGTCTTGGAGTAGGCCGAGAAGCCGGCGACGATCATCTTCGGCTTGTGTTCCACGGCCAGGCGCTCGACTTCGTCGTAGTCGATCAGCCCGGTGGTGGTGTCGATGCCGTACTGCACGGCGTTGTACAGCTTGCCCGAGGACGACACCTTGGCGCCGTGGGTCAAGTGACCGCCATGGGCCAGGCTCATGCCGAGAATGGTGTCGCCGGCCTGCAGCAGGGCCAGGTACACCGCGCTGTTGGCGGAAGAACCGGAATGCGGCTGGACGTTGGCGTAGTCGGCACCGAACAGCTGCTTGGCGCGCTCGATGGCCAGGGCCTCGACCTTGTCCACGTGCTCGCAGCCACCGTAGTAGCGCTTGCCCGGATAGCCTTCGGCGTATTTGTTGGTCAGCCCGCTGCCTTGCGCCTGCATCACCCGCTTGCTGGTGTAGTTCTCCGACGCGATCAGCTCGATGTGATCTTCCTGGCGTTGTTCCTCGGCATTGATCGCCGCCAGCAGTGCATCGTCGTAACCCTGGATCTGGTCTTGCTTGCTGAACATCACGTCTCTCCCAGCGGCGGCGCTGCGCCTTTCGTCTCGGTGAGGCGAGCCTTACAGCTACGCCCTTTGGATGCGATGGTATGACCGGCAAGGGGAACTCAAATGCCTATGGACGCCACGCAAAGGTGCGTTTACGACATGCTTTGGCGCACGCAGATAAATGCCTCGGGCCACAGCCGGGGGAAGGCTCTGGATCGGCGCCCTGCGGCCCTGTAGCCGCTGCTGAGCCCGCGAAGCTGCGCAAAGGTCCGCAGGACCTTGCCTGGCGATCTCCCGCCAAACCTCTAAACCTTCAAGATCGCCCCGTCTGCCACGTCGAAATGCCGCCCAAGCCGTTCGCAGCCTGCGGCAGCGGCTACAGGAGTTGGCGCAGGGCCAGCAGCAGGAGAAAGTGCGCCGGGTACAGCAGGTAGGCCCAGCGGCGCATGGCCGGCACCGCCCCGCCACGCAGCCCCCGCAGCAACATCAGCCCGAGCAACGGCGCCAACAGACAGGCGGCAATACCGCAGGTCGCCACCCAATTGCCCAGGCGCGCCGCCGGGAACAAGGTTTCCCATTGGTTGGCCGCCAGGCACAAGGCCCCGGGCAGCAGGCTGAAATACCAGGGGCGGCGCTGCACCAGCAGCAGGGCCAATGGCAGCAACACCCCGAACGCGCCAAACATCAGCCAACGGGAAAACCCCAGCGCCAGCAGCAGAGCCGCCAAGCCAAGCGCCAACGCCAGCCCCCTGGGCCGCTGCCAGCCCCGGGCCACCAGCAACCCCAGGGCCAGGGTCGGCAATACATTCAAGGTGTCGGGATCGGGCACGAACAGGCGATAGGGAATCTCACTGAGCCCGCTGAACAGCAGCAGCCTGCCCAGGTAGCGCCATTGCCCGAGCTGGTGGCCAGACCGATCAGCAACCCGCGCCAGATTCACCGCCATCGCCAGGCAGAACCAGGGAAACGCCAGACGCCCCGGGACATACAGCCAGTCCAGGCTCAGGCCCACATAACGCAGGTGATCGAGGACCATGCTCAACAGCGCCAGCCACTTCAGCGCATCCAGCGCCCCATCGCGCCGAGGGTGGTCGGTTTTCAGCATCGCATCACGCATAAATCCTTATGGGCCCTGCATTATTCCGGCATAAACAGAGCGTGTGCTGAGCCATTGTTCTTGGGTAAAGTGCGCACCATCATCGACCACGGAGCCGGCCATGACCGACAAGAGCCAACAATTCGCCAGCGACAACTACTCCGGCATCTGCCCCGAAGCCTGGGCCGCCATGGAGCAGGCCAACCACGGCCACGAGCGCGCTTACGGCGACGATCAGTGGACCGCTCGCGCCGCCGATCATTTCCGCAGATTGTTCGAAACCGACTGCGAAGTGTTCTTCGCCTTCAACGGCACCGCCGCCAACTCCCTGGCCCTGTCGTCGCTGTGCCAGAGTTACCACAGCGTGATCTGCTCGGAAACCGCCCACGTCGAAACCGACGAATGCGGCGCCCCGGAGTTCTTCTCCAACGGTTCCAAGCTGCTGATCGCCGGCACCCAGAACGGCAAGCTGACCCCGGAATCGATCCGCGAGATCGCCCTCAAGCGCCAGGACATCCACTACCCCAAGCCGCGGGTGGTGACCCTGACCCAGGCCACCGAAGTGGGCAGCGTCTACACCCCTGAAGAAGTCCGCGCCATCAGCGCCACCTGCAAGGAACTGGGGCTGAACCTGCACATGGACGGCGCGCGCTTCTCCAACGCCTGCGCCTTCCTCGGCTGCACCCCGGCGGAGCTGACCTGGAAGGCCGGCGTCGACGTGCTGTGCTTTGGCGGCACGAAAAACGGCATGGCGGTGGGTGAAGCGATCCTGTTCTTCAACCACCAGTTGGCGGAAGACTTCGACTACCGCTGCAAGCAGGCCGGCCAGCTGGCCTCGAAAATGCGCTTTCTCTCGGCGCCCTGGGTCGGCCTGCTGGAAAACGACGCCTGGCTCAAGCACGCCCGCCACGCCAACCACTGCGCGCAGTTGCTGGCCCAGCTGGTGGCCGACATTCCTGGCGTGGAACTGATGTTCCCGGTGCAGGCCAACGGCGTGTTCCTGCAACTTTCGGAACCGGCGATTGCCGCCCTGACCGCCAGGGGCTGGCGTTTCTACACCTTCATCGGCAAGGGCGGCGCGCGCTTCATGTGCTCCTGGGACACCGAAGAAGAGCGCGTGCGCGAACTGGCAGCCGACATCCGCACCGTGATGAGCGCCTGACCCACCTTTCTGACCGGAGGGTTTCCTGTGGCGAGGGAGCTTGCTCCCGCTGCGCCGGCCGGGGCGCAGCGGGAGCAGAGCCTTACCGAGTCAAGAGCTTGCGAGCATGGGGTTGGCTGCGCCACCCAACGGGAGCAAGCTCCCTCGCCACAACAGCAACAGCAACCGGCCATCAGTTCACAAATTCCTGAACTGATTATTTGCCCCTGCTGATTCAACATCCGCCGCCTTTATCCGAGACTCCGGGGTCGACCTATAAAAACAAAGGCTCCACCCATGACGACTCAGTCTTGCGTCACCGAAAAGGCCCAGTCTCCTGGCCTGAAGATCGAAACCCGCTCCATCGACTACGTGCCGCGCAACGAGCGCCACGGCAAGGTCTGGCACCAGGGCCCGTTCTGGTTCACCGGCAACTTCGTGCTCACCACCATGGTCACCGGCTTCACCGGCGCGGCCCTGGGTCTGGCCCTGCAATACGCCATCCTGGCGATCGTCATCGGCGTGTGCCTGGGCACCTTCTGCATGGCGTTTCACGCCAACCAGGGCCCGCGCATGGGCCTGCCGCAGATGATCCAGTCCCGCGCCCAGTTCGGCCTGCGCGGGGCCATCGTGCCGTTCACCGCGGTGGTGTTCGTCTACATCGGCTTCAACGTGTTCAACGTGATCCTCGCCACCGACGCCATCAACACGGTGATCCCCGGGGCCCGGGCGCCCTGGTACACCTTGATGATCGCCATCGCGGTGCTGATCGCGGTGGTCGGCCATGACCTGCTGCACACCGTGCAGCGCTGGCTGACCTACGTGATGATCAGCGTGTTCGCGGTGCTCACCGTCAGCGCCCTGCTGACCCTGCAGGCCGATGCTGCCGTGGCCGACGCGCATTTTTCCTGGTCGGCGTTCCTGATCCAGCTGTCGGCCGCCGCCGGTTACCAGATCAGCTATTCGGTGTACGTCTCCGACTATTCGCGCTACCTGCCGCACCAGACGCCATCGCGCCAGGTGATCTTCTGGACCTACCTGGGCGCCGCCGGATCGGCCCTGTGGCTGATGTCCCTGGGGGCCTTCCTGGCCTCGGCACTGCCCTCGCCGGACGCCATCGCCAGCGTGCGCGAAGTGGGCAACCAGCTGATTCCGGGCTTCGGCACCTTCACCGTGCTGATCGCGGTGCCGGCGCTGGTGGGCATCATGGCGGTCAACTGCTACGGCGCCATGCTCACCGGCATCAGCGCCATCGACGGCTTCAAGTCGATCCAGCCCACGCTCAAGAGCCGGGTGACCGGCATCCTCCTGGTGGCGGTGGTGATCTTCCTGATCGCCATGAACATCCCCGAGAGCTACCTGGGCAGCTTCAACACCTTTGTCCTGCTGATGCTGTACTTCCTGGTGCCCTGGACCGCGGTCAACCTGGCGGACTTCTACCTGGTGCGCAAAGGCCGCTATGCCATCAGCCACATCTTCAATCCCGCCGGCATCTATGGCCGCTGGTCCAGCGCCGGGTTGCTGGCCTACTTCCTCGGCCTGCTGGCGATGGTGCCGTTCATGTCCCTGAGTTTCTACCAGGGCCCACTGTCCCAGGCCCTGGGCGGCGCCGACATTGCCTTCGTGATTGGCCTGGCGGTGGCCGGGCTGGTCTACTGGGCCCTGACCCGTAACCTGGACCTGGAAGCCGAACGCCTGGCCATCCAGGCCAGCGAACAGCAACTGGAAGGAGGCGCGCAATGATCCCCCAGACATCCCTGAAAGTGGCCTGCCAGCAACTGGCACCGCGAATCGGCGACCTGGACTACAACCGCAACCTCAGCGCCGAGGCCATCCGCCAGGCCGCCGCCCGCGGCGCCCAGGTGGTGGTGCTGCCGGAACTGGTGCAGAGCGGCTACGTGTTCCGCGACCGCCAGGAAGCCCTGGTGCTCTCGGAAAGCCTCGACGGGCCGACCCTGAGCCTGTGGAAAACCCTGGCTGAAGAACTGCAGGTGGTGATCGTCGGCGGCTTCTGCGAGCGCCTGGACGATCAACGCGTGGCCAACAGCGCGGCGCTGATCGAGCCGGAAGGAACGCTGACGGTGTATCGCAAGGCGCACCTGTGGGATCAGGAAAACCTGATCTTCACCCCCGGCGACGAACCGCCACCGGTGGTGCCCACCCGCTTCGGGCCGATCGCCATGATGATCTGCTATGACCTGGAGTTCCCCGAATGGGTGCGCCTGCCGGCCCTGGCCGGGGCGGCGCTTTTGTGCGCGCCGGTGAACTGGCCGGACGGCCCGCGCCCGGCCAGCGAACGCCCGGCGGAGATGATCCGGGTACAGGCCAACGCGGCAGTCAATCGGATGTTCATCGCCGCCTGCGACCGCTGTGGCGAGGAGCGTGAGGTGAACTGGGTGGGCGGCTCGACCATTGTCGACGCCGACGGTTATCCGCTGGCGGGCAAGGATCGGGAACGCACCGAGCAGTTGCTGCTGGCGGAGCTGGATCTGGCCCAGGCCTGGCACAAGTCCATCAGTGAGCATAACCATGTGCACCTGGATCGGCGCCCGGCGTTGTATCAGTAACCGGGGGATCAGGTTGCACCTGTTCGCTGGCAAGCCAGCTCCTACAGCAGATGGGTGTAGGAGCTGGCTTGCCGGCGATCAGAACTCCACCCGCACGTCGCCCTTGGGCACGCTGCAGCAGGACAGGATGTAGCCTTCGGCTTCGTCTTCCTCGGTGATCCCGCCGTTGTGTTCCATCGCCACTTCGCCCCCCAGCTTGAGCACCTTGCAGGTGCCGCAGATGCCCATGCCGCAGGCCTTGGGGATCATCAGGCCGAGCTTGGCCGCGGCCGCGTGCACGGTTTCCCCCGGGGCCACGCGGATGCTCTTGCCGGAGGCGGTGAACTCCACCTGATGCAGATCGGCCAGGTCCGGCTCCGGCGCTTCGGCGGCTTGTTCGGCATGTTCCACGGCGTCGGCCCGGGCTTCGGGCGGGGTCGCGCCGAAGGATTCCTCGTGGTAGCGCGCCATGTCGAAACCGGCGGCTTCCAGCAGACGCTTGACCGCGTTCATGTAGGGCGTGGGGCCGCAGCAGAACACTTCCCGTTCAAGAAAGTCCGGGGCCATCAGCTCCAGCATCTTGTGGTTCAGGTAGCCGCGATAACCGGCCCAGGGCTCGCCCAGGCCGTGTTTCTCGCAGATCAGGTGCAGGCTGAAGTTGTCGATCCGCGAGGCCATGTGCTCCAGCTCGCGGTGGTAAATGATGTCCTTGGGTGAGCGGGCGCTGTGGATAAACACCATGTCGACGTTGGCGTTGGTGTCGTAGAACCAGCGCGCCATGGACATCACCGGGGTGATGCCGACGCCGCCGCTGAGGTAGAGCACTTTCGGGCTGGGGAAGTCGATGGCGTTGAACAGCCCCACCGGCCCGTGCACCGCCAGCTCCTGGCCCTCATGCAGGGTGTCGTGCAGCCAGTTGGAGACCTTGCCGCCCGGCACGCGCTTGATGGTCACCGAGAAGCTGTAGGGCACCGAGGGCGAGCTGGAAATGGTGTAGGAGCGCATCACCGGCTGGCCTTCGATCTCCAGCTCCAGGGTGACGAACTGCCCGGGCTTGAAGAAGAACATGATCGGCTGGTCGGCCATGAAGCAGAAGGTCCGCACGTCCCAGGTTTCCTGGATGACTTTGACGCAACGGACGATGTGACGGCCATTGGCCCAGGTCTGGGTGGTTACCGGGTTGAGGAAGGTGTTGGACATGCTGTTCTCCGCGGCCGACTGTCGGCGTCTTGTCAGCGATTCTGCGTAAGGCTTCTCGCGCCCATTTACCTATCTGCGACATTCACATGCTTATCGCGACCAGCCCCCAGCTGCCGGGGCTGGCGCGTCGGGAACAGATTGGGCCATGTCGCCCACGGATAAGGTTCAAGGCGCCCGCGGACCCACACTCGCCTCAAACACGACAACCGATTTTTCGTGACTTGCGTAGCACCCACCGTAGCCACTATTTAATTCGCCGGCCGCACCGAACGGCCATGAGGACTTGAACGATGGACGTCACCGCAACCCTGAGCTTGGGCGATCCACTGGAACCTGCACGCAAGGCCACTGCACAGATGCTGCAGGAGCGCGAGCGGACCTTCTCCCTGCCGCAGCCCTTCTACTGCGATGAAAGGCTGTTCGATATCGACATGCAGGAGATCTTCCAGAAGGAATGGCTGATCGCCGGCATGACCTGCGAGATCCCCACCAAGGGCAACTACATTACCCTGCAGATCGGCAAGAACCCGATCATCGTCATCCGCGGCGCCGACGGTGTGGTCCACGCCTTCCACAACGTCTGCCGCCACCGCGGCTCGCGGCTGTGCACCAGCGACAAGGGCAAGGTGGCCAAGCTGGTCTGCCACTACCACCAGTGGACCTACGAACTGGACGGCCGCTTGCTGTTCGCCGGCACCGAGATGGGCGCCGACTTCGACATGAAGCAATACGGCCTGAAACCGGTGAACGTGAAAACCGCCGGCGGCTACATCTTCATTTCCCTGGCGGAGAATCCGCCGGCGATCGACGATTTCCTCTCCACGCTGGCCCATTACATGGAGCCCTACGACATGGAGAACACCAAGGTGGCGGTGCAGACCACCTTGCATGAAAAGGCCAACTGGAAACTGGTGCTGGAGAACAACCGCGAGTGCTATCACTGCGGCGGCTCGCACCCTGAACTGCTGAAAACCCTGCTGGAATGGGACGACGTCACCGACCCGCGGGCCGACCAGGCGTTCAAGGACCACGTGGCCGCCTCCGCCGCCGCCTGGGAAGCCGAGAAGATCCCTTACGCCCACGCCAGCTTCGGCCTGCGCAATCGCATCGTGCGCATGCCGCTGCTCAAGGGCACCGTGTCCATGACCATGGACGGCAAGCAGGGCTGCGCCAAGCTGATGGGGCGGATCAAGAATCCGGACCTGGGCTCGATGCGCATCCTGCACCTGCCGCACTCGTGGAACCACTGCATGGGCGATCACATCATCGTGTTCACCGTGTGGCCGATCAGCGCCCAGGAAACCGTGGTCACCACCAAATGGCTGGTGCACAAGGATGCCGTGGAAGGCGTGGACTATGACGTCGCGCGCATGCGCCAGGTGTGGGACGCCACCAACGACCAGGACCGGCGCCTGGCGGAAGAGAACCAGCGCGGCATCAACTCCACCGCCTACCAGCCGGGCCCGTACTCCAAGACCTACGAGTTCGGCGTGGTCAACTTCGTCGACTGGTACAGCGAGCGCATGCTGAACAACCTCGGCGCGGAACCGGCGCCCTACCTCAAGGGCGTGCCGGTCACTGGCTGATACCGCCAGCACGGCAGCGGCTACAGGGTTTGTGTAGCCGCTGCCGCGGCAGGGCCTTCAGGGCCGTGACCAACTGATCGCGCCGGTCTCTCCAATGAAGTCTTCGCTGATCTGCGAGCCGCTCAATCTCACCCTCACATAACCATTGCGCACCCGCAGCGGGTAGTTCGGATCACCCGCCGACAGGGTTTCCGACCACAGCACCTGAGGGTTGCCTTTCAGCTCGCGGGTGACGCCATAGGGAATCGCCCCGTGGCCGATGCAGCGCCCGTACATGCCGTCCTTGGGCGCATAGCAGATGCCATTGTGCAGGTGCCCCCAGTACCAGTAATCCGGAACCCGCCCCAGGGCCGCGACCACCTGCTTGTACAGCACCGTCTGCTGCTGGCCGCTGATATCCAGCCCCTGGTGATGACTGAGCACCATGATCTTGCGCCCCTGCCCCTTGCTGACCATCAGGTCCTCGAGCCATTGCTGCTGTGGGACATTGAGGTTGCCGTCCATGTACAGGTTCATTTCGTCGGCGGTATAGGCACTGTCCAGGCCGACGATCAGCCAGTGGCTGTTGAACAGGGCGAAGTAGCTGGTGCCCTGCTGCTTGGGAAACAGCGCGGCGATCTCGGCAAAGTAGCCATGGGCACCGCTGTACATCTCGTGGTTGGAGTTGAGGCTGAATGACGCCAGGCTGCCCTGGGGCCAGTCGACCAGGTCGGCGCCCTCCTCGGTGCCGGTGCCGGCGTAGTACACATCCCCCAGGTGGACGGTGACATCCGGCTGGTCCTGCTTGATCAGGTCCGCCACGCGCTGCGCCGCCGAATTGGGCTGAAAATAGCCGGTGCCCCAGTCTCCGGCCATGTCCAGCAGCACGTTGTCGGCCATCTTGATCAGCGCCGGGGTGCTGCCGAAGGGCGCGTGCTTGTGCTGGTTCTCGATCCAGTTGAGCAGGGCCTCGCTCCAGCGCAGGTCCAGCAGTTCCCATTGGCGACAGCCCAGCAGGGTGCCGTCCTTCATCACCTGGGTCTTCAACTCGTCCACCGTTTGCGGCAAGGGCTTGGCGTTGCCCAGGTGCAAGACCGACAGGCCGTGGGCCAGTTCCCAGGGCACCGGTGCCTGACCGGGGGGCAAGTCGCCGTGGATCAGGGCGTACTGCGCCTGGTCATGGGCGCGCTGCAGCAGTTGCACGATCGCCTGCAGCTCCGCCGGCTCAAGCTGGCTGGCGAGTTTTTTCCAGGCCAGGTCGAGCCTGGCCAACAGCCCGTCGACACGGGCTTTCACCTGTTCGTATTCGTGTTCCAGATTGCTCACAAATGACATGCTGGCATCCCTCTTGATGGTCCCTCTGCTCAAACGCCGAACGGGCGTCACAGGGTCTTCATGTATTCGATCAACTGCCACTTCTGCTCTGCGGAAAGCTGCGTGCCGTACAGATGGCCGCTGTTGCTGTTGCCCTCCAGATGCGTGTCGTACTTGAAGTAGCCAGGGCCCTGCACCGTCGCGCCACTGGTGATGAAGCCGACTTTTTGCGGGTCATACACATCCGAGCCGGTGTAGAACACCTGGGGCCGCAATTCCGGCGCCTGCAACAGGTCCCACAGGCTCGGCACCGAGCCGTTGTGCAGGTACGGCGCGCGCAACCAGATGCCGTCGGTGGGGGTGTTGCTGTAGCTCTGGGTCTTGCGATAGGCGCCAAAGTCGAACGGCGGCTTCTTGAAGCCGTGGAAGGCCTGCACCAGGCCGGTGGTGAAGGAGTCCAGGCGATGGGGGTCGGTGCCCAGCGCCTGAATGTTGGTGGTGACCTGGCCGGTGTCGGCCTTGCCGAAATCATGGCAACCGGCGCAGTTGGCCTCCCACAGCGGCTTGCCCTGGGCCACCTTGGCCTGATCGAGGGCGAACGGCCAGGCCGGCGGCTTGTGCCCCAGCAGCCAGTTGGTGACCCGGTTGAAGCTCTCAGGCAGCACCGATTGCGGGGTCGCGCCCACCGCCATCGCCGCCGCGTAGTTGCGCTCGCGGATCTGGTTGTTGTTGCCGTCCCAGTGCAGGTACATCGATTCCCGGGGCTTCTGGTTCCAGATCTGCGGCAGGTCCACGGTGCCGATGGTCGAGTCGTCGGGGAAGCCGAACACCACCATCTTGGTCGGGTTGAAGGTGTCGGTACGCCCCGGCCCTTGCGGCGGCCGCAGCTTCTGCCAGGCATAGGCCTGCTTCTGCTTGAGCAGCGCGCTCTTGGCCATGGGGATGATCAGGTAGCGGTTGTACAGGCGCTCGATGAAGCCCAGCTGGAACTTGGCGTTGATCGCGTTCATCACCGCATCCACGGTGAATGTCGGATCGCTGGCGCAATCGTAGGCGAACCACTGGAAGGCCTGGAGCTGCATCAGGTTGGCCGGTGCGGTAGGCACCACCTGCGACACATCGCCCGCGCTGGCGCGGTAGGCACCGGTGTGGCACAGGGCGCAGTTGGGCTCCACCGTGGGGTAGCCGAGCTGCCGCTTGGCCATGCCCACCGGCAGGTCCCGGCCGTTCTCGTAGAGGAAGCCGAAGACCTCGTAGCCACCGGGTCGCGGCAGTTTTTCCGGGCACAGCTGCGGCAGCACGGCAAACAGGTAGTAAGGAATCCGCGCTTCGATGCCCAGGCCGATGGCGGCGTACTTGAAGTGATCCTCGTCGGAGGCTTCCACCGGCTGCGGCACCTCGCGCAGCATGTTGACCCAGGTCTGGTAGCCGACAAACCCCAGGACCAGCAGCGACACCAGGGCGCCGACGCGAAAGCTGTGGCGTGCCCAGCAGGCGGCCCAGTGTTCACGCAGGCCCTGCAGCCCGGCACAGAGCAAGGCCCAGGGCCGGTTGGCCGGGGCACTGCCCAGGTACAGCAGGATGCCGAGGATCAGGAACATGCCGAGGTCACCCATCAGCATGGGCACGAACACCTGGGACTGATTGCTGGTGTCGATCAGGTAGATCCAGAACACCACGGCAATCAGCCGCGACAACACGCACAGCCAGGAATGCACCACGAAGCGCGGCGCGTTACAGCCCGAAGGCAGGTAGAACAGGCTGATGCCCACCAGCAGCATGCCGGTGTTTTCCAGCCAGGGATCAGACAGCACCGGCGGCAAACCGACCACCGCGGTCAGCAGCGCCGGGGCAAACAGCGCCGGCAGGGCGAACACCATGTTCATGGCGATGCCCAGCCAGATAAAGCGTTGGAACCAGCGGATATAAGCGTTCATCTCAACCTTCCCTGCATCCATGTGGAGCGGCCGCCGCAGCCTGCACTCGGCCTCCAAGTGCGCTTGCTGCGGTGCCTGTTGCCTGATCTGGCGCGGGCCCGCGGTGATCTTGCCGCGGGCTGGCCAGGGTCAGCCCTGGGCGGTCTTGTCCAGGTGCGCGAGGATCAGCGGGTACACATCCACCACCGCGTTCTTGCCGAAAATGCAGTCGATGTGCCCGTAACCCTGCACCACGTGGCGGCTGAACAGCTCGGGACCATGCAGTTGGCACAGGCGCTCGTAGGTCTTCTGCGTGCTTTGCGGCAGGTAGCACTGGTTGTCGGCACCGCTGATGAAGCAGATCGGCAGCTTCAGCCGGTCGAAATGCGGCATGTAGACGTCGCGCCCCTTGAAGTCCACCAGATGCCCTTTGCGGCAGATCAACGCCAGGTGCTCGAAGGTTTCGATATTGGACGCGCCGAACAGCTCGTGCAGGTTGTCGTGCAGGGTCTGGTTGAGGGTGTCGTGGCGGTACAGCGAGGCGTACATAAAGGTGATGCGATGGCACACCGGGTTGGTGCAGTAGCCCTGGGCTTCAAGCCGGGCATAGCCATTGAGAGCCGTGTCGTAGAGCTTGTTGAACCAGCTTTCCTTGCTGTCGGCATAGGCCGTCAGGGACCTGATGCCGATGGCGTCGAGCATGCCCGGCAGGTGCAACCCGGCCTTGATCCCGGTGGCGGTGGCCACCACGGCGTCGGCGGCGATCTGCGAGCAGACCACCGAGCGCACGTCCTTCAAGCCCGCCAGCAACGACATGAAAAAGGTCGTGGCGCCGTAGCAGTGCACCACGCACTGCACGTCCCGGGCCCCGGTCGCCTGCTTGATCTGGCCGATGGCGGCCTTGAAATCGTAGGCGGCGATCTGGTCGCCATTGCACTCCTGCTTGCTCGCCGGCAGCAGGATGCTGACCCGGAAATCCAGGAGCCAGACGTCATAGTCGTGCTTGCACAGGTACTCCAGCAGGTTGGTCTGGATGGTGTCGGTGGAGAAGATATTCGAGCCCACGCCCAGCCCGTGCACCAGCATCACCGGGCCTTTGCTGCCGGCCTGATAACGGGTCAGGCGCAAGTGCACCTGGTCCTCGGTCTGGAAGAAATGCACGGTCGGCGCCGGCGCGTCCAGGGGCCGTTTCAGCCGGGGCGGCGCGTCGGGGTTGAAGTAGATATCCCCGGCGAACACCCCGCCGTAGCTCTCCCAGAGAATCCCGGCGAAAAACTTGCCAAAGCGCGCCAGGCCCTCGATGCGCTCGCGTTCGTTGCGTGCGTTGAGCACCTTCATGGTGGTCATCTGCTTGGCGAAGTCCGCCGGCAGGATGTGCATCACCCCGCTGCCCAGCACCGGGCCGCTCTTGTCCTGGCCGCGGTACAGGGTCACGTAGAGGGTGCTGGTGTCGGGCCAGATGTTCAGCACGCCGTGGTCCTCGGGCACGGTCTTGAAGGCGCTGAAAAAATACTCGTGGCCGTCCTCGGCGCTCAGGCGCATGTCGTAGTTCATGTGGCGCACGCCCACTTGCTGCTGATACTCCTCGAACAGGTTGAACACGCCGTGGCTGGCCACCAGCGGCTGGGCCGACAGCGCCGGGGCATTCAGGGTGCCGACCAGGGTCGCGGCGTGCGCGGGCTCCTTGATCATCCGGTCGAGGTCGTCGGCGGTGATGGTCAGGGTGAACTCGATGGGGGAGTTCTGCGCCTCGCCGCGCTTGGCCGCCGCCTGATAGAGCGCCAGATCGGTGCCCTGGGGCTGGGTGAAGGCGGTGGAAAAATACCCCTTCATGGTCTCGGTGAACTGCACGCCCAGGGTCGGCGCCGGCACCGCCTTGCTGGGGGCCGAGGGCAGGCTGTAGTCGATCTTCCAGCCGCGATCCTCAGCCAGCAGGCGCATGTTGCGCTCGCTGACCGCGGAGATGGTCAGCAGCGGATTGACCGCCAGTGAAGTCGGAATCACCGCGCCGTCCGCCACATACAACCCGGGATAGACCTCGGTGCCGCTGGCGCCGCAAAACACCTGGCCCTTGTGGTTGACCACGCCCTGCCCGGCATCCTCGCCCATCACGCAGCCCCCCAGCGGGTGTACCGAGACGATGCTGTGCTTGAGCAGCTGGGTCCAGATCGGGTTCTCCACCCAGATCCCGCCCAGGGCCTTGGTGCACTGGTACAGGCGCTCGTTGCCGAGGACCACGTTGGGTTGCTCGCCAACGCCCGGCCAGTCGATGCGCAGCTGGTCCTGGTCATCGAGCAGCATGCGCCCGCGGCCGTTGTCGTGACTCATGATCAGGTAGGTCTGCATATTGTGCAGGGCGCCGTAGTAGGGCCCGCGCACAAAGCTTTCGGCCTCGCGCGCCTTGTAGCCCAACCGACCGCCGAGGCTGTCGTCGGTGGCCTTGCCCAGGGTCCCGGCGAACAGCGCCATGCTCGGCACCATGGCCCGCCCCAGAGCGCCGGGAATCGAGCCCTCCTCGATCACCATGCGGCTGCGCCAGTCGCCTTCGCCGCGCATGTCGATCACCGAAGTGATGCACGGCCCCACGGGTTTGAGTTCATCGGCCGAGTGCGTGCCGAAGCCGATGCCATTGATGGTCTGCTCGCAGTTGTGCCCAAAGCCGAGGATGTCGCCGTTGCCGCTCATGTGCTCGCCGAGCTGGGCCGAGGTGGGCAGGCCCTTGGCCTTGGAGCGCAGGAGGATTTCCGTGGAACCCAGGGTCCCGGCGGACAGCACGACGATGTCGGCCTTGACGAACAGGGTCGGCGCCGAGAACGTCTCGCGGCCACTGTCCAGGTACTGGAAGTGCACGATCCAGCCGTCGCCGTCACGCTCCAGGTAGCGCACCTGGGCCTGGCAGAAAATCTGCGCGCCATGATTGCAGGCGTCCGGCAGGTAGTTCATCAGGGTGGTGTTCTTGGCCTTGTTGTTACAGCCCGAGACGCAGTCGCCGCAGTGATTGCAGGGCAGTTGCTCGACCCCGACGTGGTTGAGGTTGTTGGGCAGCTTGTTGAAGGTCACGTTGATCGGCGGCTTGTAGAAGTGCGAGCCCTGCTTGAGAAACTCCGCGGATTTGCGATGAGCCACCAGCTTGGGCAAGGTCGGTGCCGAATCCGGATAGGGATTGGGCTTGAGCATCTCCCGGGCCCGGGCGAAGCCCTCCTTGAGCAGGGTGTCACGGTGCTCGCGCACCGCCTGGGGCCAGCGTGGGTCATCGAAGACCCCGGGTTCGGGTTCCAGGGCGACGTTGGCGTTGATCAGCGAAGTGCCCCCCAGGCCACAGCCCACCACCACGTTCTGCTGGGCGTTGACGTGCAGATCGAAGAGTCCGGTACGCGAACCGATATGACCTTCGGGGTCATGCACCTGCAACTCCTCGGTGGCGCTGGCCAGGGTGTTGGGGTACTCGCCGGGCTGGATTTCCCGCCCTCGCTCCAACAGGCAGACCCGGCGGCCGGCCCGGGACAATCGGGAAGCGGCGATGCCGCCCCCGTAGCCGGAGCCGATGACAATCACGTCGTAGTGTTCCTGGATCTCGCTGATGGGGGTCGCGATCCGAGTCATGGCGGGGTTCCTCTCAGGCAGATGGGGCAACTCGTGGGTCGCCTCTAATGGGTGCATCCGTTGGCGCGCAGGCAGCCGAACAGGCAGGCCTTGGCGCCTGAAACACCTGCAGTGCAGTCAGTGAAGGGACAGAACGAAGGGCAGGTCTATAGGCGTGCGCGCTGGTTGGCGGCACGGCGACGGGTACGTCGAGGGAGGGGGGCCCCGGTCGGATAAACCTGCGATGAACGACAATCCATTGCCTGCGCTCCCTGAGCCGGATGTGGATAAGTTGCCGCTAAGTCCTTGATGCCTCAGTGAAGACAGGCCCATTGCCAGTGTCAAGAAAGCCCTTAGAACTGTATGAAATTTGACCTATTGCCGCACACGCTATGAATCACAAGGGGTCCAGCCGTTGGCGAACACCTTATCCACACCTTGACCCACAGCAACTGTGGGCAAGTGCCTCGGGGTTGGGGATATTTCGCCGGGCAACGCCAATAAAAACCGTGACTTATGCAGAAGCAGCGGTTTTTGGGAGCATTGGTCAGTTTTTGAACAATCACCTGAAAGCCACGGAATCAGAAGCCTGTAGCGGAAGGCGAACACCTTATCCACAGAAAGGCCAACAGACTTTGGGGGCAACTGTGGGCAATGCCCCGGGGCATTGTGGAAAACCCCTGAAAGCCGCGAATAATCGGGTTCCTGACGGGGTAACGGGCGGAAAAACCGACATTTGGCTATTTTTTGAGCAAAACCCTGCAAGTCACGATCTGCAAGGCCTGTAGCGCTAAGCGAACATCTTATCCACAGAAGCGCCAACAGACTTTGGGGGCAAGTGCTGTGCAAAAGTCGCTTCGGCGATTTCCCCGCCCAGGAAAAAAAGCCTTAAAAAACGCCTGCTTAGCCTGATCAAATTTCGTACAGACGGCTACAGGGCTTGTTGCACATGGGCTGGAGCAAGGCGCGAACACCTTATCCACAGCTCCGCGCACAGGGATTGTGAGTAACCCATCGCTACTCTTGTAGGCGCTGGCTTGCCAGCGAACAGCGGTGCCCAGAGATGTGCAAAACCCCAGCGGCCCCTTCGCCGGCAAGCCGGCTCCTACGGCGGGTGCAGGCGCGATTTCCCTGGTAGGAGCTGGCTTGCCAGCGAACCGCGGAGCCCAAAGGTGGGCGCGCAGCCCGAGGGTTGTGCATAACCCTGAACTCAGCGAACCACGCCTTCTTCGATCAGCAGTTTGAGGATGGCCTCGGCGCCGGCCTCGGGGCTCACGCCCTTGAGCACTTGCCCGGTGCCACCGCTGGCCTTGGCGGTGGCGGCCTTCATCCGATCCGCGCCGCTCTTGGCCTTGATCACTTTCAGGCGCTTGGGCCGGGGTTTGGCCGGTTGCAGGCTGGAGGCTGTGAATAACTCGTCTTCCACCACCACGACCTGATCGGCCTGCAACAGACCACGGCGCGCCGGGCCGTAGGCGCTCTGGCGCGGTTTCGGCGCGGCGTTATCCACAGTGGCGAGAAACGGCAGGCGCACTTTGAGCCGCCGCCGCTGGCCACGGGGCAAGGCTTGCAGCACATGAGCCACGCCATCGGCCAGGGATTCGACTTGCGCCAGCCCCACCACCAGCGGCCAGCCGAGGTTTTCTGCCAGCAAAAACGGCAGCATGCCGGAGCCCTCGCCGGTTTCCGCCTGGCTGCCGGTGAGCACCACTTGGGCGCCCGCGTCGCGCAGGTACTGGGTCAGGATCGGCAGGGCATCGGCGCCTGCCGGTTGCTCCAGCACGTGCAACTGCTCCAGGCCCATGCCCAGGTAAGCGCGCAGGGCCGGTTCGGCGACGTCGCCGGCATGCAGCACCTGCAGTTTGTCCCCCGCCAGTTGCAGGCCCAGTTCCACCGCGCGGGCGTCCTGTTCGGCGCGCCGTGGACGGCCGGAGGTCGGGTGCGCGCCTATCGATACCAGGCTGATCACATTGCTGTTCATAACGTCCCCTTAAGCCGCATCGCGCTTGGCGTCGTTGCGGTAGGCCGCTACCGCCGCGATCAAGGCCTTGAGAATGTCCGCGCTGTCGCCAATCACCGACAGATCGGCGCGTTTGATCATGTCGCAGCCCGGGTCTAGGTTGATGGCCACCACCTTGTCGCAGGCGCCGATGCCCTGCAGGTGCTGGATCGCCCCGGAAATCCCCACCGCCACATAGACCCGCGCGGTGACCCAGATGCCGCTGGCCCCCACTTGCCGATCCCGGGCCATGAAGCCGTCGTCCACCGCCACCCGCGAGGCGCCTTCGGTGGCGCCCAGGGCCGCGGCGGTCTGGTGAAACAGTGGCCAGTCCTTGACCCCGTTGCCCCCGGAAAAGATGAATTCGGCCTCGGCCATGGGAATCACCGCCGGGTCCACCGCCACCGCGCCCAGATCCTCGATCCGCGCCAGGCTGCGGGCCACCGTTGTGGATAACTCCACCGGCAAGGCTTCGTGGCGGGTATCGCTGACCGGCTCGGCGCATTCGGCGGCGGCCAGGATCAGGCGTGGCGCTGGCCGCGCCAGGTCCTGCAGACCGGCGCCGGCACGGCCGATGCACTGCCCGTCCTTGACCTGCCAGACCCGGGTCGCCGGGCGTTCGCCCAGGGCCGCGGCCAAGCGCCGGCCCAGTTCGCCACCCCCGGTGCGGCTGTCAGGCAGCAGCCAATGGCGCGGGCTGAACTGGTTATCCACAGCCCGCAGGCCCTGCACCCGTTGTTCCGGTGCATAACCGTCGAACTCGCTGCCTTGCAGCACCAGCAGGCGGTCGACACCCGCCGTGGCAAAGGCCGATTCCTTGTGCTCGCCAAACACCACCGCCAGCACCGCGCCGTCCTGACCCGCCAACTGGTGGGCCAGGCCCAGCAGGTCGCGGTCGTGACTGCTCAGGCGGCCGCCGACCATGTCCGGCACCACGCTGATGTAGAACGCCGGCTGCGCCACTTGATGCAGCGGCAACTGCACCTCGGCCGCCGCCGTGCGCTTGGCGCTGCCGCCCTGCTGGGCGCCACTGCGGTCGATGCGCTTGAGGCCATTGGGCCCGATGAAACCGATGCCGTGGGGGTTCTTGCGGATCAGGCCGTTGGGCCCCATCCAGCTGTGTTGCGCCGGCTGCATGGCCGCGTGCAGCGGGTGCAGGCGGTTGCGGGCGATCCATTCGGCGCGGGGATCGCGGCGGATAATCTCGCTCATCAGTGCACCTCCGCAGGTTCAGGTTTCACCGACGCCGGCGCTTTGCTCGGAGCGGCCTCTTCGAGCAGCGCGTCGGCCACCAATTCAGCGATGTCCTTGATCATCGGCCGCGGCTCCACCACCCCTTCGAGCATGGCCGTGCACTGTGGACAACCCACGGCCACCAGCTCGGCGCCGGTTTCGCGGATGTCTTCCATGCGCATGTCGGGAATCCGCTGCTTGCCCGGAATGTCGGTGATCGGCGCCCCGCCGCCACCGCCGCAGCAACGAGAACGGAAGCCCGAGCGCTGCATTTCCTTGATCTCGATGCCCAGGGCCCGCAGTACGTCCCGAGGGGCTTCGTACTCACCGTTGTAGCGGCCCAGGTAGCATGGATCGTGATAGGTCACGCTGCTGCTTTTGTGCTGGCCCAGGTTTAGCGCACCGGCACCAATCAACTCGGCCAGGTAGGTGCTGTGGTGCTGCACCAGGTAGTGGCCGTTGAAGGCGCCGTACTCGTTTTTCAGCACATGAAAACTGTGGGGATCGCAGGTGACGATGCGCTTGAAGCGGTACTTGGCCAGGGTCTGGATATTGCGCTTGGCCAACAGCTGGAAAGTTGCTTCGTCCCCCAGGCGTCGGGCCACGTCGCCGCTGTCGCGTTCTTCCAGGCCGAGCACGGCGAAGTCCACCTTGGCTGCTTTCAGCACTTTGACAAAGGCCCGCAGGGTGCGCTGGTTGCGCATGTCGAAGGCGCCGTCGCCGACCCAGAACAGCACGTCGGTGCTTTGCTTTTCGCTGAGCAGGGACAGGTTCAGGTCCGCCGCCCAGTTCATCCGTCCGCCGGGGTTGAAGCCGCCGGGGTTGTCAGTGGCGATCAGGTTTTCCAGGACCTCGGCGCCCTTGTTCGGGGTCGCGCCCTTTTCCAGGGTCAGGTGACGACGCATGTCGACGATGGCATCGACGTGCTCGATCATCATCGGGCATTCCTCGACGCAGGCCCGGCAGGTGGTGCAGGACCACAGGGTCTCGGCGTCCACCAGGCCGTTGACGATGGGCTGGTGCGGATGGCCGCCGTGTTCGCCGATGGCTTTGCCAGGGTAAGGGCTGCCAGCGAACTGCGCGTCGGTGCCTCCGGCCAGGCCGACCACCATGTCCTGGATCAGTTTCTTCGGGTTCAGCGGCTGGCCGGCGGCGAAGGCCGGGCACGCCGCCTCGCACTTGCCGCACTGCACGCAGGCGTCGAAGCCCAGCAGTTGGTTCCAGGTGAAATCCTTGGGCTTTTCCACCCCCAAAGGCGCACTTGGGTCTTCCAGGTCCAACGGCTTGAGGCCCGTGGAACGGCCACCACCAAAGCGTTCCGCGCGACGGTGCCAGGCCAGGTGCAAGGCGCCAGCGAAGGCGTGCTTCATCGGCCCGCCCCAGGTCATGCCGAAGAACAATTCGGACACGCCCCACAGCACGCCGACCGCCAGAATCGCCGCCAGCACCCAGCCACCAAAGTGTTCCGGGAGAATCCCGGCCACCGGCAGGGTCACCACAAGGAAACTCACGGAAAACGCCAGCAGGCTTTTCGGCAAGCGCATCCACGGGCCCTTGGACAGGCGTGCCGGCGGGTTGCGCCGACGCTTGGCGACGAACAGCGCGCCGACGAACATCAGCGTGGTGGCCAGCAGCAAGGCATAGCCGAGGATGCGGTTATGCAGGCCAAAACCATGCACCAGGATCGCCAGCACCGCCGCCAGGACGAAACCGCCGGCCGTGGCCACGTGGGTGTTGGCCATGTATTTGTCCCGGGCCACCACATGGTGCAGATCCACCATGTAGCGCTTGGGCATGGCCAGCAGGCCGCCGATCAGATCGACCTTGGAGGCTCGCCCCCGGCGCCACAGGGCCACGCGTCGCAGCGCGCCGAGGAGCGCCAGGCCGACGGCGGCGAACAGCAGAATGGGAAGCAGGGTGTTCAACATCACAATCACCTTAGGGTCAGCTGCAAGCGGCTAGCTTCAAGCGGCAAGAAAAAGCAGGGCTGAGCATGCGCTCTCACTGGCCGCGCAAAACGTGCAACGGCGGCTAAAAGTCCTTACAGAGCGTCAGAGGCAAGCGACAAGCAAAAGCACTGCCGAATGCCTGCTTTAGCTTGCCGCTTGCCGCTTGAAACTTGCCGCTGCCGTCAGAAATCCTTGCACAGGCGCAGTGCGTCGTAGATCGCGGCATGGGTGTTGCGCTGGGATACGCAGTCGCCGATGCGGAACAACAGGTAGCCCTCCCCCGTCTCGCTCAGGCACGGCTGCGGCTTGATCGCGAACAGCGCCTCGACGTCGATCTGGCCCTTGTTGCGCGAACCTTCCTTGAGCCCGTAGTAGAGCTCTTCGTCAGGACGCACGCCGTTTTCAACCACCACCTGGTCCACCACCCGCTCTTCGCGGGCGCCGGTGTATTCGTTCTCCAGCACCGCCACCAGCTTGTCGCCCTCGCGGTAGACCTTCTCCAGGGTCAGGTCCCCGGTCATGATCACTTCCTTGGGGTACAGGCTGCGGTAGTAGGTGGGGAACGAGGTGCCGCCGACGGCGATGCCCGGCTTGATGTCGTCGGTGACGATCTCCACTTGCGAGCCCTTGTCGGCGATGAAGTCGGTGACCGACATGCCGGTGAACTCGCAGATGGTGTCGTAGACCAGCACGTTCTTGCCCGGTGCCACCTTGCCGTCGAGGATGTCCCAGCTGCTGACCACCAACCCTTCGGCGGCGCCCCAGTGTTCGTTCTGCTCGATGAACGGATGGCCGCCCACGGCCAGCACCACCACGTCGGGGCGCAGGTCGAGGATGGTCGCGGTATCCGCCGCGGTGCCCAGACGCAGATCGACCTTCAAGCGCGCCAGTTCCAGCTGATACCAGCGGGTGATGCCGGCGATCTGGTCCCGTTGCGGGGCCTTGGAGGCGGTGGTGATCTGCCCGCCAATGGCGTCTTTTTTCTCGAACAGGGTCACGTCGTGGCCGCGTTCGGCGGCGACGCGAGCGGCTTCCATGCCGGCAGGGCCGGCGCCGACCACCACCACCTTGCGCTTGATGCCGGTGGTCTTCTCGATGATGTGCGGCACGCCCATGTATTCACGGGAGGTGGCGGCGTTCTGGATGCACAGCACGTCCAGGCCCTGGTACTGGCGGTCGATGCAGTAGTTGGCGCCGACGCACTGCTTGATCTGGTCGATCTGGCCCATCTTGATCTTGGCGATCAGGTGCGGGTCGGCCATGTGCGCGCGGGTCATGCCGACCATGTCGACGTAGCCGCCTTCGAGAATCCGCGTGGCCTGGTTCGGGTCCTTGATGTTCTGTGCGTGCAGCACCGGGACCTTGACCACTTCCTTGATGCCCGCCGCCAGGTGCAGGAACGGCTCCGGCGGGAAGCTCATGTTGGGGATCACGTTGGCCAGGGTGTTGTGGGTGTCGCAGCCCGAGCCGACCACGCCGATGAAGTCCAGCATGCCGGTGTCGTCGTAGTACTTGGCGATCTGCTTCATGTCCTCGTGGGACAGGCCGTCCGGGTGGAATTCGTCGCCGCACAGGCGCATGCCGACGCAGAAATCGTCACCGACTTCAGCGCGCACCGCCTTGAGCACTTCCAGGCCGAAACGCATGCGCTTCTCGAAGGTGCCGCCCCATTCGTCGGTGCGCTTGTTGACCCGCGGGCTCCAGAACTGGTCGATCATGTGCTGGTGCACCGCCGACAGTTCGACGCCGTCCAGGCCGCCGGCCTTGGCCCGGCGCGCGGCCTGGGCGTAGTTGCCGATCACCCGCCAGATCTCTTCCGGCTCGATGGTCTTGCAGGTGGCGCGGTGCACCGGTTCGCGCACCCCGGACGGCGACATCAGGGTTGGCCAGTTGAAGCCGTCCCAGCGCGAGCGGCGGCCCATGTGGGTAATCTGGATCATGATCTTGGCGCCATGCTTGTGCATGGCGTCGGCCAGGTTCTGGAAGTGCGGGATGATGCGGTCGGTGGACAGGTTCACCGAGCTCCACCATTCCTGGGGGCTGTCGATGGCCACCACCGAGGAACCGCCGCAGATCGCCAGGCCGATGCCGCCCTTGGCCTTTTCTTCGTAGTACTTCACATACCGATCAGTCGTCATGCCGCCGTCGGTGGCGTAGACCTCAGCGTGGGCGGTGCTCAGCACACGGTTGCGGATGGTCAGTTTGCCGATCTGGATCGGCTGGAACATCGCTTCGAAAGCCATTTTTCTTAACTCCGCTTACAACGGTTTGACGACGAACAGGCCATCGTCGTGGCCTTCTTCGGAACCACCGTAAACCTGCTCTGCCACGGTGCGGATCTTGCTGCCACGGGCGGCCAGGATCTGGTCCATGGCGCCGGCGAACCAGCCGGTGAACATGTAGTCGACCTTGCGCCCGACCTTGCCGTACACGTAGACGAACGCCGAGTGTTCGAGCTTGACGCTGGCGGTGCCTTTATCCAGGTCGATGTCCTGGATCTTGAACAGGCCCCAGCCACGCTGGGACAGGCGCTTCATGTAGTGCTCGAACACCGCGACGCCTTCCAGGCCGTGGCATTCGGCTTCTTTTTCGCACCAGTGCCAGGCGGACTTGTAGCCGGCCTTGTAGAGGATCTCGGCATAGGCTTCGGCGCCCAGGACTTCCTCGATGCCCATGTGGTTGTTGACGAAGAAATGCCGTGGCACGTAGAGCATCGGCAGGGCGTCGGAGGTCCAGACACCGGTTTCGCTGTCGACTTCGATAGGCAGTTGCGGGGCGATCTTGGCCATGGAAACGTGACTCCAGATAATTCGTTTTTGGCTTAGCAAAGCCTTGGCTTTGCATTCATAAAAAAGCTGTGTGAATGCCTGTGGAGCCGTAGCGAGCACGTCGAGAGCAAGGAAGGACCGGAACGACAAGCGAGACAGTACGGAACGTACGGCGAGCTTGGCGTGAGGACCTGACGCAGCTATCGGCGAGCGCAGTAGGCTCCAGAGGCATTCACTCGCCCCAGACGTCCTTCAGGACACTGACCCAGTTCTCGCCCATGATCTTGCGCACCACGCGCTCGCTGTGACCGCGCTTGAGCAGGGTTTCGGTGAGATTGGGGAACTCGCCCACGGTGCGGATGCCCAGGGGGTTGATGATCTTGCCGAAGTTGGTCAGGCGCCGGGCGTAGCCCTTGTCGTGGGTCAGGTACTCGAAGAAGTCCTGGCCATGGCCCTGGGTGAAGTCGGTGCCGATGCCGATGGAATCCTCACCGACGATGTTCATGGTGTATTCGATGGCTTCGGCGTAATCGTCGATGGTCGAATCGATGCCCTTGGCCAGGAACGGCGCGAACATGGTCACGCCGACGAAGCCGCCGTGATCGGCGATGAATTTCAGTTCGGCATCGGACTTGTTGCGCGGGTGCTCCTTGAGCCCCGACGGCAGGCAGTGGGAGTAGCAGACCGGTTTCTTGGATTCGAGGATCACTTCCTCGCTGGTCTTGGAACCGACGTGGGACAGGTCGCACATGACCCCGACGCGGTTCATCTCGGCGACGATCTCGCGGCCGAAGCCGGAGAGCCCGCCATCACGCTCGTAGCAGCCGGTGCCCACCAGGTTCTGGGTGTTGTAGCACATCTGCACGATGCCCACGCCCAGCTGCTTGAACACCTCGACGTAGCCGATCTGGTCTTCGAAAGCGTGGGCATTCTGGAAGCCGAAGAGGATGCCGGTCTTGCCCACTTCCTTGGCCTTGCGGATGTCCGCAGTGGTGCGCACCGGCATCACCAGGTCGCTGTTTTCGCGGATCAGTTTCTGGCTGGCGGCAATGTTGTTGACCGTGGCCTGGAAGCCTTCCCAAACCGACACCGTGCAGTTGGCCGCGGTCAGGCCGCCCTTGCGCATGTCCTCGAACAGCTCGCGGTTCCACTTGGCAATGATCAGCCCGTCGATAACGATGCTGTCGGCGTGTAATTCGGCTGGGCTCATCAGGCTGTCCCCTTGTTGGCGATTCATGCGCCGAATCGTCTGCCGGCGCTTTGGGGTCAGCATATGCTTGAGGGCCGGGGCGCCTGGGTGCAAAAACGACAGGGGAATTGCCGAAAGCGTCAAGCACCGACAAAGGGCCGGACGCAGGGCACAGGCCGCCTCTGTTCTTTACCGGGGGCTTGCGCCAGAATTCGCCGCTTCAACGAAAGCGTCACTGGATGAGGGCAGCGCTGCAATGAAACCGATCTTCCTGGCCTTGTTACTGATAACGACCGGCGTACAGGCGGCCGAAGAGGCCGACAACACGCCCTGCGACGGCGTGGAAAACGACGTGCAGACCCTGGAATGCGCGACCTACAACCGCACCACCGCCGAGCAGTTGCTGAGCGACAACGTACAAAGCCTGCTGGAACGCCTGGGCACTCTGTACGGCAACGACAAGGCGCAACTGGCCGACATCAGCGCCAAGGTCAAGAACGCCCAGCAGCTGTGGCAGAAGCAGCGCGAAGCCGACTGCGCGGTGGAATCCTTCCCGGCCAAGCCCGGGACCAAGGCCTACACCATCGCCACCAATGATTGCCTGGCGCGGATGAGCGACGAGCGTTCGGAGTTCATCGAGTCCATCGCCCAGGAATGACCCGCCACCGCGGGTAGGAGCGGGCTTGCCCGCGAAGCATGTACGGCCCGAATCCATGTCGCGACTGGAAGAGCTTCGCGAGCAAGCTCGCTCCTACGCAGGTCATGGAGTCAGGCGCCGCCACGAAAGCATGAGACGCCCCAGGCGGTGAGCTTGAACGGCAGGTGGTAGTGCTGGCGCGGGTCGTCCAGGCCGAAGCGGTACACCAGCACATCGAGAAACGGCACGTGCGGTGACGCCTGGCCCTGGGCTCGATAGAACGCCGCCACGTCCAACTCCACCTCGTAGACGCCCCGTTCGAAGCGGTCCGCCAGCTCGCTCAGCGGGGCCAGCAGGCCGTTGTCGGCAATCTGCCCTTCGCAGAGCCACTCTTCGCCCAGGCGGCGTACCCGAACCTGCATGCCTGCGGCCACCTTGCCGCTGGCGACATCCACCACATGGATGGACACTCCGCCGTTCATTTCCAGAACCCCACATGGGCCTGGGCCGCTTCGTTCTCCAGCATCGGCCCGAACACCGGGATCTGCCGTTGCCCGCGGGCAAAGACTTCACGGCATGGCAGGGAGAAGGTCGGGTTTTCCGGGTGATCGCCGGTCAGTTCCAGCAAGGCGTGTTCGGACAGGGCGTAGACCACCCGGCCAATCCCGGTCCAGTAGATGGCCCCGGCGCACATGCAGCAGGGCTCGGCGCTGGTGTACAGGGTGCACTGGGCCAGCTCCTCGGGGCCCAGGAGCCTTGCGGCCTTGGCGGCAGCGGCCAGTTCGGCGTGCTGGGTCGGGTCGCCTTCGGGGGGCATCGAGTTGTTGCCGGCACTGGCAACGATCTTGCCGTTGCGGTCCGCCACCAGGGCGGCGAACGGGTGGCGACCGCGGGCCTTGGCTTCTTCGGCCAGTTCGATGCTCTGACGCAGCAGGTGCAGGTCCAGTTCGCTGACGCCGGCAGGGATGGGAGAAAGCATCTGGGTCATGGTGACCTCCTTTTCATGGGCAGAGTCCCGCCGAAAAAGACGGGTTGAAAGCAACTGTCAGTCATTGAGTCCGGCATGGATCGGCAGCGCGTCGGCCGCCGGCTCGCGGGGGTTGAGCAGCAGATTGAGGACGATGGCGGTGATGGCGCCGAGAAAGATGCCGCTTTCCAGCAGCAGCTTGAGGGGCCCGTGGGCGTGGGCGAACAGCGCCGGAAAGGACATCGGCAGCACGCCGACACTGACCGACACCGCGACGACGATCGCGTTGCGGGTGCCCTCGAACCTCACCCGCGACAGCTCCTGGATACCGGCCACGGTGGTCATGCCGAACATGACGATGGCGCAGCCGCCGAGCACCGGGGTCGGCACCGCGGCCACCAGGGCGCCGAGCTTGGGAAACAGGCCCATGAGCACCATGATGGCGCCGGCGGCGGCCACCACGAAGCGGCTCTTGACCCTGGACAGCGCGATCAGCCCGGTGTTCTGGGTAAAGGCGTTGTAGGGAAAGCTGTTGAACAGGCCGCCGACCAGGGTCGACAGACCATCGGCGCGAAAGGCATCGCCCAGGGTGCGCTGGGTGGTTGGCTTGCCGGCGAGCTTGCCGATGGCCAGGCAGTTGCCGGTGGTCTCGGCCATGATCACCAGCATCGCCAGGGTCATGATCAGGATCGGCATCAGGGAGAACTGCGGGGTGCCGAAAGCCATGGGCGGGCTCAGTTCGAACCAGGCCGCGTCGCCGACCTGGGCGAAGTGGGTCATGCCGAACGCCGCGGCGATCAGGCTGCCGACCAGCAGGCCGATCAGCACGCTGAGGTTGCCGACAAACCCGGAGAACCTGCCGTAGATCACCAGGGTCACCGCCACCGTGGCCAGGCCCAGCAGCAGATTGGCCGGCGCGCCGAAATCGTCCGCCGCCGGGTTGCCGCCCCCCAGCCAGATGGCTGCCGCCGGCATCAGGGAAATGCCGATGATGGTGATCAGGCTGCCGATCACCACCGGCGGAAAGAACCGCAGCAGACGACTGAACAGCGGCGCCAGGGCAATGGTGATAAGACCGGCGGCGATCACCGCACCGAACACTTCGGTCAAACCAAACTGCTTGCCGATCATGATCATTGGCGCCAGGGCAATGAACGAACAGCCCTGGATCAATGGCAGCCGCGCGCCGAACCGCCAGAAGCCCAGGGTCTGGATCAGGGTGGCAATACCGGAGGTGAGCAGGTTGGCGTTGATCAACAAAACCACCTGGGCCGGGGTCAGGCCCAGGGCATTGCCTAGAATCAACGGCACCGCCACGGCGCCGGCGTACATCACCAGCACGTGTTGCAGGCCAAAGCTGAACAACTGGCGAACGGGCAGGACCTCGTCCACGGGATGTACACGGGAAATAGTCATGTCGCAGGTCTCCTGAAGGTGCGGCTTTTGTTGTTCTGGCAGGCATCCGGGAGCAGCGCCCCGGCAGGAAGTTCGGACGGCGGCACCCATGATCTGTGCTTGAATGCGATGCAACAAATGAGCACCCATCGTTTTTAACGATGGATGACACAAGCCTGTCCTGGGCTCGGGAGACGCGATGCGCTTTTCACTGGAACAACTGCAGATGTTCGTCCAAGCGGCACAAACCGGTTCGTTTTCGGCGGCGGCACGCAAGCTGGGCAAGACCCAGTCCACGGTCAGCGTGGCCATCGCCAATCTGGAGGACGACCTGGGAGTGGAGCTGTTCGACCGCAGCAGCCGCAGCCCGGTGCTGACTGCCAGCGGACGCAAAATGCTGCTGCAGGCCGAGGCGGTGCTGGAGCGCTGCCTGACCCTGCAGGCCAGTGCCGACTGCCTGTCCCAGGCGCTGGAGCCGCAACTGACGCTCGTCATCGAAACGCCCTACGGCCCGCTGATGCCGGCGTTGCAAGAGTTCGAGCAAGCCTTCCCCTATGTCGACCTGCTGATCCGCCATCCGCTGTCCGGCGATGCCAGCGAACTGGTAACCCGGGGCGAGGCGGTGCTGGGCATCGCCTTTTCGCAACCCGGCTACCCCCAGGAACTGGAGTTCCAGCAGTTGGGCAAGCTGATCATGTTGCACGTCTGCCACCCGGACCACCCGCTGGCGCGACTCGACAGCGTGACCTTCGACGACCTGCATGGGCATCGGCGCCTGGCCTTCAGCGCCCATGCCGACAAGCTGCCCAGCAGCGAGTACCTGCGCTGCAGCCAGCTGTGGCAGGCGGAAAACTACCTGGCGCTGCTGGAGATGGTCCGCGCCGGCCTGGGCTGGGCCACCCTGCCCCGGCAACTGATCCAGCGCGAACTGGCCAAGGGCGAGCTGGTGGAACTGCAACTGGGCGCCTACCCCCATACCGACTGGCTGGTGGGCGTGGACCTGCTGTGGGCCCGGCAGCGAGTGATGGGCAAGGCCGAACGCTGGCTCAAGGAACGGCTGCTGCGCCAGAAGGTGTACGAAGTGGATCGGCGCGGGCAGTCCACGACCTGGTAACGCTGGCGCGGGCAACAAAGCGACAAGGTTCCAGGCTTGGCCGGACAGAAAATATAAGCAAGGATTCGTAATCCTTATAAAAGGCTTATATAGTCCGCCATGAACGAGATCCTCTGGAGTCGAAAAGCGGTCAAGCAGTTGATGCGACTGCACCACGAGCATCAGGTCCAGGTTCGTGATGCGATTGCCCTGCTGGCCGACATGCCCGCCAGTGGCAGCGTCAAAGCCCTGTCCGGCCACACCTATGCCTATCGCCTGCGGGTCGGGCAGTACCGGGTCCTGTTCGACTGGGATCGAGTTATCCACATCGTCAGTGTTCAAGAGGTCAAGAAACGTGATGAACGCACCTACTGACATCCAGATCATCCACGGCCCGGACGGCAGCCCGGCATTCGTGGTGATTCCCTACGCGCAGTACATGGCACAACACCAGGAAGCCGATCTGATTCCCCATGACGTCGTCAGCCGCATGGTCGACGGCGCCACGCCGATCCGCGCCTGGCGCGAGCACCTGCACCTGACCCAGGACGAAGTCGCCAGGCGCCTGGGGATTTCCCAGCCGGCCTTTGCCCAGCAGGAAAGCGTCGCCCGCCCGCGTCGGGCCACCCGGGAAAAGATCGCCGCCGCCTTCGGCATACGCGCCGACCAGCTGGAGCTGTAAGCTGCGCCTCACTCACCGATTGAAAGGGTTCCCCATGAGCATTTGCGGTATCGAGATCAAAGGCAGCGAAGCCATCTTCGCCCTCGCCACCCTGCAAGACGGCGCGCCGCAGCACCAGCCGCTGAGCATCAAGAAGATCGCCCTGGAAGACGATGATGAAGCGGGCAACGTCCGGGCCTTCGCCGCCCGGATCGATGCCTTTGTCCGCGAACACCGGATCACCCGCATCGCCATCAAGAAGCGCAGCAAGAAAGGCGAGTTCGCTGGCGGCCCCACCACCTTCAAGATCGAAGGCGTGCTGCAACTGCTGGAACACTGCGAAGTGACCCTGCTGTCGCCGCAGACCATCAATGCCCAGCACAAGAAGCACGACTTCGCCCTGCCGGCGAGCCTCAACAAGTACCAGCACGAAGCCTACAAGACCGCCTGCGCCGCCCTGTTCAAACAATAACCGTAGGAGCCGGCTTGCCGGCTAACAGGCTCGCCAGCGCTACCGAGCCCGAGTCAAACCAGTTCCCGGCCACCACCTTACTGCCGCCGGTCCTCCCGGGGACAATTCACGAAACGCGCGCGGTAACTGCGGGTGAAGTAGGACGGTGACTCAAACCCGCAGGCGATGCTCACCTCCAGCACGCTCATGTCGGTCTGGCGCAGCAGTTGCCGGGCTTTCTCCAGGCGCAGGCCCAGATAGAAGTTGCTCGGGGTGTCGTTCAAGTGCAGGCGGAACAGGCGCTCCAGCTGGCGCCGGGTGACCTTGATCGACTCCGCCAGAGCCAGGGTGCTCAGGGGCGGCTCGCTGTGCTGCTCCATCTCGCCGATCACCTGCACCAGCTTCTTGTTGCTGATGCCGTAGCGGCTGGCGACTTCCATGCGCTGGTGATCCTTGCGCGGGCGGATGCGCCCCAGCACGAACTGCTCGCTGACCTGGATCGCCAGTTGCGGGCCGTGGGCCTGGGCGATCAGGTCGAGCATCATGTCGATCGACGCGGTGCCGCCGGCGCAGGTGATCCGCCGCCGATCGATCTCGAACAGTTCCTGGGTCACGCTCAGTTGCGGGTAGGACTCCTTGAACGCCTCGATGGCCTCCCAGTGCAAGGTCACCCGGTGCCCCTCCAGCAGCCCGGCCTCGGCGAGGATCACGCTGCCGGTGTCAATGCCGCCCAGGGTCACGCCCTCCAGGTCCAGGCGGCGCAACCAGTGTTCCAGGGCCGGGGTCAGGCACTTCAGCGGTTCGAAGCCGGCCACCACCCACAAGGTGGCGCCCTTCTTCAGCAGCTCCAGGGCCGCGTCGACATTGACCGACATGCCGTTGCTGGCCAGCACCGCGCCGCCGTCGGCGCTGAGCACATGCCAGCGATACAGCTCGCCACGAAAGCGATTGGCCACCCGCAGCGGCTCGATGGCGGAAATGAAACCGATGGCGGAGAACCCCGGCATCAGCAGGAAGTAGAAGTCCTGGGACATGCAACGCACTCCGGTGACGGCCAGCGTGGGCCCTGTGATACGCCAAATGCCCCCCTGTCACAAGGGCCCAGGTCGCTGCAGTGCAAGAGTCGGTCGCCGCTGTGCGTTTGCCGTCCCTGGCGCCTGCGTACCTTGGGCTCACCGACGCACCAAGACGCCGGGATCGACAATAACGACCTGCCGAGGGAACCCACATGAAACGACTGATCAGCCGCTGTGTGCTTGCGCTTAGTGGTAGCGTTTTTCTGATGTCAGGGGCCATGGCCGCCGACGCCCCCAGTTGCCAGAACGTGCGCCTGGGCGTGGTCAACTGGACCGACGTGATCGCCACCAGCGCCATGACCCAGGTCCTGCTCGATGGCCTGGGCTACAAGACCAAGCAGACCAGCGCCTCGCAGCAGATCATCTTCGCCGGCATCCGCGACCAGCGCCTGGACCTGTTCCTCGGCTACTGGAACCCGCTGATGACCCAGACCATCACCCCCTTCGTCGAGGCCAATCAGGTCAAGGTCCTGGCCGAGCCCAGCCTCAAGGACGCCCGCGCCACCCTGGCCGTGCCCTCCTACCTGGCGGACAAGGGCCTGAAGACCTTTGCCGACATCGCCAAGTTCAAGAAGGAGCTGGGGGGCAAGATCTACGGCATCGAGCCCGGCTCGGGCGCCAACACCCAGATCAAGGACATGATCGCCAAGAACCAGTTCGGCCTGGGCCAGTTCCAGCTGGTGGAGTCCAGTGAGGCCGGCATGTTGTCGGCGGTGGCCCGGGCGGTGAAGCGCAACGAGGCCATCGTGTTCTTCGGCTGGGCGCCGCATCCGATGAACGTCAACTTCAAGATGACCTACCTCAGTGGCAGCCAGGACGCCCTGGGCCCGAACGAGGGCCAGGCCACGGTGTGGACCGTCACCGCGCCGAGCTATGCCGAGCAGTGCCCGAACGTGCACCGGCTGCTGACCAACCTGACCTTCAGCGCCGAGGACGAGAGCCGCATGATGCAGCCGCTGCTGGATCACAAGGACGCCCTGGAATCGGCCCGCCAGTGGCTCAAGGACCACCCGCAGGACCAGCAGCGCTGGCTTGAAGGGGTCACCACCTTCGATGGCAAGCCGGCCGCCGAACACCTGCAACTGACCAGCAAGTAAACAACCGCCACTGCCGCCGCGCAGCCCGCCCAGGGCTGCGCACGGCCACCTCACGCCCCCAGCAAACCCGCCTGTAAGGAATCGCACCATGAACCACGACGTCATCATCACCTGCGCACTCACCGGTGCTGGCGACACGACCGCCAAGAGCCCCCACGTGCCGGTCACCCCGAAACAGATTGCCGCCGCCGCGGTGGAGGCCGCCAAGGCCGGGGCCACGGTGGTCCACTGTCACGTGCGCGACCCGGCGACCGGCAAGTTCAGCCGGGACGTGGCGCTGTACCGCGAAGTCATGGAGCGGATTCGCGAGGCCGACATCGACATCATCGTCAACCTCACCGCCGGCATGGGCGGCGACCTGGAGATCGGCGCCGGTGAACGTCCCATGGAGTTCGGGCCCAACACCGACCTGGTGGGGCCGCTGACCCGCCTGGCCCATGTCGAGGAGCTGCTGCCGGAGATCTGCACCCTGGACTGCGGCACCCTCAACTTCGGCGATGGCGACACCATCTACGTCTCCACCCCGGCCCAACTGCGGGCTGGCGCCAGGCGCATCCAGGAACTGGGGGTGAAGGCCGAGCTGGAGATCTTCGACACCGGCCACCTGTGGTTCGCCAAGCAGATGATCAAGGAAGGCCTGCTGGACGACCCGCTGTTCCAGCTGTGCCTGGGCATTCCCTGGGGCGCTCCGGCGGACACCACCACCATGAAGGCCATGGTCGACAACCTGCCGGCGGATGCGGTCTGGGCCGGCTTCGGCATCGGCCGCATGCAGATGCCCATGGCCGCGCAGGCGGTGTTGCTGGGAGGCAACGTGCGGGTCGGCCTGGAAGACAACCTGTGGCTGGATCGCGGCGTGCTCGCCACCAACGGCCAACTGGTGGAGCGGGCCACGGAAATCCTCAGCCGCCTTGGCGCCCGGGTCCTGACCCCGGCCGAGGGCCGGCAGAAGATGGGCCTGAAGCAACGCGGCTAACCCACACACCCTCCCCCTGTAGGAGCGAGCTTGCTCGCGAAGAGGCCCGCAAGGCCGCCGACAGCTTCGCTGGCAAGCCAGTTCCTACGAACTCCTTTTTCAGGAAGATGCGATGACCTTTATCACCGAAATCAAAACCTTCGCCGCCCTGGGCAGCGGCGTGATCGGCAGCGGCTGGGTGGCCCGCGCCCTGGCCCACGGCCTGGACGTGGTGGCCTGGGACCCGGCCCCCGGCGCCGAAGCCGCCCTGCGCAAGCGAGTCGCCAATGCCTGGAGCGCCCTGGAACAACAGGGCCTGGCGCCCGGTGCCTCGCCACAGCGCCTGCGCTTTGTCAGCACCATCGAAGAATGCGTGAAAGACGCCGACTTCATCCAGGAAAGCGCTCCCGAGCGCCTGGAACTCAAGCTGGAACTGCACAGCAAGATCAGCGCCGCCGCCAAGCCCGATGCCCTGATCGGCTCCAGCACCTCGGGCCTGCTGCCCAGTGAATTCTACGAGGGCTCGACCCACCCGGAACGCTGCGTGGTGGGCCACCCGTTCAACCCGGTGTACCTGCTGCCACTGGTGGAAGTGGTGGGCGGCCAGCGCACCGCACCCGAGGCGATACAGGCGGCGATCCGGGTCTATGAATCCTTAGGCATGCGCCCCTTGCACGTGCGCAAGGAAGTGCCGGGCTTCATTGCCGACCGCCTGCTCGAAGCGCTGTGGCGCGAAGCCCTGCACCTGGTCAACGACGGGGTGGCGACCACCGGGGAGATCGACGATGCGATCCGCTTTGGCGCCGGCCTGCGCTGGTCGTTCATGGGCACCTTCCTCACCTACACCCTGGCCGGGGGCGACGCCGGCATGCGCCACTTCATGGCCCAGTTCGGCCCGGCGCTGCAACTGCCCTGGACCTACCTGCCGGCTCCGGAGCTGACCGACCAGCTGATCGACGACGTGGTCGAAGGCACCGCCGAACAACTGGGCAGCCACAGCATTTCGGCCCTGGAGCGCTATCGTGATGACTGCCTGCTGGCGGTGCTGGAGGCAGTGAAAACCACCAAGGCCAAGCACGGCATGCACTTTCACGATTAACCCCAACCTCCGTAGGAGCTGGCTTGCCAGCGAACAGGCCGTCAAGCCAGGCGCAACCCCAACGGACGCCTTCGCCGGCAAGCCGGCTCCTACCGTTATCCGGTGACCTTATGCCTGCCCTGACCACCTACAGCACCCGCATCATCAACGACTGGGTCGACTACAACGGCCATCTGCGCGACGCCTTCTACCTGCTGATCTTCAGCTACGCCACCGATGCCCTGATGGATCACCTGGGGCTCGACAGCGACCACCGCGAAGCCAGCGGCCACTCGCTGTTCACCCTGGAACTGCACCTGAACTACCTGCACGAAGTGAAGCAGGGCACCGAGGTCCAGGTGCGCACCCAGATCATCGGCCACGACCGCAAGCGCCTGCACCTGTATCACAGCCTGCACAAGGTCGGTGATCCCCAGGAGCTGGCCGGCAACGAACAGATGCTGCTCCACGTCGACCTGGCCGGACCGCGTTCGGCGCCGTTCAGCGAGCCGGTCCTGCAGCGCCTGCAAGCTCTGACCGCCGAACAGGCCGATCTGCCGCGCCCGGCCTACATCGGCCGGGTCATCGGCCTGCCCGCAGCGCAATAGCCACCCGCCCGAAAAGGAGATCACCGTGAACACCGCCGCCCTTGCCGACTATCGCCGTTACCCGTTGATCAGCCCGTTGAGCGCCGTGCAGCTATTGCCGGACCGGGTTCAGGTGCGCTGGGGCGATGAGCGCCTCAGCCCCTTTCACCATCAGTGGCTGCGGGACAACTGCCCCTGCCCGCAATGCGTCTACAGCGTGACCCGCGAACAGGTACTGGAAATCGTCGACGTTCCCGAAGACCTCGGCTGCCTCGGGGCGCGCATCGATAGTCAGGGCTGCCTGTGCCTCGACTGGTCGGACGGCCACCAGAGCCGCTTCGACCCCGGCTGGTTGCGGGCCCACGCCTATGACCGGCAATCCCGCGAGGAGCGCCGCGCCAACCAGGCGCAGCGCCAGCTATGGGACAGCCAGCTGCAACTGCCGGTGTTCGACTATCAGGCCCTGATGGAAGACTCCAAGGCGCTGCTGCAATGGCTGCTGGCCCTGCGCGACATCGGCCTGACCCAGGTACGCGGCGCACCCACCGAACCCGGTTCCCTGGCCCTGATCGCCCGGCGTATCGCATTTATTCGCGAGAGCAACTTCGGCGTGCTGTTCAACGTGCAGTCCAAGGCCGACGCCGACAGCAATGCCTACACCGCCTTCAACCTGCCTTTGCACAGCGACCTGCCGACCCGCGAACTGCAACCGGGGCTGCAGTTTCTGCATTGCCTGGTGAATGATGCGACGGGCGGCGAAAGCATCTTCGTCGACGGTTTTGCCATAGCCGACGCCTTGCGCCGCGAAGACCCCGACGCCTTCCGCGCGCTGTGTGAAATACCCGTGGAGTTTCGCAACAAGGACCGCCACAGCGACTACCGCTGCCTGGCGCCGATCATCGCCCTGGATGCCCTGGGCGAAGTGGCGGAAATTCGCATGGCCAACTTCCTGCGTGGTCCTTTCGACACCACCGAACAACAGATGCCGCGGCTGTACCGCGCCTACCGGCGCTTTATCGGCCTGACCCGCGAAGCCAGGTTCCGGGTGATCCGCCGCCTCGACCCGGGCCAGCTCTGGTGTTTTGACAACCGCCGCACCCTCCACGCGCGCAACGCCTTCGACCCGGCCAGCGGCGCCCGACACTTCCAGGGCTGCTACATCGACCGCGACGAACTGCTCTCCAGAATCCTCGTGCTGCAACGCTGACCCTCATCCCTCTGCACCGGCCCCCAGCAGGAGCCGGCTGGCCGGCGACGCATGCCGGCCAGCCTTCCACAGGCAAAAAAAAGCCCCGATCAAGCCGTGACAGGATCGAGGCAGGGACTACTACTGAGGAGCTGCGGTGAGAAGGTGACCAAACCATCATGACGCGAGCTAAGTGCAGTCTGCCGACTCTACTCGCGGGCCGGTTAGCCGAAAGCGACGTGTTCGTAGGTAATAGAGCCAGCGGCGCCCTTCAGACCGCCTCGGTAAACAGCACCACCCTCACATAGAAACAGCCGGCCTTAGACATGAACAGCGTCAAAGGGGCTCTCTCAAGTGAACAACTGAAATATAAAAGTATCCAATTTTGTCCCACTCCTCCCTTTTGTTGTGAATCGTTTCCTCAGAAGCCATTCTGATGTGATATCCAAGACCGGTATTTTTATCTTCGTAGTAAGTCTCACCTCTCACCTCCCACATACAGCAGACAAATTTCAGCTTCCCCTGTACGCCCAACTCACGATGCAAATACTGCTCTACATCATGCGCACTTCTCCCTTCTACTCGATAGATGGCTTTTAGTGGCGCACCTTGGCTCTTTGGCTTAGATTCACAACTGACAAACTCAATAGAGCTAGGTGGATTGGCAATAGCCCTCAGAAAATCTCCACACTCAGGAGACGCCGAGACGCCATGTGAATTCACAAGCAGAAAAAAAGCAGAACATACAGCAAGAATAGTTTTCACTCGCTACACCTCAACGATCAACTCACCAATAAATTTCCCTTTACTACCTGGAACACGCTTATTAATAAGGTACTCATATAGCGGATTCCACTTGATCAACTCATAACAAGTAACACAACCTTCCGAAACGTGCCCAATGTGTATATATCGGGTGCTATTAATAGCCGTCCCTTCCAATGCAATGGGAAACCAGACATCTGTACAATTAACCTGCCCAGGATGAGCATTTCTATAACCCGCAGTATCGATGTGCGCATGAGAATAGTCTGGCGCCATGATTCGATGCCTGCCAGGAGGTATTGGCGTGTACTTCCCATCCCAGATGCTGTTAAGCGTAGCCCTTGCATTTAGGCCGTCAAAGCTCGCTATGGCCCATTGCTGCCGGAGTGAAATATGTTGAATATCTGACTCAACATTCTCTTGCAAATCGGCGTACTTTACTCTAACTGTTGCCCCAACTTGTTCAGGCCCCACATCAGACATATATAATGGGACGTTGCCGTTACTCAACGCTACTTCTTTACCGACAAACTCTCCGTTGCCATCAAGTACTTTAAAAATCGTATACCTACCATCAACTCTCAAAATGACTGCTTTTGTATACTCACATAAAAACACCATATCAAACTCATAAGGAAACATAGGCTTTACACCTAGCCACCCCCCTTCATCATCCGCCCGCCTCACATACTTGGTAGTCACACCAACACGCTGTCGAGAGTTCGGCTCTCTGGTAGTAGCATGCACATTGTTAGCCAGCACAATCTGATTCATGAGCGACTCCTTAAACGACATCATCCGGTTCTATACGAAGCAGTTCGCTCGCGTTGGTAAAGACACGTTGCGTCAATCCATTGGAGTCCGTTACACCCCGATAGACTTTCCCTCCCGGGGTCACAATCTTGTAGCTAAAACCGGGAACCGGTTCGCCTTCAGCATCCAGCAGCTCAAACTGTTCGTTGTATGACTGTTGAATAGTCAGAGGAACAATAGGAGTGAACTCAGCAACGGTGACTGTAGTTCCGATAATGACCGTTCCCGATCCACCAACAACCACATTACCGTGGCTGCCCAGCGAATCCGTGGTGGCAACAGGTCGGCCATTGACCAATACATTACTGATCAAGTTACCCGTCAACGTCGCTCCACAAGCCGTCTGATCCCCCTCACGAGCAACTGGTAATCCATCGAAAATGACATCGGGCGAGCCACTGACGATGGGACTCACTCCATGCCCGGGAATCGGGCAGGCGGTGGGGTCGGTGGCTCGTGCGGCGGGCTTCCCTGACATGATGATTGCTCCTTGAGAGTGGCGTTCAGCGATAACGCCTGAATCATTGCGCTACCTCTTATGCCGCCAGGAGACAGGTCAAACAAGGCGGAAGAATCTGAAATGCAAGTCAGATCCATAGCTGCGCGACGACCGGCTCCAGACCACCGAGTTAGCCGAAAACGACCTGTTCATAGGTAAACGGGCCATCGCGACAATCTGCCCTTGCCGCCACCCGGACGGCCTACCAGAATCGGTTGACGACCACGCTCCCTGAACAAGGATAAAAGTCATGATGCATGCGGATCTGATTGACCAGGACGACCTGCTGGGACAACTCCGGGCCCTGGGTTTCGAAATGCCCGCAGGCGCCAGCGCCGAGCAGGCCTGCGAATGTGCGGTAAGGGGTTTGAGCGATGCGCGGGCCAAGGCGCTCAAGGGCATGGTGGAGCAGATGCTCACCGGCAATGCGACCATTCTGCCGGCGGTGCGCCAGGCCATCGACCGTCAGTTGCTGCCGGCGCTGGCCGAATACCTGCAGCACAAGCGCGCGTGAACGTCCCCAAGGCCTGAGTCGGTTGCTAGAGTCCGCTCTCCCCAAACCGACACAGGCAATTTCCTCATGATCCGCATTCAACCCGGCGCCCTCAGCGAACCGTCCGGCTGGCTGCAATTGCGCCAGGAGCTATGGCCCGACTGCCCGCCGCAAGAGCACCTCGCTGAAATCCGCCAGATGCTGGCGCAGCCCGAGCGCTATGGCAGCTGGCTGGCCTATGGACAGGACGGTACGGCGGTGGGACTGGCCGAGGCGGCATTGCGCCACGACTACGTCAACGGCACCGATAGCTCGCCGGTGGTGTTTCTCGAAGGGCTCTATGTGGCTCCCGAGCAGCGGCGCCAGGGCATTGCCCAGCGGCTTATCGAGCAGGTGGCGGCATGGGGACGGCAACAAGGCTGCGTGGAACTGGCCTCGGATACCAGCCTGGACAATCTGCCCAGCCAGAACTTGCACCACGCGCTGGGCTTCGAGGAAACCGAGCGCGTGGTGTATTTCAAGAAGCGTCTGTGACTACAGGCGCACGCTGGCGAAAGTCGATTCGTTGCGCGCCTGGCTCAAGGCCGACAGCGGGCCGGACAGCGGCGCCAGGACCATGGCTTGCGGCAGCGGCATCATCGCCACCTGCTGGGTGGTGTTGGAGCCGATGCGCTCGTCGCGGGGCGGAATGCCGAAGTATTCGCGGTAGCACTTGGAGAAGTGCGGCGTGGAAACAAAACCACAGACCGAAGCCACTTCGATGATCGACATCGGCGTCTGCTTGAGCAGTTGCCGGGCACGGATCAGTCGCAGCTTGAGGTAGTAGCGCGACGGCGAACAGTGCAGGTACTTCTGGAACAGCCGCTCCAGCTGACGCCGGGACACAGCGACGTACACCGCCAACTCGTCCAGATCGATCGGCTCTTCGAGGTTGGCCTCCATCAACGCGACGATTTCCTGAAGCTTGGGCTGGTTGGTGCCGAGCATGTGCTTGAGGGGCACGCGCTGGTGATCCTGTTCGTTGCGGATGCGCTCATAGACGAACATTTCCGAGATTGCCGCCGACAGTTCGCGGCCATGATCACGGCTGATCAGGTGCAGCATCATGTCCAGCGGCGCGGTGCCGCCGGAGCTGGTGAAGCGGTTGCGATCGAGGGTGAACAGGCGGGTGCTCATGGACACCCGAGGGAAGGCTTCCTGCATCGCCGCCAGGCATTCCCAGTGCACGCTGCAATCGAAGCCGTCCAGCAGGCCGGCGCAGGCCAAAGCCCAGCTGCCGGTGCACACCGCACCCAGACGACGGGACTGGCGCGCCTGGCTTTGCAACCAGGACACATGTTCACGGGTCACGGTGCGCTGGATGCCGATGCCGCCGCAGACGATCACGGTGTCGAGGCTGGGGGCTTTGTGCATGGAGGCGTCGGGGGTGATTTGCAGACCGTCACTGGCCCAGACCTGACCGCCATCGACGCTGAGGGTGGTCCAGCGATACAGCTCGCGGCCGGACAGTTGGTTGGCCATGCGCAGGGGTTCGACTGCGGAGGCCAGGGAAATCAGCGTGAAATTGTCCAGCAGCAGAAAGCCGATGGATTGAGGCGCACGGTTCTGGGGTTGGGCCCCGGAGTTGAACGACGTCATCGCGATATCTCCTCACACAAAGCGGGTGATGGCCTCAGGCGGAGGCTCTTTTTATGTGCCCTGCGACTCATCGGAGGCGGGCTTGATATTCACAGAGCAATTGCCATGCCTAAAGTTGAATGGGCATTCAATAACTCCTGAAAACGACGTCGCGACGCGTCTATATAGCCCTTGTCAATGTGCGGATAAGAAGCGCCGAAAGGCGCGGCGCAGCGGCGCCGACAAAAGCGGTGAGCAGTTAGGTAGCACTTGGGCCGCCAAGGCGTTGCGCCAAGGCCGGCGAGTGTCACTCAAAGCACAGCGCGCCGACCCACGGACAGGTCCGCCGGCGCGCCGGGCAACTTGTCTATTCGCGACGCGCTAAAAGGTGGCGCGCCACGGCTTGAGTGAGCCATTTGCGCGCGCCGGCGCCCCTGGCTCGCACCCGGCAGAGCGTCGAGGGAGGCTCAGCATTCCACCGCGCTCACGGCCAGGCCGCCACGGGAAGTCTCTTTATATTTGTCATGCATGTCCGCCCCGGTATCACGCATGGTGCGGATCACCCGATCCAGGGAGATGAAGTGTTGGCCATCGCCGCGCAAGGCCATCTGCGCGGCATTGATCGCCTTCACCGCGGCAATCGCGTTGCGCTCGATGCAGGGCACCTGCACCAGCCCGCCCACCGGGTCGCAGGTCAGGCCCAGGTTGTGCTCCAGGCCGATTTCCGCGGCGTTGCACAACTGCTCGGGGCTGGCCCCGAGAATCTCCGCCAACCCCGCCGCGGCCATGGCACAGGCCGACCCCACTTCGCCCTGGCAACCGACTTCGGCCCCGGAGATCGAGGCGTTCTTCTTGCACAGGATGCCGATGGCCGCCGCGCCGAGGAAGAAATCCACCACGTTGGCGTCGGTCACGTCCTCGCTGAATTTCATGAAGTAGTGCAGCACCGCCGGAATGATCCCCGCCGCGCCATTGGTGGGGGCGGTAACCATGCGCCCACCGGCGGCGTTCTCTTCGTTCACCGCCAGGGCGAACAGGTTGACCCACTCCATGGCGCTCAAGGTGGAGCCGATCACATTGGGCTTGTTCAATTCCTGCAAGCTACGGTGCAACTTGGCCGCGCGCCTGCGCACATTGAGCCCGCCGGGCAGGATGCCTTCGTGCTTGAGGCCCTGCTCCACGCAATCCTGCATGGCGCGCCACAGCGCCATCAGGCCGCTGCGGATTTCCTCCTCCGAGCGCCAGACCTTCTCGTTGGCCAGCATCAGCTCGGCGACCCGCAGCTTGTGCTGCTGGCACAGATCGAGCAGCTCCACCGCGCTGGAGAAGTCATAAGGCAGCTCGCTGCGATCCAGGTCCGCCACGCCACTGCTGGCCTGGGCCTGGTCGACGACAAAACCGCCGCCCACCGAATAGTAGGTATCGCGATACAGCTCCGTGCCTTCAGCCTCCGCCACCAGGGTCATGGCGTTGGGGTGAAACGGCAGGTTCTCATCCAGCAGGCGCATGTCCCGGGCCCAGACGAAAGGCACCGGCAGGCGCCCGTCCAGCAGCAAGGTGTCGGTTTCCCGCAGTTGCTGGATGCGCGGGCCGATCAGCGCAGGGTCGATCGCGTCCGGCCACTCCCCCATCAGCCCCATGATCACCGCGTTGTCGCTGCCATGGCCGATGCCGGTGGCCGACAGCGAGCCGAACAGCTGCACCTCGACCCGCCGCACCCGCTCCAGCAGTTGCCTTTCCTTCAATGCCTGAACGAACAGCGCCGCGGCACGCATGGGTCCGACGGTGTGGGAACTGGAGGGGCCGATGCCGATCTTGAACAAGTCGAAAACACTGATAGCCATTACTGCGTAACTCCTCGATGAGCACAGTCCAGGCGTCGAAAACGCCCTCTGACGGAGCTGCTACGCTCAAGCTGCAATCCGCCGAGAAGGGCGCATCATCAGGCTTTTACCGCGCCTCGCGACGTCTGACACCGACCCACTCATGCCCACCAACGCCGCCTGGCGCGAGGCTCGGGTTGCGGGCGTTTTTTGCGGTGCAGATGCTGGAAAAAATGCCCGGAAACACTGTAAGCGACCTCACCGACACTGGATGCGACCCTCCCTGTACTGGATACGACGCACCCCGTAGGCGACAGTTTTTCACTGGTACATGATCAGTCTCGACTCGATTGCAAGGCTCGGTGGTAGAGCTGTCCCCGGCACACCAACCGCCACACTTATAAGCGCGGTCCACACGCCGCCAGAAAAACATCCAGGAGTCCCCCCTATGAAAGGTTCCCCGTCGTTGTTGTTGGCCGCCATGCTGAGTCTGCCGCTTCTGGCACACGCCGCAGAACCGGAGCAATGCAGTACCGTAAACTTCTCCGATGTCGGCTGGACCGACATCACCGTGACCACCGCCACCACCAGCGTTGTGCTCAACGCCCTGGGCTACAAGACCAAGACCACGATGATTTCCGTGCCGGTGACCTACAAGTCCCTGGCCGACGGCAAGAACATGGACGTGTTCCTCGGCAACTGGATGCCGACCATGGAAAACGACATCAAGCCTTACCGCGACGCCGGCACCGTGGAAACCGTGCGCGCCAACCTGGAGAACGCCAAGTACACCCTGGCAGTCCCCGAGTCCTTGTATGACAAGGGCCTGAAAGACTTCGCCGACATCGTCAAGTTCAAGAAGGAACTGGACGGCAAGATCTACGGCATCGAGCCGGGCAACGACGGCAACCGCACCATCCAGACCATGATCGACAAGAACGCCTTCGGCCTGAAGGACGCCGGCTTCAAGGTGGTGGAGTCCAGCGAGGCGGGCATGCTGTCCCAGGTCGAGCGCGCTCAGCGACGCGACACCGCGGTAGTGTTCCTGGGCTGGGAACCGCACCCGATGAACACGCGCTTCAAGATGAAGTACCTGACCGGGGGTGACGAGTACTTCGGCCCCAACTTCGGCCAGGCCACCATCTACACCAACACCCGCAAGGGCTACACCACCGAATGCAGCAACGTCGGCCAGTTGCTGAAGAACCTGTCGTTCACCCTGAACATGGAAAGCAGCCTGATGGGCAACGTGCTGGACGACAAGATGAAGCCTGAAGCGGCCGCCAAGGCCTGGCTGAAAAAGAATCCACAGGTGCTCGATACCTGGCTCGCCGGCGTGACCACCATTGACGGTAAACCCGGCCTGGAAGCCGTGAAAGCCAAGCTTGCCCAGTAATCGCTTACGCCGGGCGGGCTTGCCCGCCCGGGCTGTTTTTTCCTTGCATGCGGACGTTCAATACCATGCTCACTGATCAGAAAATCCCCCTGGGCCAGTACATCGCGGCTTTCGTAGAGTGGTTGACGAAGCACGGCGCCGGCACCTTCGACGCGATCGCTACCACCCTGGAAACCATGATCCACGGCGTGACGTTCGCGCTGACCTGGTTCAACCCCCTGGCCCTGATCGGCCTGATCGCCCTGCTGGCGCACATGATCCAGCGCAAATGGGGCCTGACCGTATTTGTCGTGCTGTCTTTCCTGCTGATCCTCAACCTGGGGTACTGGCAGGAAACCATGGAAACCCTGGCCCAGGTGCTGTTCGCCACCCTGGTCTGCGTGGTGATCGGCGTACCGCTGGGGATCGTCGCCGCGCACAAGCCGCTGTTCTTCACCATGATGCGTCCGGTCCTGGACCTGATGCAGACCGTTCCCACCTTCGTCTACCTGATCCCGACCCTGACCCTGTTCGGCCTGGGTGTGGTGCCCGGCCTGATTTCCACCGTGGTGTTCGCCATCGCCGCGCCGATCCGCCTGACCTACCTGGGCATTCGCGATGTTCCACAAGAGTTGATGGACGCCGGCAAGGCCTTTGGCTGCTCGCGCCGTCAGTTGTTGTCGCGCATTGAGCTGCCCCACGCCATGCCGAGCATCGCCGCCGGTATTACCCAATGCATCATGCTGTCGCTGTCGATGGTGGTGATCGCCGCCCTGGTCGGCGCCGACGGCCTGGGCAAACCCGTGGTCAACGCACTCAATACCGCCGACATTGCCCTGGGCTTTGAAGCCGGTCTGGCCATCGTGCTGCTGGCGATCATGCTCGACCGTATCTGCAAACAACCTGAAGCCAAAGTAGGGGGTGACGCATGAGCATAATCCGCTTCGATAACGTAGACGTTATCTTCTCCAAGGACCCTCGGGAGGCGCTCAAGCTGCTGGACCAGGGCATGACCCGCAACGAAATCCTGAAGAAGACCGGGCAGATCGTCGGCGTGGAAAAAGCCAGCCTGGACATCCAGAAAGGCGAGATCTGCGTACTCATGGGACTTTCCGGCTCCGGCAAGTCCAGCCTGTTGCGCTGCATCAACGGCCTCAACACCGTGAGTCGCGGCAAGCTGTTCGTCGAACACGAAGGCAAGCAGATCGACATTGCCTCCTGCACCCCCGCCGAGCTGAAGATGATGCGCACCCAGCGCATTGCCATGGTGTTCCAGAAGTTCGCCCTGATGCCCTGGCTGACGGTGCGCGAGAACATCAGCTTCGGCCTGGAGATGCAGGGCCGACCGGAGAAGGAGCGGCGCAAGCTGGTGGACGAGAAACTCGAACTGGTGGGCCTGACCCAGTGGCGCAACAAGAAGCCCGACGAGCTGTCCGGCGGCATGCAGCAGCGCGTGGGCCTGGCCCGCGCCCTGGCCATGGACGCCGATATCCTGCTGATGGACGAACCCTTCTCGGCCCTCGACCCGCTGATCCGCCAGGGGCTGCAGGACGAGTTGCTGGAACTGCAACGCAAGCTGAGCAAGACCATCGTCTTCGTCAGCCATGACCTGGACGAAGCCCTGAAACTGGGCAGCCGCATCGCCATCATGAAAGACGGGCGGATCATCCAGTACAGCAAGCCGGAAGAGATCGTGCTCAACCCCGCGGACGACTATGTGCGCACCTTCGTCGCCCACACCAACCCGCTGAACGTGCTTTGCGGTCGCAGCCTGATGCGCAGCCTGGACAACTGCAAGCGGGTCAACGGCTCGGTGTGCCTGGACCCGGGTGGCGACTCCTGGCTCGACCTGGCGGAAGGCAACACCATCAAGGGCGCCCGCCGCAACGGCTCGCACATGGACCTGCAGAACTGGACTCCGGGACAGGCGGTGGAAGAACTGGGCCGGCGTCCGACCCTGGTGGACTCCAATATCGGCATGCGCGACGCGCTGCAGATCCGCTACCAGACCGGCAACAAACTGGTGCTCCACGACAACCAGAAAGTCGTCGGCATCCTGGGCGACAGCGAGCTCTACCACGCGCTGCTCGGCAAGAACCTGGGTTAAGCCGCAGACACAAAAACGCCGCGAGCAATCGCGGCGTTTTGCTTTAAAGGCACACTCCTTCTGTAGGAGCTGGCTTGCCAGCGAACAGGCCCTGAAGCCTTGCAGTGCCCTGAAGGGCGCCTTCGCCGGCAAGCCGGCTCCTACAGCGGGTGGAGCCGCCCCCTCGGGAGCGGTCCGTTACTTCACTCAGCTATAGACACGGCCGAGGAGCTGCCGATGGCTTTCGAACTGATCGAGCACATCACGGGTGATCTGCTCCTGGGTGAAGCCCATCAAGTCGTATTCCTGGCTGCCGTTGTGCAGGTACACCTCGGCGCGGTAGAAACGGCTGCGCACTTCGCTGTCCGCCCCTTCCGGCTGGGCCGATTCGCTCGGCGCCGCCAGGTAGCCGTCCAGGCTCACTTCATAAACGAAGGGATTGCCCTCTTCCATTTCCACCCGCAGGCCCAGCAGATTCTTGGACTTGCCCAGGTTGGCCTGCACCTCATGGCCCAGGTTGCGCAGTTGCGCGGCGGCTTCCTGCAGGGCCGGGCTGATGTGCTTGTCCATGTAACGCTGCACCACCGACTGGGTCGGTTGCAGGTCCAGCTGGCTCAGGCGTTCGCTGAAACCGCGACGACCACGCTCGGCCAGTTGCGCTTGTTCCTGCTCGATCTGCACGTCCTGGCGCATGGCCTTGTGCAAGCCGAACATGAAGAAGATCAGCACCACCGAGAACGGCAGGCCGGCCAGCACCACCATGGTCTGCATGGCTTCGAAGTTGCCGGCGAACAACAGACCGATGGTCACCAGGGTGATCACCACCGACCAGAAGATCCGCAGCCAGTGCGGGGCGTCTTCATCGACGTTGCCGCCCTTGCAGGACAGGTTGGCCATCATCACCGCGCCGGAGTCGGCGGGGGTCAGGAACAGCACGAAGCCGACGAAGATCGAGACACCGATGACAATCTTCGACGCCGGGTAATGCTCAAGCAGTTGGTAGATCGCCATGGACGGCTGTTCCAGCGCCGTCTTGCCCAGCTCCACCGCGCCCTGGTTGACCACCAGGTCCAGGGCCGAGTTACCGAAGATCGACAGCCAGGCCAGGGTGAAGCCCAGGGGAATCAGCAGCACGCCGGCTACCAGCTCACGCACGGTGCGACCGCGGGAAATACGCGCAATGAACATGCCCACGAATGGTGCCCAGGAAATCCACCAGGCCCAGTAGAACAGGGTCCACAGGCCCAGCCAGCGGTCGGACTTGGCGTTGTCGCCTTCGTACACATAGAGGTCGAAGGTCTTGAGCACCACACCGTTGAGGTAGTCGCCGATGTTCTGCACGAAACCGTTGAGCAGGTGCAGGGTCGGGCCGAACAGCAGGACGAAGATCAACAGGCCGCTGAACAGCACGATGTTCAGGTTGGACAGGCGGCGAATGCCGTTCTCCACGCCGGACACCGCAGCGATGGTGGCCACCGTACTCATGACGATGATCACGATCAGCAGGTTGGTGTTGCTGTGCTCCATGCCGAACAGGTTTTCCAGGCCGGAAGACACCTGCATCGAACCAATCCCGAGGTTGGTCACCAGGCCCAGCAGGGTCACGAACATGCCGAAACCGTCCACCGCGTGGCCGGCCGCGCCCTTGACCCAACGCTCGCCCACCAGCGGGTACAACGCCGAACGCAGCGCCAGCGGCTGGTTATGCCGATAGGCGAAGTACGCCACCGCCAAACCCACCAGGGCATAGATCGCCCAGCCATGCAGGCCCCAGTGCAGGAAGGTCAGCTGCAACGCCTGGCGTGCCGCCAGGTTGCTGCCGGGTACGCCTTCCGGCGGATTGAAGTAGTGGTCCAGGGGCTCGGAAGCACCGAAGTACAGCAGCGAGATACCGATGCCGGAGGAGAACAGCATCCCGGCCCAGGCGCCGTAGCTGAAGTCCGGGGTGTCTTGCTTGGTCCCCAGCTTGAGCTTGCCGTAGGAGGAGAACGCCAGGCCCACCACGAACACCAGGTAGGCGGCGATCACCACCATGTAGTACCAGCCGAAGCTGCGGGACAACCAGGCCTGGGCAATGCCCAGCAATCTGCCGGCCTCTTGCGGGGCGATGATCAGAATGGCGGTCAACAACAGGATCAGCGCGGTGGAGGTGTAGAACACCCAACCGTTGACCCGCACCTTCTCCGGTGGGGTCTTTATAAGAGAGGCAGAACTCATTGCACAGATGCTCCAGGCAGTGCGAGAGAAGGACACAAGGCAACACCGCACCCGACCAATCGGTTAGTTGGCAGCCGATCATCGGGTGATATAAAGACACCCCGAAAAAGCCCGAAACCGCAAAAGCCGCGTTGCGCACCCGCATCCAAGGTCAGTGACGAGCCTGCAGCTCGTCGCCTGTTCCCCGGAGCGTCCTGCCCCTTCAACACGTTCTTACTCTTGCCGGTCCACGCCATGCCACGTGTAAGTTTTGGGCTATTTCGGAGGTCGTTTTCCCGCCGTCCGCGAGTAGGAAAACCTCCCCAGGCAGCGACGATTTGTCGCAGATCTTATTCTTTGTTGATTGAACGTTCAATCAAAACAAAATAGACTGGCCCACAAGTCGACCGGCGTCATACGCCCGCCGACAGGCCTAAGGAGAGGTATCAGATGCCCAAGGTCGGTATGCAACCCATACGCCGCCAGCAATTGATCGAAGCCACGCTGCAAGCGGTCGATCAGGTCGGAATGGGGGACGCCAGCATTGCGCTGATCGCCCGTTTGGCCGGTGTTTCAAACGGCATCATCAGTCACTACTTTCGGGACAAGAACGGCCTGATCGCAGCGACGATGGGTTACATCATGAGCATGCTCAACGAAGGCGTCAGAGCACGCCGCCAGGCCCTGACGGACGACAGCCCGCGCGCTCACCTGAAAGTGATCATCGAGGGCAACTTCGATGCCAGCCAGGTGAACGGCCCGGCAATGAAAACCTGGTTGGCCTTCTGGGCTTCCAGCATGCACCAGCCCGATTTGCACAGGTTGCAGCGGATCAACGACCACCGCTTGTATTCCAACCTGTGTTGCCAGTTCCGCCGTGCCCTGCCGCTCTACCATGCGCGCAAGGCAGCCCGCGGCCTGGCGGCTTTGATCGACGGTTTGTGGCTGCGTGGTGCCTTGTCGGGTGATGAATTCGACACCGACCAGGCGATACGGATCGCTTACGAATACATGGATCTACAACTGGTTAAGCAGGAGCGCTAGAGCACAAAAGAGACGCTCGGCCCCTGACCCGCCACTGATCAACGTGTCCTGAACTTCGGGATACGCCCGGTGGTCAAGCCCACTACTTAATGCACTTGCGAGGACACTATGGCCCGTTTCGAACTGCAAAAACTCTACATCGACGGCGGCTACACCGATGCCGGCAGCGACGCCACTTTCGATGCCATCAACCCGGCCAACGGTGAAGTTCTCGCACAAGTGCAGCGTGCGACCAAGGAAGACGTGGAACGCGCCGTGGTCAGCGCCGAAAAAGGCCAGAAGATCTGGGCCGCCATGACCGCCATGGAGCGCTCGCGCATCCTGCGTCGCGCTGTGGAAATCCTCCGCGAGCGCAATGACGAACTGGCCGCTCTGGAAACCCTGGACACCGGTAAAGCCTTCTCCGAAACCAAGTACGTGGACATCGTCACCGGCGCCGACGTGCTGGAATACTACGCAGGCCTGGTACCGGCCATCGAAGGCGAGCAGATCCCGCTGCGCACCACGTCCTTCGTCTACACCCGTCGCGAGCCTCTGGGCGTAGTGGCCGGCATCGGCGCCTGGAACTACCCGATCCAGATCGCCCTGTGGAAATCCGCGCCAGCCCTGGCCGCCGGTAACGCGATGATCTTCAAGCCCAGCGAAGTCACCTCGCTGACCACCCTGAAACTGGCCGAGATCTACACCGAAGCCGGCGTACCGGCTGGCGTGTTCAACGTGCTGACTGGCAGCGGCCGCGAAGTCGGCACCTGGCTGACCGAGCATCCGCGCATCGAGAAAGTCTCCTTCACCGGCGGCACCGACACCGGCAAGAAAGTCATGGCCAGCGCTTCCAGCTCCTCGCTCAAAGACGTGACCATGGAACTGGGCGGCAAGTCGCCGCTGATCATCTTCGACGACGCCGACCTGGATCGCGCCGCCGACACCGCCATGATGGCCAACTTCTACAGCTCCGGTCAGGTCTGCACCAACGGTACTCGCGTGTTCGTACCGCGCCACCTGAAAGCCGCTTTCGAAGCCAAGATCGCCGAGCGCGTGGCGCGCATCCGCATCGGCAACCCGGAAGACGAAAACACCAACTTCGGTCCGCTGGTCAGCTTCCAGCACATGGAAAGCGTGCTGGGCTACATCGCCAAGGGCAAAGCAGAAGGTGCCCGCGTACTGTGCGGCGGCGAGCGCCTGACCGACGGCGAATTCGCCAAAGGTGCCTTCGTTGCACCGACCGTGTTCACCGACTGCACCGACGACATGACCATCGTCCGTGAAGAAATCTTCGGCCCAGTGATGGCGATCCTGACTTACGAAACCGAAGAAGAAGTGATCCGCCGCGCCAACGACACCGACTTCGGCCTGGCTGCCGGTATCGTCACCAAGGACCTGAACCGCGCCCACCGCGTGATTCATCAGCTCGAAGCCGGTATCTGCTGGATCAACGCCTGGGGCGAATCCGACGCCAAGATGCCGGTTGGCGGCTACAAGCAATCGGGTGTTGGCCGTGAGAACGGCATCAGCTCGCTGAACAACTTCACCCGCATCAAGTCGGTGCAGGTCGAGCTGGGCGACTACGCCTCGGTGTTCTAAGCAGCTGCCAGCAGCCAGCTACAAGCGGCAGGCCCAGGCAACAGCCTGGCTTGCCGCCTGCTCCTCATTCAATGCCAAGCCCGCTTCGCTGCCTTCCCTGCAGCTTGAAGCTTGAGGCTTGCAGCTCTCCACGGAGGCTCCAATGGCCCAAGAATACGATTACATCATTGTGGGTGCCGGCTCGGCCGGTAACACCCTGGCGACCCGTCTGACCGAAGACGAAGGCGTCACCGTCCTGCTGCTGGAAGCCGGCGGCCCGGACTATCGTTTCGACTTCCGTACCCAGATGCCGGCGGCTCTGGCCTTTCCACTGCAAGGCCGGCGCTACAACTGGGCCTACGAGACCGATCCAGAGCCACACATGAACGGTCGTCGCATGGAGTGCGGTCGCGGCAAGGGCCTGGGTGGCTCGTCGCTGATCAACGGCATGTGCTACATCCGCGGCAACGCCATGGACTACGACGGCTGGGCCAAGCTGCCAGGCCTGGAAGACTGGACCTACCTGGACTGCCTGCCGTATTTCCGCAAGGCGGAAACCCGTGACATCGGCCCCAACGACTACCACGGCGGCGAAGGCCCGGTCAGCGTGACCACGCCCAAAGCCGGCAACAACCCGCTGTTCCACGCCATGGTCGAAGCCGGCGTGCAAGCCGGTTACCCGCGCACCGAAGACCTGAACGGCTACCAGCAGGAAGGCTTCGGTCCGATGGACCGTACCGTGACCCCCAAAGGCCGTCGCTCCAGCACCGCCCGCGGCTACCTGGACATCGCCAAGAAGCGTTCGACCCTGACCATCATCACCCACGCCCTGACCGACAAGATCCTCTTTGAGGGCAAGCGCGCGGTGGGCGTGAGCTACCTGCAAGGCAGCACCGAAGAGCGCGTGGAAGCCCGCGCCCGCAAGGAAGTCATCGTCAGCTCCGGCGCCATCGCCTCGCCGCAACTGCTGCAACGCTCCGGCGTCGGCCCCCGCGCCCTGCTGGAAAGCCTGGACATCCCGGTGGTCCACGACCTGCCGGGCGTCGGCGAGAACCTGCAGGACCACCTGGAGCTGTACCTGCAGTACGCCTGCACCCAGCCCGTGTCCCTGTACCCATCGCTGCTGTGGTGGAACCAGCCGGCCATCGGCGCCGAATGGCTGTTCAACGGCACCGGCATCGGCGCCAGCAACCAGTTCGAAGCCGGCGGTTTCATCCGCACCCGTCCGGAATTCGAATGGCCGAACATCCAGTACCACTTCCTGCCGGTGGCGATTAACTACAACGGCAGCAACGGTGTGAAAGAGCACGGCTTCCAGGCGCACATGGGCTCCATGCGCTCGCCGAGCCGTGGCCGCGTGCAGCTCAAGTCCAAGGACCCGCGCCAGCACCCGAGCATCCTCTTCAACTACATGGCCACCGAGCAGGACTGGCAGGAATTCCGCGACGGCATCCGCCTGACCCGGGAAATCATGCAGCAGCCGGCCCTGGACGCCTTCCGCGGTCGCGAGATCAGCCCGGGCATCGAGGTGCAAACCGATGAGCAGCTGGACAAGTTCATCCGCGAGCACGCCGAGACTGCGTTCCACCCATCCTGCTCGTGCAAGATGGGCACCGACGACATGGCGGTAGTGGACGGCCAGGGCCGCGTGCACGGCATGCAGGGCCTGCGCGTGGTGGATGCCTCGATCATGCCGATCATCACCACCGGCAACCTCAACGCGCCGACGATCATGATGGCCGAGAAAATCGCCGACAAGATCCGTGGCCGTCAGCCGCTGCCCCGCAGCAAGGCCGACTACTACGTAGCCGGCGACGCTCCGGTACGTGGCAAGCCACTGCGCGACGTCAGCCCGACCGCGCAGTAAGCAGTATGGGCGCCGACCGCAAGGGTCGGCGCCCTTTCTCACTTCCCCGCCCCACCCCGCAAAACGACCGCCTTGATCGCAGCCTTGGGCAGCGGCTACAGTTCTGCAACTTGCACATCCCCTTCGCCCCAGAGCCCATCAGCACCTACACCTGTAGGAGCCCGCTGGCTGGCGAAACGCGCCAGCCCGCTCGCGCGCCTCACAAGGAGGTCCTCCATGTTCGACTTTCACCCCCAGCTCAAGCAGCGCTTCGCTGCCTTGCGCACGGGCGCCGAATTCTTTTCCCTGCGCTATGTGCGCGAGTCGAACCAGTACCTGTCGGTACGCAAGAACATTGCCGAACCACCGAGCCTGGGCCGTGACGAAGGGGCGATGCTGACCGTGCGGGTACGTGGCGTGGAAGCCTACGCCGCCACCAACGACCTGTCGCCACACGGCCTGCAAGCGGCCCTCGACCGCGCCGAACAACAGGCCCGGGTGATTGCCGCCCATGCCCTGCTGGACCTGAGCGAGCAGCCGGTGTCAAGCCAGCGTGGGGACTACTTCTCGCCCAACCTCGACCAGCCCTTCCCGTCCCTCAGCGACTGCTACCAGTTGCTGGGCGACGAGTCGGCCTCGGTGCCCAAGGATGAACGCCTGGTGAACTGGCAAGTGGGCATCGGCGTGACCCAGGTCGAGCAGATCTACCTCAACAGCGCCGGCGCCGAGCTGCGCCAGGCCCAGCGCTTCGTCTACCCGGGACTGGACGTGACCGCCTACGACGGCAGCGACAGCCAGACCCGCAGCCTGGGCCGGGAAAACTTCGGCCAGCAGGGCGCCGGCGATGTGATCAGCCGCTGCGGCCTGCTGGGCGCCGCGCCCCGGGTGGCCGACCAGGCCCTGCAACTGCTGCTGGCGCCGAACACCCCGCCAGGCCAGCGGGACCTGTTGCTGATGCCGGACCAGATGATGCTGCAGATCCACGAATCCATCGGCCACCCCCTGGAGCTGGACCGCATTCTCGGCGACGAGCGCAACTACGCCGGCACCAGCTTCGTCAAACAGGAGGATTTCGGCCGCCTGCAATACGGCTCGGCGCTGCTCAACGTGACCTTCGACCCACAGATTCCCGAGGAGCTGGCCAGCTATGGCCATGACGACGACGGCACGGCGGCGAGCAAACAGTTCCTGATCCGCGAAGGCCTGCTGGTGCGGCCGCTGGGCAGCGCCCTGTCGCAATACCGCAGCGGCCTCGACGGCGTGGCCAACAGCCGCGCCAGCAGCTGGAACCGCGCGCCCATCGATCGCATGGCCAACCTCAATATCGAACCCGGCGACCAGCCTCTGGAACGCCTGATCGGCCAGATCGAGCACGGCATCCTGATGTCCACCAACCGCTCCTGGTCCATCGACGATGCGCGCAACAAGTTCCAGTTCGGCTGCGAATGGGGCCAACTGATCGAGAACGGCGAACTCAAGGGCGTGGTCAAGAACCCCAACTACCGGGGCATTTCCGCGCAGTTCTGGCGCAACCTCAGCGCGGTGGGCGATCGCAGCACCTTCCAGGTCCTGGGCACGCCCAACTGCGGCAAGGGCGAACCCAACCAGGTGATTCGCGTGGGCCATGCTTCGCCGGCCTGTGTGTTCAGCAAGATTGACGTATTTGGAGGAGACGCCTGATGACCAGGACGATGAATCAGGCCGAGCAGTTCAAGGACCTGGTGCAATGGCTGCAGGAGGCAATCAGGGCGCCGGAGCAGTTCACCCTCAGCTACTCGGCCGAAGCCTCGGAGTTCATCCGTTTCAACCACGCCAAGGTGCGCCAGGCCGGGCAGGTGCAACAGGCCAGCCTGCGTTTCAAGCTGATCGACGAGGGGCGTCACGCCGACCTGGACATCACCCTGAGCAATGACCCCGAGGTCGATCGCCAGCGCCTGGCCGAGGGCTTGCACCAGCTGCGGGACACCCTGGCGCTGCTGCCGGTGGACCCCTACCTGATGCTCAACCACAGCCAGTGGCAATCCCATCACGTACAGGAACACCCACTGCCCGGCAGCGAGCTGGTGGTGGCGCAGATCGGCCGCGCGGCGGCGGGCCTGGATCTGGTGGGCATCTACGCCGCCGGGCCCATCAGTCGCGGCTTCGCCAGCTCCGCCGGGGCTTTCGGCTGGCACCAGGCCAACAGCTTCAATTTCGACTTCAGCCTGTTCCACGCCAACGGCGAAGCGGTGAAGGCCAGCTATGCCGGACACGCCTGGGACAGCGACGCCTTTGCCCAGCGCTTCGATCAGGCCCGCCAGCAACTGGAGTTCCTCGGTCGCCCGCTGCGCACCCTGGCGCCCGGGCAGTACCGGGCCTACCTGGCACCGGCGGCCCTGGAGGAGATCATGGGCATGCTGGCCTGGGGCGGTTTCTCGGCCCAATCGATTGCCAGCAAGCACAGCCCCTTGCAGAAACTCTATGCCGGTGACGCCGCCCTGAGCCCGCAGGTATCACTCGACGAACAGGTCAGCGGCTCTCTGAGCCCGGCGTTTTCCGACGAAGGCTATCCGCGCAGCGACCTGTCGCTGATTGCCCGGGGCGCGGCCAATGACCGCTTGATCAACTCCCGCAGCGCCGCAGAATACGGCCTGAGCAGCAACGGCGCCGGCAGCGGCGAGTACCCCAGCGCGCTGAGCATGGCGGCGGGCCAGTTGCCCCGGCAGGAGATCCTCAAGCAACTGGGCACCGGCCTGTACATCAGCAACCTGTGGTACCTGAACTACTCGGACCTGCCGGCGGCACGCCTGACCGGCATGACCCGCTTCGCCACCTTCTGGGTGGAAAACGGCGAGATCCAGGCCCCGGTCAGCACCATGCGTTTCGACGACAGCGTCTACAGCCTGCTGGGTTCGCAACTGGAGGCCCTGACCGAACAGCGCGAACTGCTGCTCTCGGCCAGTACCTACGGCCAGCGCCAGACGGCTTCGATGCACTTGCCCGGAGCACTGATCAGCCGCCTGACCCTGACCTTGTGAAATCAGCCTCAAGCTGCAAGCCACAAGCTTGCAGCTTGAAGCTGGCCACTTAACGCTGCCCTGACTGAGGTCCCATGCCCGAACGCTCGCCGCTCGACGCCACCACTGCCCGCTGGCTGCCCTGGGTGGTGGCCATCGCCTTCTTCATGCAGTCCCTGGACGGCACCATCCTCAACACCGCACTGCCGGCCATGGCCCAGGACCTGGCGGAAGACCCGCTGCGCATGCAGGGGGTGATCATCGCCTACATGCTCACCGTGGCCCTGCTGATCCCGGCCTCTGGCTGGATCGCCGACCGCTTCGGCACCAAGAAGATCTTCTTCGGCGCCATCTTGCTGTTCAGCATCGGTTCGCTGCTGTGCGCCCTGTCCAACACCCTGAGCCAACTGATCGGCGCCCGGGTGATCCAGGGCCTGGGCGGGGCACTGATGCTGCCGGTGGGGCGGCTGGTGGTGCTGCGGGCCTACCCGCGCTCGGAGCTGGTGCGGATCATGGGCTTCATTACCATTCCGGGGCTTTTGGGGCCGTTGATCGGCCCAACCATGGGCGGCTGGATGGTGCAGTACCTGACCTGGCACTGGATCTTCCTGATCAACCTGCCGGTGGGGGCCGTGGGCTGCTACGCGGTATGGCGCTTCATTCCCGACCTGCGGGGCAGCGAGCGCACGCGCTTCGACGGCCTGGGCTTTGTGCTGTTCGGCGCGGCGATGGTGCTGATCACCATCGCCATGGAAGGCCTGGGTGAACTGCACCTGCCGCACCTGCGGGTGATGTTGCTGCTGTTTGGCGGCCTGGCCTGCCTGGCGGCCTACTGGCTGCGGGCCGGACATGTGGACAACCCGCTGTTCGCCCCGTCGCTGTTCAAGGTACGGACCTTTGCCGTGGGCATCCTCGGCAACCTGTTCGCCCGCCTCGGCAGCGGCGCCCTGCCGTTCCTGGTGCCGCTGCTGCTGCAGGTGGCCCTGGGCTACTCGCCTTCCCAGGCCGGGATGAGCATGCTGCCCCTGGCCGCCGCGGCCATGGTGGCCAAGTCCATTGCCCGCCCCCTGATCGAGCGCCTGGGCTACCGCATCGTGCTGACCGGCAACACCCTGGCCCTGGGCCTGATGCTGGCGAGCATGGGCCTGGTCAGCGAACAGACGCCCTACCCGCTGCTGCTGGCCATGCTGGCGGTACTGGGGGCGATCAACTCGCTGCAGTTCACGGCGATGAACACCGTGACCCTGATCGACCTCGACGACGCCGCCGCCAGCAGCGGCAACAGCCTGCTGTCGGTGGTGGCGCAACTGTCCCTGAGCCTCGGGGTGGCCTGTGCCGGTGCGCTGCTGGGGGGCTTTACCGCGCAAGTGGGCAATGACGGCGTGGACACCGTGCTCGGAGCCTTCCAGCTGACCTTCCTCACCGTGGGCATCATGGCGATGCTGGCGGCGGCGATCTTCCTCCAGCTGTCGCCCACCGATGGCCGAAGGGCGCGCAAGGTCGAGGAACAGCACATCGAGCATTGAGCCGCACACCTCCCTGCGCGGTTGCTCGTCCAGAATTTGCAGGTTGTGGGAGCGGGACTGATACACTGCGCGACATTTTGTTTTGCAGGCCAGTCCCGTGACCACCATCGCCACCGCTTTTAATACTTTGCCCCTGTCTCCCGCCATGCTGGCTAACCTCGACTCCCTCGGGTATGCCCAGATGACGCCGATCCAGGCGCAGAGCTTGCCGGTGATCCTCAAGGGCATGGACCTGATCGCCCAGGCCAAGACCGGCAGCGGCAAGACCGCGGCCTTCGGCATCGGCCTGCTGAACCCGATCAACCCGCGCTACTTCGGCTGCCAGGCCCTGGTGATCTGCCCGACCCGCGAGCTGGCCGACCAGGTGGCCAAGGAAATCCGGCGCCTGGCCCGTGCCGAAGACAACATCAAGGTCCTGACCCTGTGCGGCGGCGTGTCCTTCGGCCCGCAGATCGCCTCTCTGGAACACGGCGCCCACATCATCGTCGGCACCCCGGGGCGTATCCAGCAACACCTGCGCAAGGGTTCGCTGGTGCTTGATGGCCTGAACACGCTGATCCTCGACGAAGCCGACCGCATGCTCGACATGGGCTTCTACGACGCCATCGAAGACATCATCGAAAAGACCCCATCGCGCCGGCAGACCCTGCTGTTCTCCGCCACCTACCCGGTGGGCATCAAGCAGCTGGCGTCGAAGTTCATGCGTGATCCGCAGACGGTGAAAGCCGAAGCGTTCCACGACGACACGCAGATCGAACAGCGTTTCTACGAGATTTCCCCAGAAGAACGCATGAGCGCAGTGACCAAAGTCCTGCACCACTTCCGCCCGGCTTCCTGCGTCGCTTTCTGCTTCACCAAGCAGCAAGTGCAGGAAACCGTCGATCACCTGACCTCCAAAGGCATTTCCGCCGTCGGCCTGCACGGCGATCTGGAACAGCGTGACCGCGATCAGGTACTGGCGATGTTCGCCAACCGCAGTACTTCGGTACTGGTCGCCACCGACGTGGCCGCCCGTGGCCTGGACATCGATGCGCTGGACATGGTGATCAACGTCGAGCTGGCCCGCGATTCGGAAATCCACATTCACCGCGTTGGCCGTACCGGTCGCGCTGGCGAAAAAGGTATCGCGGTCAGCCTCGTCGCACCGTCCGAAGCTCATCGCGCGCAAGCCATCGAACAGCTGCAGAAAGCCCCGCTGAACTGGGATCAGATCGACAACCTCAAGTCCCAGGGCGGCGCCCCGCTGCAGCCACCGATGAGCACGCTGTGCATCGCGGGCGGGCGCAAGGACAAAGTGCGTCCGGGCGATATTCTCGGTGCACTGACTGGCGACGCCGGCATCCCGGGCGCCCAGGTCGGCAAGATTGCGATCTTCGACTTCCAGTCGTATGTGGCGGTTGAACGCACTGTGGTCATGCAGGCGCTGCAGCGTTTGAACAACGGCAAGATCAAGGGCCGTTCGCTGCGCGTGCGCGTCCTCTAACCCCACCGCCCCTACACAAATTTGTGCGAGGACACCGTTTTGCGTTCTACCCAAGTCGTGATCATCGGCGCCGGCGCGGCCGGCCTGATGTGCGCCCTGACCGCGGCCGGCCGCGGTCGCCAGGTCTTGCTGCTGGACCACGCCAACAAGGCCGGCAAGAAGATCCTGATGTCCGGCGGTGGCCGCTGCAATTTCACCAATATGTACACCGAGCCGGCCAACTTCCTCTCGCAGAACCCGCACTTCTGCAAATCGGCCCTGGCCCGCTACACCCAGTGGGACTTCATCGGCCTGGTGGCCAAGCACGGCGTGCCCTACCACGAGAAGAAACTCGGCCAGCTGTTCTGCGATAACAAGTCCAGCGACATCCTCGGCATGCTCCTCGACGAGTGCGACCAGGTCGGCGTGGACCTGCGCCTGGACACCTCGATCCAGCAGATCGAGAAGCTTGAATCCGGCTATCTGTTGCAGACCACCCTGGGCGTCGTGCAGTGCCAGTCCCTGGTGATCGCCACCGGCGGCCTGTCGATCCCGACCCTGGGCGCTACCGGTTTTGGCTATCAGGTGGCCAAGCAGTTCGGCCACGAGCTGCTGCCGACCCGCGCCGGCCTGGTGCCGTTCACCATCACCGACCAGCTCAAGGAACTGTGCGCAGAGCTGTCGGGCACCTCGGTGGACTGCCTGGTGAGCTGCAACGGGCAGAGTTTCCGCGAAAACATCCTGTTCACCCACCGCGGCCTCAGCGGCCCGGCGATCCTGCAGATTTCCTCCTACTGGCAGCCCGGCGACGCCGTCGAGATCAACCTGCTGCCGGACCACGACGCCCTGGGCTGGCTGCAACAGCAGCAGGCCGAGCGCCCCAACAGCGAGCTGAAAACCCTGCTGGGGGAAGTCTTCACCAAGAAGATGGCCGGGCTGCTGGCCGAGCACTGGTTCGTCTCCAAGCCGATGAAGCAATACACCCCGGCGGAACTGGCGGACGTGGCGCAGAAACTCGGCAGCTGGCAGCTGGTGCCGGCGGGCACCGAGGGCTACCGCACCGCCGAAGTGACCCTGGGTGGGGTCGACACTCGCGAAGTGTCGTCCAAGACCATGGAATCGCTGAAGAGCCCGGGGCTGTATTTCATCGGTGAAGTGCTGGACGTCACTGGCCACCTGGGCGGCTTCAACTTCCAGTGGGCCTGGGCCTCGGGTTACGCGGCAGCGCAGTACGTCTGAGCCGCTGCGTGTCCCCGACCGGCAACGGCAACAGAATTTGCTGGCAGATGTGACGGCGGCATTGCGCCGTCGTCAATACTGGCTCAATTTAGCTGCATCGCCCCGGAAGGCCTGTCCCACTCCATGTCATCGACTTCTTTTCGTCAGTCTCTGCGCCGTCTCTGGGCGCTGGATAAATTCAGCTACAGCGTGCGGGTATTCATCGCCCTGACCGGCAGCATGGCGCTGTGCTGGTATCAGGATGAGATGGGCCTGTTGATCCCGCTGTTCCTCGGCATCATCGCCAGTGCCCTGGCGGAAACCGACGACAGCTGGCAAGGCCGGCTCAATGCCCTGGCCGTGACCCTGGTGTGCTTCAGCATCGCCGCGCTGTCGGTGGAACTGCTGTTCCCCTACCCCTGGATCTTCGCCATCGCCCTGGCCCTAGCCAGCTTCGGCCTGACCATGCTCGGGGCGCTGGGCGAACGCTACGGCGCCATTGCCTCGGCGACCCTGATTCTCTCGGTCTACACCATGATCGGCGTCGATCAGCGCGGCGGCGCAGTGATCGATTTCTGGCACGAGCCGGTGCTGCTGGTGGCCGGCGCCGCCTGGTACGGCCTGCTCTCGGTGCTGTGGCAGGCGCTGTTTTCCAACCAGCCGGTGCAGCAGAGCCTGGCCCGGCTGTTCCGCGAGCTGGGTTTCTACCTCAAGCTCAAGTCGTCGCTGTTCGAACCGATCCGCCAGCTGGATGTGGAGGCCCGGCGCCTGGAGCTGGCCCAGCAGAACGGCAAGGTGGTGGCGGCCCTCAACGCGGCCAAGGAGATCATCCTGCACCGGGTCGGCAATGGTCGGCCGGGGTCGAAGGTCAGCCGCTATTTGAAGCTGTACTTCCTGGCTCAGGACATCCACGAACGCGCCAGCTCGTCCCATTACCCGTACAACGCCCTGGCCGACGCCTTCTTCCACAGCGACGTGCTGTTCCGCTGCCAGCGCCTGCTGCGCCAGCAAGGCAAGGCCTGCCGCGCCCTGGCCGAATCCATCCAGTTGCGCCAGCCCTTCGTCTATGACGCCAGCTTCGCCGAAGCCCTGGGCGATCTGCATGCCTCCCTGGAACACTTGCGCATCCAGAGCAACCCGGCCTGGCGCGGACTGTTGCGTTCGCTGCGGGCCCTGGCGGCCAACCTTGGCACCCTCGACCGCCTGCTCAGCGACGCCAGCAACCCCGACGCCCTGGCCGACGCCACCGACAGCAGCCTGCTGGATCGCTCGCCGCGCAACCTCAAGGATGTCTGGACCCGCCTGCGCACCCAGCTGACGCCGACGTCGCTGCTGTTCCGCCATGCCCTGCGCCTGCCCCTGGCGCTGAGCATCGGCTACGGCATGGTGCACTTGATCCACCCGTCCCAGGGCTACTGGATCATCCTCACCACGCTGTTCGTCTGCCAGCCCAACTACGGCGCCACCCGGCGCAAGCTGGGCCAGCGGATCGTCGGCACCGCCATCGGCCTGACCATCGCCTGGGCGCTGTTCGACCTGTTCCCCAGCCCCTTGGTGCAATCGTGTTTCGCCATTGCCGCCGGGGTGGTGTTCTTTACCAACCGCACCACCCGCTACACCCTGGCCACCGCCGCCATCACCCTGATGGTGCTGTTCTGCTTCAACCAGGTGGGGGACGGTTATGGGCTGTTCCTGCCGCGGCTGTTCGATACCCTGCTGGGCAGCCTGATCGCCGGATTGGCGGTGTTCCTGTTCCTGCCGGATTGGCAGGGCCGACGCCTGAACAAGGTGCTGGCCAACACCCTGACCTGCAACAGCATCTACCTGCGCCAGATCATGCAGCAGTACGCCGCCGGCAAGAGCGACGACCTGGCCTACCGCCTGGCCCGGCGCAATGCCCACAACGCCGACGCGGCGCTGTCCACCACCCTGGCCAACATGCTCATGGAGCCAGGGCATTTCCGTAAGGAGGCCGACGTCGGCTTCCGCTTCCTGGTGCTGTCCCACACCCTGCTCAGCTACCTGTCGGGCTTGGGCGCACACCGGGAAACCCGGCTGCCGGACGAGGTTCGCGAACAGCTGATCAATGGCGCGGGCGTCAGCCTGGCGGCGAGCATCGACGAAATCGCCCAGGGGCTGGCCAACAAGACCCCGATCGCCATCCAGAGCGATGCCGAGGAAGCGCTGGCCAATGAGCTGGAGCAGATGCCGGATGAGATCGACGAAGGCCAGCGCCTGGTGCAGACCCAACTGGCGCTGATCTGCCGTCAACTGGGCCCATTGCGGACCCTGGCGGCACACCTGATCAAAGACACCAGCGACACCGCAAAACCCTAGGAGCCGGCTTGCCGGCGAAAGGGGCCTGAGGACTTACCCAGCATTCAGGGCCGCGTTCGCTGGCAAGCCAGCTCCTACAGCCAGCCTCCTGCTCGTTTACATGCCGTGCTGGCGCAGCAGGCGGTCGTAGCTGCCGTCGGCCTTCATGGCGGCGATCTCCCGGTCGAACCGCGCCACGATCTGCGCATGCTCGGGATTCTTCAGGCTCACCAGGATATGCAGGCTGTTCTCGCTCAACGGCTTGGGCAGGAACTCCACGGCGTTGCGCACCCGCGGTGACTCGCGGGCCAGGTAATAACGGGCGACGTATTCATCTTCCAGGGTCAGCTTGACCCGGTCCGCCGCCAGCATGCGCACCGCCATGGCGAAGTTGTGCACCGGGACCTTCTGCAGGTCCGGGTCATTGTCGAACTCCGGGGAATAGGCGTAGCCGCGCACCACGGCCACCGGGTACTCGTGCAGTTGCTTGAGGTTGTTGTATTCCAGCGCGGCGTCCTTGCGCTTGATGAAGCGCACTCGGTTGACCATGTATTCCGAGGAGAACTGGCCCAGGTGGGTGCGTTCCTCGTTGTACCAGGCATTGACCAGCACGTCGTAGCGACCCTCGCCGATGCCCAGCAAGGCCCGGGCCCAGGGCACTTGTTCGAATTCGCTGGCATAGCCGGCGCGGGACAGTGCGGTACTGACGATGTCGGTGGCCACGCCACCATTGACCAGGGTCGCGTCGGTGAAGGGAGGCCAGGCGTCAGCGACCAGTCGCAACTTCTCCGCAAAAGCGCTGTGGCCCAGCAACAGCAATCCGATCAAGGCTAACGCTCGATGCAATCGCAGCATGCTAATAGATCCTTAGCGGGCACTGAGCCCGGCGCGTTCCAGCCCACACTCAAGGGGGGCGACCCGCGCTCGACGGCTCGCCCCAGGTCCTAACATTAGCTCATCAAAACCAATGCACAGGACTCGAAAGCAGATTACACAAAGAAGACAAACGTCGGTTAGCCGAGTAATGGCATTTTGATTCATCTCACAGAAACAACTTCTCCGTGATATCCGACAAGACATCCTCCGGCGATGTACCTAGTATTTCGCGCAGCACTTTCTAGAGGAGTTGGAAATGACCATCGAATGGGTCTGCAAGCATCACACCGATCTGGGCAAGGAGCAGCTGTACGCCATCCTGCAACTGCGTACCGAAGTCTTTGTCGTGGAACAGAAATGCCCCTATCAAGAGGTCGACGGCCGTGACCTGGAAGGCGACACCTGCCACCTGATGGCCTGGGACGGTGACCGGCTGGTGGCTTACCTGCGCCTGCTGGACCCCATCTCCCAGGGCGGTGACGTGGTCATCGGCCGCGTGCTCATCGCTGAACAGGCGCGCGGCCAGGGCCTGGGCCACACCCTGATGGAACAGGCGCTGAAGCAGGCCGAACGGCATTGGCCCGACACCCCGATCTACCTCTCGGCCCAGGCGCACTTACAGGCCTACTACAGCCGCTACGGTTTCGTGGTGGCGGGCGAGCCATACCTGGAAGACGGTATTGCCCACATCGGCATGCGCCGGCCCTGAGCCTCAGGGATAGCCCAGCACGGCCTTGATCTGCCGCAGGTTGGGCTCGATCCAGCCCTTGTCGATGGCACCCCAGTTGTGGATCCGGTAGCGCCCGGCGTGATTGCGGGCGCCGTCTTGCTGTTCGAATTCGCAGAGGATGTCCAGGTCCGCCAGAGCGGCGATGGTGTCCTGGGCGGTGCGCCGGGGCATGCCCGTGACTTCGGTGAGCGCCGGTACGCTGCTGGCCAGCCCGCTGTCGATCAGATACGCCACATACAGACGGCGGTAGAAACTGCTCTTGGTCTTGCTTACATCCATCGCCCACTCCCTATTGCCATGAATTAATCCGCCGTCCCCGCCCTGGCTTGCAAGTCGCGCCAGGTCAGGTAGACCCGCAGGTCGAACTCCAGCTGGTGATAGCCCGGCAGCATGTGCTCGCAGAGCTTGTAGAACGCCTTGTTGTGCTCCGATTCCTTGAAGTGCGCCAACTCGTGCACCACGATCATCCGCAGGAACTCCGGCGCCGCTTCCTTGAACAGCGAGGCAATGCGGATCTCCTTCTTGGCCTTGAGCTTGCCGCCCTGCACCCGGGACACCGTGGTGTGCAGGCCAAGGGCGCGATGGGTCAGGTCCAGGCGGTTGTCGAACAGCACCTTGTCGATGGCCGGCGCGTTGCGCAGGTACTCCTGCTTCAGCTCCAGGGCGTAGCTGTACAGCGCCTTGTCGCTCTGCACCGCATGCTTGTGTGGATAACGCCCTGTGAGGTAGTCCCCCAGGCGATCTTCGACGATCAGTTGACGCACTTGCTGTTGCAGGGCGACGGGATAGGCCTGGAGGTATTTGAGTGCGGTCATTGGGGGGGCAGCGCAAGGTACGAAGGGCGCCAGTGTAGCGAATTCAGGCCGGCAACGCGCTCCAGTCAAAGGGCTGGGCAAACTGGCTGGCGCTGGCGGCGGTCAGCGGCCGGGCCACCAGGAACCCCTGCACGTATTCGCAACCGTTGGCCTTGAGCCATTGGTACTGCTCGTGGGTTTCCACGCCTTCGGCGATCACCAGCAAGCCGAACTGCTTGCACAGGTCGATCACGCTGCGGGCGATGGCGGCGTCCCGCGGCGACGTCAGCAGGCGGGCGATCAGGTGCCGGTCGAGCTTGAGGGTGTCCAGTTGCAGGTCGCGCAGATAGGCCAGACAGCAACTGCCCGAGCCGAAATCGTCCAGGGCCACTCGCACCCCCAGTTGATGCAACTGCTGCAACTGCTTGCGGGTCTCGGCCAGGTTCTGGGTCAACGCCGCCTCGGTGACCTCGACCTCCAGCTGGCGCGGCTGCAAGCCATGGCGCACCAGCACCTGGCGCAGTTCATTGGCCAGATTGGGCATGCCGAACTGGGTGGCGCTGAGACTGACGCCCAGCACCAGGTCGGGGCTGAATACCTGCTCCCAGTCCTTGCGCTGGGCGGCGCCCTGTTGATAGATCCAACTGCCCAAGCGACTGATCAGCCGCGCCTCCTCCAGCAGCGGCAGGAACAGCCCCGGCGGCACATCGCCGACACTCGGGTGACGCCAGCGCAGCAGGGCTTCGAAGCCGCGCAAACGGCCATCGGCGATGGCCACCTGGGGCTGATACACCAGGGTGAATTCCTTGCGTTCCACGGCGCTGCGCACGCTCTCTTCGAGCATCAGCCGGGAACGTGCACGGCCATTCATCTCGTGATCGTAGTAGCGGTATTGCTGGCGACCCGCGCGCTTGGCTTCGTACATGGCGATGTCCGCGGCACGCAGCAGGCCGTCCAGGTTGGAGCCGCAGTCGGGATAGATGGCGATGCCGATACTGGCGCCCAGCACCACCTCCAGCCCGTCGATCTGCTGGCTGATGGACAGGCGCTCGATCAGCCTCTCGGCGATTTTTGCCGCCTGCTCGGGAAAACTCAGCTCCAGCAGAGCGGTGAACTCATCACCGCCCATGCGCCCGAGAATGTCGAAGGAATGCAGGCACTCCTTCAACTGCTCGGACACCCAGCGCAGCACCCGATCGCCGGCGTCGTGCCCCAGGGAGTCATTGACCCGCTTGAAGCCGTCAAGATCCAGGTAGAGCAGCACCAGGGTCTTGCCCGGACGATCACCGCGCAACAGGATGTTTTCCACCGTCTGATAGAAACCGCGGCGGTTGAGCAACCCGGTGAGCGGGTCGGTGACCGCCTGATACTCCAGTTGCTGGTGCAGGTGGCGCACTTCGGACATGTCCAGCAGGGTCACCACCATGGCCTTCTGCTCGCTGGGCAAGGGTGCACAGGACAGCGCCACGCTGAGCTGCTGGCCGGGCACGGTACGCAGCAGAGCGTCATGCAGGCGATAGGTCTGCCCACGCCGATAGCAGGCCAGGAGCTCGGATTCGTTCCAGTCGGGAACATGGGGTTTTTGCAGGTAGTCGAGGAACAGCGATCCTTCCAGCTCTTTCACCTGGGCATTGAGCAAGCGCGAAACCGCCGGATTGGCGTAGCGCACCAGTCCGCCCTCATCCACCACCAGGATGCCTTCGGCAGCGTTGTCCAGCACCGAGGCGTTGAACGCCCGCGCCACTTCCAGATCGTGACTGAGCTGCTGCAGGGCCCGACGATTGCGCTGGTGCTCCAGCAGTGCCTGGACCTTGGGCTTGAGGATCTGCGGGTCGAACGGCTTGAACAGGTAATCCACCGCGCCGCTGGCATAGCCCTTGATCACCGCGTCCTGGGACTGTTCGTTGGCGGTGAGGAAGATGATCGGGGTCAAACGCGTGCGCTGGCTGCCGCGCATCAGGCGGGCCACTTCGAAACCATCCATGCCGGGCATCTGCACATCCAGCAGGACCAGATCCACTTCATGCTCGAGCAGCAGGCCCAGGGCTTCGAGTCCGGAGGCGGCGGTCATCACCCGCCAGTCCTGGCGCTGCAACAGCGCCCGCATGCTCAGGAGGTTTTCAGGATAGTCATCAACGATCAGAAGAGTGGAGTCGCCTGCGACGGCCTCCGGTTGCACGCATTCCATGCTGCTTCTCTTGTCTGTAATAAGACTGAACGGGCGAGAAAACCTGACAAATCTGTGGACCACTCTAGACCCGGATCCTGAAAAGCAGAAGCTGCCACCCTGCCATCACTTCACCAATGGCCCCGGCACCCGACTAACGGTCACAGTTATGCCGTATAAAACCCGGGGAAGATGGCATTTCGACATTTTGCTGACGTCATTTATCCGCCATACGGACATTCCAGGCGGGCGGTTCTGCGCTATAAAGACGGCCTAAGAAGCGCAGGCTAAAGCCTTCGGCGTCCTGCACTAGACACCCCTTGCGGAATCTCCAGCATGATCGACCTGGCAACCTGGAACCTCAGCGTTCCCGTCGGCAATCCGCCGGCGACCATCGACACCCCGACACTGGTCAAAGGCTTCAAGGACCGGTACTTCCACGCCGACAGCGGCACTCTGTTCTTCTGGTCACCGGTCACCGGCTCGAAAACCGAGAACGCCATCTACCCGCGCACCGAGCTGCGCGAAACCTACGCCGACGGCACTTTGCGCAACTGGACCTACCCCGAAGCCGACAACCTGCTGTACGCCACCCTGGCGGTGAACCAGGTGCCGTCGTCGGGCAAGATCGTCGTGGGTCAGATTCACGCCTACAACAGCACCAAGCCCCTGGTCAAAGTGGAGTACCAGTACAAGACCAGCAAAGGCAGCGGCAATATCGTGGCCAAGGTGCGCCTGCGCCCGGACGACGAAGAGGGCCGGGTCATCACCCTGGCCGAAAACGTGCCCATGAATCGTGACTTTTCCTACCTGATCCACCTGAGTCCAGGCGGCGCCCTGGGCATCAGTGCCGCCGGCCAGCAATGGGATGGGCAGTTGAGCGCCAGCTGGCGCGACAAGCCGCTGTATTTCAAGGCCGGGGTCTATGTACAGGACAACAGCGGCTACACCAGCGAGGGCGGCAAGGTGACCTTCTCCAAGCTGGATATCGACCACAACAAAACCTAAACACCCTCTTCTTGACGGCGGCCCAGCGCATGGCCAAAGGCCCTGTTCGCTGGCAAGCCAGCTCCTGCGGAGGCGGGAATTGCGGGCACAAAAAAGCCCGCATCGCTGCGGGCTTTTTCGAAGCAGCGCTAAGGCTTAGTTGACCTTGGCGTTCAGCTCACCCTTGAGGTAGCGCTGGAACATCGCTTCCAGGGAGATCGGCTTGATCTTCGAAGCGTTGCCGGCGGTGCCGAAGGCTTCGTAACGGGCAATGCACACGTCGCGCATGGCGGTCACGGTGGCGCCGAAGAACTTGCGCGGGTCGAACTCGCTCGGGTTGGTGGCCATCAGGCGGCGCATGGCACCGGTGGACGCCAGGCGCAGGTCGGTGTCGATGTTGACCTTGCGCACGCCGTACTTGATGCCTTCGACGATTTCTTCAACCGGCACGCCGTAGGTTTCTTTGATGTCGCCGCCGTACTGGTTGATGATCGCCAGCCACTCTTGTGGAACCGAGGACGAACCGTGCATCACCAGGTGGGTGTTGGGGATGCGCTTGTGGATTTCCTTGATGCGGTCGATGGCCAGCACGTCGCCGGTAGGCGGCTTGGTGAACTTGTAGGCGCCGTGGCTGGTGCCGATGGCGATGGCCAGGGCGTCGACCTGGGTCTTCTTGACGAAGTCCGCGGCTTCTTCCGGGTCGGTCAGCATCTGGCTGTGATCCAGCACGCCTTCGGCGCCGATGCCATCTTCTTCACCGGCCATGCCGGTTTCCAGGGAACCCAGGCAGCCCAGCTCGCCTTCTACCGACACGCCGCAGGCGTGGGCCATGGCCACGGTCTGCTGGGTGACGCGCACGTTGTACTCGTAGTCGGTCGGGGTCTTGCCGTCTTCGCCCAGGGAGCCGTCCATCATCACCGAGGAAAAGCCCAGCTGGATCGAGCGCTGGCAGACATCAGGGCTGGTGCCGTGGTCCTGGTGCATGCACACCGGGATATGCGGGAATTCTTCGATCGCCGCCAGGATCAGGTGACGCAGGAACGGCGCGCCGGCGTATTTGCGGGCGCCGGCCGAAGCCTGGACGATCACCGGGGAGTCAGTCTTGTCAGCGGCTTCCATGATGGCGCGCATCTGCTCAAGGTTGTTGACGTTGAAGGCTGGAACGCCGTAGCCGAATTCGGCTGCGTGGTCCAGCATCTGGCGCATGCTGATGAGTGCCATTGTGTGTGTCTCTCCCGGTCGAGGGTCGTTAATCGTGCAAGCCTGCCGTAGCGGCGACTGCTGTTCAAGTGATTGCAGATCGGGGGTCAGCCCGCTCCGTTGTATCCGTTAAAACCAAATCTCTACAGCCCTGCAGGAGCTGGCTCGTCGGCGAAAGGGGCCTTGAACCTTGCACAGGTCTGGAAGGCCGCCTTCGCTGGCAAGCCAGCTCCTACTGGGCCTTGCAGCCGCGGCCGATCAGGTCGTTGGTGGCGATCCAGTAGACCAGGCCCTCTTCGCCCTTGACGTGAAACGCCAGCATGTCGTCGCTGTACAGCGAGCCCGAACCACTGGGCTCAAGCTTCAGGCGGCGCACCTGGTCATCGCCCCCCAAGCGCACGTCGACCGCCTTGCGGCTGTCGTCGGTGTAGCGCCACAGCACCTGGGCCTGGCTGTCGCAGGTCCAGGTGGTCCAGTTGTCGGTGGCCGGCGACTTGAGCAGGTTCAGGTTGGCGCAACCGGCCAAGGCACCCAGCATCGCCACGGCGATCAAAGCTTTCATCAATGTTCCTCGGCCGGCAGCCCAGAGGCCCCAGCGCATTGCGTTATCCGATCTGACCGGTCAAGGGCAACCCTGTTCCCTGGTCTTTGACGGTGTCTCGTACTTCTCCAGGCCTTCGGGGCCCAGGCGCTTGTTGATCACCGGCGCGGTCTCGGCCTGCCAATCGGCCTGATAACAGCCCTTGTTCGGCTCGCCCGCCTCGTCCGCCGGTTTTGCCTGCGGGGCACTGGAGCACCCCGCCAGCAACGCCACGGCGATCAACAGTGGCAACGTCTTGACCATCAGAACACTCCTTTGCCCGGCCAACGGGACTCTCAGGCCTTGGCCCGGGCTTCCAGGACTTCAACCGCTGGCAGCACCTTGCCCTCGACGAACTCGAGGAACGCGCCACCACCGGTAGAAATGTAGGAGATCTGCTGGGCCACGCCATATTTGTCGATGGCCGCCAGGGTGTCGCCACCGCCAGCGATGGAGAACGCGGCGCTGTCGGCGATGGCCTGGGCCAGCACCTGGGTGCCGTTGCCGAACTGGTCGAATTCGAACACACCCACCGGACCGTTCCAGAGGATGGTCTTGGAGGATTTCAGCAGTTCGGCGAACTGCGCGGCGGTTTGCGGACCGATGTCGAGGATCATGTCATCGGCGGCCACGTCGGCGATCAGCTTGACGGTCGCTTCAGCGCTTTCGGCGAATTCCTTGGCCACCACCACGTCCACCGGCAGCGGCACGCTGACCTTGGCGGCGATGGCGCGAGCGGTGTCCAGCAGGTCCGGCTCGTACAGCGACTTGCCCACCGGATGCCCGGCAGCAGCGAGGAAGGTGTTGGCGATGCCGCCGCCGACAATCAGCTGATCGCAGATCTGGCTCAGGCTGTTGAGTACGTCCAGCTTGGTCGACACCTTGGAGCCGGCAACGATGGCCGCCATCGGCTTGGCCGGGTTGCCCAGGGCCTTGCCCAGTGCATCCAGTTCAGCGGCCAGCAGCGGGCCAGCGGCGGCGACTTTGGCGAACTTGGCCACGCCGTGGGTCGAACCCTCGGCGCGGTGCGCGGTGCCGAAGGCGTCCATCACGAACACGTCGCACAGGGCGGCGTATTGCTGGGCCAGTTCGTCGGCGTTCTTTTTCTCGCCCTTGTTGAAGCGCACGTTCTCGAACAGCACGACGTCGCCGGCCTTGACCTCGACGCCTCCCAGGTAGTCGGCCACCAGCGGCACGTCGCGGCCCAGGGCGCGGCTCAGGTAGTCGGCCACCGGCTTGAGGCTGTTCTCGGCGGAGAACTCGCCTTCGGTCGGGCGGCCCAGGTGCGAGCAGACCATCACTGCCGCGCCCTTTTCCAGGGCCAGCTTGATGGTCGGCAGCGAAGCCAGGATCCGCGCATCGCTGGTGACAACACCGTCCTTGACTGGGACGTTGAGGTCTTCGCGGATCAGCACGCGCTTACCTTGCAGATCGAGGTCGGTCATCTTCAACACGGTCATGGGTCGCAATTCCTGGGTTACTGTTGTTCAGAAACAGAGAGTTTAGTGGCAGAGCGTGGAGTGGCTGTTTGCAGGTAGTGCCCAGCAACATCCAGCATCCGGTTGGCAAAGCCCCATTCGTTGTCGAACCAGGCCAGGATGTTCACCAGCCGGGGGCCGGAAACACGGGTCTGACTGGCATCGACGATCGCCGAATGAGGGTCATGATTGAAATCACAGCTGGCGTGCGGCAACTCGGTATAGGCCAAAAGGCCCTTGAGCGGACCGCTGGTGGCGGCCTCACGCAGAATCCGGTTGACCTCGGCGGCGTCGGTATCGCTCACAGTCTGCATCGTGATATCGAGGCAGGACACGTTGACCGTCGGCACCCGCACTGCTTTGGCCTGGATTCTTCCGGCAAGTTCCGGCAACAAGCGCTCGATACCGCGCGCCAGACCGGTGGACACCGGAATCACCGACTGGAACGCCGAACGGGTCCGGCGCAGGTCCTCGTGGTGATAGGCATCGATCACCGGCTGGTCGTTCATCGCCGAGTGAATGGTGGTGATCGACACGTATTCCAGGCCAATGGCCTGATCCAGCAGACGCAACAGCGGCACGCCGCAGTTGGTGGTGCAGGAGGCGTTGGACACCAGCAGCTCGGCACCGGTCAGGCAGTGCTGATTGACCCCGTAGACGATGGTGGCGTCGACATCCGCCTCGCTGGCCATCGGCTGGGAGAACAGCACCCGCGGCGCACCGGCGTCGAGGAACCGCTGGCCGTCTTCGCGGGTGTGGTAGGCACCGGAGCATTCCAGCACCAGATCGACGCCCAGGGACGCCCAATCGATGCCTTCGGGGGTGGCACTGCGCAGCACTTTCACGCAGTTGCCATTGATATGCAGACAATCGCCGTCGACCTTCACCTCGCCGGGAAACCGGCCGTGGGTGGAGTCGAAGCGTGTCAGGTATTCGACGCTGGCCATGTCGGCCAGATCGTTGATGGCGACGATCTCGAACCCGGCCGCAGCCCCTCGCTCGAACAGAGCACGCAAGACGCAACGACCAATCCGGCCGTAGCCGTTGAGTGCAACTTTGTAGGGACGCGGTTGAGGCATGGGGTTCTCAATGACCGGTAATGAAACCATCCGCTTGGTGCTGCCTGCGCCATCGTCATCGCGAGCAAGCTCGCTCCCACAAGGACGGTAAACATCCCTGCAGGAGCGAGCTTGCTCGCGATTGCATCAGTGCAGACAACCCGGCTTCCGGGTTTAGTCTTCCAGCAGCTCTTCGGCCTGGCCCAGGATGTTGTCCAGGGTGAAACCGAACTCTTCGAACAAGGCCGGCGCAGGGGCCGACTCGCCGTAGGTGGTCATGCCGATCACGCGGCCTTCCAGACCGACGTACTTGTACCAGAAGTCGGCGTGAGCGGCTTCGATGGCGATCCGCGCGCTGACCTGCAGCGGCAGCACCGACTGCTTGTAGCCGGCATCCTGAGCGTCGAACACGCTGGTGCATGGCATGGACACCACACGCACCTTGCGGCCCTGCTCGGTCAGTTTGTCGAACGCCTGGACCGCCAGGCCCACTTCCGAACCGGTGGCGATCAGGATCAGCTCAGGCTCGCCGGCGCAATCCTTCAGCACGTAGCCACCGCGGCTGATGTCGGCGATCTGCCCGGCATCACGGGTTTGGTGCTGCAGGTTCTGCCGGGAAAAGATCAGCGCCGATGGGCCATCCTTGCGCTCCAGGGCGCACTTCCAGGACACCGCCGATTCCACGGCATCGGCCGGGCGCCAGGTGTCGAGGTTCGGGGTGCTGCGCAGGCTGGTCAGTTGCTCGATCGGCTGGTGAGTCGGGCCGTCTTCGCCCAGGCCGATGGAGTCGTGGGTGTAGACGTGGATCACCCGCTGCTTCATCAGTGCCGACATGCGCACCGCGTTGCGCGCGTATTCCATGAACATCAGGAAGGTCGCGCCGTAAGGCACCAGGCCGCCGTGCAGGGCAACGCCGTTCATGATGGCGGTCATGCCGAACTCGCGCACGCCGTAGTACATGTAGTTGCCGCTGGCGTCTTCCGCGCTGACGCCCTTGCAGCCTTTCCACAGGGTCAGGTTGGAACCGGCCAGGTCGGCCGAACCGCCGAGGAATTCAGGCAGCAGCGGGCCGAAGGCGTTCAGGGTGTTCTGGCTGGCTTTACGGCTGGCGATGGTTTCGCCCTTGGCCGCCACTTCAGCGATGTAGGCGTTGGCCTTCTCGGCGAAGTCCGCCGGCAGATCACCGGCAAGGCGACGCACCAGTTCGTTGGCTTCTGCGGGGAATGCGGCGGAGTAGGCGGCGAAACGCTGATCCCACTCGGCTTCGACGGCGCGACCGGCTTCCTTGGCGTCCCACTCGGCATAGATGTCAGCCGGGATTTCGAACGGGCCATGGTTCCACTTCAGCGCAGCGCGGGTCAGGGCGATTTCCTCGGCGCCCAGTGGCGCGCCGTGGCAGTCTTCCTTGCCCTGCTTGTTCGGCGAACCGAAACCGATGGTGGTCTTGCAGCAGATCAGGGTCGGCAGCGGGCTCTTGCGCGCGGTGTCGATGGCGGTCTTGATCTCTTCAGGATCGTGGCCGTCGACATTGCGGATCACCTGCCAGTTGTAGGCTTCGAAACGCTTGGGCGTGTCGTCGGTGAACCAGCCTTCGACTTCGCCGTCGATGGAAATGCCGTTGTCATCGTAGAAGGCGATCAGCTTGCCCAGGTCCAAGGTACCGGCCAGGGACGCCACTTCGTGGGAAATGCCTTCCATCATGCAGCCATCACCCAGGAACACGTAGGTGTGGTGATCGACGATGTTGTGGCCTGGACGGTTGAACTGCGCCGCCAGGACTTTTTCCGCCAGGGCGAAGCCCACGGCATTGGCCAGGCCCTGGCCCAGCGGACCAGTGGTGGTTTCCACGCCTGGGGTGTAGCCGAACTCCGGGTGGCCCGGGGTGCGGCTGTGCAGTTGGCGGAAGTTCTTCAGGTCATCGATCGACAGGTCGTAGCCGGTCAGGTGCAGCAGCGAGTAGATCAGCATCGAGCCATGACCGTTGGACAGCACGAAGCGGTCACGGTCGGCGAAGGATGGATTGCTCGGGTTGTGCTTGAGGTAGTCACGCCAAAGTACTTCGGCGATATCCGCCATACCCATGGGGGCACCTGGATGGCCGCTGTTGGCTTTTTGCACGGCATCCATGCTGAGGGCACGAATGGCGTTGGCACGCTCACGACGGCTGGGCATCGCTGATCTCCTGGGGATTGAATAAAACGAAACGGAAAAAAGGCCTGCATTTTCCCTCAGGCGTCTGGCGGGGGCAATGACAGATAGTCACTCAGGCATGTTTTTCCCCTGGATAAGCCGGCAATCCACCGAGGAAACCCGCTTGCCGCCGGCTGACAGGGCAATCAAGGCTCTGGCAAAGGCCCCTCGCGAGGCAATATCAAAACTTTTTGATATTGATCTTGCAGGCCTTTGCAGGCACCTCTAGACTGCGCCCCTATGAACCTGAGCGCACCCACCATTGAGCATGACGATTGCGACGAACTGGCCGCCCTGTGCAAGGCCGGCGGCGATCCCTTACGACTCAATGTATTGCGCGCCCTGAGCAACGACTCGTTCGGCGTGCTGGAACTGGCGCAGATCTTTGCCATCGGCCAGTCGGGCATGAGCCACCATTTGAAGGTTCTGGCCCAAGCCAGCCTGGTGGCGACCCGCCGTGAAGGCAACGCGATTTTCTACCGCCGCGCCCTGCCCCATACCGAACTCCTGGGCGGCAAGCTGCACGCCGCACTGCTGGACGAAGTCGACCAGGTGCGGCTGCCGCAGGATGTCCAGAAGCGGATTGGCCTGGTGCACCGGCAACGGGCCGCGGCCAGCCAGGACTTTTTCTCCCGGGTGGCGGATAAGTTCCGCGCCCAGCAGGACCTGATCGCAGGACTGCCCCAGTACCGCGACAGCGTGCTCGCGCTACTGGACAAGCTGAGCTTCAACCCCATGGCCACGGCTATTGAAGTGGGTCCCGGCGACGGTGGTTTTCTCCCCGACCTGGCCCGACGCTTTGCCCGGGTCACCGCGCTGGACAACAGTCCGGCGATGCTTGAACTGGCGCGTCAGCTGTGTGAACGCGAAACACTGGCTAACGTCAGCCTGCAACTGGCCGATGCACTGGATGGCGTACAACTGACGGCCGACTGCGTGGTGCTGAACATGGTCCTGCACCACTTCGCCGCACCGGCCGAGGCCCTCAAGCAGATGGCCCAATTGCTGCAACCAGGCGGCAGCCTGTTGGTAACAGACTTGTGCAGCCACAACCAGAGCTGGGCCAAAGAGGCTTGCGGCGATCTCTGGCTAGGGTTCGAACAAGATGATTTGGCCCGCTGGGCCACCGCTGCGGGACTGACTCCCGGGGAAAGCCTCTATGTGGGCTTACGTAATGGTTTCCAGATCCAGGTCCGCCATTTTCAGCGACCGGCTGGCGACACTCACCATCGGTAAATTTTAGGAAACCGTCGAGATGAGCGAATACTCCCTTTTCACCTCCGAGTCCGTGTCTGAAGGGCATCCGGATAAAATCGCTGACCAGATTTCCGATGCGGTGCTGGACGCCATCATTGCCCAGGACAAGCACGCTCGCGTAGCAGTGGAAACCCTGGTCAAGACCGGTGTCGCCATCGTCGCCGGGGAAGTCACCACCAGCGCCTGGGTCGACCTGGAGCAGATCGTTCGCGACGTGATCTGCGACATCGGCTACACCAGCTCCGACGTCGGCTTCGACGGCGCCACCTGTGGCGTGATGAACATCATTGGCAAGCAGTCCCCCGACATCAACCAGGGCGTCGACCGTGCCAAGCCCGAAGATCAGGGCGCCGGCGACCAGGGCCTGATGTTCGGCTACGCCAGCAACGAAACCGCCGCGCTGATGCCGGCACCGATCGCCTTCTCCCACCAACTGGTCCAGCGCCAGGCTGAAGCCCGCAAATCGGGCCTGCTGCCATGGCTGCGCCCGGACGCCAAGTCCCAGGTCACCTGCCGCTATGAAAACGGCATCGTGGTCGGCATCGACGCGGTGGTGCTGTCGACCCAGCACAACCCCGAAGTGTCGTACAACGACCTGCGCGAAGGCGTGATGGAACTGATCGTCAAGCACGTGCTGCCGGCCGAACTGCTGCACAAGGACACCCAGTTCCACATCAACCCGACCGGCCAGTTCATCATCGGTGGCCCGGTGGGCGACTGCGGCCTGACCGGGCGCAAGATCATCGTCGACAGCTACGGCGGCATGGCCCGTCACGGCGGCGGCGCGTTCTCCGGCAAGGACCCATCCAAGGTTGACCGCTCCGCTGCTTATGCCGGTCGCTACGTGGCCAAGAACATCGTTGCCGCCGGCCTGGCCGAACGCTGCGAGATCCAGGTGTCCTACGCCATCGGCGTGGCCCAACCGACCTCGATCTCCCTGAACACCTTCGGCACCGGCAAGATCAGCGACGACAAGATCATCAAGCTGGTTCGCGAGCACTTCGACCTGCGTCCATACGCGATCACCACCATGCTCGACCTGCTGCACCCGATGTACCAGGAAACCGCGTCCTACGGTCACTTCGGCCGGACTCCGCAAACCAAGACCGTGGGTGACGACACCTTCACCACCTTCACTTGGGAGCGGACCGACCGCGCCGACGCCCTGCGCGCTGCTGCCGGCCTCTAAGGGTCAGCCGCAATAGACGAAGCCCCGCCGGCATCACCGGCGGGGCTTTTTTGTCGCCAGAGTTTTCTCTCTCCAGGGCAATAGCGCGGGTATCCGCTGGCCGAGCCAGCGCCCCAGGCCATCGCGAAACACCCCGCAACCACCTCGCCAAACAACCGCCCCACACCCACCTACCCTTCAAGGCATGCCCATTCAGAGCAAGGACGCTCCCATGCTGCCAAGACTCTTCCTGCTGTTTCTGGCCCTCACCGGCCTGCCCGCCCTGGCCCAATGTCCCGACTGGCCCAGTGCCCGGGCCGAACGCGAACTCAGCGCCCTGCGCCAACAGCTCGAGGCCTGGGACAACCGCTATCACCGACACGGCCAATCGCCCGTCGCCGATGAGCTCTATGATCAGTCCCGTCAGCGCCTGGCCCACCTGCAGCAATGCTTCCCCCAACTGCCCGGCGCCGCGGATCATCCCCTGCTCGGCGCCCGGGGCACGGTGCCCCATCCCATCGCCCACACCGGAGTGGAAAAGCTCCCCGACGACAACGCGGTACAGCTCTGGCTGAAAGGCCGTGAAGGCATCTGGGCTCAACCCAAGATCGATGGCGTGGCGGTAACCCTGATCTACCGCCAGGGCCGCTTCCACCAGGCACTGAGCCGGGGGGATGGCGTGCACGGCCAGGACTGGAGCGCCCGCGCCCGGCAGATCCCGGCCATCCCCAAACAACTGCCCCAGCCCGTGGACCTGCTCTTGCAGGGAGAGCTCTATCAACGCCTGGAACAACATATCCAGGCCCAGTCCGGCAGCCTCAATGCCCGCAGCCGGGTCGCCGGATGGCTGGCGCGCAAACACCTGTCGGCGGCAGAGGCGGCGCAAATCGGCCTGTTCGTCTGGGACTGGCCCCAAGGCCCCGCCACGCTGAGTGAACGCCTGGAGCAACTGGCGCAGCTGGGCTTCGACGAAGGCGTCCGATACAGCCGCCCGGTCGCGGGCTTCAGCGAGGCCCGGCACTGGCGGGAGCACTGGTACCGTTCGCCCCTGCCCTTTGCCAGCGACGGCATTATTCTGCGCCAGAGCCTGCGCCCCGCCGCCGAACGCTGGCAGGCCAGGGCCCCACATTGGATCGCGGCCTGGAAATACCCCTATGCCCAGGCCCTGGCCAATGTGCGTGCGGTGCGCTTTCGGATCGGCCGCACCGGGCGCATCAGCCCCTTGCTGGACATCGACCCGGTGATCCTCGATGACCGGCAGATCCGCCGCGTCAGCGTCGGCTCGCTGCAACGCTGGCAAGCCCTGGATATCGTCCCCGGCGACCAGGTGGCCATCAGCCTGGCCGGACTGACTCTCCCCCGCCTGGATGGCGTGGTCCTCAGGAGCCAGCAGCGCCAGGCCATCCAGGCGCCAGCGCCGGAAGACTTTCATGCCCTGAGCTGCTGGCGGCCAACACCCGGATGCGAAGACCAGTTTGTCGCCCGCCTGACCTGGCTCAGCGGCAAGCAAGGGCTGCACCTGGACAATATCGGCGAACAAACCTGGGCCAGGCTGGTTGCAACAGGCCGTATCAAAGGCCTTTTGGATTGGCTGACCCTGGATCAGGCAGAGCTTGCTAACATTGCCGGCTTCGGCGCACGCAGCAGCCTGCGATTGATCGAGAGTCTGCAACAGGCAAGGCAACGCCCCTTCGCACGCTGGCTCAAAGCCCTGGGCCTGCCGCCCAGCGGCTCGGCCGAACTGAACGGTCCGTGGCAGGTTCTGGCTTCACGCAGCAGCCTGGACTGGCAGCACGAAGCCGGTATCGGCCCGGAACGGGCTGCGCAGCTGGAAGCGTTTTTTCGCGAGCCCCAGGTGCTGGCCTTACAGGCAACCCTGAATCAGGCCGGCATCAACGGCTTTTAGGCCGCGATCCGGGGCGCACATTGAACCACCCCGGCGGGAATGCGCTCCAACAGCCCATTCCCGGTATGACAGTCAGTCGCTTTCATTGGTTATTTTTTGATCTTTTTTCACCTGGAGCCTTCCATGAAACTGTTTCAGTCCCTCGCTGCCCTGACCCTGTGCAGCCTGATGAGCGCGCCCCTGCTGGCCGCCGAACCCGCCCAGCCACTGACCGGCTGCGCCGCCAAGCGCCAGGCCATCATGACCCAGATCGAACAGGCCAAGGCCCATGGCAACAGCGATCAGCAGGCCGGCCTGGAGCGCGCCCTGAGCGAAGTCACCGCCCATTGCACCGATGCCTCGCTGAAGAAGGACCGGGAAAACAAGGTGCTGGAAGCCAAGCATGAGGTCAGCCGACGTCAGGCCGACCTGGAAAAGGCCATGAAGAAAGGCGACTCGGAGAAGATCAACAAGCGCAAGGACAAGCTCGCCGAGTCCCGCAAGGAACTGCAGCAAGCCCTGGACGAACTGGACAAATAACAGTCGCCCTCCCTGGCAACGACGTCACTCAGTGATTGCGAAACTCTTTGTGGCAGGCACTGCAGACGTCCTCGACTTTCTGCACCGCCGGCCCCAGATTGCTGGCCTTGTAGGGCTGGACCTGGCTGATGGTCACCAACTCGGCGGTGGCCGCTTCAAGGTTGCGCGCCAGTTCCTGGAAACGCGCCTGCTTGCGCCAGACATCATCGGTGGCGCTGCTGTGGTCCTCTTCCCTGACCTCGGGAAAATGCTTCCAGGGTTCATGGGACAAGGCATCCAGCTTCACCGCACCTTCGGCAAAACGTGCGCCGTCGAAAGGAATCCGCCCACGCAGCATGCCTCCCAGGTCCTCGCCGGTCTTGAGCATCTGTTTGAAGATCGCCTTGCGCTGACCCAGGGGCGAGTTGGGGTCGACACCGCCACAGGCGGAAAGCGTCAGGCAGGCCAGCAATACAACGGAAAGTCTTTTTAGCGTCATGGTGGCTTCAGGTCAGGTCACGGAAACGGCGGCCAGTATCCTCGCCTCCCCGGCAAACACCAATAGCCCTATTAACAATAGGGGTTGTCCATCGTCATGCCGCTGATGGACGCCCCCCCAAGGAAACACAGCATGAACCCGAGCTTCCTCCGCTGGCGTCGCCACCTGCTCTGGGCCCTGCCGGCCCTGGTGCTGCTCGCCGGCTGCAACGGCGGCGACACCAGCAAGGTCCCGCAGACCCACGCCCTGGCCACTTACAACAGTGCGACCTGGGAGTCCCTGCCCAGCGTCGCCGACAACGACCTGCTGGCCGGCTTCGGCGCCTGGCGCAGTGCCTGCACCCGCTTGAAGGCCGATCCGATCTGGGGCGCCACCTGCAGTGCAGCGGCCAATGTGCCGCAGACCCCGACAGCCATCCGCAGCTTTCTCAAGGAGCACCTGCAGGTCTATGGCCTGCGCTCGGGCAGCGGCAGCAGCACCGGCCTGATCACCGGCTACTACGAGCCGGTGTATCCCGGCAGCCTGACCCAGACGCCGAGCGCCAATGTGCCGGTGTACGGGGTGCCAGACGACATGATCATCGTCGCCCTGGACAGCCTCTACCCGGAACTCAAGGGCAAGCGCCTGCGAGGTCGCCTCGAAGGCCGGGTGCTCAAGCCCTATGACGATGCGGCGACCATCGAAACCAAGGGGGTCAAGGCTCCGGTGCTGGCCTGGCTGACCGACCCGATGGACCTGCAATTCCTGCAGATCCAGGGTTCGGGAAGGATCCAGCTGGAGGACGGGCGCCAACTGCGGATCGGCTACGCCGACCAGAACGGCCACCCGTACCGGCCCATCGGGCGCTGGCTGGTGGAGCAGGGGGAATTGAAGAAAGAAGAGGTGACCATGGGCACCATCGCCGCCTGGGCCAAGGCCCACCCGACGCGGATTCCCGAACTGCTGGGCAGCAACCCGAGCTACGTGTTCTTCAACCGCAACCCGGACAGCAACGAAGGCCCCCGCGGCTCGCTGAACGTGCCGCTGACTTCCGGCTACAGCGTCGCGGTGGACCGCAAGGTAATTCCCCTGGGCAGCCTGTTGTGGCTATCCACCACGCGCCCGGATGGCAGCAGCCTGGTACGCCCCGTGGCCGCTCAGGACACCGGCGGCGCGATTACCGGCGAAGTCCGTGCCGATCTGTTCTGGGGCACCGGCGAGGCGGCCGGGCAACTGGCCGGCGACATGAAGCAGCAAGGGCAGATCTGGATGCTCTGGCCCAAGGGCGCGGCGCTGCCCAAAGTGCCGGAAGTGCCCGATACCCCATGACCCGTTGTAGGAGCCGGCTTGCCGGCGAAAGCGTCTTCACGGTCGCCATCGCCGGCAGCCGGCTCCTGCAAGAGGGTGTTTCAGACTGAAACGAAGAAGAAGCTGGCGATCAGGCCCATGCCCACGAACCACACCAGGGAGCGCAGGATGGCCCAGTCCGCCAGGTAGCAGATCATGTACAGCAGGCGACTGGTGATAAACAGCACCGCCAGCACGTTGATCGTCACCAGTTCGGCGTTGCCCGCCACATGGGCGATGATCACCGCCGCCGCGAATGCCGGGGTCACCTCGAAACCGTTGAGCTGCGCGTTGTGGGCCCGCTTGGGCAGCCCCTCCAGGGTGCTCAGGAACGCCCGCGGATCATGATTGGAACGGAGCCCGTATCGGCCGGCGCCCTTGGCAATGGCGGTACACAGGTACGGCAGGACAATGGCGATCAATACACACCAGAAAGCGACAGTCATGGAGCACATCCTTTTTTAGAGTTTTCAGGGGGTCTTCAGAACTTCATCACCAACATGCCGATCAGCACCAACCCACAGGCTAAGAGCCGTGGCCGGCCGAAAGGTTCTTTCAGGTAGCGCATGCCGAACAGCACCACCAAAATCACACTGATCTCGCGCAACGCCGCCGCTTCGGCAATCGAGCCCAACTGCATGGCCCACAGCACCAGGGCGTAGCTCAACAGCACACAGAATCCGACGCTCAGCCCCAGGCGCCATTGCTCGCGCCAGAACAGGACGAAGGCCGGACGCTTGCTGACCACGGCCAGCAGCGGAAAGGGCCAGGCACTGAGCAGGGTGACCCAGGCCAGGTAGTCCAGCGGATGGGGCCAGCGACGCAAGGCCTGGCCGTCGATGAAGGTGTAGCAACCGATGCACAGGCCGATCAACGCCACCACCGGCAACATGTTCCAGGGCAGGCGCGCCCCGCCACCGCCCTGCCAGAGCAGGCAGAGCATGCCGAAGGGAATCAGCAGGATGCCGAGGATCTGCTGCGTATTGAGCGCCTCGCCGGCAAAGATCAGGGTCAAGGCCAGCACCACCAGGGGCGACAGACCGCGCATCAGTGGATAGACCAGCCCCAAATCGCCCACGCGATACGCCTGGATCAACAGATAGCGGTACAAGAGTTCAAGGGCAGCCGAGGCGACGATCCAGGGCCAGAGTGCAAACGGCGGCCATTGCAGGAAAAACAGCATGCTCGCCACGAACAACAGCGCCACGCTGTCCATGCAGGCCACCACCAACAGGCGCTCGCCGCTGAACTTGATCAGGGTGTTCCATGCCGCATGCAGCAGCGCCGCCACCAGAACCAGACATGTCGCCAGCACCTCACACTCCCTGTTGGCCCGAAAGAGAATCGATTCGTCCTGCGTCCCCGGCCGCCTATACTGGCGCCGGCCGCGAGGGCGAATCCTCGCATGATGCTTGCCTGTCTGCACTGGCTGCCGGCCATTTTGGCAGCGATAGCAGGCACTTCGTCAGCATGGGCCTGCCGCCCGACGTTACCCGCACCGTGTCCCGATACCCGCCCTTTTAGTCAGGCGCCTGCAACATCGCGCCACTACTGCGGTCAATGGGGCGGGCAAAACCCAGCGCTACCCACCTCAGGCCCTTGGCCAGACGCTGCACACCTGCCGCTTGAAGCTCGTCACTTGACGCTTTTTCCCTGCGATCATCCAAAGGAGTCCGGATGCTTGAACTTGTCGCTGCCTTTATCTGCCTGACCACCCTGCTCACCTATGTGAATTTCCGTTTTATCGGCCTGCCGCCGACCATCGGCGTGATGGTCACTGCCCTGCTGTTCTCCCTGTTACTGCAGGGCTTGAGCTACCTGGGCTTCCCCGGCCTTGAAGAACACGTCGAGGAACTGATCGGCAAGATCGACTTCGGCGATCTGCTGATGAACTGGATGCTGTCGTTCCTGCTGTTCGCCGGCGCCCTGCACGTCAACCTCAACGACCTGCGCAGCTATCGCTGGCCCATCGGCCTGTTGGCCACCGTCGGCGTGCTGATCGCCACCTTCGTCATCGGCAGCCTGGCCTACTGGATCTTTGGCCTGTTCGGCTGGCATGTGAGTTTCCTCTACTGCCTGCTGTTCGGTGCGCTGATTTCTCCCACCGACCCCATCGCGGTATTGGGCGTGCTGCGGACCGCCAACGCGTCCAAGCCGCTGAAGACCACCATCGTCGGCGAGTCGCTGTTCAACGACGGCACCGCGGTGGTGGTGTTCACCGTTCTGCTGGGCATCGCCCAACTGGGTGAAACCCCGACGGTGGGCGCCACCGCCTGGCTGTTCGTGCATGAAGCCATTGGCGGCGTGCTGTTCGGCGGGCTGATCGGCTACCTGGTGTACCTGATGATCAAGAGCATCGAGCAGCACCAGATCGAGGTGATGCTGACCCTGGCCCTGGTGATCGGCGGCTCGGCGATGGCCAGCGAGATCCATGTCTCGGCACCGATCGCCATGGTGGTGGCGGGCCTGATCATCGGCAACCTGGGGCGCAACCTGGCGATGAACGACATGACCCGGCGCTACCTGGACGGCTTCTGGGAGCTGCTGGACGACATGCTCAACGCCCTGCTGTTCGCCCTGATCGGCCTGGAACTGTTGCTGCTGCCGTTCAACTGGCTGCACCTGGCGGCCGCGAGCCTGCTGGCGGTGGCCATCGTGCTCTCGCGCCTGCTCACCGTGGCCCCGGCGATCCTGCTGCTGCGGCGCTGGCGCAGCGTGCCCCGGGGCACCATCCGCGTGCTGACCTGGGGCGGCCTGCGCGGCGGCGTCTCGGTGGCCCTGGCACTGGCCCTGCCCCTGGGGCCGGAGCGTGACCTGGTACTGAGCATCACCTACATCGTGGTGCTGTCGTCGATCCTGTTGCAGGGTCTGAGCATCGGCAGGCTGGTGCGCCATGTCACCCAGGATGCCCCGGCGGCCAAGGCCGAGGCCCACTGATCATTTTTTGATCTTTCGCGGATCGGGCGCCGGTGCCCGGTCCGCGTTCCTGTTCGGCTGGCCGCTTTCACTGCGCACCTGTGCATGGCTGATCAGGGCAAAGATGAAACTGCCACCGATGATGTTCCCGGCCAGGGTCGGCCCGGCGAACACCCTCCAGAAATCCCGCCACGGCAATTCACCGGCAAACACCAGGTAGGACACTTCCGCCGAGCCCACCACGATGTGCGTGAAATCTCCCAGCGCCATCAGATAGGTAATGAGGATGATGATCCACAGCTTGGCGCTCTCCATGGACGGGATCATCCACACCATGGTGGCGATCATCCAGCCGGAGATGATGCCCTTGGCGAACATCTGCGAGCTGTCGTTCTCCATCACTTTGCGGCCGATTTCCAGAAAGGCCTGATCGGTGCGGCTGTCGAAGATCGGCAGGTGCAGCATCACGTAGGCCACCAGCAGGGTGCCGCACAGGTTGCCCACCAGCACCACGCTCCACAGGCGCAACAAACGCCCGAAGTTGCTCAGGCTCGGCTTGCTCATCACCGGCAGCACGGCAGTCAGGGTGTTTTCCGTGAACAGTTGCTGGCGCGCGAGGATCACCGCCAGAAAGCCCGCGCAATAGCCAAAGCTGGCGATGACCTTGAAGGCCTCGCCCTCCGGCAGCCGGGAGTTGAGCAAGCCCATGCCCATCAGCGACAGGCCCATGGTCAGGCCAGCCGCCAGGGCCGACCACCACAGGGCGGCGACGCTGCGCTCCAGCTCCTGGTCGCCCTGAGTGCGGATGATTTCGTGCAGGACCGCCGCGCGGGGCGGCTGGTTGTGTTCGACCTCATGCTGCTCTTGAGCGGAGAGGCCGGGGGTCTTGCCGTCTTTTTGCGCGTCCATAAGGCTCCTGAACCAGGCGGGTCATTTAGCTACGACACGCGGGGCTCAGGGCTGTTCCTTTTCTGCGCCTGGCGTCAGGCGTCGGAAGCGTCGTCCTTGAACTGGTCCTTGACGTATTTGATTTCGGTGCGGCCATGGGGCGCCGGCAGGCCGTCTTCACCGAGGTTGACGAAGACCATCTTCTCGACGGTGAGAATGGATTTGCGGGTGATCTTGTTGCGCACTTCGCACGTCAGGGTGATGGAGGTGCGACCGAACTCGGTGGCGGTGATGCCCAGCTCGATGATGTCGCCCTGGCGTGAGGCACTGACGAAGTTGATTTCCGAGATGTACTTGGTGACCACTCGCTGGTTGCCCAGCTGGACAATGGCGTAGATCGCCGCTTCTTCGTCGATCCAGCGCAACAGGCTGCCACCGAACAGCGTGCCGTTGGGGTTGAGGTCTTCGGGCTTTACCCACTTGCGGGTGTGGAAATTCATGGAGACTCCAGGGTGCTTGAACGAGTGCAATTGACGCTCCCAGCTTCAAGTTTCAAGCCACAAGCTGCAAGTAAAAACCGACCTGCTCTTACTTGCTGCTTGTTGCTTGCACCTTGCCGCTTAAAGAAAGCTATAATCGCCACCGTTTCAGAACGGTCATCTGCACCTGATACCGTTTTCCCGCCACCTGTCCGAGGGGCGCTGCAGCAGGCATGGCCTGTCAGGCTCGGATGGGGCGTTGTCGGTACAGCTTTCCCTGTACGGGCACTAAACGCACAACGGCGCCCATTCGCACACTACGAATGGAGGCTCTTGATGAGCGCTGTAAACACGCCTGCAGATTTTACCGACTACAAAGTCGCCGATATTTCCCTGGCCGCCTGGGGCCGTCGCGAAACCATCATCGCCGAGTCGGAAATGCCCGCTCTGATGGGTCTGCGCCGCAAGTACCTGGCTGAACAGCCGCTCAAGGGCGCGAAAATCCTCGGCTGCATCCACATGACCATCCAGACCGCCGTGCTGATCGAAACCCTGGTTGCCCTGGGTGCCGAAGTTCGCTGGTCGTCCTGCAACATCTTCTCGACCCAGGACCAGGCCGCCGCCTCCATCGCCGCCGCCGGCATTCCTGTGTTCGCCTGGAAAGGTGAAACCGAACAAGAGTACGAGTGGTGCCTGGAGCAGACCATCCTCAAGGATGGCCAGCCTTGGGACGCCAACATGATCCTCGACGACGGCGGCGACCTGACCCAGCTGCTGCACGACAAATACCCACAGGTGCTGGAACGCGTTCACGGCGTGACCGAAGAAACCACCACCGGCGTGCACCGCCTGCTGGACATGCTGGCCAAGGGCGAGCTGAAGATTCCTGCGATCAACGTCAACGACTCGGTGACCAAGAGCAAGAACGACAACAAGTACGGCTGCCGTCACAGCCTGAACGACGCCATCAAGCGCGGCACCGACCACCTGCTGTCCGGCAAGCAAGCGCTGGTCATCGGCTACGGTGACGTGGGCAAGGGCTCGGCCCAGTCGCTGCGTCAGGAAGGCATGATCGTCAAGGTGTCCGAAGTCGACCCGATCTGCGCCATGCAAGCCTGCATGGACGGTTTCGAACTGGTTTCGCCGTTCATCGACGGCATCAACAACGGCACCGAAGCCTGCATCGACAAGGCCCTGCTGGGCAAGATCGACCTGATCGTGACCACCACCGGCAACGTCAATGTCTGCGATGCCAACATGCTCAAGGCCCTGAAGAAGCGCGCCGTGGTCTGCAACATCGGCCACTTCGACAACGAAATCGACACCGCCTTCATGCGCAAGAACTGGGCATGGGAAGAAGTGAAGCCACAGGTGCACAAGATCCACCGCACCGGCCATGGCGATTTCGACCCACAGAACGACGACTACCTGATCCTGCTGGCCGAAGGCCGCCTGGTGAACCTGGGCAACGCCACCGGTCACCCAAGCCGCATCATGGACGGCTCGTTCGCCAACCAGGTACTGGCGCAGATCTTCCTGTTCGGCCAGAAGTACGCCGACCTGCCGCCGGCCCAGAAAGCCGAGCGCCTGACCGTTGAAGTACTGCCGAAGAAACTCGACGAAGAAGTGGCCCTGGAAATGGTCCGCGGCTTCGGCGGCGTGGTCACTCAACTGACCAAGCAACAGGCTGACTACATCGGCGTGACCGTCGAAGGCCCATTCAAGCCAGACGCCTACCGTTACTAAGATCAGCTGCAAGCCTTGAGCCGCAAGCGGCAAGCAGGGGCCAAAAGCCCAGCTTGCCGCAACCGACCCTATGCTTGTCCTAACAGCTACAACAGCTGAAGGCAGCCAGCATCAGGCACAAGAGCCGAGCGCATCCCCGCTGTTCTTGCCGCTTGCCGCTTGCAACTTGCAGCTGGAGACCCCTTCCATGTCCCAAGAACGTCGTTACAGCTTCGAGTTCTTCCCCACCAAGACCGATGCTGGGCATGAAAAACTGCTCGCCACTGCCCGTCAGCTGGCCGGCTACAACCCCGACTTCTTCTCCTGCACCTATGGCGCCGGTGGCTCGACCCGTGATCGCACGGTCAACACCGTGCTGCAACTGGAGAACGAAGTAAAAATTCCCGCGGCGCCGCACCTGTCCTGCGTCGGCGACAGCAAGGACGACCTGCGCGGCTTGCTCAAGCAATACCAGGCAGCCGGCATCAAGCGCATCGTTGCCCTGCGTGGCGACCTGCCTTCGGGCATGGGCATGGCCAGCGGCGAGCTGCGCCACGCCAACGACCTGGTGAGCTTCATTCGCGAAGAGACTGGCAGCCACTTCCATATCGAAGTCGCCGCTTACCCGGAAATGCACCCGCAAGCGCGCAATTTCGAAGACGATCTGCGCAACTTTGTCCGCAAGGCCAATGCCGGCGCCGACAGCGCGATCACCCAGTACTTCTTCAACGCCGACAGCTACTTCTACTTCGTCGAACGCGTGCAGAAGATGGGCGTGAACATCCCGATCGTGCCGGGCATCATGCCCATCACCAACTACAGCAAGCTGGCGCGCTTCTCCGACGCCTGCGGCGCCGAGATCCCGCGCTGGATCCGCAAGCAGCTGGAAGCCTACGGCGACGACAGCGCCAGCATTCAGGCTTTTGGCGAGCAGGTGATCAGCGAAATGTGTGAACGCCTGTTACAAGGCGGTGCACCAGGCCTGCATTTCTATACCCTTAACCAGGCCGACCCAAGCCTGGCGATCTGGAACAACCTGAAGCTGCCGCGCTGAAATGGCGTAGCACCTGGTAAGGAGGCCCTGGCGAAATCCAGGGCCTTTTTTTCACCCCATTCACTTTCTCCATGGATGATCGCTGTAGATGTCGACAACTCGCCCTGCCACAAACCCTCAGCTGATTTACCTGGTTTACGGTGCCAACACCTACCATCAGGAGGCAGTGTTCAGCATTGCCAGCGCCTTGGCTGGCCTGCGCGAAACACCGGGAGAAGGGTTGGACATTCAGGTCTTTACCGACAACCCCGCGCCTTACCAGCGTTTGCCGGTGCGGGTGCGCGAGCTGGACGAGAATACCCGCAAGTCATGGATCGCCCCTCATGGCTACCACTTCCGCGCCAAGCACGTCGTGATGCAACAGGTGCTACGGGAGTCTGAACGGGCCCTGCTGATCGACACCGATACCTTTTTCCATTGCTCGCCGCTGGAGCTGTTCCGACGTATCGAGCCCGGGACCTTGTTATGCAATGCCTTTGGCCTGCAGTACGGCGCCAACAAAGAAGCCGGGTTGTATCAAACCCTGGCGGGCGTGCTGCGCCAGAGAAACCTGGCGGATGATCAGATGCCACTGCTCAACTCGGGCGTCATCGGACTCGACCGCGCCGATGCAGGCGTTCTGGAGCAATCGATTGCCTTGATGGATGAGTTCTACCCTCTGGCACAGGGTGCCTACACGCTGGAAGAGTTCTGCCTGTCGGTAGCCGCCTATCGCACTACCCAGGTTCGCGAATGTCCCGACCTGATCCATCACTACTGGAGCCGTAAACAGCTGTTTCGCGCCAAGACGAAGGCATGGGTGGACAAGCATGAAGCCAATCCGACCAGCACCTTTGCCCTGGATGAAACTCGCTTGGTGACCGCAACCCTGCCACGACCACCGGCAGCCCAGCGCATGGCCTATAAGCTCGTGACACTGTCCCTTCCCAAGCAACAGCGCCAGTTCATGCGAGAGATCCTTTACGGGTGCTACCAACACTCCAACCCGTTCGATCAGGCTTGCATGCCCGTCTGGTGGGAAAAGGCCCGCGAGAACGTTGAACGTCGTCTCGATAGTCCCCTTGAAAACCATCAGCTCGAAAACTGGTTCAACCACCCGATCGTTCGCCTGGTGCTGGGTGAGCGGCGCAAGGCAATCTACTTGCATCTGGCGCAGACGAAACCCGACTAGCCGTTGATCTAGAGCACCTCTAGCTATTTAACCGGCGCCCGTCGTAATCTCCAGCCATGTCTGTCATTGCCCGGCTGCTGATCACCCTTCTCTGCACTTGCCTGAGCCTCGCGGCCCATGGCGAGAAGCTGCGTATTGTCACCGAGCCCTGGGCGCCCTACGTCTACGAAGAAAACGGCAAGGTCATGGGGCTGGACTACGAAACCACGGCCATTGTCTTTCAGCGCCTGGGGATAGACGTGGAGTGGCAATTCCTGCCCTGGAAGCGCTGCCTGGCGATGCTGGAAACCGGCCAGGCCGACGGCGCCCTGGACATCTTTCACAGCGACCAGCGCGACAGCACCCTGCTCTACCCCAGCGAGCCCCTGTCGGACGTCGAGTTCGTGATGTTCTACGCCAAGCAGCGCCCCCATCCGTTCCAGCATCTGGATGAACTCAAGGGGCTGACCATCGGCACCTCCCCCGGCTACCTGTACAGCGATGACTTCAGTCAATCGACCCTGTTCAAGCGCGAACCGGCGCCGACCCATGAAGCCAACTTCGGCAAGCTGCTGCTGGGGCGGATCGACTTGCTGATCACTGACAAACGGGTCGGCCAGCACCTGCTGGACAGCCTGGGCATCCGCGATCAGGTCAGCCAGAATTCCGCCGTCATCAGCCGCCAGAGCCAGTACCTGGCGGTGCGCCGCAATGCCGGGATGGACCTGTTGGTGCAACGCTTCGGCGCCGAGCTCAAGCGCTTCAAGCGCGAACCGGCCTACGCGGCGTTGAGCGCCAAGTACGGCGCGGAACCCATTCTGCCCCCTGTCAGGTCGTCATCCACCCGAGAGTCAGAAAAAACCGTTGAGCAGTAGGAAAGCAGCGCACATCGAATGCTCTGTTATACTCCGGCCTCCCGCCAGGCTCACGCCCGGACGCTGGACCCTGTTCAAGGCCTCTCCACCCCGCTACGGCGCAGCCATCCGGCCCGCGCGAGCCCCCGGTGAATGAGCCTTCAGGCCAGCAGGACCGGACGGGATTGCGTCCTCTTAAACGCCATTCACGCTCGGCAAGATTATCCCTTTGGGCCAAGCCCTCACTAAAACAGGATTACTCATGTCCTTTGCTTCCCTCGGTCTCTCCGAGGCTTTAGTCGGCGCCATCGAAGCCGCCGGCTACACCCAGCCTACTCCGGTGCAACAGCGGGCCATCCCCGCCGTGTTGCAAGGTCGCGATCTGATGGTCGCGGCACAGACAGGTACTGGTAAAACCGGCGGTTTCGCCCTTCCGATCCTGGAGCGGTTGTTTCCCAACGGTCACCCGGACAAATCCCAGCGTCACGGCCCGCGCCAACCCCGCGTACTGGTCCTGACCCCGACTCGCGAACTGGCCGCGCAAGTGCATGACAGCTTCAAGCTGTACGCCCGCGACCTGAAGTTCGTCAGCGCCTGCATCTTCGGCGGCGTCGGCATGAACCCCCAAGTCCAGGCCATGGCCCGTGGCGTGGACGTGCTGGTGGCGTGCCCCGGCCGCCTGCTGGACCTGGCCGGCCAAGGCAGCGTCGACCTGTCCCACGTGGAAATCCTGGTGCTCGACGAAGCCGACCGCATGCTCGACATGGGCTTCGTCCATGACGTGAAAAAGGTCCTCGCGCGCCTCCCGGCCAAGCGTCAGAACCTGCTGTTCTCCGCGACCTTCTCCAAGGACATCACGGACCTGGCCGGCAAGCTGCTGCACAACCCCGAGCGCATCGAAGTCACGCCGCCCAACACCACGGTTGAGCGCATCGAACAGCGGGTATTCCGCCTGCCGGCCAGCCACAAGCGCTCGCTGCTGGCGCACCTGATCACCGCCGGCGCCTGGGAACAGGTGCTGGTGTTCACCCGCACCAAGCACGGCGCCAACCGCCTGGCCGAGTACCTGGACAAGCACGGCCTGAGCGCCGTGGCGATCCACGGCAACAAGAGCCAGAACGCCCGCACCAAGGCCCTGGCCGACTTCAAGGCCGGCGACGTGCGGATCCTGGTGGCCACCGATATCGCCGCCCGCGGCCTGGATATCGACCAACTGCCCCACGTGGTCAACTTCGAGCTGCCTAACGTCGACGAAGACTACGTGCACCGTATCGGTCGTACCGGCCGTGCCGGTCGTTCGGGCGAAGCCATCTCCCTGGTGGCTCCGGACGAAGAGAAACTGCTGAAAAGCATCGAGCGCATGACCAAGCAGAAGATCGCCGACGGCGACCTGATGGGCTTCGATGCCAGCGCCGTGGAAGCCGAGAAGCCGGAAGTGCGCGAGCGTCCGGACGTGCGCAACCCGCGCAATCCTCGCGGCCCACGGGGCGATGGCCCGAACGGCGGTGGCGGCGGTGGTGGTCGCAAGGACAAGGGCAAGGACAAGGGCGGCAAAGACAAGCCAGCCCGTGGCGAGCGCCCGGCCCGCGAGCACAAGCCTCGTGAAGGCACTCCAGCCCGCGAACAGCGTCAGCCGACGCCCCGTGCCGATCGGGCACCGGACGAGTTCCTCGACGACGACGTGGACAACTTTGGTAACCGCGCTGACTACGTCAGCCCGTACCAGAACAAGAACAACCAGGGTCGTGGCCGCCGCCCAGGGGCTCCGGCCCAGGGTGCAGGCGCCGGTGCCGGCAATCCGCCTCGCGGCGGCGGCCAGGGTCGCTCCGGCAACCCGCGCAACAGCAACGGCAGCACCACCGGCACCGCGCCCGCCAAGCGCAACAGCGGTCCGCGCAACGGCGCCCCGCGTGACAGCCAGGGCCGTCGCGACGAGTCGCGCAATCGCCGCCCGAACCGTGACGACCAGTCCCGCCAGGAACCGGCCGTGCAGAACCCTCGGAGCAACCAGCCGAAGATCATGCACAAAGAGTCCAAGATCGATCGTTTCCCGACGCCTGAGCAACTGGACCAGTTGCCAAGCCGTCCGCGGGGCGAGAAACCAGCGCTGCTGACCCGCAATCGCTGAGTCGCTGCGCTGAAATGAACAACGCCCCTGGTCGCAAGACCCGGGGCGTTTTTTATGGCGACTGGTCGAGGCCGCTTTCTGTAGCCGCTGCCGCAGGCTGCGAACGACGGGGAACCCGGCGCCAGGGCCTGCCAAGCTCACCGGGGCGCATGACGGGCAATAAAAAACGCCCCCGATTTGTGGTCGGGGGCGCTTTTTTGCCTTGGCGCAGGTTGCGATCAGTCCAATAAAGGCTGTGCGAATTGAATCGCGAAGGCCCTGCGGGCCTTATCGCAGCCTGCGGCAGCGGCTACAGGCGAAGCATTACTTCGCTTTGACACCTTCGAAGCTGATGTACAGGTCGACGTTGTTCGACGCCGGGCCCAGGTCCATCATCTTGCCGAAATCCTGGCGATTGATGCTGGTGGTGCCTTCGAAGCCGGCACGGTAGCCGCCCCATGGATCCTTGCCTTCACCCAGGAAAGTGGCCTTGACCACCACCGGCTTGGTCACGCCGTGCAGGGTCAGGTCGCCCGCCACGTCGGCGGTCAGCTTGCCATCGGCATTCTTGCCGGTGGGCTTGACGCTGGTGGAGACGAACTTGGCGTCGGCGAACTTGCCAGCGTCCAGGAAGTCCTTGCTGGTGATGTGCTTGTCACGTTCGGCGTGGTTGGTGAACACGCTGGCGGTGCGCACGTTGACTTCGATCTTGGCGTCTTCAGGCTTGGCCGCGTCGAAGCTGAACTTGCCGTCCAGGTCCTTGAAGGTACCGGTGATGAAGCTGTAGCCCAGGTGGCTGATCTTGAAGTCGACGAAGGCGTGCTGGCCTTCCTTGTCGATCACGTAGTCCGCTGCCATCACTTGACCGGCCGCCAATACAGCAGATCCGATGGCCAGTGCGGCGAGAGTCTTTTTCAACATGCTTTCTATTCCTTTTGAGTCAAGGTTGAACATCAGGCTTTGCGGCCCAGCATACGGGTGAGGGTCGCATCACGATCGATAAAGTGGTGCTTCAAGGCGGCCAGGCCATGGATGCCGGCGAAGATCACCAGCGCCCAGGCCAGGTACAGATGCACCACACCTGCTACATCCGCCTGGTCCGGCAGTCCGGAAACCAGGGCAGGAACTTCAAACAAGCCAAACACCGGGATACCCACGCCGTCTGCGGTGGAAATCAGGTAGCCGGCAATCATCACCGCGAACAGACCCAAGTACAGGAACCCATGCCCCAACTTGGCCCCCAGGCGGGTCAGACGTCCATGATTGGCCGGCGCTGGCGGCGGTGGGCTGACAAACCGCCACAACACTCGCAGCAGCATGATCGCAAACAGCGTCAGGCCAATGCTCTTGTGCAGGTCCGGCGCGTCTTTGCGCCAGGTGCTGTAGTAGTCGAGACCGACCATCCACAGGCCCAGGGCGAACAGACCGAAGACCGCCAGGGCCACGCCCCAGTGCAGAACAATGCTTACCCAGCCGTAGCGAGAAGAAGAATTACGTAACTGCATCAGTTGCATCCTGTAAGAAACGCTGACCAAGACTAGCGATTTACCTATCGAATTAAAGCGAAAAAATTTGCTTTGAAATATCGAGAAATACGATCGGTACTCTGGGCTCGGGGTATTAAGAAAAGATTAAGGGCATTTTCTGAGGCTTTCGAGGCCATCGCCGCCAGTGCCCTGGCAGCGCGCACCTGCGTCTTTACCCCTGGGCCGCGCCGTCCCCGGTTGCCGCCTCACACAATAGGTTGTCCCGCAGCCATGCATTGCATAGGCTTGCCCGATTGTTCGCCCGCCCCCTCAGCGAGCTGCCTCCAGGAGACTGTACATGGGCCTGAATAACCAGTGGATGCAACGCGATCTTGCGGTGTTGTGGCATCCCTGCACCCAGATGAAAGACCACGAACAACTGCCGTTGATCCCCATCAAGCGCGGCGAAGGCGTCTGGCTGGAAGATTTCGAAGGCAAACGTTACCTGGACGCGGTCAGTTCCTGGTGGGTCAACGTCTTCGGCCACGCCAACCCGCGCATCAACCAGCGCATCAAGGACCAGGTGGACCAGCTGGAGCACGTGATCCTCGCCGGTTTCAGCCACCAGCCGGTGATCGAGCTGTCCGAGCGCCTGGTCAAGATCACCCCCGAAGGCCTGACCCGCTGCTTCTACGCCGACAACGGTTCGTCGTGCATCGAAGTGGCGATGAAGATGAGCTTTCACTACTGGATCAACCGCGGCCAACCGAACAAGAAGCGCTTCGTCACCCTGAGCAACAGCTACCACGGTGAAACCATCGCCGCGATGTCGGTGGGCGACGTGCCGCTATTCACCGAAACCTACAAGGCCCTGCTGCTGGACACCCTCAAGGTGCCGAGCCCGGACTGCTACCTGCGCCCCGAGGGCATGAGCTGGGAGGAGCATTCGCGAAACATGTTCGCCGCCATGGAACAGACCCTGGCCGAACACCACGAAACAGTGGCTGCAGTGATCGTCGAACCGCTGATCCAAGGCGCCGGCGGCATGCGCATGTACCACCCGGTGTACCTCAAGCTGTTGCGCGAGGCCTGCGACCGCTATGGCGTGCACCTGATCCATGACGAGATCGCCGTCGGCTTCGGCCGCACCGGCACGATGTTCGCCTGCGAGCAGGCCGGCATCCGCCCGGACTTCCTGTGCCTGTCCAAGGCCCTGACCGGCGGCTACCTGCCCCTGGCCGCATGCATGACCACCGACGAGGTCTACAGCGCCTTCTACGACGACTACCCGACCCTGCGCGCCTTCCTCCACTCCCACAGCTACACCGGCAACCCGCTGGCCTGTGCGGCGGCCCTGGCGACCCTGGACATCTTCGAGCAGGACAAGGTCATCGAGAACAACCGCGCCCTGTCCCAGCGGATGGCCAGTGCCACCGCGCACCTGGTGGATCACCCCCACGTCGCCGAAGTGCGCCAGACCGGCATGGTCCTGGCCATCGAGATGGTCCAGGACAAGGCCAGCAAGACCGCCTACCCCTGGCAGGAGCGCCGCGGCCTGAAGGTGTTCCAGCATGCCCTGGAGCGCGGCGCGCTGTTGCGCCCCCTGGGCAGCGTGGTGTACTTCCTGCCGCCCTACGTGATCACCCCGGAGCAGATCGACTTCCTCGCCGAAGTCGCCAGCGAAGGCATCGACATCGCCACCCGCGACAGCGTCAGCGTGGCCGTGCCCAAGGACTTCCACCCCGGCTTTCGCGATCCGGGCTAGAGCGGGTCATTGATCGTGGCGAGGGAGCTTGCTCCCGCTGGACCGCGCAGCGGTCGCCAAACCCGGTTGTGCGGGTGCCCGGCGGATTCAACGACGGCTTCGCCGCCGACCGGGAGCAAGCGCCCTCGCCACAGAATGCCGTCCACCGATTCACCTTCAACAGAGAACCCAGATGAGATTGTCCCGCTTCTTTATCGACGCCCCCCTGAGCCTCGGCGAGCACGAACTGCCGGAAGCCCAGGCCCACTACATCGGGCGCGTGCTGCGCATGGCCGAAGGCGCTGCGCTGCAAGTGTTCGACGGCTCGGGAACGGAGTTTCGCGGGACCCTGGTGGAAGTGGGCAAGAAGCGCGTGCGCGTACAACTGGATGAAAGCTTCGCCGGTCAGGACGAATCGCCACTGCAGATTCACCTTGGCCAGGGCCTGTCCCGCGGTGAACGCATGGACTGGGCGATCCAGAAAGCCACGGAGCTTGGGGTCAGCGAAATCACCCCGATCTTCAGCGAGCGCTGCGAAGTGCGGCTCAAGGACGAACGCGCCGACAAGCGCCTGCTGCACTGGCGCCAGGTGGCCATCAGCGCCTGCGAGCAATGCGGTCGTTCCCGCGTTCCGCTGATTCATCCGCCCGTGCTGCTGGCGGACTGGATCAAGCAGACCCAGGCCGACCTGAAGCTGGTGCTGCACCCGGTGGCCCAGCCCCTGGAAAGCCATGCCAAACCGCAGACCCTGGCCTTCCTGATCGGCCCGGAAGGCGGCCTGTCCGATGCCGAAGTGGAGCAGGCCCACAGCGCCGGCTTCCTGCCCGCCCGCCTCGGTCCTCGCGTGCTGCGCACCGAAACCGCCCCGGTGGTGGCCCTGGCCGTGGCCCAGCAACTGTGGGGCGATTTCTAAAACAGTCCCCGTTCAAACACCCACCGTAGGAGCTGGCTTGCCAGCGAAAGCGCCCATCAGTCCCGTACACGTCGCAAGGGCCCCTTCGCCGGCAAGCCGGCTCCTACAGGTGGCGGCGCCACAGCCGGTTATTGCACCGGGTCGCTGGTGGGCCGGGCGATGATGGCTTTCAGCTCGGCCGTCATGGGGAACTCCAGGTTCAGGCCCTTGGGCGGAATCGGCTGCTGGAACCAGCGCTGGTAGATGCCGTTGATCTCCCCGGAACGGTACAGGTCCGCCAGCGTACCGTTGACCAGGGCCAGGAACTGCGGATCGTCCTTGCGCACCATGCAGCTGTAGATCTCCCGCGACTGCTCTTCCCCCACCACCACCCAATTGTGCGGATCGCGGGCCTTGGCCCGTTCGCCGTAGAGCAGCGCGTCATCCATGTAGAACGCCGCCGCGCGCCCGGTCTGCAACATCTGGAAGGCTTCGCCGTGGTCCTTGGCGCTGATCACGAACATGTCGATCTTGTGCTCGACGTTGTAGCTCTTGAGAAAACGCTCGTTGGTGGTGCCCGCCGTGGTCACCACGTTCTTGCCCCGCAAGTCGGCGAAGCTCTTGATCCCGCTGTCCTTGGCCGTCAGCAGCTGGCCCTTGACGTAGATGAAGCCGTAGGAGAACGCCACCTGCTTCTGCCGCTCGGCGGTGACCCCGGTGGAGCCGCATTCCAGGTCCACGGTGCCGTTCTGCACCAGGGGAATGCGGGTCTGCGAGGTCACCAGGTTGTACTTCACCTTCAGCTTGGGCAGGTGCAACTGCTGCTGGATGCGCTCCACCACCTTGCTCGCCAGCTCCACCGAATAGCCCATGGGCTGGCCGCTGTTGTCGCCCACATAGGAAAAGGGCACCGAGGCATCGCGATAACCCAAGGTAATACTGCTGCTGTTGGCGATCTTGGCCAGGGTGCCGTCCAGGGGCGCCTCGTTGGCCTGGGAAACGGCGCTGAACAACAGCCCCAGGGTGCAGCCGAGCAACGTGATCTTATGCATTGTTATTCTCCGTTGTGGGTAAGGGCGGCTCAGCGGCGAACCGCGATGACGCTGATTTCGACAAGGATCTGCGGGCGCGCCAGGGCCGCCTGCAAGGTGGTGCGCGCCGGCGCCTGGCCGGGAGACAGCCAGGCCGACCAGACTTCGTTCATCACCGCGAAATCGGCCTGGATGTCCTTGAGGTAGATGGTCGCGCTCAAGAGATGGTCCTTGTCGCTGCCGGCCTCGGCCAGCAAGCTGTCGATCTTCGCCAGCACCTCGCGGGTCTGGCCGCCGATGTCGCTGCTGGCCCCCGGCACCTGCCCGGAAAGGAACACCAACCCGGCAAAGGTCACCGCGCCACTCAGGCGCTCGTTGCTGTGGATACGCTGGATACTCATCTGAAGACTCCTGTTGAACGTTCAGGCGACGCGGGGCGTCAGGCCCTGCATGTCGATGCTGGTGGAGCGCTGGCCGATCAGTTCGCCCAGCAACTGGCCGCTGCCACAGGCCAGGGTGAAACCCAGTGCGCCATGGCCGAGGTTGAGCCACAGGTTGCGGTAGGCGGTGGCGCCGATCAGCGGCACGCCGCTGGGAGTGGCCGGGCGCATGCCGGCCCATTCGCTGGCGGCCTGATAATCGCCGGCGGCGGCGAAGGTCTGCTCGGCCTGCCGGCGCATCAGGGCCAGGCGTGCCGGGTCCGGGGACGGATCGAAACCGACGATGTCGACCATCGCCGCCACCCGCAACTGCTGGCCGATGCGCGCGTAGACGATCTTGCGGTTGTAGTCGGTGATGCTGATTTCCGGCGCCCGGTGCTGCGGGCCGATGGGCACGCTGAGGCTGTAGCCCTTGAGCGGATACAGCGGCAGCTTGAGCCCTGGCAGGCGCAACTCGGGGCTGCGGTGCCCGGCGGCCAGTACCAGATGCTCCACCGGCATTTGGCGCTCGCCCAGGTCGATGGACTGGACCCGATCCCCCACGTGGCGGATGGCCCGGACCCGCTGGCCGAGAAGAATTTCGCAACGCCCGGAAGCCCGCAGCCGCGCCGCCAGTTGCTGGCAGAACGCGTGGCAGTCGGCCACTTCTTCATACGGGGTATAGATGCCACCGACGAAGGGCGTGTCCCCCAGGGTCGGCTCCAGGGCGGTGCATTCGGCGGCGGACAACACCTGCTGCTGGCGGCTGTCCGCCAGGTTGTGCCGGGCATGCTCGAAGCTTTGGCGCTGGCGAAAGGTCACCAGCTTGCCGTTGCGCCGCCAGTCGAAGCCTTGCAGGCCATCCTCTTCGCGCCAGCCTTGCAGGGTGCTCTGGCTGAGCAGGGCCAGGCGCAGCAGGTGCGCGCCATTGCGCTGGTTCACCGAGTGCCGGCATGCCCCGAGAAACCCCGCCAGCCAGCGCCACTGCGCCGGGTCCAGGCGCGGGCGCAGCTTGAGCGGCGAGTCACCCTTGAGCATCCAGCCCAGGGCCTGCCAGGGCACGCCGGCATCGGCCAGAGGCGCCACATAGCGATAGGACAACTGCCCGCCGTTGGCGAAGCTGGTCTGGCTGCCCAGGGACTCCTGGGCCTCCACCAGGATCACCTCGAAGCCCTGGCGGACCAGGGCGTAGGCACTGGCCAAGCCGATGACGCCGCCACCGATGATGCAAACCTGCTGACTCATGACTGCCCCTAGCCCGTTGTTCGATGACCGATTGTTCGATGGCCCAAGGTTAGGGGCAGGTGACAGGCGCCGGACAATGAATAAAGATGCACCTCCCATAAACAAAGGTTATGGACTGCCCCATGCGCCTGCGCCATATCGAAATCTTCCAGGCCATCCGCCAGGCCGGCTCCATCAGCGGCGCCGCGCAGTTGCTGCACGTCTCGCAACCGGCGGTGACCAAGGTCCTGCAGCACGCCGAACTGCAGCTGGGTTTCCCGCTGTTCCTGCGGGTGCGGGGCAAATTGCAGCCCACTCCGGAAGCCCTGGAGCTGGAGCGCGAAGTGGACAAGGTCAGCGAAAGCCTGCAAGGCGTGCGGCGCCTGGCCCAGAACCTGCGTCGGGCGCCGGGCCACAGCCTGCGCATCGGCGCCACCCCGGCCCTGGCCCTGGCGTTGCTGCCGCCGGCCATCAGCGAGTGGACCCAGCGCTACCCGGACAGCCTGTGCGAACTGTCCAGCGCCCACAGCCGCGAACTGGTGCAGAACCTGCTGATGCGGGAAATCGACGTGGCCCTGACCCTGCAACGCCCGGATCACCCCGGGCTCTGCGCACAGCCCCTGGCCGAGGGCGTGCTGGTGGCCCTGGCCCCGCGGGACTACTGGCCGCCCGCCATGCGCGGCCAGCCGCTGGCGTTGATGGAATTGGCGGATGCACCACTGATTGGCCTGAGCAGCAGCGACCCGCTGTCGGCGCGCCTCGACAGCTACCTCAAGGCCGTGGAACCGCCGCCGCGGATCAGCATTGCCGTACAGACCTATTCCCTGGCCCGGGCCATGGTCGAATCCGGCGCCGGGTTGGCGCTGATCGACCCGTTCACCGCCCTGGGCGCCTCACCGGCCAGCACCGCCAGCCGTCCGCTCAGCCCGCCGCTGCCGATCACCCTGTACGCTGTGACCCGCGCCGCCGAACCGCCGCCCCACACCCTGGCCAGCCTGCTGGAGATCTTCGCCCGCCAGGCCCAGGCCCAGTTGGACAGTGCCTACAGAACGTAGAACAGGATGGCGATGAAATGCAGCAGGCTGCCGGCGATCACGAACAGGTGCCAGATGCCGTGGGCATGGCGCAGGCGGCTATCCAGGGCGAAGAAGATGATGCCCACGGTGTACAACACCCCACCCGCCGCCAGCCAGGTGAACCCGGCGGTGCCAAGGGCCGCCAGCAGCGGCTTGACCGCCACCAGGACAATCCAGCCCATCACCGCGTAGATCACGATGGAGAGGATCCGCGCCTCGGAACGCGGCTTGATCTCCTGAAGAATGCCGATCAGCGCCAACCCCCAGACGATGCCGAACAGGGTCCAGCCCCAGGGCCCGCGCAGGGTCACCAGGCAGAACGGCGTGTAGCTGCCGGCAATCAGCAGGTAGATGGAAAAGTGATCCACCTTCTGCATGATGTTCTTCGCCCGTCCGCGCACGCTGTGGTAGACCGTGGACACGCTGTAGAGCACCAGCAAGGTGAAGGCATAGATCGCCACACTGACGATCTTCCACGGGCTGCCGTCGAGGCTGGCCAGCACCACCAGCCAGATGCCGCCGATAAACGCCGCGACGGCCCCCAGCAAGTGGGTCCAGGCGTTGAATCTTTCTCCGTGATACATCGGTCGCTCACCCTTGAAACATGAAAAAACACGCAAGGCTCAGGCCTGCCGTTCGAAAGCGCAATAGGTCTATGGGGGCACGGCGGATAAAAAACCAGCGGCCACTTTCTGACTCATCGGGCATCATCAGCCCCTCATCAGCCGAGGCCCGTCCATGCTCATCGACGAAGAGTTGACCCTGAAAAAGCTCGAAGTGTTTCTGGCCTTCATGCGCACCGGCAACCTGGCCCGCGCCGCCGCCGAGTTGCAGACCAGCAATGTCAGCGTGCACCGGGCCATCCACTCCCTGGAAAACGCCCTGCGCTGCCCGCTGTTCAAGCACGAAGGACGCAACCTGACGCCGCTGGAAAGCGCCTTCGTCCTCGAAGAACGCGCGCAGAAGCTGGTGCAGGACGTGGTCGAAAGCGTGCGCCTGACCCGTGAAGCCGCGGGCTTCTCTGCAGAACGCTTCAAGCTCGGCGCGCTTTACTCGCTGACGGTGAAAACCGTGCCGCAGTTGATCATGGGCCTGAAGCTGCGTCGCAGCGAACTGAACATCGACCTGATCCTGGGCTCCAATATCGACCTGCTGTACAAGCTCAAGAACATGGAAGTGGACGCCATCCTGATTTCCCTGGACGACAGCGTCAACGACCCGGATTGCGAGCAGTTGCCGCTGTTTTCCGACGATATCTTCCTCGCCACCCCGGCCGATTCGCCCTTCGCCCAGCAGCGCGAGGTGGACCTGGCCGACGTGCGCGACGCCACCTTCATCACCCTGACCCAGGGCTTTGCCACCCATCAGGACGGGGTGCGGGTGTTCAAGCAGGCGGGGTTCGAGCCGAAGGTGGCGATGCAGGTCAACGACATCTTCACCCTGCTGAGCATGGTCAGCTCCGGGGTTGGTTATGCGTTGCTACCGGGAAGGATCGCTGCGGTGTATGAAAACCGCGTGAAGCTGATACCACTGCAGGCGCGCTACCGCCTGCAGCAACATATCGGCGTGGTGTTTCTCAAGGCCAAGGAGCGCGACCCGAACCTCTTGGCGCTGCTGGCCGAATGCCGGATGTACGCCAACCGGCAAAGCACCTAGAAGCCCGCCCCTACGCGCCCAGCAGGCCGCGCATCAGCAGGAACAGCAACGACGGCCCCAGCAAGCAGCCCAGGGCGGTGTAGAACGCCGCCGTCAGGCAACCGTAGGGCACCAGCTTCGGATCGGTGGCCGCCAGCCCCCCGGCAACACCGCTGGAGGTGCCCATCAGGCCGCCGAAGATCACCGCGCTGCGCGGGTTGTTGAGGCCGATCAACGGCGCCACGAAGGGCGTCATCACCATCACCAGGATCGCCTTGATCAACCCCGCGGCAATCGACAGCGCCATGACTTCGGAGCTGGCGCCAATCGCCGCCCCGGTCACCGGGCCAACGATGTAGGTCACCGCCCCGGCGCCAATGGTGGTCAGGCTCACCGCATCGGTATAACCAAAGGCCATGGCCACGCCGACCCCGGCGACAAAGGACGAGCCAACCCCGACAAACAGCGCCAGCACACCCACGAACCCGGCGCGCTTGAGCTCCTCGACACTGACCCCGAAGGCCGTGGCGACAATCGCGAAGTCGCGCAGCATGGCCCCGCCCAGCAGGCCGATGCCCGATAAGAGCGGAATGTCCACCACGCCCTTCTGCCCACCGGTGAAGGCGCCGCCCACATAGGACAGCACCAGCCCCAGCAGAATGGCGATGGCCGAGCCGTGCAGGCGGCCCTTGGTAAAGGTGTTGGAGATCCAGTAGGACACCCACATGGTGATCCCGATCACCGCGAAACCGCTGATCAGCCCGTAGCCGGTAATGACCTTCATCATCGATTCGTACATGGCCTTTACCCCGCTGTTTTCTGAGCAACGGCCGCATCCGGCGCCTTGTTGCCGATGCGCACCAGCACCGGCACCAGGGCGAAGGCGATCACCACCGCCAGGGTGCCGGCGAGAATCGCCATCGGCCCGCCCTTGAGCGCGCCGTAGACGTTCTGCTGCGCGGCCATGGCCACCACGATGGGGATGTACACCGCGCCCCAGAATTCCACGCCCTGTTCGGACTTGCCGGCGAACAGCCCGCGCTTGTGCAGGTAACTGCCCAGGCCGATCAACAGCAGCATGGCGATACCGACCCCGCCGACATTGGCCGGCACGCCGATCAATTTGCCCAGCAGCTCACCGATGAAAATACCCACCAGGGTACAAAAGGCCAGGAAGGCCACACCGTAGATAATCATTGTTGTTGTCCTCAAAGTGCATCGTCGAAGTTGTTGTTCTTGTGCTTCGTCAGCCTGAGTCGGTGCTCTATCGGTCGCGGCTTCCCTCCTCACTCAACAGGGCTTGCAGGGTGTCCAGGCGCGCGCCGTCGCAGGCGATCACCGTCCCTTGGGCAAACACCCGGCGGGCCAGCCCGGTCAGTACCGCGCCGGGAGGCAATTCGATCTGCAGGCGCACCCCGCGCTCATAGGCGCTTTGCACGGTGCCGCGCCAGTCCACCACCCGGCACATGTTGAACGCCAGGTCATCGCGCAATTGCTCCAGCGTGCGCAGCGGTCGGGCCCGGCTGCCACTGAGGTAACCCAGCGTCGGCAGTTGCAGGGGCACCTCGGCAAAGGCCGCGGCCAGGGCCTGGGCCGGTTGTTCCAGCAACGGACAGTGAGACGGCACGCTGACCGCCAAGCGTTTGGCCACGCCGACCCCGCAACCCCGGGCCAGCTCGGCCACCGCCTGCATCGCCGCATCGCTGCCGGCGATCACCACTTGGTTGTCGGCGTTGATATTGGCCAGGTACACCGGCGTCTGCGGGCTGTGAACCTGGGCCAGCAAATCCTCCACCGCCGCCAGCTCCAGGCCGATCAGGGCGGTCATGCCATAGCCCTGTGGATACGCCTGCTGCATCAACTCACCTCGCAGGCTCACCAGGCGCAAGGCATCGGCAAACTCCAGGGCTCCGGCCACCACCGCCGCCGGATAGGCACCGATGGACAGGCCCGCCACATAGTCCGCCTTGAGCGGCGCTTGCAGCAGGGTCCGGGCACTGGCCACCCCGGCGATCAGCAGGCACAACTGCACCGCCCGGGTGCTGGCCAGGGCCTGGGGCGAATCCAGGGTCAGTACGTCTTCCCCCAGGACCTCGCTGGCTTCCTGCAGGCAGGCGCGGGTTTCCGCGCTTGGCGGCAGACGCTGGAGCATCCCCGGCTGCTGCGCGCCCTGGCCCGGAAACACCAGCAGGCTGCTCATGCTGCCTGCTCCCGAGAGTTCCAGGGATCGCCGACCAGCCGCGCGCCACTGGCGCTTTTGAGCAGCACCCGAGGCGCAGCTCCCGCCCATTCACGCAGGGCCACGGCCCCGGCGGGAACCTGCAGTTGCAGGTCCACCGGGCACTCGGCGCGCTCCAGCAGGGCCAGCAGCTCGCGGGCCTGAGCCCGGGAAAAAGGCTCCGGCGTGCGCAGGATCAGGTCCAGGTCGCTGTGCTGATGCAGCGCAGCCACCCCAGAGGCCAGCTCGAAACCGGCACTGCCGCTGACGCCCCAGACCAGGCCCAGGGCATCCAGCTCGCCGCGCAGTTGCTGCAACGCCTGCAGCGCCGGCAATGAGCGCGTGCCACTCAATTGGCACAGTGCTTCGGGATACACCCCGCGCTGCACCGACTCCAGCGCCAGCACAGCCGGGTAGCGCTGCTCGCGGGTGCGACCGCGCAGGCCGACTGCGATCTGCCCGGGGGCCGTCAGCGCCCGCCGCACCACCACCGGCTGCCCCGCCTCCAGCACGGCAAAGGCCCAGTCCGGCGCATCGGCGGCCAACTGCGCCGGGCTCATGCCCCACAGCAGGTCGTGGGGCAGCCAGGGGCCGAGGCCGTTCACCATTGTTCCCGCAGCAATTGACGGACCCGGCTCGACGCCGCTCGGTTCGACGCTCCCAGACGACCGCTCAGGTCGACGCCCTTGGCCCGTACATCGGCGATGGCCGCCAGCAGGCACTCCTCGACCGCGACCAGATCCTCGCTGGTGGGCTGTTCAATCTGCCGCACCGACAAGCTTTCCCAGAGCAGCCCCAGGCCGGCGTAGCTGTCGATGTCATAGGCCATGGGCGGCACGCTGGCGGCCAGGGCTTCCAACTCCTCGACGCTGCGCAGGGTGACCCGCGCCGCCGAAGCCTTGCCCATGGCGTGCACCATCACCCCGGGATCGCGCAGGGCGATCAAGCGGTTGGCCTGATAACCGTGGGCCAGAAAGGCCCCGGACATGGCCTTGCCCACCAGCAGGGCAATCACCGGGTGCCCGGCCAAACGGGCCCGGGCGTAGCTGTCGGCCGCCGCCGCCAGGGCCTGATGAATGCCCAGGGCCTCTTCACGCCGGCCATAGGCCTGGCTCGGCACATCGACAATGGCGATCAGCGCCCGCTTGTGGGGCTGCTCGCGGTCGGCATCGATCACCTCATCCACCGCCTTGGCCAGGCCCCAGCCTTCCAGCAGGCCGACCTCGCCCTGGCGGGCACGGGGAAAACGGTTTTCCGGGTCAGCCACCACGGCGATAAAACGCACCGGCTGCCCCATCAGTTCGCCGTCGGCCACCCGCAGCGACGGCGGCAGGCCAGTTACCGGCGCGGCGCCGCCACTCAAGGCGTCGAACCAGTTCTGGCCCCGCAAAGAATAAGCACTCATGAGCGGTCTCCTTGATACAGATCGCGAACCGTCGCCGCATCGATTTGCGGCGTGGTGTCCAAACGGGCCAGGCGTTGCAGATAGTGTTCGGCCTCACGGCTGCGTTGCCGCTGGGGCAAGCCAAGGGCCAGCAACTCGCGGACCTGGGCCTGGATCTGCGCCACATCATCCGCCACATAACGGTCCACCAAACCGCTGGCGAAACGCTGCTCGCCACCGGTCAGGCTCCAGATGAACGGCCGGTCCCGGGAGTCGTATTCCTCAAGCCCGGCCTCCTGCTCGATCACCTGCGGGCCGTTGAGCCCCAGGCGCGCTTCCTGGGTGACCACGAGATAACTGCACAGCCCGGCGGCAATCGACATGCCGCCAAAACAGCCGACGCTGCCGGCCACCACGCCGACCACCGGCTGGTACTGGCGCAGGTCGACGATTGCCGCGTGGATGTCGGCAATCGCCGCCAGCCCCAGGTTGGCTTCCTGCAAGCGCACGCCACCGGTTTCCAGCAGCAGCACGGCACAGGTCGGGATGCCGTTGCGGTTGTCCTCGGCGGCCAGCTCCAGAGCCCCGGCGATCTTCGCCCCGCCCACCTCGCCCAGGCTACCGCCCTGGAATGCGCCTTCGATGGCGGCAATCACCACCGGCAGGCCATCGATGCTGCCCTTGGCGATCACCACCCCGTCATCGGCCTGGGGCACCACGCCCTGGCGCGCCAGCCACGGCGACATGACCCGTTGGAACGGGTCCAGCAGCTCGCGAAAACTGCCGGCATCCAGCAAGGCCCGGGCCCGCTGCCGGGCGCCCAGCTCGACGAAGCTGTGCTTGTTCAACAACGCTGCGCTGTCAGTCATGGCCGATCTCCTCGAAGCCCTGTTCCAGGCGCAGGCGCACCATCCCCGGGGTGGCGCCGAAATCATGGATGTCGATCAGCAGCGCCGGCGGCGTCTGGCCGTCGAACATGCGCTCGAACAGGTGCTGCCAGCGCGCGGCGCTGCCGTTTACCGAGGTCTGCACCTGGATGGTCAATTTGCCGGGTTGGCCCGGCTCCAGCAGCACTTCCAGGTCGCCGGAGCCGACACAGCCCACCAGGGCGCGGCCACGACCGGGCTGGCCGGCGGGGAATTCAAAGGACAAGGTTTCCATCAGTTCGCTCCCGGGTGAAAGGCGTCGGCGGATTCGATCCGGTCCAACAGCAGGCTGGCCGCCAGCAAGTCGGCGGCACCGCCGGGCGAGGCATTCAAGGTCAACAATTGCAGGTCCAGCTCATGCAGGCGGCGGCGCCCGGCGAGGCTGGCGCTGCCACCGGCATCGAGCACCGCCTGGGCACCCTGCTGCATGGCCTGCAAGCCTTGTTCACCGGCGCGGTAGAGCACGCAGGTGTCGGCCAGTTGGCTCATGATCGCCAGCAAGGCATCGAGCCGGGCGTTCTGTTCGCCATGGCCCTGGGCGCGGCTGCGCTTGAGCTGGGGCAGCCCCCGTTGCAGCACCGCGGGGAAGCCTTGCTGGGCTTCTTCGCGAGCGCCGCGCACGCCATAGCGGATCGCCACCTGGGCGCCATGACTCAAGGGCCGTGGCGCGTAACGATCCTCCAGCAGGGCCAGGCGCGCGGCCCGCAGCGCGACACTGCCGGCACCTGTGGATTGAGGGTCCAGCGCGGCGGCGGCCACCAGCAAGCCCAGGGCCCAGATCGCCCCGCGATGGGTGTTCACCCCGCCGGTGGTGGCGAGCATGGCCCGCTCGCCTTCGCGACCAATGCGCCCCAGGGCTTCGCGCAGGGGCAGGCCCACTTCGCCGAACGCCAGCGCCGCCTCGGCCATCTCCTTGAACGCCGGCCACAAGGACAGGGCCGAGGCGTGCATCAGGCCCAGGTGCAGGTCGCTGTGGGCACCATTACCACGACGGTCCACCAGCGCCGGCTTGGGCGACAGGTCGGCTTCGTCGATCAGCGCGTCCACCGCCAGGTCCGCCAGGCGCTCGGCCAGGCTCAGGGAGGGTGATTGCAGGTTGAGTGCGTGCATTACCAGCTCCTGAACTTGGCGGGCGGGTTGTACAGGCCACCGGACCACTGCACTAGGTCGGCGACGCTCTTGGCCGCCAGCAGCTCACGGCTGGCGTCGGTGCGGCGGATGCCCAGGTCTTCGGGTAAGGCGATCAGCCCTTCACGGCGCATGCGCGCAGTGTCCTTGGGGTTGTGCCGCAGGCCGATGGCGGTGACCCCGGCCACGGCAGCGATCATCGCCTGACGCTCTTCCAGGGAACGGGCCTTGTACAGGTAGGCGATGCCCTCCTCGGTCAGCAGGTGGGTGACGTCGTCGCCGTAGATCATGATCGGCGCCAGCGGCATGCCGCTCTTGCGCGCCACCTCCACTGCATCGAGGGTTTCGACGAAGGTCGGTTTGCCGCCTTCCTGGAAGGTTTCCACCATCTGCACCACCAGCTTCTTACCGCGTTCGAGCATGGCCTGGGGTGCATCGCTTTGATCCTGGCGCATATCCAGCCAGGCCGGAGTGCCGTGGCGCCGCCCGCGCGGGTCGTGGCCCATGTTCGGCGCACCGCCGAAACCGGCCAGGCGGCCGCGGGTCACGGTGGAAGAATGACCGTCGCCGTCCACCTGCAAAGTGGCGCCGATAAACAGGTCCACCGCGTATTGCCCGGCCAGCTGGCAGAACATCCGGTTGGACCGCAGCGAGCCGTCGCGGCCGGTGAAGAACACGTCCGGGCGCGCGGCGATGTAGTTTTCCATGCCCAGTTCGGTGCCGAAGCAATGCACGCTTTCTACCCAACCGCTTTCAATGGCCGGGATCAGGGTCGGGTGGGGATTGAGGGTCCAGTTACGGCAGATCTTGCCTTTCAGACCCAGGGATTCGCCGTAGGTGGGCAGGATCAGCTCGATGGCCGCGGTGTTGAAACCGATGCCGTGGTTCAGCGACTGCACATTGTGTTTTTCATAGATCCCGCGGATCGCCATCATCGCCATCAGCACGTGCACCGGCTTGATATGCCGTGGATCGCGGGTGAACAGCGGCTCGATATAGAACGGCTTGTCGGCCACCACCACGAAATCCACCCAGGACGCGGGAATGTCGACCCGGGGCAGCTCGCTGACATCGTCCACCAACTGGTTGACCTGGACGATGACAATGCCGTCGCTGAAGGCCGCCGGCTCGATCAGCGCCGGGGTGTCCTCGGTACTGGGGCCGGTGTAGATATTGCCGGCGCGGTCGGCCATGAAGCCGGCGGACAGCACCACATTGGGGATCAGGTCCACCACCAGCCGCGCATAGAGTTCGATGTAGGTATGAATGGCGCCGATTTCCAGCAGCCCGTCTTCCAGCAACTGGCTGATGCGCAGGCTCTGGGTGCCGGCGAAGGAAAAGTTCAGCTTGCGGGCGATGCCGCGCTCGAACAGGTCCAGGTGCTCGGAGCGGCCGACGCTGGGCATGATCATGTGCAGGTCATGCAGCCTGGCCGGGTCGGCCTTGGCCAGGGAGCGGGAGAGAAAGTCCGCCTGCTTCTGGTTGTTGCCTTCCAGCACCACCCGGTCGCCAGGCAGGATCAGCGCCTCCAGCGCCGCGACGATCTGGTCGGTCGGCAACACCACGCCATCGGCGATGGCCCGCACCTGCTCGAGGCGCCGCTGCTTTTCGCTGCGCCGCCGCGACCAGCGCGCGTCGGGGGAAATTATTGTTGTCATGCTCACTCCACGGGTTCGCTGTCGTGGCAGTCACCTTAGGAGTGAAAACGGGGAGCATCAATCAAGCGCGGCGTTGGATCGTTACGCTAAGGGTAATGATTGGATGGTGTGTGAGCTGTAGGTAATGGCAACACATTGGCGGTTGTTGCAACGCTGGCGGGACCGCATAGTTGCCCGGTCGCCGAGGTATTGGCGGCCGATCTTAGCCGGTCGAGAAGCAGCCTATGAATGCAGACACTTCATCCATGGAGCTTTCCAATGACCGACTTCATCCCGCTACAGAGCAATCTCACCCCTACCCCAGTGTTCCACCTCGACCGCAACGCCCCGGCTGCTGACTTGCACGGCGGTGCGGTGCAGCGCATCAAGGCCTCGCGCGACCTGCTGCACAGCCTCAACTGCCTTGGACTCAAAGGCGTCGATGAGCGTGATCTGAACCACTTCGTCAACGCCGCCCACTTGCTGCTGCAAGACGGCTGCGATGCCCTGGATGCCTTGCAGTGGCGGCTGGAGGCGTAAAGGCCTCGGTCAAACCTGCCCGGTTGGCCTCTTTCGAGGTCAACCGGCGGTCTGGTCTTTCCCCTCAGCAGGCGTCGACGAAGGGCCCATCCAGGTGCCATACAGCTTCTTGGTATTGATAAAAGTGAACAGCCCCACACCAAGGGCAAGCACCACAAAGCCCCAATAAGCCTGGTCACTCCATTGAAAAGCCACCCACGCCTTGTACAGAAAAAAACCGACAGCGCCTGCTCCCGCAAGACCGAGCACCGAGATGAAAAACCAATAAATCAAACGTTCTGCCATGTTGAAACTTCCTTGCCTCATTAATTAAAAGTACGCAGTTATTGCTACCTATCAGGGTGAATCAACTAATCGCTTTGGCGCCCTCCAGAGCACAAGTTTCAATCACGGTATGTCACATGCCGGGCCATCAGATTCGGCCGGCTGAAAGTGTCGATGGCATCAATCTTCCCGAGCATTTCCTTGACCTTGGCCTTGAAGGTTTCATCGTCCATATCGATCCAGTAACGCGCTGGGCGTTGCTGTTGCCGGTCGTATTCGGCGGTGACCGGGTCCAAGTGGCGATAGGGTTCGTACAGGGGAATATCAGGCAGGGGGCGGCTGATATCCATGAAGTTCTGGAAGAAATCCCATAAGGCGCAGGGCTTTTGCAGGGTGTTGTCGGGAGTTATAAGGCTGTTGAAGTTGATTCGAATATCGCGATAACGATGGATCAGGAACAACCCGTTCATGGGCGAGCCCTGACGATCTGGACTGGTGACGATGTAGGCATCGAATTCGTAGAACGGAGCAGTGACCTCATCGATAACGCCTTCTTTTTTAAAGCGCTTGTAGTCGAAGAAAGTGACCAGGCCTGTTCGGCGATTAAGCTCCCAGAGAGGGCCTTTGGGGGGGCGAAACCAGATGTGTGGGAAGTGATTGATAACGATGTGCCCTACTATCCAACTCAATAAGGCGGGGAACATGAAAGGCCAAAATCCACTCATAAATGCTTCAAAAAACCCTATTTTAATATCGGAGTTTTTGGTTGCAATTGAAATTATTAGACTGATCACCACATATACAATTGCAAGCAATATAAAGCCGACTTTCCCGAAGGATAACAGGATCATCCAGAAACGAGAGCGAAACGAAAGTTTGGTAAATCGAAACTGTTCCTGATCATATTTTTGATGAAGTTCAGTGCCCTCTAAAGGCGCGGGAGTATAAGTACCATTGGCTTTTTTTCTTCTTTGTCTTTCCTGAGCTTTTCCGCGAAGCGCATATCATCTGGAGTGGGATCTTCCATGATGCTATCTGGAGCCACATCCTGAGTATTCCCCCATGGCAAACGTACTCCTGAGAACTTAAGCAGCCAGCTTCGCTCCCCGGATACGGGTTGATCTGGGATTTTTCTCGGATTGTATGCCACTTCCCCGTAGTAAGACGGCTCGATTAACTTATTCATTGCTGGTTTCCTTGTGAGTCTGTTCGTCAGCCCAAAAGGAACGATTTATTTTATTGAAGTCCGGCTTGGCATAGGTCGGTTCATAAAGTGTTGAGTCTTTAACTTTAGGAGCGGGAAAGTAATGGGTTTCACCACTGCCGTTCAGAACAATCTGTGCACGAACCGCCCATTGCCATTTTCTAGTTTCATAGTGAGAGGTAACAGTGTTTGGTGGAGTTGAGAAGTACAGTTCGAGGGCATCGTTGTATAGACGTTGTGCCTTGGGAGATGAACCCATGACAGGTTCTTTGTCATAACTATGTGGAGAACCCTGGATCGTCATTTTGGTGACCCTTTGATAAGGACGGCATTCGGCCTGAATATCGAGGGTCCCCATACTGCCTAGCAAACCTGGGAGGCGGCTTTCAATACGGATCAGGGTATCGGCACTGCGCACTGAATGAGGCACTTCAGCACGGGAGTCCAGTTTGGCGTTAGGCTCGAAGAGCGGGTTGCGGCCAACGACGATGCTGATACCGGCGAACACGCCAAGCAGACGATAGAAAGCCTCTTGCGGATCTCGTAGGTATTGGACATCAGCGCCTGCAGGGCCAAAAGTCTCAGCGCTTAACCAATCTTCCATCAGCATTTCACTGCCCGTGTCAGTCAATGTACTGCACATGGTTTGCCATCAGATTAGGCCGGTTGAAGGTATCGATTGCATCAATCTTCCCGAGCATCTCCTTGACCTTGGCCTTGAAGGTTTCATCGTCCATATCGATCCAGTAACGCGCTGGGCGTTGCTGTTGACGGTCGTATTCGGCGGTGACCGGGTCCAAGTGGCGATAGGGTTCGTACAGGGGAATATCAGGCAGGGGGCGGCTGATATCCATGAAGTTCTGGAAGAAATCCCATAAGGCGCAGGGCTTTTGCAGGGTGTTGTCTGGGGTAATAAGGCTGTTGAAGTTGATACGGATATTGCGATAACGATGGATCAGGAACAACCCGTTCATAGGCGAGCCCTGACGATCTGGGCTGGTGACGATGTAGGCATCAAATTCGTAAAACGGCGCTACTTCCTCATCGATAACACCTTCTTTCTTGAAGCGTTTGTAGTCGAAGAAAGTGACAAGGCCGGTGCGGCGATTGAGTTCCCAAAGAGGGCCTTTTGGGGGACGAAACCAGATGCGAGGGAAATAGTTGATAATAATGTAGCTTACCCCCCAACATAGCAGCGCCGGGAACAAGGCAATCCAGAACGCACTCATAAATGCTTCAAGAAAACTAATCTTCACATGAGAGTCTCTTGACGCTATTGATAGTAGCAGGCTGACAATTATTGATAAAAAAGAAAAAAAGTAGAATCCAAATTTTCCAAAAGACCCTAATATCAACCAGAACTGCGAACGGAATGGCAATTGAGCAAAGCGATATCTTTCTTGATCATACTTCTGATGAAGTTCAACACCCTCAAAAATAGCAGGTATGTAAGCCCCATTGGCTTTCCTTTCGTTTTTTTCTTTTTCAGCAGCCTCCCAAAAACGCATACTTGAAGGTTTTGGATCTTGCATGATTCTGCTGGGGACTACGTGTTGTGTATTCCCCCATGGCAAACGCACCCCTGAGAACCTAAGCAACCAACTCTGTTCTATCGGAGTTGGTTGATCTGGAATGTCGCTAGGGCTGTAAGCTGTTGGCTCATAGTAAGGCAACGTTTCAATTGCTTTATTCATTACCCGATGCCTTATGCGTTTGTTCGTCGGCCCAAAATGGGTGTTGGGTCTTATTGAAGTCGGCCTTGGCATAAGCCGGCCCGTATGCTGTTGGGTCTTTAACTTCCGGTGCGGGGAAGTAACGGACTCCACCGCGGCTTTGCAGAACAAACTGTGCCCGAACCGCCCAGTACCAGCCGCTGGTTTTAAAGGAGGATGGGCCTCTATTGGCAGGAGGGGTAGAAAAATAGAGCTCAAGACTGTCGCTAAATAGCCGCTGTGCTTTGGGTATGGAACACATGGTGGGCGCTTGAATATCGGTACGGTAGGGCGAACCTTTGATGCTGTAGCGGGTGATGGTTTCACAGAGTCGACAATCCGCCTCGATATCAACGCTACCCATACTGCCGAGCAAGCCTGGAAGTCGACTTTCTATACGAATCAGGGTATTGGCACTGCGCACTGAGTAGGGCACTTCCTCCCGACCGTCCAGTTTGGCGTTTGGCTCGAAAAGCGGATTGCGGACAATGCTGATGTTGATACCGGCGAACACGCCAAGAATACGATAGAAGGCCTCTTGCGGGTCTCGTAGGTGTTGAGTTGAAGGGCCGTCGTCAGTGCCAAAGGGCCCTGCATTTAACCAGTCTTCCAGCGGGGTGCTGCTCAGCCAGAGCACCAGGCCGGTGCCGATACCGATCAATAACAGGGCAACCCAATTCAATGGATGCATGCCTAGTACTGGGGCCACGCCGCTGAACAGGCCAGCAGCGACACCTGAGAGTCCCCCCGCCGCCATCAGCAGGTAGCCATACATGGCCTGGTCATTCCATTGCCAGGCATGCCAGGCGTCATAGAGACTTACTCCGGCGAAGAGCAGGCCACCGACCGATTGGGTAAGCAGGCGAATTGATAGGTCTCTTGTTACAACTTCCCCTAACGCACTGCTTAGATATTTATTGATTGTTGTGTCCGATATTCTATGAAGCGCTCTTCTTGTAAAAATCTCTGCTGGTTGACTACCAACGAACTTAACGGTCAGCGCCTCCATGGCAATAATAAGATCGGTACTGGCCCCTAGTGCGCCCCCAATCACTCGGTATACTCCTTTCTCGCTGGCATTCTTCTCCCACGCCTGCACCTCCGCCCTTACATTCCACATCTCCAACATCAACACCGCCGCCGCAAAAGGCCGGCCGTTCAACACTCGCCAGGTATGAGTTTTCCTCCGCTGCTGGCTTAAATGCTCACTAGCATCGTTCAAGGCGCTTCTGGCGCGGGTGCTGTTTGCCGCGTCGGCCGCAGCGATGCTGTCTGCCTGTTGGGCGGCGTTGATATGGCGGTTCAGGCTGCCCACGAGTTGGGCGGTGCTGTGATTGCGCGGGATCACCAGTACCCAATGCTCGGCACTGGCTATATCCGCTCCCGACATGCGTGTGCGGCTGGTGCTGCCCAGTAGGTTTCCACGGGCGTCGAGAAACTCTCCATGGATTCTTTTCGCCCGGACCTGACGCGTGGGCAGGTCCTCCAGGCCGAACAGGTAGTAGTTCCGCGTGACCGCCCCACGGCGCATGAAATAGGCCGGGCCAAAGGTCGCGGGCATCAAGCTGCGCAGTTGCTGCACGCCACGGCCATGCAGGGTGATGTTGACTGGCTGGGCCTGTGCGCCGAGGCGCTCGCGCATTTGGTTCAAACGTTCATTGGCCTGGTGGCTGGCGGTTCGGCTGGCGGTGGCGGTTTGTGCGGCCTGGTTGGCGGCATTGCGCGGGGCTACGGTGGCTGCAAGGGCCCTGTCCACGGCGCCTTGCAGGTTTTCGAAAAAACCTATCAAAGCGGCGCTGGTGTTCTTGCCGTTGAGTGTCAGAAAACTGTCCAGGCGACCTTCAGCCAGCAGTGTGGCCAGCAGGGCGCTGTCCAGCAGTTCCTGTTGCGCGAGAGACGGAGGCGCCTGGTTTTCATGCTTGGCCAACTCGGTCGGACGAAAGCAACCATCGCCAAGGTTTAGGTCGTCCTGGGTCGGAACCTTGTAGGGCACACAGACCATTTCCAGATCACAGGACGGCCAGAGCATGCGGTGCCAGGCGCAGGTCGTGTCTTCGGCAATGCCGCTGAGCAGTTTCTGTGCACGGCTGGCCTTGGGGCTGTACAGGCTGACGCCGGTCACGGCGTCCACCACATCGCCGGTGGGTGACAGTGGATCGAGCCGCCCCGGCGGCAGGGCCATGCTCGCCATGGCCTGGCTCAGGGTGAACAGCGCGGCCAGGTAGTCGAAGCCCTCCAGGCTCAGGTGGTCGGCGAAGGTCTGTTGGGTAACGCCCTGCTCCAGGCATTCGCTCAGCAGGTCCTGGGCGCTGTTCATGTGCTGCCAGACCATGGCCCGCTCCACGGTGGCGGTGCAGTGGTTGATGGCCTGCTTGCCTGTGTCGTTGAGTTTCTTCATGCCGGCATGCAGTGCATTGGTCTGCCCCGCGAGCTGGCGCGGAACCACCAGCTGCTGCACCAGCAGCGCACTGCCGTGGTTGGGCTCTTGGGCGGCGCGGCGGGCGCAGAGCATGAGCAACTGGTGATGAGTGTTGAGGCGCATGTGCAGGTGGCGCACGCGGTAGCGTGGGTCGTCCAGCAATACGCCACAGAGCTGGCGTTGCCGGGCCGATTCGAGGACGTCGGCCACGCTGTCCTGGGCCAGCCATAAATCCTTTTTTTCGCCTTCTGCCTCCGGCTTGCTGCCAGGCTCGGGTTCGGGCGCCGGCAAGGAGGCTTCCAGGGCATCGGCGATGGCGGTCAGTTCCAGCGCTACGCTATGGGGCTGTTCTGCGCTGCCGGCGGTGCAGGCTTGAAGGAAGGCCTTGGCCTGGGTGCTGGCCTGAACGGGGAATTGTCCGGACAGGTCGCACAGGTAACTGCCTGGATGTTCGAGCATCCACTCGTAGCCCGGCGCCCGGGGGCGTTGCGGTGCGGCCACGCTGACCGGGAAAGCATTCGACTGGAGATTGAGCCAGGTGGTTCTGGCCTGAGACGCAGCGCTCTGGTTGGTGGCGTTGTGCACATCGAAAGCGGCAAAGGCCTGCACCATCGCTGTGCCATCCGGCTGGTTCTTGTACAGCCGCTTGAAACGCTGGTCAGCGCTGCGCAGGTCGGGGCTCCGGCAGCGTTGGCCACGCAGCTTGGCGTCCTGTTCCAGGCGCTGTAGCCGGGGGGCGCTGAGCTGGACTTCCGAGAAGCACAGCTGCACATCATCCACTCGCCGGTCATTCCAGCTGGCCGGTAGCCAGATATCGTCCAGGGCCTGACCGCTGGCCTTGCGTTCACCGGGCTTGAAGCTCTGGCCCTGGCGAAACTGCGCCACATCGATGTCGTGGTAGGTGGTCTTGTCGCCCTCGATACGCACTTCCAGCTCGCGCCACAGCCGCTGCTCGTGGAACACGTAGACGTAGCCAGTGCGCGCCAGTACCGGCGTGCCAAGGTCGTAGGCGCTTTTGCTGCCGGGCAAGGCGACAAAGGGCAACACCGGCACCAGCTGGTTCCACTGGGCATCGCTCTGGCGGGGCGTGGGGCGCGGGTTGTCGAGCAATGGCAGGCAAATGGGCGCGCCCTGAGTGGTGGCGATTTCCAGGCACAGTTGTCCCTTGGCCAGGCCGGCGCTGTTCCAGACGTGCAACACACTGCTGCACAGTTCCCGTTCCAGGGGCTCCTGCTCGCCCTTGAGCGGGCTGCGGGCCTGATCCAGCAGCACCAGCTTCTGGCTCTCGGGATGATCCTTGCCGATCACCTGGACGATCAGTTTGCCGGCTTCGCAGGCCGGGCCCGGGCTCAGGCTACCGATGGGGGCGCTCATGTCAGTGACTCCTTGTCTTGCCAATGCCGACGTAACAGTTCCAGGCGGTCCTCATTGCTGGTGTGTGAAGCCAGACGCGGCAGGTCGTGGTGGGCATAGCGCAGCCGCAGGTCGAGAAAACGCTGCAGTTCCTCGGCCTGGACGAAGCCCAGATCCATGCCCTGCTCCAGGTACTCACTCGCTTGGGTGAATGACAGGTCACGCTGCCGCTTCCACCATTGATACAGGAAGTACTCTCTGCGCTGACGCTGCAACGCTTGCTCCTGTTGCTGGCTGAGGCGAGCCGGAGCGGCTACGGGCATCGTCCTCCATTGCGCAGCGTGTGGGTTGTCGACGCTCAGCCAGCGCTCTTTATCCTCGGCCTGATCGGCCCAGGTGCCGCCATACCAGCTCAAGCGCGAGACAGGCCCCAGCCACGGCGCAAGGCTTTGAGCGGCATCGGCGGCAAAGAAGTAACTGGCAGTGGTCGGATTGCAATAACACAGCACCCCCTTGCGCTGTTCGCCAAAGCGCACCAGCAGAATATGCCGCAGGTGCTCCAGCAGGGTGTCCGTGGGCACCGAACTTTCAAGGATCAGCCCCGGCCACTGCTCCGGCTCCTGCCTCATGAACTCCAGCACCCGGGGATTGCGCGCGCAGTCCAGCCAGACCGGACTCTGCTCACGGCATTCAGCCAGCTCAGTGGCGTCGAACAGCAGGCTGGGCGAGGGATCATCCGTCGCCTGGTAGATTTTTTCCAACAGGTACTCACTGCGCTCCAGCAGCACTGAGGTGTTCATCCTGATGCTCCTGCCAGCAGGGCCTTTCTGCACGGGCAATCGGTCAGCGGACACTGCATGGGCGTGCCGCCCTTGGGCTTCTGGCACAGCTCCACCAAAGGCAGTTTTTCCTTGAGCCGTTGTTGCAACAAGGCCCCGGGCTTATCTTCATCCGCCGCCTGCAACGGCCCCGGCAACAACGGCGCCGCACCAGTGCCACTGCCCGGGCTGCCGCCGGAGTTGTTATTGACCAGGGCGCCGCTGAGGGCCACGCCGCCGGCGTCGATCTTGATCCAGCTGCCGCCGCCCTTGAGGGTCAGTTCGCTGCCGGCTTCGAGCACTACTTTCAGGCCGCTGGACAGGTGGATTTCCTGGCCGGCTTCGATGAACAGGCCGTTGCCCAGTTGCAGGTGCTGGCTGCCGGCGATGCTCAGGTGATCACTGGCGCGGGCTTCGACTTTGCGGTCGCCATGCACGGTGTGGTGTTCTTCAGCCTTGAATTCGCTGTAGCTGTTGGCCTCTACCGTGTCGTGGCGCTGGTGGCCGACGCGGATTTTCTGGTCGTGCTCGATGTGCTGGTCCCAGTCGCGCTGGGCGTGGATGAAGATTTGCTCGGCGCCTTTTTTGTCTTCGATGCGCAGTTCGTTGAAGCCGCCGCCACCGGGGGAGCTCAGGGTCTTGAAGGTGCTGCGGGTCTTGTGTTGCGGCAGCGGGTAGGGAACGACGTTTTCCTTGTGGTACAGGCAGCCGGTGATCAGCGGCTGGTCGGGATCGCCTTCGAGGAAGGTCACCAGCACTTCCATGCCGACCCGGGGGACGGCGATGGCGCCGTACCAGGCGCCGGCCCAGGCCGAGGACACCCGTAGCCAGCAGCTGCTCTTGTCATTGCCCTGGCCCTCGCGGTCCCAGTGAAACTGCACCTTGACCCGGCCGTGGGCGTCGGTGTGGATTTCCTCGTCTTGGGGGCCGGTGACCTTGGCGGTCTGGCTGCCGAGAATCCGCGGCTTGGGGTGTTCCAGGGGCGGGCGATGGGGCACCTCCCAGGGGGTGGCGGTGAAGCGGTTGCGGTAGCCCTGGTGAAAGCCTGTTCCGGCCCGGGTGTCGCTGGTGATGGACTCTTCCAGCACCTGCGGCTGTTTGCCTTCGTGGAGGACTTCGGTCAGTAGCCACAGGTCGTTCCAGGCCGGGTGGGGGTGCCCGCTCAGGGGCAGGAAATGCCCGCTGCGCAGGCTCGGCTGGTCGCTGTGGCCGCTGGCCTGGCGGTAGTCGCTGCGGTGCCGTTCCAGGGCGCGTCTGGCCAGATGCTTGCCGCGCTCGCGGTCGGTGAAGCGTCCGGGGTAGGCGTAGTCTTCAAGGTCCGGCTCGGCTTTTGGCTCTTGCGGTTTGGCCGCTCCCTGCATCTGCAGGCGCGGTTTTTCGAAGTCGTAGTCGCGGCGCGTGGTGCGGCTGGGGCGCGCCTCGAAGCGCAGCTCGAAACGCTTGATCACCGGCTCGCTGGCCACCAGGCCGGAGTCTTGCCGGTAGGCCACCGGGGCCAGTTTGCGGAACACCGTCTGGTCTTCGCCGAACACCAGTCGATGCCCTTCGCGGCTGTGCTGAAAGTGGTAGTGCAGGCCCTCTTCCTCGCACAGGCGCTGGATGAAGCGCAGGTCCGATTCGTCGTACTGCACGCAGTACTCACGCTCCGGGTAGGGGCCGGCGAGGTGGAAGTGGTAGTCGTTGCCGAGGATGCCGTGCTCTTCCAGCACCTGGGCGATGATCTGCGGCACGCTCAGGTGCTGGAAGATCCGTTGGTTGATGCGCTGGCCCAGATAGGCCAGGCGCGGGCCGAGGGTGATCCGGTAGTGGGTCAGGCGACGACCGCGGTCGCCTTGGACGATGCGCTGGATCTGCCCGTGAATGCCGCTGCCATCGGCCGCCAGTTGCAGGAAGGCCGGGGTGTGCAGCAGCGCGTCCAGGTCCAGGTTGGAGCGTTCGCTGACCAGCTCCAGGTCGAAGGCGAAGGGCCGGCTGATGCGCTCCCGGCCCTGCAGGCCGAGCACTTGAAAGTCGTGGGGGCGACCCTCCAGGGTCAGGCTGAAATGCGTCTGGTCGGCGGCGGCGAACATTCCCTGTGCCTCGATGCGGGCAGTGCAACTGCTGAGTCAATAAGGGCCCGGGCCAGCGGGGCTGGCCGGGGCGCGGTAAGGGTCGAGCGGCCTTCCTTAGCCGGTGACCGGGGTCCGCCAGTCATCGGAACCGGAAGTGCCGGAGACTTCGTGGGTCCAGGTGATCTTGCGGTAGGTGAAGTGCACGTCTTCCAGGTGGGTGAAGTGGGCGTTGCCCGGGTCCTGGCAGTTGTGCATGTAGTCCTTGATGTCGACGATGATCGCGTCCTCAAGGGTGGTGGTGTAGTAGTGCTCCTGGGTGCCGGCGGCGGAGGTGCGGTACCACTGGATGACGATCTCGGTCAGGCGCTCGCCCGAGGTCAGCGCCGCCAGCAGCAGCGGCGAAGCCTTGTCGAAGACCTTGGTGATGATCACCGGCTTGTGCACGCGCTGGCCGGTGGGCTGGCCGGACTGCGGATCGCGGGGAATGATCACTTCGTGCTGAAAGCCCTGGACCATGACCTGGTCTTCATGACCTTCCTGGTAGGTGTTGCCCACGGAATCGGCGGTAAAGGCCCCGGCGGTGATCAGCCCCTGTTTGGTGCCGGTGACGGACATATACGCTGGCGTTGCCATGCATGCTCTCCTTGCAAATCACTAAAGAAACCCCGGCCAGACGGCCGTGGGGTGCAGAGGTGAGTACAAGGTCTGTGCCAGCAATTGATTAGTTGCTTTGAATCAATAAGTTACCGAATTTTCAGCGATGGCCGGCGGCGTTTTTCGAGGAAATACCGGGAAAAGTGCGCAACATGTTGCGCAGTGCTGTGCAAGATCTTGCGCACCTTGAATCAGGCCATGCCACAAGGCCATTACCGCGATCTGTGCACAGGCTTATCCACAGATAGCTGCGCAACATGTTGCGCAGTGGCGGGGTTATCCACAGGATTGGCATCCGGCCGCCCTCTGGGTCCACAATGCGCGCCGGACCGGCCAGCCAATGGCCTGAACAGACAATGATGAGAGTCAGCATGGACACACCGATTCGCTCGAACCAGGCACTGCTGGAACAGATCAAGCACGGCCTTGCGCCCGACTACCTGATGTTCTGGGGCCACCAGCCGACCCGCGACGGGCGCCTCTCTCCGAGCTGCTTCAGCCAGTGGTTCGCCGCCGGTTTCGAGCTCGAGGGCATTCACTACCCCAGCGCCGAGCATTTCATGATGGCCGGCAAGGCCCTGCTGTTCGACGACCGGGAAACCCACGGGCGGATCCTCAAGGCGACCACCCCGGCGGACGTCAAACAGTTGGGCCGCGAAGTACGCGGCTTCGATGACGCCCGTTGGTGCGAGGCGCGTTTCGAGATCGTGGTGCAAGGCAACCTGGCCAAGTTCAGCCAGCACCCGGCCCTGGGCGACTACCTGCTGTCCACCCGCGATCAGGTGCTGGTGGAAGCCAGCCCGGTGGACCGGATCTGGGGCATTGGCCTGGCGGCGGACGATGCCAGGGCCAGCCGGCCGGAGCAGTGGCGCGGCCTGAACCTGCTGGGGTATGCCTTGATGGAAGTGCGCGACAGGTTGCGGGGTGCCTGAGGCTCAGCGGCCCTAGAGCTGCAGCCCCGCCCCCACCAGCAACTCCTCCAGCGCCAACAGATCCGGCACCTTGGCCACTTGCTCGGCCACTTGCACCGCGGCCTTTTCCAGGGGCGCCAACGGCACATCGACGTAGCTCAACTGGCTGTCGAGCTTGCAGGAGCGGGGAATGCCCTGCACCAGCAGGGCCATGAACTTCAGTTCCGGACGCCCGCCCAGGGCGTTGAGCACGACGATCCGCGCCCGCTCGCCCAACACCGTCCTGCCACCACAGGCCGACTCGAAACTGATCAGCGCAATCCGCCGCTCGCGCCACAGCACCCGGCCCAGGTACCAGGGCGGCGAATCCAGGTCGAAGGCGCCCTGCTGATAGTCGATCAGCTCGGCCACCGCCACGTTGGGCAGGATCAGGGTGCGGTCCGCCAGGGGCAGCAACAGACCGGTCAGGGTGCTGGCGCGGTGATCAAGCATGGGGCTTGCTCCACAGGGCGATGCTTTCCAGCAGCACCGATTCTTGATAGGGCTTGCCGAGGTAGTCGTTGACCCCGATGGCCATGGCCCGGTCGCGGTGTTTCTGGCCGGTGCGGGAGGTGATCATGATGATCGGCAAGTGCTGCAGGCGCGGGTCGTTGCGCACCTGGATCGCCACTTCGAAACCGTCCATGCGCGGCATCTCGATGTCCAGCAGCATCAGGTCCGGAGTGTGCTCGGCCAGCAGCGTCATGGCGTCGACCCCGTCCTTGGCGGTGAGCACGTTCATGCCATGACGCTCCAGCAGACGGCTGGTGACCTTGCGCACGGTGACCGAGTCGTCCACCACCAGCACCAGCATCGGCCGTGGCGGCTGGGCTTCGGCGGCCACGGCCTCGCCGCTCGGCCCCGGCCGCGGTGCCTGGAGCTGCTGCGCACGGATGTGCGCCAGCAGGTCGAGAATCAGTACCACCCGGCCATCGCCGAGGATGGTCGCCCCGGACAGGCCCTGCACCGCCGCGAACTGCGGCCCCAGGCTCTTGACCACGATCTCCCGGGTGCCGGCCGTGACATCCACCTGCACCGCGATGCGCTGTTCGTTGCAGTGCACCAGCAGCACCGGCAGCGGCAGCACCTGGCCCAGCAGTTTCGGGCGCGGCACGGTGTGCAGCAGCTCCCCGAGGTAGCACAGGTCATAGCCCTGCCCGGCGTATTCGTAACGGGGCGGATCGAGCTGGTAATAGGCGTCCAGCTCACCCGGCAAGACCCGCACGATGCCTTCGACGGTGTTCAGCGGGATCGCGTACTGCTCATCGGCGCACTGCACCATCAATGCCCGGTTGACCGAGACGGTGAACGGCAGACGAATGCGGAAATGCACCCCCTGCCCGGCCACCGAATCAATGCTCATGCTGCCGCCCAGTTGCCGCACCTCCTCGTGCACCACGTCCATGCCCACCCCGCGCCCGGAGATCTGGGTGATCTTCTCGGCGGTGGAAAACCCCGGTTGCATGATGAACTGCAGCACCTCGCGGTCGCTGACCGCGGCTTGCGGATCCAGCAGGCCGCGCTTGATGGCCTTGGCGCGCACGGCTTCCAGGGGCACCCCGGCGCCGTCGTCGCGCATGTCGAAGATGATGTCGCCGCCTTCCCGGGACAGGTCGAGGCTGATCCGCCCCCGGGGCGGCTTGCCCGCAGCGCGGCGCACATCGGCGGCCTCCAGGCCGTGATCCACGGCGTTGCGCAACATGTGCTCCAGGGGCGCGACCATGCGTTCGAGCACGTTGCGGTCCATTTCCCCTTCGGCGTTGCCCACCACGAACTCCACGTCCTTGCCCAGCTCTTCGGCCACCTGACGCACGATGCGCTTGAGCCGGGGCACCATGCGCTCGAAGGGCACCATGCGCGTGCGCATCAGGCCTTCCTGCAATTGGGTGTTGATCCGTCCCTGCTGCTGCAACAGGTTCTCGGCGTCGTGATTGCGCCGGTCGAGGGTTTCCTTGAGGTCCAGCAGGTCCGAGGCGGATTCGAACAGGGCCCGGGACAACTGCTGCAACTGCGAATGCCGATCCATTTCCAGCGGGTCGAATTCCTCGTAGCCCAGGCGCTCGGCCTCCACTTGCTGACGGCTGAGGATGCGCCCCTGGGTTTCCGTATCCAGGCGCCGCAGCTGGTCACGCATGCGCTCGATGGTGGTTTCCATCTCGCCGAGGGCCACCCGGGCATCGTTGACCTGCTGTTCGATGCGGCCCCGAAAGATCGAGGTTTCCCCGGCCAGGTTCACCAGATCGTCCAGCAGTTCCGCCGACACCTTGACCATGTCGCCCGCCACCGCGATCTCCGCGGCGGGGGCCGCCGGCTCGGGCTTGTTCGTCGGCAACGGCGCTGGCGCCCCGGGCAGCGACGGCACGCGCGGATGGCTCAGGTCGTGGATTGCCTCGATCAGCTTCTGCGCCGGCTCGATGGGTTGCCCGGCGCGAGCCGCATCAAGCATCTGCGCCAGGCGGTCGTGGCTTTTCTGCAGCAGGGTGAACAACGCCGGGCTGGGTTGCAGCAGGCCGGCGGACAAGCCTTCAAAGAGAAACTCCAGCTCGTGGGCCAGATCGCCAATCGGGGCGATTTCCACCATTCGCGCCCCGCCCTTGAGGGTGTGCAGGTCCCGCAGCAGGGTTTCCACCTCCTGGCGCGCCTGGGGATCGGCCTGCCAGCGCGCCAGGGCCGCGGCGGAACTGTCGATGATGTCGAAGCCTTCTTCAAGGAAGATCTCCAGCAGCTCCGGATCCTGGGCCGCGCTGTCCTGGGAGGACGCGTTCTCGACAGTCTCGGCGGGGCTGGCCGCCTGCTGCCGGTAGGCGCGCACGGCTTCGACCTGGGCCCGGGAATCGTCCAGGGGCCGCGCCGCCTGCAGTTGCTCCAGCAGCAACGCCAGTTGCTCATGACTGCCGCGCAACAGCAGGCCCAGGTGCTGGCTGTGGCTGTAGCGCCGGTCCACCAGGCCCTCGTACAGCGCCTCCAGCTCCTGGGCCAGCTCCGCCACCGGCGTCACTTCGGCCATGCGCGCGCCACCCTTGAGGGTGTGCAGGTCCCGTTGCAGGGAGAACAGCGGCGCGCCGTTTTCCGGGTCCGCCAACCAGCGTTGCAGGGCCTGATCGGCGCTGTCGAGGAGGTCCACCGCTTCTTCGAGGAAGATCTCGACGATCTCCGCGTCTGCGTCACCCTGCCCCGGCGCCTGCTCCAGGCGCGCGGTGGCCGCCCCCAGTTCACTGATGCTCAAGGCTCGACTGCCATCGCTCTTGATCAGGCCGGTGGCGCCCGGATCAAGACCTTCGTGCAGCAAATCGCGCAGGGCCCGGACCCGCTCCGCACAGGGGCTGACTTCCTGGCCCGCGGCCAGCTCGTCGAGCATGTTGAGCAAGGCCTCATGGGCGCTTTCGGCCTCGTGGAAGAAGCGCTCGCTGACCGCCAGACTGCTCTCCTCCACCGCGCCGTAGAGATCGAGCAGGGCTTCGCAGAGTTCATCCACCGGGTGCAGGTCGGCCAGGTGCGCGCCCTCACCGAGGGTGGTCAGTTCGTCCAGCAGGGCGCTGAGTTCCTGGCGCTCGCCGGGGTGCTGCTGCCAGCGCCGCAGCAGGCTTTCGGCGTCCAGCAGGATGTCCATGCCCTGGGCCAGGAAATTGGTGATCAAGTGCGGATCGCGCTTGGCCCGAGGCGCAGCGTCCGGGGCGTCGAGCAGGCTGTCCAGGCGTTCGCCGAGCAGGGCCAGGGCGCGCCCCGCCAGTGAACGGGCACCGTCGATGGGCGCCAGCGGATCGCTGTCCAGTTGCCGCAACCCGCGGCGCAACAGGCCCTCGGCTTCCAGCAGCAGCTCGACTTCGTCCAGGTCCAGGGGAATCAGGTGGGCCCGGTATTCCCGGGCCAGTTGGTCGAAGGGCCCGGCCAGCTCGGCCATCGGCAGTACCCCGGCCATGGAGGCGCTGCCCTTGAGGGTGTGCAGGGCCCGCTGCAGTTCATCGCTGGCCTGCAGCGGCAGGTGCTCGGCGGCCCGTTCGAGAAAACGCTGAATGCTGTCCAGGTGGGTCTGGGCTTCGGCGCGGAAGATCTCCAGCAACTGCGGGTCCAGGGCCTGGCTTTGAGGGGCGGCGCCGCTGTCGGCACCCTTGGCCAGGGCATGGGCACGGGCGGCCAGGCGGTCGACATCATCGCGCTGGCGCTGGGCCCGGGCGGCGAATTCGCCGATCAGCTCCGGCAGCAGTTGCAGGGTGTCGGCCACCAGTTGCCGGACTTCGGCGCTGGGGGCAACGCTGTGCTCCAGCACCCGGTTGAGCAGGTTTTCCACGGCCCAGGCCAGTTCCCCCAGGACCAGGGCACGCACCATGCGCCCACTGCCCTTGAGGGTGTGAAAGGCTCGACGCAGTTCGCTCAGGGCGGCCTGGCCCTGGGGCTCGGCCGTCCAGCGCGGCAGGTACTCGCGGAGCATGTCGAGCACTTCCTCGGTTTCTTCGAGGAAGACTTCCCGCAGTTCGTCGTCGACCGGCTCTTCGTCCACCGGCGGCGGCAGCAGGCTGCCGGGAGTGATCAGGGCCGGCGGGTTGAGGGCCGACACCGGGGTCGCCAGCGCATCGGCCAGCGACTGCGCGCCCTGCGGATCACTGCCCTCCCGGGAGCTCTGCGCCAGCTGCGCCTCGCTGGGGTTCAAGGGCTGATCCGCCAGAGGCGATCGCGCCAGCGGTGCATGGCCGAGAGCCGCCAGCCCCTGTTCGGCCACATCGAGAAGCTTCTCGCCCGACGCTTGGTGGTCCTCGCTCAAGCGCTCCAGGTAGTACTCAAGGCTGGTGATCACGTCCGCCAGGTGGTCCAGTTGCCGCCAGTCCGGCCGGGACGAGTCCTGCAGCAGCTGTTCAGTGATAAAGCGATTGCAGGCTTCCATCAGGCTGGCGGCCCGGGGCAGCGGGATCATCGCCAGCGCGCCGCGCACCTGGGTCAGCAGCTCGGGCACCGACACCAGTTGCTCGCGCTCCCAGTCGGCCTCGATGCACTCGCCGATCAGGTCCTTGGCCTGACGCAGGCAGACCAGGGCTTCCTGGATCACCAACTGATGGATCTGGGTCAGGTCGGTGGTGGGCAGGCGGCTGTCCTCGGGACTTTCCGGCTCCACGGTGCCGACCATCCCGGCCAGGGTCGCCTCGACATACAACAAGGCCCCGGCCACATCCATCAGCACCGCGTCGTCCGGCGCGCGCTGGCCCTGGACCAGGCTCTGGACCACCGCCAACTGGTCGATGATCACCTTGCGTGGCTGGCCAAAACCCAGCACCGCCAGGGTGTCGGCAATCTGCCGCAGGGGAGACAACAGGCTGTCCAGGTCGCCGGTGTGCTGGCGGTCGCTGCGCACGAACAGGTCGAGGCGCTCCTTGACCCGCACCAGGCCATCGCACACCGCGGTCAGCACCGAGCGCATGGCATCGCGGTCGGGCCCGGCCAACCGCGCCCGCTCTTCGTCCACCACCGCGCTGTCGGGCAGCGCGTCGTCCAGTCCGTAACGTTCTTTCATGGTCAGCATCAATGGGGTGGGATGGCGCGCCTTGGCGATGTAGAACAACAGGCTCTTGAGCAGCTCGTCGGGGGCGGCCTGATTGATCCCGGGCATGCCCTGGTCCAGCAGGCGCTTGAGTTCCTTGTCGGCGTCCTTGAGCAGGCTGCGCACCGCCGGGCTGTTGGCGATCACGCCCTGGCGCATGCCTTCGACCAGGGCCGAGGCGATGTGCCACAAGGGCGCCAGCGGCGCGTCCTGGCACAGCGCCTCCAGGCGCTCGAAGACCTTGGCCATGTGGCCCAGGCATTGATCGGCGTCCTGCTCGCGCAGCAGGTCCACCAGCGCGGTTTGCAGCAGGTGCCGCAGCTTGCGCATCTGGGTGGGAAACTCCAGGGGCTCCAGGGCCGCCAGGGCCTTGTCGGACAGCGCCGGCAGGCTCGGCAGCTGCGGGCTGAACAGGCTGGTTTCCGAGAGCAGGCTTTCGCCCCGGGCACTGCGCAGGTCGTTGAGCAGCGGCAGCACCACCAGGGGCAGGTCGCGACGGGCGCTCTGCACCCGGTCCAGGTACTGGGGCAGCTGGCCGATGGCCTGGCGCAGCAGGCGCAGGGCTTCGTCGCGCTGGGCCACGCGGTTCTGCTGCAGGGCCAGGGCGAGCTTTTCCATTTCCTCGGCCAGCAGCGCGGCGCCGTAGAACTCCACCATCTGCAGGCTGCCATGGACCTGATGGATCCCCGCCAGGCACTGGCCGAGGGCGTCCGGGTCCTGGGGATCATCCGCCAGGTGCTCCAACGCCTGATGCGCCTGCTTCAAGGTTTCGGCAATTTCGCCCTTGACCCATTCCAGGGCCACATAGTCATGCCGGTCCACCATCACCACTCCCGTCAAGGCCTTGCGTCAGCGATTGTCATTCGGGGCCGGGGCCCGGGTGGCCGGCAAAGTGAAGCCGGACACCGAGCGGCGCAGTTGGCTGGCCATTTTCGCCAGGTTGCCGATGCTCTCGGCGGTCGCGGTGGAACCGGACGAGGTTTGCGAGGTGATCTGCTGGATCACGTTCATGGTCAGGGAGATCTGCCCGGCCGAGGAGGTCTGCTGCTGGGCCGCGTTGGAAATGCTCTGGATCAGCGCCGCCAGGGTCTTGGACACGCCTTCGATCTCCTCCAGGGCCACCCCCGCGTCCTGGGCCAGACGCGCGCCGCGCACCACTTCGGTGGTGGTCTGCTCCATGGAGATCACCGCTTCGTTGGTGTCGGTCTGGATCGCCCGCACCAGGGTCTCGATCTGCCGGGTGGCGGCCGAGGAGCGCTCCGCCAGCCGCTGCACCTCGTCGGCCACCACGGCAAAACCGCGCCCGGCATCACCGGCCATGGAAGCCTGGATCGCCGCGTTGAGGGCCAGGATGTTGGTCTGGTCGGCGATGTCGTCGATCAGGCTGACAATGTCGCCGATTTCCTGGGACGACTCGCCCAGGCGCTTGATGCGCTTGGCGGTGTCCTGAATCTGTTCGCGGATGTTGTCCATGCCGTGGATGGTGTTGTGCACCACCTCGTTGCCCTTGTTGGCGATCTCCACCGAACGCTCGGCCACCGCCGACGACTCGGCGGCGTTGGCCGACACCTGGTCGATGGACTGGGCCATCTCGTTGATCGCCATGGAGGCTTCGGAAATCTGCTGGGCCTGGTGCTCCGACGCTTCGGCCAACTGCATCGCGGTGGCCTGGGTTTCCTGCACCGCGCCGGCCACCTGACCCGCCGTGAGGTTGATGGTGGCCACCAGGTCGCGCAGCTGGTCCACGGAGTAGTTGATGGAGTCGGCGATGGTCCCGGTGAAGTCTTCGGTGACCGAGGCGGTGACCGTCAGGTCGCCATCGGCCAGGTCCTCGATCTCGTCCAGCAGGCGCATGATCGCGTTCTGGTTGCGCTCGTTCTTCTCGGCGGTTTCCCGCAGCTGGCGGTTGGTTTCGCGGACCATCACCAGGCCGATGAGGATGATCGAGGCCAGGGCCAGCAGGCCCAGGACATAACCGCCGATGGTGTCCAGCTTGCGGCTGCCGGCCAGGTTCTCGAAGCCGGTGGCCAGCAGCGAGGCTTCGTCCAGCAGGGTCTGGGACAGGCTGAAGATGTTGCTCGCCGATTCCCGGACCTGGAACAGCTCGGGAGAGGTTTCGAGGATCTCGTCCACGGAACCGGAGACGAACTCGAACAATTCGGAAATTTCCGCCAGCCGGGCCCTGGCGTCCGGGTCTTCGACCTGGCTGATCTTCAAGCCGGGGTTGCCCTGCAGCATGCCGTTGAGGACCAGGCCAAAGCGCGCGGCATCACGGCCAAAGGCGTCGGCGGCCTGGACCGCATTTTCGTCGCCGGCCAGCACCGTGTTCACCGCCCCGAGAATCCGCTCGGCCAGCAGCGACTGGCGCTGGGCCATGGCCACCTGGGCGGCCGGAGCGCCGCGCTGCAGCAGGATCTCCACCACCTTCTCGTATTCCACCTGCAGCTGGGGCACGGTTTCCGCCAGGGTCGCCGCCACTTGATGCAGGGACAGCACCGTCTGCTCGCTGCCGAGGATGACGTCGGCGTTCTTCAGCAGTTTTTCCCAGTCCAGTTGCACCGCGCGCATTTCCTGGCGCAGCACCACCGGTGCCCCGGGCAGGCCGGTGGCCGGGTCGCCCTTCTTCAGGTAGCTCCAGCGCTGGGCAAAGTCGTTGCGCGCATCCCCCAGCAGCTTGAACGCCGCGGCCTTGCCGGCCGCCGCTTCGGTGGCGTTCTTGGCGATGCGCTGGGACAGCACCCGCAGCTCGCCGGCGTGGCCGATGTACTGCTTGTCGTAGGTGGCCTGGGTGTTCAGGTACGCGAAGTTGGCGAACAGCAGCATGATGAACACGATCAGTGCGATGAACAGCACGATGATCTGCGAGCGACTGCGGGAGCCTTCCAGGGGCTTGCCGGTTTTGGCTTTGGTCATCGATCAGGCCTGTGGCGAGCGGGCGATCCCGCTTTCAGGAGCCCGGGGCGCATGCAACGCTCGGGCAGCATGGATGGAACCAGGGCAGCACGGGCTGGCCGTGGTACAGCGAACGCAGGGCAAGCAGGACCGGGCGAGGCTCACGCCGCCACCTCCAGGAACGCCGGCGAGCGGGCCAGGGCGAAGGGGCTGAAGACCTGCCAGAGCTGCTCGCTGCGAAACTGCCCCTGCAGGTAGGGGTTGATCGCCGCAATGGCAAAGTCGCCGGGGCCCGGCTCCAGACTGTCCTGGGCAAAATGCTTGAGGCCCGCCACTTCATCCACCAGCAGGCCGGCGAACAGCTCCTTGTACTCCACCACCAGCACCCGCCGCTGCTTGCGCAGGGGCGAGAGCTCATGACCGAAGAAGGCGCACAGGTCCATGATCGGCAGCAGCCGCCCGCGCAGGTTGGCCACACCCTTGACCCAGGGCTTGACCCCGGGCAGCAGGGTGTAGCGCGGCTCGTGCAGCACTTCGCTGATTTCGCCCATGGCCGCCACGTACCAATGCTCCCCGAGGCGGAAGCCGATGCCGCTCCAGCCGTGCTGGCGGGTTTCCTGGGACGGCAGGTCGGCGGCCAGCAGGCGGCAGCGCTGGTCGATTTCCAGCAGCAGCTCGAAGGCGGTCTGGGTTTCGCTCATGGCCGGGCGATCAGCCGGCCAGGACGCTGTTCAGGGTCTTGATCAGGGTCTCTTCGTCCACCGGCTTGGTCAGGTAGTCCTTGGCGCCCTGGCGGGTGCCCCAGACCTTGTCGGTTTCCTGATCCTTGGTGGTGATGATGATCACCGGGATATGGCTGGTCTCGGCGTCCTTGGTCAACTGGCGGGTGGCCTGGAAGCCGTTGAGGCCGGGCATGACGATGTCCATCAGCACCGCATCGGGCTTTTCTTCCCGGGCCAGGGCCACGCCGTCGGCGCCGTTTTCGGCCTTGAGCACTTCATGGCCGTGCTTTTCCAGCATGCCGGTGAGTTTGTACATTTCAGTCGGCGAGTCATCGACGATCAGAATACGAGCCATGGTCTTCCCCATACGGTATGGGCGCGCGGCCCACGGGCCGGGCGCCATTGTGCGTGTCTACTGTGGCGCAAGCGCGACAAAGTCCGGAACGTGGGCCTTGATTGCGCTCAGCAGTTCTTCCTTGCTGAAGGGTTTGGTCAAAAACTGGTCGGAGCCGACGATGCGCCCCTTGGCCTTGTCGAACAGGCCATCCTTGGAGGACAGCATGATCACGGGGATGGACTTGAACGCGCTGTGGTTCTTCACCAGCGCACAGGTCTGATAGCCGTCGAGCCGCGGCATCATGATGTCGACGAAGATGATGCCGGGATGATGATCGACGATCTTGGCCAGGGCCTCGAAACCGTCCACGGCGGTAATGACCTCGCAGCCGACGTTCTTCAACAGCATTTCGGCCGTGCGGCGAATCGTCTTCGAATCGTCGATCACCATCACCTTCAAGGCGTTGGAATGCTGTTCCATATCTGCTCTGCCATCGCCCCAGCGAATGATTTGATCCGGTACCGCCGGCCAACGCCCCAAACCCTTGAACTTCAAGGCCTCGGCCCGGCCTGCGAGCCTTTTTAGCACACTCTCCCCCCTGCAATCTATGGACCATGCCAGGCAGTGGTTTTTCCTTGACCCAGGCCCCTGTCAGCGCCACTCTGACGCCACTTTTTTTGCCTTGCTCCCACTCATTTTTTTAAGGAATCCACCCATGAGCGTTCGCGTCGGGATTGTCATGGACCCTATCGCCAGCATCTCCTACAAGAAGGACAGCTCGCTGGCCATGCTGCTGGCCGCCCAGGAGCGCGGCTGGACCCTCTTCTATATGGAGCAGCGCGACCTGTACCAGGGCGCCGGCGTGGCGCGGGCGCGCATGCGGCCGCTGCAGGTGTTCGCCAACCCGGAGAAATGGTTCGAGCTGGACGCCGAGATCGACTGCCCGCTGAGCGATCTGGACGTGATCCTGATGCGCAAGGACCCGCCGTTCGACATGGAGTTCGTCTACTCCACCTACCTGCTGGAACAGGCCGAAAGCGCCGGCGTGCTGGTGGTCAACAAGCCCCAGAGCCTGCGCGACTGCAATGAAAAGCTGTTCGCCACCCTGTTCCCGCAATGCACCCCGCCGACCGTGGTCAGCCGCCGCGCCGATGTATTGCGCGAGTTCGCCGCCGAGCATGGCGATGTGATCCTCAAGCCCCTGGACGGCATGGGCGGCACCTCGATCTTCCGTCACCGCGCCGGCGACCCGAACCTGTCGGTGATCCTCGAAACCCTGACCGTGCTCGGCAGCCAGCAGATCATGGCCCAGGCCTACCTGCCGGCGATCAAGGACGGCGACAAGCGCATCCTGATGATCGATGGCGAACCGGTGGACTACTGCCTGGCGCGCATCCCCGCCGCCGGTGAAACCCGAGGCAACCTGGCCGCCGGCGGTCGTGGCGAAGCCCGTCCACTGAGCGACAAGGACCGCTGGATCGCCGCCCAGGTCGGCCCGACCCTGCGGGCCAAGGGCCTGCTGTTCGTCGGCCTCGATGTGATTGGCGAGCACCTGACGGAAATCAACGTCACCAGCCCCACCTGCATCCGTGAGATCGACAACGCCTTCGGCACCCAGATCGGCGCGCGGCTGATGGATGCCATCGAACGCAAGCTGCAAGCCGCCCGCAACAAGCCGCAAGCTTGATCTGCGTCATCTGCAGCTTGTCGCTTGAAGCTTGGCACTCAAGGCTTGAAACCAACATTGCGTTATCATGCGCCGCCTGTGAAAACGTGATGTTGGTTGTGTGATGCCTGCCGTGATGTCGAACCGCCCATGAGCCTGCCGTCCGATCTGCCCCCCGAGCTAGCCCATGGCGGCGTGCGCGCGGCCGATCGCCTGGGATTTACCCTGTTCCTGGCGGCGCTGCTGCACCTGGCGCTGATCCTCGGCCTGGGTTTTTCCTTCGCCGAACCCCAGACCATCAGCAAGACCCTGGAAATCACCCTGGCCACCTTCAAGAGCGAGACCAAGCCGAAGAAGGCTGACTTTCTCGCCCAGGAGCACCAGGAAGGCAGCGGCACCCTGGACAAGAAGGCCATTCCGAAAACCACCGAAGTGGCGCCGTTCCAGGACAATTCGGTGAAAAAGGTCGTGCCTCCGCCGTCGGTCAAGCCCGAGGTCAAGGAAGCCGCGCCCAAGGCGGCCGTGGCCACCACCGCGCCGAAACCGAAAAAAACCGTGACCCAGCGCGAAGAGGTCAAGAAAGACCCGACGCCCAAGGCCGACACCCCGACATTCGACAGCTCCCAGCTGTCCAGCGAGATTTCCAGCCTGGAAGCCGAACTGGCCAACGAACAACAGCTGTACGCCAAGCGCCCGCGCATCCACCGCCTGAGCGCCGCCTCCACCATGCGCGACAAGGGCGCCTGGTATAAGGACGAGTGGCGCAAGAAGGTCGAGCGCATCGGCAACCTCAACTACCCCGAGGAGGCCCGGCGCAAGCAGATCTACGGCAACTTGCGGCTGATGGTTTCGATCAACCGCGACGGCTCGCTGTATGAAGTGCTGGTGCTGGAATCCTCCGGCCAGCCGCTGCTGGACCAGGCAGCCCAGCGCATCGTGCGCCTGGCCGCGCCGTTCGCGCCCTTCACCGGCGACCTGGCGGACATCGACCGCCTGGAAATCATCCGCACCTGGCGCTTCGCCCGGGGCGACAAGCTGTCGAGCAACTGACCCGCCTCCGCGGGCAAGAGCCCATCTCCCATAGGAGCCGGCTTGCCGGCGAAAAGGCCCGCCCAGCGCAAACCCCAACGACACCTTCGCCGATAAGCCGGCACCCACCGGGTGACGCTTGTCAGCCGGGCCCGCCACCGCCACACTAGCGCTCATGAAAAATGTCAGCCCAAGCTATCTCAAGCATCACTTCCTGATCGCCATGCCCCATATGGCCGACCCGAACTTTGCGCAGACCTTGACCTACATCGTCGAGCACAACGCCGGTGGCGCCATGGGCCTGGTGATCAACCGGCCCCAGGACCTGAACCTGGCGGATATCCTCGAACAACTGCGCCCCGACGAAGAACCGCCGCTGCTGTGCCAGCACGTGCCGATCTTCAGCGGCGGCCCGGTGCAGACCGATCGCGGCTTCGTCCTGCACCCCAGCGGCCCGGTCTACCAGGCCACGGTGGAGCTCGAAGGGCTGTCCCTGTCCACCTCCCAGGATGTGCTGTTCGCCATCGCCGACGGCGTCGGCCCGGCCAAGAGCCTGATCGCCCTGGGCTACGCCGGCTGGGAAGCCGGGCAACTGGAAGCCGAGCTGGCGGACAACGCCTGGCTGACCTGCCCCTTCGACGCCGACATCCTGTTCAACACCAGCAGCGAATTGCGCCTGGAAGCCGCCGCCCGGCACCTGGGGGTCAACCTCAGCCTGCTCACCAGCCAGGCGGGCCACGCCTGATGGCCTTGCGACTGATCCTCGGCTTCGACTACGGCACCAAGCAGATCGGCGTCGCCGTGGGCCAGGCCATCACCGGCCAGGCCCGCGAGCTGTGCACCCTCAAGGCGCAGAACGGCGTGCCGGACTGGAATCAGGTGGAGGCGCTGATCAAGGAGTGGAAACCCGACGCCGTGGTGGTGGGCCTGCCCCTGAACATGGACGGCAGCCCCAGCGACATGTGCGTGCGCGCCGAGAAGTTCGCCCGGCGCCTGAACGGCCGCTTCAATGTGCCCTTCTATACCCACGATGAACGCCTGACCACCTTCGAGGCCAAGGGCGAGCGCCTGGCCCGGGGCGGGCAGAAAGGCAGTTACCGCGACAACCCGGTGGACGCCATCGCCGCGGCCCTGCTGCTGCAGGGCTGGCTCGATGAAAACGCCACGCTGTTGAATACCTGATATCCCGAATCCTGAAGATGCGCGGCCCCGGGCTGCGCGCCTCCTGGCCCAACACCAGCCGTAAGTTCCCGTGCCCTGCTGCCCGGCAGCAGGCGCGAGCCCACGAAGGAGCCACCATGAGCCTGCCCAATCCCGCCGCCCTGATCAGCCAGATGGCCACTGATCTCAACGCCTACCTGACCCAGCGCGCCATCAGCGAGCCACGCTTCATCGGTATCCGCACCGGTGGCGTCTGGGTGGCCCAGGCCCTGCTGGAAGCCCTGGGCAGCGACGCGCCCCTGGGCACCCTGGACGTGTCCTTCTATCGCGACGACTTCAGCCAGAACGGCCTGCATCCGCAGGTGCGGCCTTCGGAGCTGCCGTTCGAGATCGAAGGCCAACACCTGGTGCTGATCGACGACGTGCTGATGAGCGGCCGCACCGTGCGCGCGGCCCTCAATGAGCTGTTCGACTACGGCCGCCCGGCCAGCGTGACCCTGGTCTGCCTGCTGGACCTGAACGCCGCCGAGCTGCCGATTCGTCCGAATGTGGTGGGCGCGACCCTGTCGCTGGCCGCCCACGAGCGGGTAAAATTGTCCGGTCCTGCGCCGCTTCAACTCGAGCTCCAAGACCTCGCCCTCTAACTCGCCCTTTTAAGAGTCCATTGCGATGACGCCTCTAGACGCCAAGCGCCCGCTGCAGCTCAACGATCAGGGCCAGCTGCGCCATTTCCTGTCCCTCGACGGCCTGAACCGCGAGCTGCTGACGGAAATCCTCGACACCGCCGACTCGTTCCTCGAAGTCGGCGCCCGGGCGGTGAAGAAAGTCCCGCTGCTGCGCGGCAAGACCGTGTGCAACGTGTTCTTCGAGAACTCCACCCGCACCCGCACCACCTTCGAGCTGGCGGCCCAGCGGCTGTCGGCGGACGTGATCACCCTGAATGTCTCGACCTCCTCGGCGAGCAAGGGTGAAACCCTGTTGGACACCCTGCGCAACCTGGAAGCCATGGCCGCCGACATGTTCGTGGTGCGCCACGGCGACTCCGGCGCCGCGCACTTCATCGCCGAACACGTGTGCCCCCAGGTGGCGATCATCAACGGCGGCGACGGCCGTCACGCCCACCCGACCCAGGGCATGCTCGACATGCTGACCATCCGCCGGCACAAGGGCGGTTTCGAGAACCTCTCGGTGGCCATCGTCGGCGACATCCTGCACTCGCGGGTCGCGCGCTCGAACATGCTGGCGCTGAAAACCCTCGGCTGCCCGGACATCCGCGTGATCGCGCCGAAAACCCTGCTGCCCATCGGCGTCGAGCAATACGGGGTCAAGGTCTACACCGACATGACCGAAGGCCTGAAGGATGTGGACGTGGTGATCATGCTGCGCCTGCAGCGTGAGCGCATGCAGGGCGGCCTGCTGCCCAGCGAAGGCGAGTTCTACCGCCTGTTCGGCCTGACCACCGCACGCCTGGCCGGGGCCAAGCCCGACGCCATCGTCATGCACCCGGGCCCGATCAACCGCGGCGTGGAGATCGAATCGGCGGTGGCCGACGGCCCGCATTCGGTGATCCTCAATCAGGTGACCTACGGCATTGCAGTGCGCATGGCCGTGCTGTCCATGGCCATGAGCGGGCAGACCGCCCAGCGACAATTCGAGCAGGAGAACGCCCAGTGAAGCTCAGCATTCTCGGCGCCCGCGTCATCGATCCAAGCAGCGGCCTGGATCAAACCACTGATCTGCACCTGGAAGCCGGCAAGATCGTCGCCATCGGCGCCGCTCCCGGCGGTTTCAATGCCGTCACTATCATCGATGCCAAGGGCCTTGTGGCCGCGCCCGGCCTGGTGGACCTGAGCGTCGCCCTGCGCGAGCCGGGCTACAGCCGCAAGGGCAGCATCGCCGGCGAAACCCGCGCCGCCGCGGCCGGTGGCGTCACCAGCCTGTGCTGCCCACCGCGCACCAAGCCGGTTCTGGACACCTCGGCGGTGGCCGAGCTGATCCTCGATCGCGCCCGCGAAGCCGGCAACAGCAAGGTGTTCCCCATCGGCGCCTTGAGCAAGGGCCTGGAAGGCGAGCAACTGGCCGAGCTGATCGCGTTGCGTGACGCCGGTTGCGTGGCTTTCGGCAACGGCCTGGACGGCTTCCGCAGCACCCGCACCCTGTGCCGCGCCTTGGAATACGCCGCCACCTTCGACCTGACGGTGATCTTTCACTCCCAGGATCGCGACCTGGCCGAAGGCGGCCTGGCCCATGAAGGTGCTACCGCCAGCTTCCTCGGCTTGCCGGGGATTCCCGAAAGCGCAGAAACCGTGGCCCTGGCCCGGGACCTGCTGCTGGTGGAACAAAGCGGCGTGCGCGCTCACTTCAGCCAGCTGACCAGCGCCCGCGGCGTTGAGCTGATCGCCCAGGCCCAGGCCCGCGGCCTGCCAGTGACCGCCGATGTTGCCTTGTATCAGCTGATCCTCACCGACGAGGCGCTGATCGACTTCTCCAGCCTGTATCACGTGCAGCCGCCACTGCGTTCACGGGCCGACCGTGACGCCTTGCGCGAGGCGGTGAAGTCCGGGGTGGTGCAAGCCATCTCCAGCCATCACCAGCCCCACGAGCGCGACGCCAAGCTGGCGCCGTTCGGTGCCACCGAGCCAGGCATCAGCAGCGTCGAATTGCTGCTGCCGCTGGCCCTGACCCTGGTTCAGGACGGTTTGCTGGACCTGCCGACCCTGCTGGCGCGCCTCAGCGCTGGTCCGGCCGCCGCCTTGCGCCTGCCGGCGGGCAAGCTGGTGGAAGGTGGCGCGGCGGACCTGGTCCTGTTCGACCCGGCCAGTTCCACCGTGGCCGGCGAGCGCTGGCTGTCCAAGGGCGAGAACTGCCCGTTCCTCGGCCATAGCCTGCCGGGCGCGGTGCGCTACACCCTGGTGGACGGACACATCAGCTACCAGGGCTGATTGCCTGGCAAACACCCTGTAGCCGCTGCCGCAGGCTGCGAACGGCTCCGAAGGAGCCGCCGCGCCTGATGGCGCACTGCGACAGTAGCTACATGCAACGCCATCACCGCCTGCGCCGATGACGGAATCAACGGCGCTTGGCGTTTTCCAGGGACACCTGATCGTTCAGGGTCCAGAAGTCGTACAGCACCCCGAGGAAGAACAGGCCGCCGGTGAACAAGTAGATCACCCCGCTCAGCCATTTGCCCTGGTACATGCGGTGCACGCCGAAGACTCCGAGGAAGGTCAGCAAAATCCAGGCGACGCTGTACTCCAGCGGGCCCGAGGTGAAACGCAAGTCCGCTTCCCGGTCCATGGACGGGATCAGAAACAGGTCGATCAGCCAGCCAATGCCCAACAGACCGAAGGTGAAGAACCAAATGGTCCCGGTCACAGGCTTGCCGTAATAGAAGCGGTGGGCACCGGTAAAGCCGAAAATCCACAACAGGTAACCGATCACCTTGCTGTGAGTGTCATGGGCGGATGCATCCTGACGATAGGTGTTCATTAAGAGCCTCTTTGCAGGTGATAGATAAATATTCTTAAAACCTTTGTGACTTTTTTACAGGCATTCGACATGTGGGCAATGTTACCTTCTCTCCCGTCAAAGCCTTGTACCGCCTGACTTCTGACAGTTTTCTGCGTCAAGTTGCCACCTCTTTGCCGAAGTTGACCCCAAGGTTGAATCGACAAACGGCCACGGAAGTGACCTGAAAGCTGTTATAAAGTTGCGCGCAAACCAAATAAGAGCCTTGCCTAATGCGACCATTTTTCAAGACATGGCTAACCATTTGCCTATTAATGCCACTGGCCGCCCACGCCACCAACCGTGAGCAACGACTTCCCAACGTCAATGGCTACACCCCGAAACCTCATGTTTCGACGGTCACCGCCAAGAACAAGAGCAACATCAAGCACCCCACCCGCCTGAGCAAGACCGATAGCAAGCTGGTGGCCAACAACGCCGGCCGGCCGAGCACTACTGTCCTCAGCCGCGCGGTCAACGTCCTCGGTACGCCTTATCGTTGGGGCGGCAGCAGCCCAAGTAAAGGCTTCGATTGCAGCGGCCTGGTGCGTTACGCCTTCAACGACGTTGCCGCCGTGGATCTGCCGCGCACCTCCAACGCCATGGCCAGCGGCCACGGGCAGAAGGTCGAACGCAAGGACCTGAAGCCGGGCGACCTGCTGTTCTTCAACATCAAGAGCCGCAAGGTCAACCACGTCGCTATCTACCTGGGCGAAGACCGCTTCATCCACGCCCCGCGGCGCGGCAAGGCGGTGACCATCGACACCCTGAAGAAGCCCTACTGGCAGAGCCACTATGTGGTTGCCAAGCGGGTCCTGCCCAAGGAACACGCGCCTCTGCGGGTCGTGCAGCGCTAATCTGCTGATTCGCCCATTCGCCGGCAAGCCGGCTCCTACGCCCACCTGTAGGAGCCGGCTTGCCGGCGAATGCATTTCCAGCCCGGTCAAAAGCTCTCCGGCATCCTTGCCTGCTCCCGCGCCTGCTCACGGCTGATCAGCCCTTGCCCGAGCAAGGCCTTGAGGCTCATGTCCAGGGTGCGCATGCCCTGGGCGCCGCCGGTCTGGATCGCCGAATACATCTGCGCCACCTTGTCCTCGCGAATCAGGTTACGAATCGCCGGGCTGCCCCGCATGATTTCGTGTGCCGCCACTCGGCCACCACCGACCTTCTTCAGCAACACCTGGGCAATCACCGCCTGTAGCGACTCGGCCAGCATCGAGCGCACCAGGGCCTTTTCTTCCCCCGGGAACACGTCCACCAGCCGGTCGATGGTCTTGGCCGCGGATGCAGTGTGCAGGGTGGCGAACACCAGGTGCCCGGTTTCGGCTGCGGTCAGGGCCAGGCGGATGCTCTCCAGGTCGCGCAACTCGCCCAGCAGGATGATGTCCGGGTCTTCCCGCAGCGCCGCGCGCAAGGCGCTGGCGAAGCTCTGGGTGTCGCGCTGCACTTCACGCTGGTGCACCAGGCAGCTGTGCTGCGGATGCACGAATTCGATGGGGTCTTCGATGGTGAGGATGTGCTGGCGCCGATGCCGGTTCAGGTGATCGATCATCGCTGCCAGGGTGGTGGACTTGCCGCTGCCGGTGGGCCCGGTCACCAGCACCAGCCCCCGGGGCGTCTCGGCAATCTGCCGAAACACATCCCCCAGCCCCAACGCTTCCAGGCTCTGTACCCGCGCAGGAATCAGGCGCAGCACCGCGCCGGCGCCCCGGGCATGCTGGAAGGCATTGACCCGAAAGCGCGCCACGCCCGGCAGCTCGTAGGCGAAGTCCAGGTCCCGGGTGGCGGCGAAAGCTTGGCGCTGGGGTTCGCTCATCAGGCCGTGGATCAAGGCCAGCGTCTGCTGTTGGTCCAGGGCAGGCCCTTCCAGCGCGCCGATATCGCCGTCGATCCGCAACAGCGGCGCCAGTCCGGCGGACAGATGCAGGTCGCAAGCCCCTCGGGCGACGCTCAAGAGCAAGAGTTCGGTGATGTCCATAGTGGCCCCCAATTCCAGTAGAATGCCGCGAGCTTCAGACCCGCCCGCCCCTGGGCGCCGGCCATTGCCCGATGCAAGGGCAAGGTCCGCCACGGCCATCGAGCAATGCTCTGGCCAGTGGAGGGTGAGGGTCTGGTGGATTCACGCGGCAGCCGGCAGGCCGAGGCCGCCGGTACTTTTGAGAAGAAATCGAATGTCCACGATAGCAGACAACATCGCCCAGCTCGCCGAGCGCATCCGCAGCGCCTGCCAGGCCGTACAGCGTGACCCGGCCAGCGTCCAGTTGCTGGCCGTGAGCAAGACCAAGCCCGCCGCCGCCCTGCGCGAAGCCTACGCCGCCGGCCTGCGGGACTTCGGCGAGAACTACCTGCAAGAAGCCCTGGGCAAGCAACAGGAACTGGCCGACCTGCCCTTGAGTTGGCACTTCATCGGCCCCATTCAGTCGAACAAGACCCGTGCCATCGCCGAGCACTTTGCCTGGGTGCATTCCGTGGATCGCCTGAAAATCGCCCAACGCCTGTCCGAGCAACGCCCGGCCGAGCTGCCGCCGCTGAACATCTGCATCCAGGTGAACGTCAGCGGCGAAGCCAGCAAATCCGGCTGCACCCCGGCCGACCTGCCGGCCCTGGCCAGCGCCATCAGCTCATTGCCGCGCCTGCAACTGCGCGGGCTGATGGCGATACCCGAGCCCACCGAGGATCGGGCCGCCCAGGAGGCTGCCTTCGCCGCGGTGCAGGCCTTGAACAATCAACTGCGGGACAGCCTCAAGCTGCCCCTGGACACCCTTTCCATGGGCATGAGCCACGACCTCGAAGCGGCCATTGCCCAAGGCGCCACCTGGGTGCGGATCGGCACCGCGCTGTTTGGCGCCCGCGACTACAGTCAGTCCTGATGCGACTGACCCTGACCTCTCATAAGGACCTGTCATGAACACGACTCGTATCGCTTTTATCGGTGCCGGCAACATGGCGGCCAGCCTCATCGGCGGCCTGCGCGCCAAAGGCCTGGAGGCGGCGCAGATCCGCGCCAGCGACCCCGGAGCCGAAACCCGGGCCAAGGTGGCGGCCGAGCACGGCATCCAGGTGTTTGCCGACAACGCCGAGGCCATCGCCGGCGTTGACGTGATCGTCCTGGCGGTCAAGCCCCAGGCCATGAAAGCCGTGTGCGAGGCCCTGCGTCCAAACCTGCAGCCGCAGCAACTGGTGGTGTCCATCGCCGCCGGCATCACCTGCGCCAGCATGAGCCACTGGCTCGGCGAACAACCCATAGTGCGCTGCATGCCCAACACCCCGGCGCTGCTGCGCCAGGGCGTCAGCGGCCTGTATGCCAACGCCCGGGTCAGCCCTGAACAGCGCCATCAGGCCGAGGAGCTGCTGTCCGCCGTGGGCATCGCCCTGTGGCTGGATCAAGAGCAGCAACTGGACGCCGTAACGGCTGTCTCCGGCAGCGGCCCGGCGTATTTCTTCCTGCTGATCGAAGCCATGACCGCCGCCGGCGAGAAACTCGGCCTGCCACGGGAAACCGCCGCCCAACTGACCCTGCAAACCGCCCTGGGCGCGGCCCACATGGCCGTTTCCAGCGACGTCGACGCCGCCGAACTGCGCCGCCGCGTGACCTCGCCGGCGGGGACCACGGAAGCGGCCATCAAATCCTTCCAGGCCAACGGCTTTGAAGCCCTGGTGGAGCAAGCCCTGGCTGCCGCCGCGCACCGTTCGGCCGAGATGGCCGAACAACTCGGTCGTTAATTCGCCCCCACAAAGGAACCCATAATGTTCGGACTCAACGACGCTGCCATTTTCGTGATTCAGACCCTGGGCAGTCTGTACCTGCTGGTGGTCCTGCTGCGCTTCATCCTGCAAGTGGTACGGGCGAACTTCTACAACCCGATCTGCCAGTTCATCGTGCGCGCCACCCAACCGCTGCTCAAACCCATGCGCCGGGTCATTCCCAGCGTGTTCGGCCTGGACCTGTCGTCGCTGGTCCTGGCGCTGATCGTGCAGATGCTGCTGTTCGCCATCATCCTCACCCTCAGCTACATCCCCTTCAACGTCCTCGGGCTGCTGCTCTGGGCGCCGATCGGTATCTTCGCCCTGCTGCTCAAGGTGTGGTTCTTCGCCATGATCATCAGCGTGATCCTGTCCTGGGTCGCGCCCGGCAGCCAGAGTCCGGGCGCCGAGCTGGCCTACCAGATCAGCGAGCCGTTCCTGGCGCCGTTCCGTCGCATCGTGCCGAACCTGGGCGGCCTGGATATTTCGCCGATCCTGGCCTTTATCGTGATTCAGCTGCTGCAGCAGTGGCTGATTCCCCGCCTGGCGTTCTACACCTTCATGCCCCGCGAGCTGTTCGGGCTGATCTGATGAGTTTTTTCCGCTGGGACGGTGACGATCTGATTCTCGATTGTCACCTGCAACCCAAGGCCAGCAGCGATGAGTTCGCTGGCCTGCATGGGGAGCGCTTGAAAATCCGCCTCACCGCGCCGCCCGTGGAGGGCAAGGCCAATGCGCACCTGATGGCGTTCCTGGCCAAGGCCTTCGGCATCCCCAAGAGCCACGTCAGCCTGGTCAGCGGCGAGTTGAACCGGCAGAAGCGCGTGCGCCTGCAAGCGCCGAAGAAGCTGCCGGATCTGCCGGGGCTGGCGCGCCCAGCCTGATTCGCCGACAAGCCGGCGCCTGCGCCCCATGTCCGCCGCAGGAGCGGGCTTGCCAGCGAAGCTCCCCCGCCATTTTCCCCGACGAAACACAGCCCCGGGCTTTGCTTGCCGCTGGGGGCAGTGGTCTTTAGACTTACGCCTCATTTGAACGAGAGCAGGATCGATGCCAACTGCCTTCCCCCCCGATTCTGTTGGTCTGGTCACACCGCAACTGGCCCACTTCAGCGAACCCCTGGCCCTGGCCTGCGGACGCTCGCTGCCCGCCTACGACCTGATCTATGAAACCTATGGTCAGCTCAATGCCAGCGCCAGCAACGCGGTGCTGATCTGCCACGCCCTGTCCGGCCATCATCACGCCGCCGGCTACCACAGCCTTGATGACCGCAAGCCCGGTTGGTGGGACAGCTGCATCGGTCCCGGCAAGCCCATCGATACCAACAAGTTCTTCGTGGTCAGCCTCAACAACCTCGGCGGCTGCAACGGCTCCACCGGCCCCAGCAGTATCAATCCGGACACCGGCAAGCCGTTTGGCGCCGACTTCCCGGTCTTGACCGTGGAAGACTGGGTGCACAGCCAGGCGCGCCTGGCGGACCGCCTGGGCATCGGCCAGTGGGCGGCGGTGATCGGCGGCAGCCTGGGTGGCATGCAGGCCCTGCAATGGACCATCACCTACCCGGACCGGGTCCGGCACTGCCTGGCCATCGCCTCGGCGCCCAAGCTCTCGGCGCAGAACATCGCCTTCAACGAAGTGGCGCGCCAGGCGATCCTCACCGACCCGGAATTCCACGGCGGCTCGTTCCAGGAACAGGGCGTGATCCCCAAGCGCGGGCTGATGCTGGCGCGCATGGTGGGGCACATTACCTACCTGTCCGATGACTCCATGGGCGAGAAGTTCGGCCGTGGCCTCAAGAGCGAGAAGCTCAACTACGACTTCCACAGCGTCGAGTTCCAGGTGGAAAGCTACCTGCGCTACCAGGGCGAGGAGTTCTCCGGGCGGTTCGACGCCAACACCTACCTGCTGATGACCAAGGCCCTGGACTATTTCGACCCGGCGGCGAACTTCGACGACGACCTGGCCAAGACCTTCGCCAACGCCAGCGCCAAGTTCTGCGTGATGTCCTTCACCACCGACTGGCGCTTCTCCCCGGCCCGTTCCCGGGAGCTGGTGGACGCGCTGATGGCCGCGCGCAAGGACGTCTGCTACCTGGAGATCGACGCACCCCAGGGGCACGACGCCTTCCTGATCCCGATCCCGCGCTACCTGCAGGCCTTTAGTCACTACATGAACCGCATAACGCTGTGAGGACACGATGAGAGCCGATCTGGAAATCATCCAGGAATGGATCCCCGCCGGCAGCCGCGTCCTCGACCTGGGCTGCGGCAACGGCGAGCTGCTGAGCTGGCTGCAGGAACACAAGCAAGTCACCGGCTACGGCCTGGAAAACGACCCGGACAACATCGCCGAGTGCGTGGCCAAGGGCATCAACGTGATCGAGCAGGACCTGGACAAGGGCCTGGGCAACTTCGCCAGCAACAGCTTCGACATCGTGGTCATGACCCAGGCCCTGCAGGCCGTGCACTACCCGGACAAGATTCTCGACGAGATGCTTCGGGTCGGTCGCCAATGCATCATCACCTTCCCCAACTTCGGTCACTGGCGCTGCCGCTGGTACCTGGCCAGCAAGGGCCGGATGCCGGTCTCGGAGTTCCTGCCGTACACCTGGTACAACACGCCGAACATCCACTTCTGCACCTTCGAGGACTTCGAAGAGCTGTGCCGCGAGCGCCAAGCCCGGGTGATCAACCGCCTTGCCGTCGATCAACAACACCGCCACGGGTGGGCCAGTAAGCTATGGCCTAATCTGTTGGGAGAGATCGGCATCTACCGCGTCAGCAGTCCCGGTCTGCAAGAGCACAAAGTCGCGGTTTAAACCACGTTGCATCGAGGAGAACCATCATGGGACGTCTGGTGACATTTATATTGGCTGCCTGCCTGAGCTTCAGCGCCCTGGCGGCGGACCCGATCAAGAGCGAACGCAAGGAAGTGTTCGGTGACATCACCGTGCACTACAACACCTTCAACTCCACCTACCTGCAACCTGACGTCGCCAGGGCCGCGGAGCTGGTTCGCAGCAAGAACCAGGGCGTGATCAACGTGTCCCTGATCAAGGATGGCAAGCCGCTGGTCGGCCAGGTCAGCGGCACGGTCAAGGACCTGACCAGCAAGAGCATCCCGCTGAAGTTCCGCCAGATCAGCGAACAGGGCGCGATCTACTACATCGCCCAGTTCCCGGTGGAACAGCAGGAAACCCGTACCTTCACCATCACCGTGCAAACCGGCGGTGACACCAACAGCTTCAGCTTCAACCAAGAGCTATTCCCGGGCGAATAATGAACCTTACGCAACTCGTACTGGCCAGCCACAACGCCGGCAAACTCAAAGAACTCCAGGCCATGCTCGGCGCCTCGGTGCAATTGCGCTCGATCGGCGAGTTCAGCAGCGTCGAGCCGGAAGAAACCGGCCTGTCGTTCGTCGAAAACGCCATCCTCAAGGCGCGCAATGCCGCGCGCATTTCCGGTTTGCCGGCGCTGGCCGACGATTCCGGCCTGGCGGTGGACTTCCTCGGTGGCGCGCCGGGCATCTACTCGGCGCGCTATGCCGACGGCCAGGGCGACGCGGCGAACAACGCCAAGCTGCTCGACGCTCTGAAGGACGTGCCCGAAGCACAGCGCGGCGCGCAGTTCGTCTGCGTCCTGGCCCTGGTGCGGCACGCCGACGATCCGCTGCCGATCCTCTGCGAAGGCCTGTGGCACGGGCGCATCCTTACCGCCGCCAGCGGCGAGCACGGCTTTGGCTACGACCCGCTGTTCTGGGTGCCGGAACGTGACTGCTCCAGCGCCGAGCTGGGCCCCGAGGAGAAAAACCAGCTCAGCCACCGCGCCCGCGCCATGGTCATGCTGCGGCAACGCCTGGGCCTGAAATGAGCCAAGACCGATCCGCGTCGCCGCTGATTCTCGGCGGCGCGCCAACGCCTCGGGCGGCGCTGCCCCAGTTGCCGCCCCTGGCGCTGTACATCCACATCCCGTGGTGTGTACGCAAATGCCCCTATTGCGATTTCAACTCCCACGCCGCCAGCCCGACGCTGCCGGAAGAAGAGTACGTCGACGCCCTGCTCGCCGATCTCGATCTGGAGCTGCACGCGGTCCATGGCCGCGAGCTGAGTTCGATCTTCTTCGGCGGCGGCACCCCGAGTCTGTTCAGCGCCCAAGCCCTGGGCCGGCTGCTCAAGGGCGTGGAACAGCGCATCCCCTTCGCCGGCGATATCGAAATCACCCTGGAAGCCAACCCCGGGACCTTCGAGCAGGAGAAGTTCACCGCCTACCGCGCCCTGGGCATCAACCGCCTGTCCATCGGCATCCAGAGCTTCCAGGAACAGAAGCTCAAGGCCCTGGGACGCATCCACAACGGCGATGAAGCGATTCGCGCCGCTGGCATGGCACGCCAGGCCGGGTTCGACAACTTCAACCTGGACCTGATGCACGGCTTGCCGGACCAGTCCCTGGACGATGCCCTGGACGACCTGCGCCAGGCCATCGCCATGAAGCCGACCCACCTGTCCTGGTACCAGCTGACCCTGGAACCCAACACGGTGTTCTGGAACCAGCCGCCAGTGCTGCCGGAAGACGACACCCTGTGGGATATCCAGGAAGCCGGCCAGGCGCTGCTGGCCGAGCATGGCTACGTCCAGTACGAAGTCTCGGCCTACGCCCAGCCCGGACGCGCGGCGCGGCACAACCTGAACTACTGGAGCTTTGGCGATTTCATCGGCATCGGCGCTGGCGCCCACGGCAAGCTCAGCCACCCGGACGGGCGCATCCAGCGCACCTGGAAGACCCGCCTGCCCAAGGACTACCTGAACCCGGCCAAACCGTTCAAGGCCGGCGAGAAAGACCTGGGCAACGAAGAACTGCCGTTCGAGTTCCTGATGAACGCCCTGCGCCTCACCGACGGTGTGGACGCCGCACTGTTCGCCCAGCGCACCGGCCTGGACCTGAGCAGCCTTGCCGAAGGCCGGCGCCAGGCCGAACAAAGCGGCTTGTTGCAGGTCGAACCGTCACGCCTGGCGGCCACGGCCCGTGGGCAACTCTTCCTCAATGACCTGCTGCAATACTTTCTGATCTAAGGAAATCACATGGATCTGGTACTCGACCTGCTTGCCACCGTGTCCCGCTGGAGTCGCAGCAACCTCTCGGAAATCGCCCTGGCATTGGTGGGCTGCCTGCTGGTGCTGTTCGGCGCGGACATCAAGGGCTGGGTCGAGCAACGCCTGGGCGGCATCGCCGGCGCCCTGCGCGTGCCGCTGATGGCCCTGCTGTGCATGGTCGGCAGCGGCCTGGCGCTGATCTATGCCACGCCGTGGATCGTCCGCGGCCTGAGCCAGTTCAATAACTACAGCCTGGCGCCGGTGCTGCTGGTGGTGCTGGTGCTGATCGGCGTGATCGCTGATCGTCGCTGATTCGCAAGGCCCCTTCGCCGGCAAGCCGGCTCCTACACCAAGCCGGCGAACGCAATCCAACGGCCGCTCCCGCTATCAAGGAAGAACATGAGCAAGAAAGTCATCGAGGACATCAGCAAGTTCCTCAGCTACGTGCTGCGCCACGAGCCCCAGGCCATCGGCCTGGAACTGGACAGCCAAGGCTGGGGCGACATCGACGCGCTGATCAGCGGCGCCGCCAAGGGCGGCCGACAACTGAGCCGGGAACTGATCGAGCGGGTGGTCGAAGGCAACGACAAGAAGCGCTTCGCCCTCTCCGCTGACGGCCGGCGCATCCGCGCCGTTCAGGGGCACTCCAACAAGACCGTGCAATTGCAGCTTGAGGCAAAGCAACCGCCCGCGGTGCTCTACCACGGCACCGCCACGCGCTTCATGGAGTCGATCAATGAGAAGGGGCTGATCCCGGGTTCACGGCACCACGTGCACCTGTCCCAGGAGATCGACACCGCCCGGGCCGTGGGCCAGCGTTACGGCCAGGTGGTGATCCTGCAGATCGACGCCCAGGCCATGCAGGCCCAGGGCTTCAGGTTCTATCAGGCGGAGAATGGGGTGTGGCTGACCGACCAGGTGCCGGTCGATTTCATCCAGGCCCTGTAGGAGCCAGCTGGCTGGCGAAGGCACCCTTGCCGGCCTCTTCGCGGGCAAGCGAACGCCACCCAGCCAGCTCCTACAACAGCGGGGCTCAGTCGATCTTTTCGAACTTCAGGTCCCACACGCCGTGACCCAGACGCTCGCCACGACGCTCGAACTTGGTGATCGGGCGCTCGGCCGGGCGCGGCACGCACTTACCGTCTTCGGCCAGGTTGCGATAACCCGGGGCAACGTTCATCACTTCCAGCATGTATTCGGCATAAGGCTCCCAGTCGGTGGCCATGTGCAGAATGCCGCCCACCTTGAGCTTGCTGCGCACCAGCTCGGCGAAGGAGGCCTGGACGATCCGGCGCTTGTGGTGCCGGCTCTTGTGCCACGGGTCGGGGAAAAACAGCATCAGGCGGTCCAGGCTGTTGTCGGCAATGCAGCGGTTGAGCACTTCAATCGCGTCGCAATCGTAGACCCGCAGGTTGGTCAGGCCCTGGGTCAGCACGCCATTGAGCAGCGCACCGACACCCGGACGGTGAACTTCCACGCCGATGAAGTCCTGCTCCGGGGCCGCCGCGGCCATTTCCAGCAGCGAGTGGCCCATGCCGAAGCCGATTTCCAACGAGCGCGGCGCCGAACGGCCAAACACCTGGTCGTAGTCCACCGGGGCGTCGGCCAGGGGCAGCACGTACAGCGGCGCGCCCTGATCCAGGCCGCGCTGCTGGCCTTCGGTCATGCGCCCGGCGCGCATCACGAAACTCTTGATGCGGCGGTGTTGGCGCTCGTCGCCGGCTTCCGGCTGGATTGGCGTGTCGTTTGATTCAGTCATCAATGGCTCTTACTTGATCAGACCATCCAGCGGCGAGGAGGCGCTGGCATAGAGTTTCTTCGGCATGCGACCGGCGAGGTACGCCAGGCGGCCCGCGACAATCGCGTGTTTCATGGCTTCGGCCATCATTACCGGTTGCTGCGCGTGGGCGATGGCCGAGTTCATCAGCACCGCTTCACAGCCCAGCTCCATGGCGATGGTGGCGTCGGAAGCGGTGCCAACACCGGCATCCACCAGCACCGGGACCTTGGCTTCTTCGAGGATGATCTGCAGGTTGTACGGGTTGCAGATCCCCAGCCCGGTGCCGATCAGGCCGGCCAGCGGCATGACCGCGATGCAGCCCATTTCCGCCAGCTGGCGGGCGATGATCGGGTCGTCGCTGGTGTAGACCATCACGTCGAACCCTTCCTTGACCAGCACTTCGGCGGCCTTGAGGGTTTCCAGCACGTTGGGGAACAGGGTCTTCTGGTCGGCCAGCACTTCCAGCTTTACCAGGTTGTGGCCATCGAGCAGCTCACGGGCCAGGCGGCAGGTGCGCACGGCTTCGACCGCGTCATAGCAGCCGGCGGTGTTGGGCAGGATGGTGTAGCGATCCGGCGGCAGGATATCCAGCAGGTTCGGTTCGCCCGGGTTCTGGCCGATATTGGTCCGGCGCACGGCGACGGTGACGATCTCGGCACCCGAGGCCTCGATGGCCAGGCGGGTTTCTTCCATGTCGCGGTACTTGCCGGTGCCTACCAGCAAACGCGACTGGTACGTCCGACCGGCCAGGACGAAAGGCTTGTCACTACGAACGTTGCTCATCGGAAATCCTCTGTTGGGGTGAGGTTCTTGCAGAATTCTTTATCAGGCCCGGGGCGCTGGTGAGCCTCGATCCGGGGGCCGGTGAAAGCATGTCGTCCATGAAAGGGCCCGGAGTCGGGCCAGGGCGCTGCGCAGATCAGCGCCAGCGCTGTTGAGGCCAGTGACTAGCCGCCGCCGATGGCGTGGACCACTTCCACCTGGTCGCCCTCGTTGAGGGCCGTCTCGGCGTGCTGGCTGCGCGGAACGATATCCAGGTTGAGCTCCACCGCGATCCGCCGTCCGCTCAGCTCCAGCTGGCTCAACAGGGCCGCAACGGTCGAGCCGTCGGGCAGTTCAAAGGATTCACCGTTCAACTGAATGCGCATGCTCAAGGCCGCCATCATTTTTAGGGGCCAGCATTCTAGCCCGATCGTGACCTAAAGGTCAGCTATAAGCGTCAGGCGGCCCCTTGCAGGCGCCAGGCGGCGAGCCCCAGCAGGAACCAGCCAACGAGGAAGGCCAGACCGCCGAACGGGGTGATGATGCCCAGCTTGCCGATGCCGCTCAGGGTCAGCAGGTACAGGCTGCCGGAGAACAGCAGGATGCCCAGGGTGAAGGCCGCGCCAGCCCAGGTCACCAGCCGCCCGGGAACATGTGCCGCCAGCAAGGCGACGCCGAACAGGGCCAGGGTGTGCACCAACTGGTAGGTCACGCCGGTATGAAAAATAGCCAGGTATTCCGTGCTCAGGCGGTTTTTCAGGCCGTGGGCGGCGAAGGCGCCGAGGGCAACCCCGGTGAAACCGAAGAAGGCGGCCAGCATCAGGAAGCCACGCAGCATGAGGAACTCCAATCAGATTCAGCGCAAAGGGTCTGTATAATGGCGCGCTCAACGGGTTCGGCCAAGCCATCTCTATGCTGCGTTATCTGTTTCGTCGCCTTGTAAAAGCCTTGATGTGGTTCGTGGTCGGTAGCGTGCTGCTGGTGCTGCTGTTTCGTTTCGTGCCGCCACCGGGCACCGCCCTGATGGTGGAGCGCAAGATCGAATCCTGGATCGACGACGATCCCATCGACCTGCAGCGCACCTGGACACCCTGGGACGAAATCTCCGACAACCTCAAGCTGGCGGTCATCGCCAGCGAGGATCAGAAATTCCCCGACCACTGGGGCTTCGATATCGATGCGATCCAGGCGGCCCTGGCCCACAACGAACGCGGTGGTTCGATCCGCGGCGCCAGCACCCTGAGCCAGCAAGTGTCGAAGAACCTGTTCCTGTGGTCTGGCCGCAGCTACCTGCGCAAGGGCCTGGAAGCCTGGTTCACCGCCCTGATCGAGGTGTTCTGGCCCAAGCAGCGGATTCTCGAGGTCTACCTCAACAGCGCCGAGTGGGATGAAGGGGTATTCGGCGCCGAGGCGGCTGCGCGCCATCATTTCGGCGTCAGCGCGGCCAGCCTGTCGCGCCAGCAGGCCAGCCTGCTGGCGGCGGTGCTGCCCAATCCACGGGTGTGGAGCGCAGCGCGGCCCAGCACCTATGTACTGCAACGGGCCGGCTGGGTTCGGCGGCAGATGAGCCTGCTGGGCGGCGCCGACTATCTGAATCGATTGAACGAGTCGCGCAAGGCGCCTTGGGCGGAGTAACCCGAGACTGGTTTTGCACCTGCTCTTCTTGAGCAGGTTCGAGAGGGGCGCCGGGCTGGGGGTTCGCCGGCAGCCGGCTCCTGCGACAACCGCACAAACAAAAACGCCCCGATCATCTCGGGGCGTTTTGCATGACGCTTCAGACTTAAGCGGCGATGGACAGTTTCAGCTTGTTCATCGCGCTCTTTTCCAGCTGGCGGATACGCTCGGCGGAAACGTTGTACTTCTGCGCCAGGTCGTGCAGCGTGGCTTTCTCTTCGGCCAACCAGCGCTGGTAGAGAATGTCGCGGCTACGCTCGTCCAGCACTTCCAGCGCTTCGTGCAGGTTGTGGGTGGAGTTGTCGCTCCAATCGGCATCTTCCAGTTGCAGCGCCGGATCGTAACGATGGTCTTCCAGGTAGTTGGCCGGCGATTGGAAGGCGCTGTCGTCGTCCGCTTCAGCGGCCGGATCGAAGGCCATGTCCTGGCCGGTCAGACGGCTTTCCATCTCGCGCACTTCACGGGGCTCGACGCCCAGGCTTTCCGCCACGCGATGCACTTCTTCATTGTTCAGCCAGGCCAGACGCTTCTTCTGGCTGCGCAGGTTGAAGAACAGCTTGCGCTGGGCCTTGGTGGTCGCGACTTTGACAATCCGCCAGTTACGCAGGATGAACTCGTGAATCTCTGCCTTGATCCAGTGCACGGCAAAGGACACCAGGCGCACGCCCATTTCCGGGTTGAAGCGCTTCACGGCTTTCATCAGGCCAACGTTGCCTTCCTGGATCAGGTCGGCCTGGGCCAGCCCGTAGCCGGAATAGCTGCGGGCGATATGTACGACAAAACGCAGGTGGGCGAGCACCATCTGCCGAGCCGCCTCAAGATCCTGCTCATAGTAGAGACTCTCGGCCAGTTCACGCTCCTGCTCGGGCGTCAGCAATGGAATGCTGTTCACCGTGTGCACATAGGCCTCCAGGTTGGCGCCTGGAACCAATGCGTAAGCAGGTTGCAAAGAAGTGGTCATACGAAAAAACCTCCGACTCACATAACTCGTGCAGTTCAGCACTGCGAAAATTGACCGGGAACCGCGAAACAAGTTCCCAAATATTCTGAAAGGTCAATACAAGCAAAAAGACATTACTTCGGTGCCAGCTCCCTCAGGTGGCGGGCCACCGCAATCCACGCACCGATATAACCCAACAGCACCGCCCCAAGCAAGAGCGACAGACCATCGGCGACCGGCACTCCCGCCAGGGCAAAATCACTGCCATACAGGCCAGCCAGACCGACCACCGCGTCGTTCAGCCAATCCAGGCCGAACGCCAGTACGCCCCAGGACAGAATCCCCGCACCGAAGCCATACAGCGCGCCCATATAAAGGAAGGGACGTCGCACATAGCTGTCCGTGCCGCCGACGAGTTTAATCACTTCTATCTCGGTGCGGCGGTTTTCAATATGAAGACGAATGGTATTGCCTATCACCAAAAGTAATGCAGAAACCAACAGCACCGTCAGACCGAAGACAAAACGGTCCCCCAGCTTGAGGATCGCCGCCAGTCGCTCGACCCAGACCAGGTCCAGCTGCGCCAATTGCACCTTGGGCATGTCCGCCAGACGCTGGCGCAAGGCCTCAAGCGTAGCCTTGTCCACCTCGTTCGGCGTCACCAGCACCACGCCCGGCAACGGGTTGTGCGGCAACTCGCGCAAGGCCTCGCCCAGCCCGGACTGCTGCTGGAACTCTTCCAGGGCCTTTTCCTTGCTGATGAACTCGGCATCCGCCACCCCGGGCAGGCCCTTGATCTCTGTACTGAGTTTCTCGCCCTCGGCCGCCGAGGCACCCAGCTCCAGGTACAGCGAAATCTGCGCCGCCCGCTGCCAGGAACCGCCCAGGCGTTCGACGTTGTTGAGCAGCAGCGACAGGCCCATGGGCAGGCTCAGGGCCACGGCCATCACCAGGCAGGTAAAGAAGCTGCCGATGGGCTGCTTGCCCAGGCGCCGCAGGCTGTCCAGCAGGCTGGCACGATGGCTTTCGATCCAGGCGTGCAACAGCGTGGCGAAATCCGGGCCGTCGTCTTCGTCGCGCTTTTTCTTCGGCGGCGGTGCTTCGGAAGCCTTGGGCGCTACGCGCTCCGCCACTTTAGGGGTACGTGTTGCACTCATACGCCGGCCTCCCCGTCACCGATCAGTCGGCCGCGCTGCAGGGTCAGCATGCGGTGACGCATGCGCGCGATCAGCGCCAGGTCGTGACTGGCGATCAGCACGCTGGTGCCCAGGCGGTTGATATCTTCGAACACGCCCATGATTTCCGCCGCAAGACGCGGGTCGAGGTTACCGGTGGGCTCGTCCGCCAGCAGCAGGGCAGGGCGGTGGACGATGGCCCGGGCGATGCCCACTCGCTGTTGCTGACCGGTGGACAGGTCGCCGGGGTACAGATCGGTCTTGTCCGACAGGGCCACGCGCTCCAGGGCCGAATCCACCCGCTTGGCGATTTCCGCCTTGGACAGACCGAGGATCTGCAGCGGCAGCGCGACGTTGTTGAACACGGTGCGATCGAACAGCAATTGGTGGTTCTGGAACACCACGCCGATCTGCCGCCGCAGGAACGGGATCTGCGCATTGCTGATCTGCCCCAGGTCCTGGCCGGCCAGCAGCAGCTTGCCCGAGGTCGGGCGCTCCATGGCCAGCAGCAGGCGCAGCAAGGTGCTCTTGCCGGCACCGGAGTGGCCGGTGACAAACAGGAATTCGCCGCGACGGACGCGAAAGCTCAGCTCATGCAGGCCAACGTGGCCATTGGGATAGCGCTTACCGACCTGTTCGAAACGAATCATGAACGCTCCCGCTCGGCAAACAGTGCCTGGACAAAGGGTTCGGCTTCAAAGGTACGCAGGTCGTCGATGCCTTCACCGACCCCGATATAGCGGATCGGCAGGCCGAACTGCTTGGCCAGGGCGAAGATCACCCCGCCCTTGGCGGTGCCATCGAGTTTGGTCAGGGCCAGGCCGGTCAGTTCCACGGTCTGGTTGAATTGCTTGGCCTGGTTGATGGCGTTCTGGCCAGTACCGGCATCCAGCACCAGCAGCACTTCGTGGGGCGCATCGGCGTCGAGCTTGCCGATCACCCGGCGGACTTTCTTCAGCTCTTCCATCAGGTTGTCTTTGGTGTGCAGACGCCCCGCCGTGTCGGCGATCAGCACGTCAATGCCACGGGCCTTGGCCGCCTGCACCGCATCGAAGATCACCGAGGCGGAATCGGCGCCGGTGTGCTGGGCGATCACCGGGATCTTGTTGCGCTCGCCCCAGACCTGCAGTTGCTCCACCGCCGCGGCGCGGAAGGTGTCGCCGGCCGCCAGCATGACTTTCTTGCCTTCCAGCTGCAGCTTCTTCGCCAGCTTGCCGATGGTGGTGGTCTTGCCGGCGCCGTTGACGCCCACCACCAGGATCACGAAAGGCTTGTTCTGGGCGACGATTTTCAGCGGCTGCTCCACCGGCTTGAGCATGCTGGTGAGCTCGGCCTGCAACGAGGCATACAGCGCGTCGGAATCGGTGAGCTGCTTGCGCGCCACCTTCTGGGTCAGGTTCTGGATGATCACCGAAGTCGCCTCGACCCCGACGTCGGCGGTCAGCAGGCGGGTTTCCAGGTCTTCCAGCAAGTCGTCATCGATGGCCTTCTTGCCCAGGAACAGGCTGGCCATGCCTTCGCCGATACTGGCGCTGGTCTTGGACAGGCCCTGCTTCAAACGGGCGAAGAAACCGACCTTGTTCTCTTCAGCAGGACGGACTGGCTCGACCACGGGCTCGGGCTCCGCCGCCTGGGCAACCGGCTCGGCAACAGGAGCAGGAGCAGGAGCAGGAGCAGGAGCAGCAGGCTCGGGGGCGACGAAGACCGGCGCTACCGGCGTTTGCACTTCGAGCACTGGCGCCGGAGCGACAACCGGGGCTTCGACCACCGGTTCAGGCGCAGCGGCCAGGACCGGAATCGGCGGCGCGACATGCTCCGCCTGGGTGTCCTCCACCAGCGCCACCGGCTCTTCCGCAACCGGCAGCGTCAGCCAGGGCTTGTGCTCCGGGCTCGGAGTCAGGGGCAGCTCGGGCGCGGCGGCCGCGACCGGCTCGGCCTGGACCCGGGGTTGCAGCACCGGCTCGCCGGTCGACAGCACCACCGGCTCGCTCGGGGCGACGCTGGGTGCGGTTTCAATGACCGGAGCCGGTACGGGCTCGACAGGCACTTGCGGCTGTTCGACGACGGGTTCCTGCGGCTTTTTGCGCAGCCATCCGAACAGGCCTTTCTTCTCGCCAGCCGCGGCTGGGGTCTTTTTGTCGTCGTTGGAACCAAACATGGAGACGGCTATCTCAAGGTAGCGATGCGCCACTGGGCGCCTCGGTAAATAAATATTCGATGCAGAACAGACTGTGTTTATTCCAGCTTGTTCACGCGCAACATGTTGTCGAAATGCCCAAAGGCACTTCAAGGAGCGATTTTACTAAAGGACTGGAACGGCAAAATCGGCGAAAAGTCGCAGTTTAGCTGACAAATCAAGGCTTATTGCCGGTAACTCATACAACCTGCTCAAGTACCTGCTGATCCGCGAAGACCTGATAGGCGTGGCCGCCAGTAAAACGGATCAGTATCCTAGCACCTCCTCGCCCGCTGACGCTAAGAACACACGGGCAGCCCAACAGGTTTAAAAACGAATGAATGCTCTAGCCCGCCGCGCCGCAGGCCTGCTGCTCAGCACAGTTTGTCTGCCCCTTGCAGCCCTGGCTGCCGACCCGCAACCCACCCACGAATTCACCCTCGACAACGGCCTCAAGGTCGTGGTCCGCGAAGATCATCGCGCGCCGGTGGTGGTGTCCCAGGTCTGGTACAAGGTCGGCTCCAGCTACGAAACCCCGGGCCAGACCGGTTTGTCCCACGCCCTGGAACACATGATGTTCAAGGGCAGCGAGAAGGTCGGCCCCGGCGAAGCCTCGTTGATCCTGCGCGACCTGGGCGCCGAAGAGAACGCCTTCACCAGCGACGACTTCACCGCTTATTACCAGGTCCTGGCCCGCGACCGCCTGGGCGTGGCCCTGGAACTGGAAGCCGACCGCATGGCCAGCCTGCGCCTGCCGGCCGACGAGTTCGCCCGCGAGATCGAAGTGATCAAGGAAGAACGCCGCCTGCGCACCGACGACAAGCCGCTGTCCAAGGCCTACGAGCGCTTCAAGGCCATGGCCTACCCGGCCAGCGGCTACCACACGCCGACCATCGGCTGGATGGCCGACCTGAACCGGATGAAGGTCGAGGAACTGCGCCACTGGTACCAGGCCTGGTACGTGCCAAACAATGCCACCCTGGTGGTGGTCGGCGACGTCACCCCGGACGAAGTGAAAACCCTGGCCCAGCGTTACTTCGGCGCCATTCCCAAGCGTGACGTGCCACCGGCGAAGATCCCCATGGAACTGGCCGAACCCGGCGAGCGCCTGATCACCCTGCACGTGAAGACCCAACTGCCGAGCCTGATGCTGGCCTTCAACGTGCCGAGCATCGCCACCGCCGAGGACCAGCGCTCGGTGCACGCCCTGCGTCTGGCCGCGGCCCTGCTGGACGGCGGCTACAGCGCACGCATCCCGACCCTGCTGGAGCGTGGCGAAGAGCTGCTGTCCAACGGCTCCACCAGCTACGACGCCTACACCCGGGGCGACAGCCTGTTCATGCTCTCGGCCACCCCCAACAGCCAGAAGAAGAAAACCATCGCCCAGGCCGAGGCCGGGCTGTGGCGCCTGCTGGAGCAACTGAAGACCACCCCGCCGTCCGCCGAGGAACTGGAGCGGGTGCGGGCCCAGGTGATCGCCGGGCTGGTCTACGAGCGTGACTCCATCACCAGCCAGGCCAGCGCCATCGGCCAGCTGGAAACCGTCGGCCTGTCGTGGAAGCTGATGGACACCGAGCTGGCGGAACTGCAAAGCGTGACCCCGGAAGACATCCAGAAGGCCGCCCGCACCTATTTCACCCGGGAGCGTATGAGCGTGGCCCACGTACTGCCTGAGGAGTCCGCTCATGAGTAAGCGCAAGAATGCTTCACCGGTCCTGCTGGGCCTGGCCCTGGTCGCCCTGCTCACCGCCGGTGGCCTATACCTGTCGCGCTCCGGCGAGAGCAATGCCAGCCAGGCCCTGGACAACGCCAAGAGCAGCCAGAAGCTGCAGTCCCTGGCCGAGCTGGATGGCAAGGCCCCCAGCCATCGCAACCTCAATGTGCAGACCTGGAACACCGCCGAAGGCGCCAAGGTGCTGTTCGTCGAAGCCCGCGAGCTGCCGATGTTCGACATGCGCCTGATCTTCGCCGCCGGCAGCAGCCAGGACGGCAACACCTCCGGCCTGGCCCTGCTGACCAACGCCATGCTCAACGAAGGCGTGCCCGGCAAGGATGTGGGCGCCATCGCCCGGGGCTTCGAGAGCCTGGGCGCGGATATCGGCAACGGTGCCTACAAGGACATGGCCGTGGTTTCGCTGCGCAGCCTCAGCGCGGTGGATAAACGCCAGCCGGCGCTGAAGCTGTTCGCCGAAGTGGTGGGCAAGCCGACCTTCCCGGCCGACTCCCTGGCGCGGATCAAGAACCAGCTGCTCGCCGGCTTCGAGTACCAGAAGCAGAACCCCGGCAAGCTGGCCAGCCTGGAGCTGATGCAGCGCCTGTACGGCAGCCATCCCTATGCGCATGCCAGCGAAGGCAACGCCAAGAGCGTTCCGACTATCACCCAGGCGCAACTGCAGGCCTTCCACGCCAAGGCCTATACCGCCGGCAACGTGGTGATCGCCCTGGTTGGCGACCTCTCGCGCAGCGACGCCGAAGCGATTGCCGCGCAGGTTTCCGCTGCCCTGCCCAAAGGCCCGGCCCTGGCCAAGGTCGAGCAACCCAGCGAACCCAAGGCCAGCATCGGCCATATCGAATTCCCGTCGAGCCAGACCAGCCTGATGCTGGCGCAACTGGGCATCGACCGCGACGATCCGGACTACGCCGCCGTATCCCTGGGCAATCAGATCCTCGGCGGTGGCGGTTTCGGCACCCGGCTGATGAGTGAAGTGCGCGAGAAACGCGGCCTGACCTACGGCGTCTACTCGGGCTTCACCCCGATGCAGGCCCGTGGCCCGTTCATGATCAACCTGCAGACCCGCGCGGAAATGAGCGAAGGCACCCTGAAACTGGTGCAGGACGTGTTCGCCGACTACCTGAAGAACGGCCCGACCCAGAAGGAACTGGACGACGCCAAGCGTGAACTGGCCGGCAGCTTCCCGCTGTCCACCGCCAGCAACGCCGATATCGTCGGCCAGCTGGGGGCCATGGGCTTCTACAACCTGCCGTTGAGCTACCTGGAAGATTTCATGCGTCAATCCCAGGCACTGACGGTGGAACAGGTCAAGGCCGCCATGAACAAGCACCTCGGCGTCGACAAGATGGTCATCGTCAGCGCCGGCCCCACCGTCGCGCAAAAGCCGTTGCCGCCCCCCACTGACAAACCCGCCGAGCAGCCGCTCGGGGTTCCGGAGCACTGATGGCCCGTCCAGCCCGTCCCAGCAAGAAACCCGTCCACAACCAGCACAATGGCGTGGGCCAGTTGCGCATCATCGGCGGTGAGTGGCGCAGCCGTAAGCTGAGCTTCCCTGATCTGCCGGGGCTGCGCCCGACCCCGGACCGGGTGCGCGAAACCCTGTTCAACTGGCTCGCTCCCTATGTCGCCGGGGCCAAGGTCATCGACCTGTTCGCCGGCAGCGGCGCGGTGTTCCTCGAAGCCCTGTCCCGTGGCGCCGCCACGGGCCTGGCCCTGGACAGCAGCAGCGTGGCCATTTCCAGCCTGCGCGAGCACCTGGGAACGCTGCGCTGCACCGTGGGCCAGGCGCAGACCGCCGACGCCCTGCGCTACCTGGAAACCCAGCCGGCAACCCCGTTCGACCTGGCCTTCCTCGACCCGCCGTTCAACCAGAACCTGCTGCCTGCCGCCTGCGCCCTGCTGGAAGAGCGCGGCTGGCTGGCGGACGACGCCTGGATCTACACCGAAAGCGAAACCGCGCCATCGACCCTGGGCCTGCCCGGGCGCTGGCGCCTGCACCGTGAACAAAAATCCGGGCAGGTCTACTACTCGCTGTGGCAACGTATGGCAGACAACGCCGCGTAGCCCCTGCCTACGTTTGGCCGGAACAAGGCGCGCACCCCGCCCGGGCTGCGCGCCGCTGCATCGAGATCCTCCCCGTGCCCGACTCGCCTGATCGTTTCATCCCCGCCTTCGGCCTTGGCAACCCGCACCTGCAGACCCTATGGGGCCCGCTGTGGCGCCCGACCACTCACCTGGAGCGCCAGCGCGAGCGCTTGTGGCTGGACGACGGCGACTTTCTCGATCTGGACTGGCACGGCCCGCATAGCGCCGAAGCTCCTCTGGTGCTGGTGCTGCACGGCCTGACCGGCTCCTCCAACTCTCCCTACGTGGCCGGCCTGCAGCAGGCCCTCGCCGCTCGGGGCTGGGCCAGCGCGGCGCTGAACTGGCGCGGCTGCTCCGGCGAACCCAACTTGCTGCCCCGCAGCTACCACTCCGGCGCCAGCGAAGACCTGGCCGCGGCCATCGCCCACCTGCGGGCCAAGCGTCCGCTGGCGCCGCTGTATGCGGTGGGCTATTCGCTGGGGGGCAATGTGCTGCTCAAGTACCTGGGGGAAAGCGGCAGCGCCAGCCCGTTGCAGGGCGCCACGGCGGTGTCGGTGCCGTTTCGCCTGGACCAGTGCGCCGACCGCATCGGCCGGGGATTTTCCAAGGTCTACCAGGCGCACTTCATGCGCGAGATGCTGGCCTACATCAAGGACAAGCAGCGCCAGTTCCAGCACGACGGCCGCCATGAAGGCCTGGCCACCCTGGCGCAACTGGGCCCGCTGACCAAGATGCGCACCTTCTGGGACTTCGATGGCCGGGTCACCGCGCCGCTGCATGGCTTTGCCGATGCTCACGACTATTACCGCCGCGCCTCCAGCCGCTATTTTCTCGGCGAAATCCGTACCCCGACCCTGATCATCCAGGCCGCGGACGATCCCTTCGTATTCCCCCACAGCCTGCCCGAGGCCAGCGAATTGTCCGCCAGCACCCGGTTCGAACTGCAGGCCAAGGGCGGTCACGTGGGTTTTGTCGGCGGCAGCCTGAAACATCCGCGCTACTACCTGGAACAGCGCATTCCGCAATGGCTGATGGACCTGGGCCGCCATGGCTAAGTCCACCCGGGAGTCGATCCGCTTCTGGCAGACCGAGCCCCTGGCCGGGGTCGAGCTGCTGGCGGCGCGCTATATCGAGCAGCGCTTCGTGCCTCATGTGCACGAGGGTTATGTGATCGGCATGATCATGGCCGGGGCCCAGCGCTACCGCTATCGCGGCGCCGAGCATCTGGCGGGCAGCGGCACCCTGGTGCTGATCAACCCGGACGAGCTGCACACCGGCGCCAAGGGCGTCGAGGACGGCTGGCTGTACCGGGCCTTCTACCCGGACAACCGGCAGATTCTCGGCCTGCTGGATGAACTGGAGCTGCCCAGCGGCAGCCTGCCGGCCTTCGGCGCCACCCTGTACCGCGACCCGGATCTGGTGCAGGGTTTTGCCCGCCTGCACCACCTGCTGGAAAGCCCGGCCACGGCCCTGCAGCAACAGACCCAATGGCGGGAAATGCTGCTGTTGCTGCTGCAGCGACACGCCGGAGTCCGGGCGCCGGGCGAACCCGGGCAGGAGCACCGGGCGATTGTCCAGGCCAAGGAACTGCTGCGCTCGCAGTTGGCCGCGCCGCCGTCACTGGAGGAGTTGGCGGCGGCGGTGAACCTGTCGCCGTTCCATTTCGCCCGGGTGTTTCGCCGGGCCACCGGGATTCCGCCCCACACCTGGCTGATGCAGCAGCGCATCGCCAAGGCCCGGGCCCTGTTGCGCGATGGCTGCCTGCCGCTGGAAGTGGCCACGCAATTGGGATTTGCCGACCAGAGTCACCTCAGTCGGCAGTTCAAGCAGGTGTATGGGGTGGCGCCGGCGGCTTATCGCAGTGCCGTTCTGCAGTAGGGCGGTGCGGCTTTCGCGAGCAAGCTCGCTCCTACAGGTTCGCGGGGCTTGCGGGCCGTAGGAGCTGGCTTGCCAGCGAAGAGGCCGACGGGGGCAACTCGTCAATCGCCGGTGGCGACAGGTCGCTGGGCATCGGTGATCCATTCGCTCCACGACCCGGCATACAGCCGCGCCAGGGGATAGCCGGCCAGGCACAGGGCGAACAGGTTGTGGCAGGCGGTGACGCCAGAGCCGCAGTAAGCCACCAAGTGCTCGGGAGAACGCCCGGCGAGTTTTTCGGCAAAACGCTGCTTGAGCTGCTGCGCCGGCAAAAAGCGTCCGTCGCTGTCCAGGTTGTCGGTGAACGCCGCGCATTGCGCCCCGGGAATATGCCCGGCCACCGGATCGATGGGTTCCACCTCGCCACGAAATCGCGGCAGGCCACGGGCATCCAGCAGGGTCAGGTCCGCCTGGCCCAGGCGCTGGCGCAGGTGTTCGGCATCCAGCAGCAGGCTGTGGTCGGGTTGGCCCGTGAACTGTCCGGCCACGGCCTCCGGCGCATCCAGGCTCAGGGGCAGACCCGCGGCGTGCCAGGCTTTCAGGCCACCATCGAGAATGAACACGCCATCACGCTTGCCCAGCCAGGCCAGCAACCACCAGGCGCGAGCGGCAAAGGCACCGGGGCCGTCGTCATATAGCACGATCTCGCTGTCGTTATCGATGCCCCATGCCTGCAGGCGCGCCACCAACTGCGCGGGCTCCGGCAACGGATGCCGGCCGGTCACTCCCTTGATCACCGGCCCGCTCAGATCGCGGTTCAGGTCGGCGAAATGCGCCCCGGCGATATGCCCGTCGGCGTAGCTGCGCTGGCCGTAATCCGGGTCTTCCAGGGCAAAGCGACAATCCAGAATCACCAGGCCGGGCTGCTGTTTCTTCTGGTCCAGGGCAAGCGGGCTGATCAACTGCGCGAGGGGCATGGCGGGCTCCTGTGAATAAGTCGGAGGTTGATCCTACTGCACTTCTTCCAGGGCTTGGGCCAGGGGCACGTAAAACTCTTCGAACAGGTCGTTGACCGCTTCCCGGGCCTGCTCGGTGACAAAGCCGGCTTCCAGTACCAGCACCTGATACACCCCGCGCTTGATGGCTTCTTCGCTCAGGTGGGTGGAGTTTTCCCGGGTGGTGCACAGAAAACGCACCCAGGAGGTGAGGATGATCCAGGCATTGAGGGTCAGGGATTCGATCTGCACCTTGTCCATGGCGACGATCCCGGCCTCGACGAAACGCCCGTAGATGGCCATGCCCTGGATCAGGCAGCGCTGGGAGAAACGCCGGTAGCGCGCGGCCAGTTCGGGGTCGCTGTCCAGCAGGTGCTCCAGGTCGCGGTGCAGAAAACGGTAGCGCCACATGGCCGCCAGCAGCGCCTGCAGGTAATAGCGCTTGTCTTGCACGGTGACCGCGCGCCCGGGCGGCGGGCGCAGGAAGCTGTCCACCAGGCTTTCGTACTCGGCAAACAGCACGGCGATGATCGCCTGCTTGTTGGGGAAGTGGTAGTACAGGTTGCCCGGGGAAATCTCCATGTGCGCCGCAATGTGGTTGGTGCTGACGTTGCGTTCGCCTTGCTGGTTGAAGAGTTCGAGACTGAACTGGACGATGCGTTCGCGGGTTTTTATGCGTGGGGCCATGGGTGTGGGCTTTAATCAGAAGGCTGGGGTGCATCTTACGTTCTATCCCCCCGGGGATAAATCGCGACCGGCACCGGATGGTATTTGACAACTTAGAGCATAAGCTCTAAAAAACTAGCCACCCCCAGAAACCGGAGCCCGTCCATGTCTGCCGAAATCGCCTACCTGCAGGATTCCCTTCAGCAACAGGACGCGCTGCAAACACTGTTCGAAGCCCAGCGCCGGGCCTTTGCCGCCAACCCCATGCCACCCGCCGCGCAGCGCCAGCAATGGCTCAAGTCGCTGCACGATCTGCTCAACAGCGAGCGCCAGGCGCTGATCGACGCCATCAGCCAGGACTTCAGCAACCGCAGCGCCGATGAAACCCTGCTGGCCGAGCTGATGCCCAGCCTGCACGGCATCCACTACGCCCGCAAACACCTGAACAAATGGATGAAGCCGTCCCGCCGCGCCGTGGGCCTGGCCTTCCAGCCGGCCTCGGCCAAGGTGGTCTACCAGCCCCTGGGGGTGGTAGGGGTGATCGTGCCGTGGAACTACCCGCTGTACCTGTGCATGGGCCCGCTGGTCGGGGCCCTGGCCGCCGGCAACCGGGTGATGCTCAAGCTCAGTGAGTCCACCCCAGCCACTGGCCAGTTGCTCAAGCAACTGCTGGCGCGGGTGTTCCCCGAGGACCTGGTGTGCGTGGTGCTGGGCGAGGCCGAAGTGGGCATGGCGTTTTCCAAGCTGCGTTTCGATCACCTGCTGTTCACCGGCGCCACCAGCATCGGCAAGCACGTAATGCGCGCCGCCGCGGAAAACCTGACTCCGGTGACGCTGGAACTGGGCGGCAAGTCCCCGGCCATCGTGTCCCACAGCGTGCCGCTCAAGGACGCCGCCGAACGCATCGCCTTCGGCAAGACCCTGAATGCCGGGCAGACCTGCGTCGCCCCGGACTACGTGCTGGTGCCGGAAGAACGGGTCGGCGCCTTTGTCGAAGCCTATCGCCAGGTAGTGCGCGGCTTCTTCCCGACCCTGGCGGACAACCCCGACTACACCGCGATCATCAACCAGCGCCAGTTGAACCGGCTCAACGGCTACCTGAGCGACGCCACCAGCAAGGGCGCGCTGCTGGTGCCGCTGTTCGAGCAGAGCCAGGAGCGCCGCCTGGGCCACAGCCTGCTGCTCAATGTCACGGACGACATGAGCGTGATGCAGGACGAGATCTTCGGCCCGATCCTGCCGATCGTGCCCTACAAGACCCTGGACCAGGCCTTGGCCTACATCACCCAGCGTCCGCGCCCGCTGGCGCTGTACTACTTCGGCTACGACAAGGCCGAACAGCAGCGGGTGCTCAACGAAACCCACTCCGGCGGCGTGTGCCTGAACGACACCCTGCTGCATGTGGCCCAGGACGACCTGCCGTTTGGCGGCATCGGCCCGTCCGGCATGGGCCACTACCACGGGCATGAAGGCTTCCTGACCTTCAGCAAGGCCAAGGGCGTGTTCATCAAGCAGCGCTTCAATGCCGCGCGCCTGATCTACCCGCCCTATGGCAAATCGATCCAGAAACTCATCCAGAAGCTGTTCATTCGTTAACCAGTACAACGCCGGGTAATAACAATAATGACCCCTAGCCTGTCTGAAACACCCACGCTGTCACGGCGCGGCCTGCTGAAAATCGGCCTCTGCGCCAGCGCCTTCCTGGCTACAGCCGGGCTCGGCGCCAGCCTCAGCGGTTGCTCCGCCAGTACCCCTGCCAGTGGCTTCAGCATGCTGCGCAGCAATGACCTGCCGTTTTTGCGGGCACTGATTCCAGTAATGCTCGAAGGCGCGGTGGCGGCTGACAAGATGCCCGCCGCCGTCGAGGGCACCCTGGCCAGCCTGGACAACGCCCTCAATCACCTGTCGACCGAGATGTTCAAGCTCACCCAGCAGTTGTTCGATGTGCTGGGCATGGCGGTGACCCGCGGCCCGCTGACGGGGATCTGGGGCAGCTGGGAAAACGCCAGCGCGGAAGACATCCGCAACTTTCTCAGCCGTTGGGAAAACAGCTTCCTGGCCCTGCTGCGCATGGGTCATGCCTCGTTGCTGCAACTGGTGATGATGGCCTGGTACACCCGGCCTGAGTCTTGGGGCCATTGCGGTTATCCCGGGCCACCGAAGGTCTGATTAAGCTGTGTAGCCGCTGCCACAGGCTCTGAACGGGCGGGACGCTCGCGGGGCACTGAGGGTTCGGCTCGAGATCGTCAAGCAAGGCCCTGCGGGCCTTTTCGCAGCTTCGCAGGCTCAGCAGCGGCTACAGTGGATCCGCGCCGAGCCTTCAATAATAAGAGAGCACCCGATATGCCCGTACCTGATCTGTTCCGCGAAGGCTTGAACCGTGGCTGGAAAACCTACAACGGCTCGCAGCTGGAGCAGGACCTGACCCTGGAAGCCGATGTCGCCATCATCGGCAGCGGCGCCGGTGGCGGCACCACCGCCGAAATCCTCAGCGCCGCCGGCTACAAGGTGCTGCTGATCGAGGAAGGCCCGCTCAAGACCAGCGACGACTTCAAGATGCTTGAGGACCAGGCCTATACCAGCCTGTATCAGGAAGGCATCGGGCGCATGAGCAAGGACGGCGCCATCACCATCCTCCAGGGCCGCGCCGTGGGCGGCACCACCTTGATCAACTGGACCTCGAGCTTTCGCACCCCCGACCCGACCCTGGAGCACTGGGCCCGGGAACACGGGGTGGTGGGCCACAGCTCGGCCGAGATGGCGCCCTGGTTCGAAAAGATGGAACAGCGCCTGGGCGTGGCGCCCTGGGCCATGCCGCCCAACGCCAACAACGATGTGATCCGCAAGGGCTGTGAAGCCCTGGGCTACAGCTGGCACGTGATTCCGCGCAACGTGCGCGGCTGCTGGAACCTGGGCTATTGCGGCCTGGGCTGCCCGACCAACGCCAAGCAGTCGATGCTGGTGACCACCATTCCGGCGACCCTGGAAAAAGGCGGCGAGCTGCTGTACCTGGCCCGGGCCGAGCGCCTGCAGATCAAGGATGACAAGGTCACCGGCTTGCAATGCCAGGCCATGGACGCCCGCTGCGTAACGCCCACCGGGCGCACCATCACGGTCAAGGCCCGACATTACGTGCTGGCCGGCGGCGGCATCAACAGCCCGGCCCTGCTGCTGCGTTCCGATGCCCCGGACCCGCATTCGCGGCTGGGCAAGCGCACCTTCCTGCACCTGGTGAACTTCTCCGCCGGGCAGTTCGACGAGGTGATCAACCCGTTCTACGGCGCGCCGCAATCGATTTACTCCGACCACTTCCAGTGGCAGGACGGCACCACCGGCAAGATGTCCTACAAGCTCGAAGTGCCGCCCCTGCAACCGGCGCTGGCCAGCACCCTGCTGGGCGGTTTCGGGCCCGAGAGCGGGCTGTCCATGGAGCAACTGCCCCATACCCACGCGATGCTGGCCCTGCTGCGGGACGGCTTCCACCCCGACAGCACCGGCGGCAACGTTGAGCTGCGCGGCGATGGCACCCCGGTGCTCGACTATCAAGTCTCGCCCTACGCCTGGGACGGCCTGCGCCGGGCCTTCCACAGCATGGCGGAGATCCAGTTCGCCGGTGGCGCCAAGGCGGTCAAGCCGCTGCACAGCGATGCGCGCTTCGCCAAGACCCTCAACGAAGTGCGGGCGCAAATCGACGGCCTGGACCTGGCCCTGTACCGCACCCGCCTGGGCAGCGCCCACGTGATGGGCGGCTGCGCCATGGGCGAAGACCCGAAAATCGCCGTGACCGACAGCCTCGGACGCCACCATCAACTGCACAACCTGTCGATCCATGATGGCTCGCTGTTCCCCACCAGCATCGGCGCCAACCCGCAGTTGTCGGTGTACGGCCTGACGGCGCAACTGGCCACGGCCCTGGCGGAGCGTTTGAAAACGGCGTGAAACAGCCGGGAAATTTCGGCGTCCATAGGACTTTCTTCTCTAAAAGGCGACTTGGCCGACCGGGAAGGCTGCGATACCATCCGACTCCCCAACGGATTCCCGCCAGGACGACGCGATGAACCGAGTGTTGTACCCAGGTACCTTCGACCCTATTACCAAGGGCCACGGCGATCTGGTCGAGCGCGCCTCGCGGCTGTTCGACCACGTGATCATCGCCGTTGCCGCCAGCCCCAAGAAAAACCCGCTGTTCCCCCTGGAGCAGCGCGTGGAACTGGCGCGCGAGGTGACCAAGCACCTGCCCAACGTTGAAGTCGTCGGCTTCTCCACGTTGCTGGCGCATTTCGCCAAGGAGCAGAACGCCAATGTGTTCTTGCGCGGCCTGCGGGCGGTTTCGGACTTCGAATACGAATTCCAGCTGGCCAACATGAACCGCCAACTGGCGCCGGACGTGGAAAGCCTGTTCCTCACCCCGTCGGAGCGCTACTCGTTCATTTCCTCGACGCTGGTTCGTGAAATCGCTGCCCTGGGCGGTGATATCACCAAGTTCGTACACCCGGCGGTCGCCGACGCGCTGACCCTGCGCTTCAAGAAATAAGCCGCGCGGCCCCGCAGTGGGGCCCTTGCCTGGCGTCAGCCATCGCGCCCGCGTGCACTGCGGGCGGCAATACGGCACAATTGCGCGCATTCGTTTTTACATGCCCGGGCCTGCCGCCCAGGCCGGAGTCCCCCATGTCCCTGATCATCACCGACGATTGCATCAACTGCGACGTCTGCGAACCCGAGTGCCCTAACGCGGCGATTTCCCAAGGCGAAGAGATCTACGTCATCGATCCGAACCTGTGCACCCAGTGCGTCGGCCACTACGACGAGCCGCAGTGCCAGCAGGTGTGCCCGGTGGATTGCATTCCGCTGGACGAGAACCGTCCGGAAACCGAAGAAGAGTTGATGGCCAAGTACCGGAAGATCACCGGCAAGGCTTGAGCAATTCAGCGCCCTTCAGGGCACTTTCGCCGGCAAGCCGGCTCCTACGGCGTTCGTAGGAGCCGGCTTGCCGGCGAAGCTTCTCAGCGCTGGCAACGCGGGCAATAGACGCTGGCCCGCTGGCCCAGCTTGATCTCCCGCAGCCCCGTGCCGCAGACCTTGCAGTGCTCCCCGCCACGGCCGTAGACGAACAGCTCCTGCTGGAAGTAGCCCGGCTGGCCGTCGCCGCCGATAAAGTCGCGCAAGGTGGTGCCGCCCCGCTCGATGGCCGCCGCCAGGATGCGCTTGATCTCGATCGCCAGCTGCACATAGCGGGCCCGGGAAATGCCCTTGGCCTCACGACGCGGATCGATGCCCGCGGCAAACAGTGCCTCGGTCGCGTAGATGTTGCCCACCCCCACCACCACCGCGTTGTCCATGATGAACGGCTTGACCGCCATGGAGCGGCCGCGGGACAGCTGGAACAGGCGCTCGCCGTCGAACAGATCGGTCAGCGGCTCCGGTCCCAGGCGCGCCAGCAGCTCGTGGTTCAGCGGGTCCAGGCTCCAGAGCATGGCGCCAAACCGACGCGGGTCGGTGTAGCGCAGGGCCAGGCCCGACTCCAGTTCGATATCCACATGTTCATGCTTGGCCGCCGGCTGGCCGATCTCCACCAGACGCAGATTGCCCGACATGCCCAGATGACTGATGAGGGTGCCGACTTCGGCGTTGATCAGCAGGTACTTGGCCCGGCGGTCCACCTGGACAATGCGCTGCCCGGACAGGCGCACGTCCAGATCCTCGGGAATCGGCCAGCGCAAGCGCCGGTCACGGACAATCACCCGGCTGACCTTCTGGCCTTCCAGGTGCGGCGCGATCCCGCGCCGGGTGGTTTCGACTTCCGGTAATTCAGGCATCTTCGCCTCAGGCACTCATCGCGATATGAACAGTCAGTGTGCGCCCAGCTCGCGCACGGTTTCCTTGAGGTTCTCGAAGTCGTAGTCCGACAGACCGACGTAATCGAGAATCAGGTGGCCGATGCTGTTCCACTCCAAGTCCTGGGTCTGGTTGCCCAGCACTCGATACGAGGCACAGATGTGCTCGGCCATCTTCAGGATCGCCAGCAGGTTCTTCAGCTGGCTGTTGCGCGACGACTCGTCGCTGAAGATCGCCAGGGCATTGTGGTGATTGGCGATGGCGTTGGTCACGTGTTCCGGCAGGCGCCAGGACTTGGCGGTGTAGTAGCCGACCACTGCGTGATTGGTGTTGAAGGCACGGTTTTCCGTGTCCACCACCCGCCGCTCCGGTCCGGCGCTGCCGTAGGCTTCTTCCAGCACCGCCATGTAGTCGGGGAAGCGCTTGAGCATCAGCGGCACGCCGCAATCATGGAACAGCCCCAGGGCGTAGGCTTCGTCCACCGCTTGCGAGCCGGTGCGCTTGGCCAGGGTCAGGCAGGTCATGGCAACATCCTGGGCGGTGTCCCAGAAGCGGTTGAGGGTGACGATGGTTTCATCGCTCATCTCGCCCTTGATCGACTGCGCATTGATCAGGTTGATGATCGAGCGGCTGCCCAAGAGGTTCACCGCGCGCTGGATCGAAGCGATCTTGTTGCTCAGCCCGTAATACGGTGAATTGACGATCTTCAGCAACGCCCCAGACAGGCCAGGATCCTGGGAGATCAGCTTGGCGATCACCTCCAGATCGGGATCGGGCATGTACTGCTCCATCTGCAAATCCACCATGATTTGCGGTTGAGGCGGCACGCTGATGCCTTGCAGGGCCTGCTGAATCTGTTCGGCTGATAGCTCTTGGGACATAAGTACACACTCTGGCTGAGGCGGCGATTCTAACCCCTAACGGGCCAATGTTGGGCGAACGGACAGGAACTTTAACCTGCGCCTTTAGCCGCAGGTCCATTGGCCGTCGCTGAAGTTGCGCAGCAAGGTATAATCGCGCCCTTTTTTCCGGAGCGACGTCATGTCCCTGCCAAGCCTGCGCCTCAAAGCCAACGCCGATCGCCGCCTGCGCGCCGGCCACCTGTGGGTCTACAGCAACGAAATCGATGTAGCCGCCACCCCTCTGCATGGCTTCAAGGCAGGCGACCAGGCGGTGCTGGAAGCCGCCGGCGGCAAGCCCCTGGGCGTGGTGGCCATGAGCCCGAACAACCTGATCTGCGCCCGCCTGCTGTCGCGCGATGCCAAGCTGGCCCTGGACAAGTCGCTGCTGGTGCATCGCCTGAACGTGGCCCTGTCCCTGCGCGAGCGCCTGTTCGACAAGCCGTTCTACCGCCTGGTGTACGGCGATTCCGACCTGCTGCCGGGCCTGGTGGTCGATCGGTTCGGCGACATCCTGGTGGTCCAGCTGGCCTCGGCCACCATGGAACAGCACAAGGACGACGTGATCGCTGCCCTGGTCCAGGTGCTCAAGCCCAGCGGCATCCTGTTCAAGAACGACTCCGCCGCCCGCGACGCCGAAGGCCTGGGCCGCTACGTCGAAACCGTGTTCGGCCTGGTGCCGGAGTGGGTCGCCCTGGAAGAGAACGGCGTGAAGTTCGAAGCCCCGGTGATGGAAGGCCAGAAGACCGGCTGGTTCTACGACCACCGCATGAACCGCGCACGCCTGGCGCCTTACGCCAAGGGCAAGCGGGTACTGGACCTGTTCAGCTACATCGGTGGCTGGGGCGTGCAGGCCGGGGTGTTCGGCGCCAGTGAAGTGTTCTGCGTCGACGCCTCGGGCTTTGCCCTCGACGGCGTGGAGCGCAACGCCGCGCTCAATGGCATTGCCGAGAAAGTCACCTGCGTCGAAGGCGATGTGTTCGAAGCCCTGAAAGAGCTGAAGGCCGCCGAAGAGCGCTTTGACGTGATCGTTGCCGACCCGCCCGCCTTCATCAAACGCAAGAAAGACCTGAAGAACGGCGAAGGCGCCTACCGCCGCCTCAACGAACAGGCCATGCGCCTCTTGAGCAAGGACGGCATCCTGGTCAGCGCTTCGTGCTCGATGCACCTGCCCGAGGACGATCTGCAGAACATCCTGCTGACCAGCGCCCGTCACCTGGACCGCAACATCCAGCTGCTGGAACGCGGCGGCCAGGGCCCGGATCACCCGGTGCACCCGGCCATCCCGGAAACCCGCTACATCAAGAGCATCACCTGCCGCCTGCTGCCCAACAGCTGAGCCCGGGCCGACGGCCCTTCCCGCCCAGCGCGGGAAGGGCCGTCGCCCTCGATTGACTTTGCACGGCCACGACTCGATTCTCGGCAGCTTCTCAAGGACCGAGAGCACCGCACCATGGGCCACTCCCCCGCCACCCCGAACAAGACCTCGGCGGTCATTCTGCTGCTGACCATGACCCTGCTCGGGGTCTTCCCGCTGGACGTGATCCTCCCCTCCTTTCCCGCCCTGGCCGAACGCTTCAATACCTCCAGCGCCGATATCGCGCTGTCCGTCAGCCTGTTCGCCATTGGCTTGTCGTTTTCCCTGATGGTGGTCGGGCCGCTGTCAGACTCCCTGGGGCGCAAGAAGCTGCTACTGGCAGGCATGGCCGTGGCCATCGCCGGAGCGCTGGGCTGCATGGCCGCCACCGAGTACCGGTGGTTCCTGCTGTTTCGCGTGGTTCAGGCCGTGGGTTGCGGCTGCTTCGTGCTGTCCCAGGCGCTGGTGCAGGACCTGTTCGTCGGCCGCCAGCAGGAGCGCCTGCGCATCGCCCTGGTCACCGCCAGCGGCATCTTCATTTCCCTGTCACCGCTGCTGGGCACCTGGCTGCAGTCCCTCCTGGGCTGGCAGGGCAGCTTCGGGGTGTTCGTCGGCCTCGGCCTGCTGGTCATCCTCAAGGCCTGGGTCCTGCTGGAGAACACCCCAGGCACGGCGACGCGCCAGAGGAACATCCTCGCGGCCTACCGGCTGGTGTTTGCCGACCTGTCGTTCGTCGGCTACTGGCTGATCTCGGCGCTGGCCTTCGCCTGCCATTTTTCGTTCATCGTCATTTCACCGCTGATTTTCATGGAGCAGTTGCAGCTCACGCCCTACCAGTACGCCCTGGCGCTGCTGCTGTATGGCGCGGCCTATGTGGTGGGTGGTGCCGGCGCCGGGGTGATGAACCGCTACCTGCAGGCCAGCACCCAGATCGTCACCGGGCTGGGGCTGATCGCCCTGTCCGGCCTGCTGATGCTGCTGTTGCAGCGGTTCGAGCTGTCCGTTGCCACGGTCCTGGTGCCGATGATCGTCTGCACCGCCGGCACCACCATCACCCGCCCGGTGGCGACCTCGCGGGCCATGGGGATCTTCCCGCACAACGCCGGAACCTCGGCTTCGGCGGGCAACATGCTGATCTTTGTCTCTGGCGGCCTGATCAGCGCGTTCATCAACCTGAGCGCCAGCAACCTGGTGATGGCGCTGGGGCTGTGCTTCCTGGGGCTGAGTGCCATTGCCCTGGGCCTGAACAGCCTGGTCAATCGTCGCTATCAGGACGCTTGCGTCTGAAGATCGCGCAGACGGCACAAATCCCTGAGGTACAGCAGGAAGGAAAACGCCAGGGGCGGGCCAGTGAAGTAGCGCAAGGACAAAAACCCGCTCTTGAACGGATCCAGATGCTGCTCGCGGGTCCAGAAATCGAACAACGCCTGCACCAGCCACGCAGCGCCAAGAGCCACCAGCATCCAGGCTCCGTCCCCCAGCAGCCGTCGTTTAAAACCGTCACCTCCCGGCAGCCAGCTGGCGCTGAGCAGCGTCATCAGCAGCAGGAACGCCACCACGCTGTAGATCACCCCGCGGGTGAAGGGCAACTCACTGCAGGCCTGCACCACCACCGCCGCCGCAAAGGTCAGCAGCAGCGCGGCCTTCCAGGTGCGCCACTGGCGCCGCTGCCCGGCCAGCAATTGCACGAAGCCGCCGCCCGCCAACAGGGCCGCGCCCACCACGGCCATGGCGCTGCCGGGCCAGTCGCTATGGAGCACCAGCCACATCAGCAGCAGCCCTTGCAGCAGGCCAATGCCCAGGTAAAACCTCAGGGATCGCATGTTCGCGGACATTCCAGCTCCATTGGATGGTGATCGAGGGGCCGCGAGTCTAAACCAGGAGCCGGCGTGCGGGCAGCGCTCGGCGATATCCAGGCAATCGCACGCCGCAGAGCGGCCACGGCATTCCTTCCTGACGCCAGCGGTGTAGAATCGGCGAATTCATCGCCAGTCATCCCCCGGCGGGTTTATGAGCTCAGGCTGAGGCGCGTGGCGATCCCGCGACGTCATCGGCAGCTTTCGGACACACGGCCATTTCTGAGTGTTCCCAAGGTCAATAGAAGCTCACTCCCCACTTGTTCCCTGATTAGCCGCCCGGAGTGCTCCATGCCTGATTACCGCTCGAAAACATCCACCCACGGCCGCAACATGGCCGGTGCTCGCGCCCTGTGGCGCGCCACGGGGATGAAAGATGCCGACTTCAAGAAGCCGATCATCGCCATTGCCAACTCCTTCACCCAGTTCGTCCCGGGGCACGTGCACCTGAAGGACCTGGGTCAGCTGGTGGCCCGCGAGATCGAACGCGCCGGTGGCGTGGCCAAGGAATTCAACACCATTGCCGTGGACGACGGCATCGCCATGGGCCACGACGGCATGCTGTATTCCCTGCCGAGCCGCGAGATCATCGCCGACTCCGTGGAGTACATGGTCAACGCCCACTGCGCCGACGCCATCGTCTGCATCTCCAACTGCGACAAGATCACCCCCGGCATGCTGATGGCCGCCCTGCGCCTGAACATCCCGGTGATCTTCGTTTCCGGCGGCCCGATGGAAGCCGGCAAGACCAAGCTCGCCAGCCACGGCCTGGACCTGGTGGACGCCATGGTCATCGCCGCCGACTCCAGCGCTTCTGACGAGAAGGTTGCCGAGTACGAGCGCAGCGCCTGCCCGACCTGCGGTTCGTGCTCCGGCATGTTCACCGCCAACTCCATGAACTGCCTGACCGAAGCTCTGGGCCTGGCCCTGCCGGGCAACGGTTCGACCCTGGCCACCCACAGCGACCGCGAAGAGCTGTTCCTGCGGGCCGGGCGCACCATCGTCGAGCTGTGCCAGCGCTACTACGGCGACAACGACGAGTCGGTGCTGCCGCGCAATATCGCCAACTTCAAGGCGTTCGAGAACGCCATGACCCTGGACATCGCCATGGGCGGTTCCACCAACACCATCCTGCACCTGCTGGCCGCCGCCCAGGAAGCCGAGATCGACTTCGACCTGCGGGACATCGATCGCCTGTCGCGCCACGTGCCGCAGCTGTGCAAGGTGGCGCCGAACATCCAGAAGTACCACATGGAAGACGTGCACCGCGCCGGGGGCATCTTCAGCATCCTCGGCGAGCTGGCCCGTGGCGGCCTGCTGCACACCGACCTGCCCACCGTGCACAGCAAGACCCTGGCCGAAGGCATCGCCCAGTGGGACATCACCCAGACCACGGATGAGGCCGTGCATCACTTCTTCAAGGCCGGCCCGGCGGGCATCCCGACCCAGACCGCCTTCAGCCAGTCGACCCGTTGGGACAGCCTCGACGACGACCGTGAAAACGGCTGCATCCGCAGCGTCGAACACGCCTATTCCAAGGAGGGCGGCCTGGCCGTGCTCTACGGCAACATCGCCCTGGACGGCTGCGTGGTGAAGACCGCCGGTGTCGACGAGTCGATCCACGTGTTCGAAGGCAACGCCAAGATCTTCGAAAGCCAGGACAGCGCCGTGCGCGGCATCCTCGCCGACGAAGTGAAAGAAGGCGACATCGTGATCATCCGTTACGAAGGCCCGAAAGGCGGCCCGGGCATGCAGGAAATGCTCTATCCGACCTCCTACCTGAAGTCCAAGGGCCTGGGCAAAGCCTGCGCCCTGCTCACCGACGGCCGCTTCTCCGGCGGCACCTCGGGCCTGTCCATCGGCCACGCCTCGCCTGAAGCGGCGGCCGGCGGCGCCATCGGCCTGGTACAGGACGGCGACAAGGTACTGATCGACATTCCCAACCGCTCGATCAACCTGTTGGTCAGCGATGAGGAGCTGGCGGCGCGCCGGGTCGAGCAGGACAAAAAAGGCTGGAAGCCAGTGGAAGCGCGCCCACGCAAAGTGACCACCGCGCTGAAGGCCTACGCCCTGCTGGCCACCAGTGCCGACAAGGGCGCGGTGCGCAACAAGGCCATGCTCGACGGCCTGTGATCGTCACCCGTAAATGAAAATGCCCCGCCAAGTGCGGGGCATTTTTTTGACCTTGCATCGCCCTGGCGGACGCCTTCGCTAGCAAGCCAGCTCCTACAGCAGCATTCAGAGTGCTGGCGCCGCCACCGTAGGAGCCGGCTTGCCGGCGAATGGGCCATTAAACCGTGCATCGCCCTTGCGGACGCCTTCGCTGGCAAGCCAGCTCCTACGGCAGCATTCGGGAAGCCGGGGCCGGGGCTCAGGGCATGCGTTCGCCCAACTGCCCGCGCAGGAAGCGGTACAGGCCATCGGCGCTCTTGCGGTAGCCGTCGGCGGTCAGGTGCACCAGGTCGTTACGCGCCAGGTCGCTGCCCTGCCATTTGCTGATGGAGCAATCGCCGCCCATGAACGCCTGCCAGTCCCAGAACAGGGTGCGGCTGGTCTTCGCCACGTCCTTCTGGATCTGCACGATCTGCCGCAGCGGTTGCGGCTGGGAAGCCGCGCAGCTGCCGGCATTGCGGCGCTTGATGGAATCCGGCGGACCCACCAGCAGGATCACGGTCTTGGGCAGGTTCTTGCGCAACAGCCTGACCTTTTCCTGCAACTGGCTGCGGTACAGCTGCAGGTCCAGGTCGTCATCAAAGGCTTCGTTGGTGCCGTAGGCCAGCACCACCATGTCCGGGCGCAGGGCCTTGAGGGTTTCCAGCCAGCCGGGCTGCCACTTGTCCAGCACGTCCAGACGCGCGCCATTGATGCCCAGGGCGGAATAGATCACCCCGGCGCTCTTCTGCCCGAGGATGTTCCAGCCGCCCAGGGCCAGGCCCTGGTTGTTGGCCACGTTCAGGTCCAGGGGCAGGGTCAGGTTGTTGAACGGTGGACTGAAGCGCCACTGGCCACCAGTAGCGGCCAGCATGCGGCTGCTCTTGTTGAGGTTGTCCCTGGCGGTCAGGGTGCTGTTGCTGGACGCCTGGTACAGCGCGGAAATCCGGTACTGCTGGTTGCTCGGCTGGCGCTCGGCGATATGCACCCGGGCTCCCGGGGTCATGGGCAGCGACAGGTAACCGCCCAGGGGGAACTGGTTGCTCTGCTGGTTGCGCGCCGACACCAGGGACCACTGGCGCTTGGCCGCCCCCAGGATCACCCGCTCATAGCGGGTGCCGGGCACCGGTGTGGCCGCCACGAAACCAATGCCGCCATCGCCGTACTGCGCTTGCAGCAGGCGGCGCATCTCGCCGCTGAACAGGTCGGCGGCGGTATGGGAGTCACCCAGTTGCACGATGTTGATCGGCGTGCGGTCGGAGGTACTGAACTTGCGCGCCAGCAGTGCCAGGTTCGGGTCGGTGCCAGTGGTCACGACTTTCTTGGTTCCGCTCCCGGACCGGGCCAGGGCCGAGGCCGGAGTGGCCTGGACCTCGGTGGTCGGGCTGCAACTGCTCAGCAAGGTGATGCCCAGCAACAGCGCAATGCCTTGCAGTCGCCCCATATCAGTGCTCCGTCAATTGTTGGCTGGGGAAGTTGATCAGCGAGATCACGCGCTCAGCGATCAGCTTCTGCCCAGTGGTGGTGAAATGAATACCGTCATCGACCCGGGTCTTGACCTTCTTGCCGTCGCCGGTGGTGCGGTAATAGGAAAACTCGTCGTTCTGGTAGCCGAGAATCTCGTTGGCCGAGACGAAATGCTGCTGATAACGCTCGATCTGGCTCTTGTACAGGTCGCTCAGGTAAGCCATGGCCGTGGACAGCTTGGGCTTCTCCATGTTCGGCGGGCCGACCCAGATCACTTGCACATTGTGGGCCTGGGCGGTGTCGAGGATCGAATCGATGCGCTGGCGATAGGCCTCTTCCCAGTCCGGGGTCTTGAAGCGCAGGAACGGCTTGCCCTTGGCCACCGGCATGTCCCACGGGTCGTTGGGACCGAGGAAGATCACCATCAGGCGGATATTCGGGTTGCTGGCCAGGGTGCTTTCAACGGTCTTGGGCCAGTTGAAAAAGCTCGGATAGGCAAGGCCGGTGCTCTGTTTGCTGAGGTTCAGGCTCTTGACGTTGTAGCGCTTGCGCAGGGTGTTGGCCATGTGCGGCGCCACGCCCTGCATCAGCGAGTCACCGACAAAGAACACCTCGTCGCCGGTGGCCAGACTGGCCATCAGCGGCGCCATGCCTGGCTGCTGGACCTTGGGCCCATGGCTGAGCGCCGGAGCCACGGTCACCGGCTGCGGGGCAACCGGGGCCGGGGCCTGCGCAGCGGCATGGGCGGGGGCGGCATGGGCGGCGCTCAGCGGCGGATGCTCCGGCACCGGCGCGGCGGCCAGCTTCGGCAGGGGTTCCGGCTCATCGTCCACCGCCGCTTCGGCCTGGGCCACCGTCAGGTCGGCGGTGGCGGCAAAGCTGCCGACAAACGCCACCCGGGCATTCTCCAGGGCCTGGTTGAGCTGGGCGCCATAGCGCCACTGCGGGTTCTGCGACAGCCCAGGGATCTCGCAGTCATCGTGGTACTTCTGCTGGCAGTAGAGACGGATCGACTGCTGGTTGAACCACACCAGCAACAGGCTGGTCACCACCAGGGCGTAGAAGACCTTGGCCGCGCTGCCGAGGCTGACCGACAAGGGCGAACGGTTAGAAGCTGGCATAAATGAACCCCGGCACGCCCGACGGTGAGGCGAAGATGACCACGCAGATGAACAGCCCCAACGGCACCGGATAGAACAGCCACGGCAAGCTGGTGGCGGCGGCGAACAGGCGCTGCAGCAGCGCCACGATCCGTGGGTAGAAGGCGACGAACAGCAGGCAGCCCAGCAGGCTCAGGGCGCTGCCAGCCAACCCGGCGAAAGACAGGCCGCCCAGGCCGCTGAGCATGTCCATGGCATCGGACAAGGTCGCGCAGCGGAAGAAGATCCAGGCAAAAGCCACGTAGTGAAAGGTCAGCAGACGGGCCGCCAGGTCCGAACCGATCCAGCTCGGCCCCCGGGCCAGCAGCGGGCTGCAGAACTTGTACAGCGCCAGGCCCACGCCATGCAGCGCGCCCCAGATGATGAAGTTGGCGCTGGCGCCGTGCCACAAGCCGGAAATCAGCATCGCCAGCAGCATGTTCAGGTTGCCGCGCCACACCGGCCCGCGGTTGCCCCCCAGGGGGATGTACACGTAGTCACGGATGAAGGTCGACAGGCTGATGTGCCAGCGTCCCCAGAACTCCTTGAGATTGCGCGCGGCATAGGGGTAGTTGAAGTTCAGCGGCAGGCGGAAGCCCAGCAACAGGGCGATGCCGGTCACCAGGTCGGTGTAGCCGCTGAAGTTGAAGTAGATCAGGAACGAATAACCGTAGACCGCCCGCAGGATCTGCTCGGCCGAGAAGGCCACCGGGCTGTCGAACACCGGGTCGACCCACTCGTTGGCCAGCCAGGAGCTGAGGAAGAACAGCTTGACCACCGCCACCGCGATCAGGCCCAGGGCCCGTTGCGGCTCCAGCACCTGGCGCAACTGCGGCGGGTTGATCTGCTCCAGCATCGGGATCGCCCGGTTCACCGGGCCGGCGATCAGGCTGGGGAAGAAGGCCAGGTACAGCGCCAGGTCGAAGGGCGAGCCCGGGGTCAGCTCACGGCGGTTGATCGACACCAGGTAGCTGACCGAGTGGAAGGCATAGAACGACAGCCCCACTGGCAGCAGCACCTCCAGCAGCGGTAGCGACACTTCGACGCCAAACTGGGCGAAGGCGTTCTGCACCGTGCTGGTGAAGAAGTCCTGGTACTTGAACAGGTAGAAGGCCCCCAGCACCAGCAACAGCATCAGGCCATTGACCCAGCCCCTGCCGGGATATCGCTGGCTCAACAGGCCGAGCAGGTACACCAGGGCCGTGTAGCCCAGCAGGATATAGAGGAAGTTCAGGCTGAAGCTGGCGAGGATCGCGTAGCTGGCGGCCAGCAACAGCGCATTCTGCAAACGCAGGCTGAAGCCCAGGCCCCAATACAGAACGAAGAACAGGATGAAACAGAGGCCGAATTCGATCGAGAGATAGCTCACAACGTAGTCCATTACGTGCAATCGGGGACAAACCCGGCACAAGGGAGAGCAGGCGGGGGACAGGAAACGGGCGCGATTATGGCAGAGGGGGTTTGGCAGTCACAAGTTGAAACATTATCGGCATATTGCCGCAACCGGCACCGTCAGCGTGCGACAGGTGCCCGGTTGGCCGGCGAAGGCGCTAGCCCTGTTCGCCGGCGGCGGTCCGCTGGCGGGTTACTGGATGTCTTCAGGCTTGACGATCACCCAGTTCTTGTCGGCGGTCACCGGCAGGCCTTCCTTGGCCTGGGCCGCGGCATGCTTGGCCATCATGCCGTTGAGCTGGGTCATGTACTTGTCCTTGCGGTTGATCCACAGGTGGATGCCACCCTTGGCCACGTCCACCCCATGAAACAGCATGTAGCCGTCGCTGGTCGGGGTGTCGCCGCCCACCAGCACCGGTTTCTTCCACTCGTCGATGTAGGTCAGGATCGCCGCGTGCTTGCCCGCCATCCAGGTGGCCGGGGTCCACAGGTACGGCGTCAGTTCCAGGCCGAGGTTGGCCTGCTCGTCGTACTTGCCGTCGGTGATCTGTTTGCGCGCGGTGGTCAGGGCCCCGGTCTTGCGGTCCTTGAGCAGGGTGGTCACGCCAATCACGTTCTGCGGCTTGACGTTGTAGCCGTACTTGGGATCGGCGGCGACCATGCGCACCAGCTCTTCGGAGGCGGCGGTCATCACGTAGACCTCGATGCCGTTCTCCATCAGCTTGTTGTACAGCTCGGCCTGGCCGGTGAAGACCTTGGGCGGGTTGACCTCGATGGTCTTGACCACGTCACCGTCGTAATAGGTGCTCGGCACCGGCTTGCCGGAGGCCATCAGCTCGTCGACGTAGCCCTTGAGCTCCTTGAGGGTGAAGCCGGAGAACACCTGGGCGACCCAGGGGTAGCAGACCATGTCGTCGATTTCACACAGGCGGTAGTAGTAGCTGAACAGGCTTTCCTTGTGCTCGGCGGTGTCCTTGAACGGGATCAGCTTGAGCGACGGGTCGAGGGTGTCGCGGGTGATCAGGCCCTTGTTTTCCATGAAGGGCAGCAGGGACTCTTCCAGGTCATAGCGGTAGCTGGTGTTGTCCATGTCGAACACCGCGAAGTTGCCCTTGTGGGCGTTGGCCGCGATCATCGCGTCCAGCTGCTTGGCCTGTTCGGCGGGCCAATGCTTCAACTCGGTGGCCAGGGCCTGGCCGGCGAGGCCCAGGCAGAGTGCGACTGCGAGCAATTTCGGTGCGAGTTTCATCGACGGTTTTCTCCCTGAGTGAAAGCCTTCGACGCTAACAAATCCCTGTGACAGTTCTCGTCTCCACGCGACCGCTTGCATCCCGAGAGCGCCAGCCACATGCGCCTGAGCGTCAGCGGCTTATTCCAAAAACGACAGTTGCCATGCGATATCGTTATTAATTCATTAGATTTCAAGCTGTTAGGCTTGCCGGTTCGCAATCGCCCCGAGCCGCGATTGGCACACGTCTTATCGGAGCCTCAATGAATCTGCCGCTGATCCTCAACCTGCTGGTGTTCCTGGCCCTGCTGCTGGGCCTGGCACAAACCCGCCACACCACCTGGAGCCTGGCCAAGAAGGTCCTGCTGGCCCTGGTCCTGGGCGTGGTGTTCGGCACCGCCCTGCACAGCCTTTACGGCGCCGGCCATCCGGTGCTCAAGGCCTCCATCGGCTGGTTTGATCTGGTGGGCAATGGCTACGTGCAATTGCTGCAAATGATCGTGATCCCCCTGGTGTTCGCCTCGATCCTCAGCGCCGTGGCCCGCCTGCACAACGCCTCGTCCCTGGGCAAGATCAGCTTCCTGACCATCGGCACCCTGCTGTTCACCACCGCCATCGCGGCGCTGGTGGGCATCGGCCTGACCAACCTGTTCGGCCTGACGGCCGAAGGGCTGGTGGCCGGCACCCAGGAAATGGCCCGCCTGCAAGTGATCCAGAGCGATTACGCGGGCAAGGTCGCCGACCTCAACGTGCCGCAGCTGCTGCTGTCGTTCATCCCGCAGAACCCTTTCGCCGACCTGGCCCGGGCCAAGCCGACCTCGATCATCAGCGTGGTGATCTTCGCCGCCTTCCTCGGTGTCGCGGCCCTGCAACTGCTCAAGGATGACGCCGACAAGGGCCAGAAAGTGCTCAACGCCATCGACACCCTGCAAGCCTGGGTGATGCGCCTGGTGCGCCTGGTGATGAAGCTCACCCCCTACGGCGTACTGGCGCTGATGACCAAGGTGGTGGCCGGCTCCAACCTGCAGGACATCATCAAGCTCGGCAGTTTCGTGGTGGTGTCCTACCTCGGCCTGGGCCTGATGTTCGTGGTCCACGGCCTGCTGGTGGCCCTGGCCGGGATCAACCCGCTGCGCTTCTTCCGCAAGGTCTGGCCGGTGCTGACCTTCGCCTTCACCAGCCGCTCCAGCGCCGCGAGCATTCCCCTGAGCATCGAGGCCCAGACCCGGCGCCTGGGCATTCCCCAGTCCATCGCCAGCTTTGCCGCCTCGTTCGGCGCCACCATCGGCCAGAACGGCTGCGCCGGCCTGTACCCGGCGATGCTGGCGGTGATGGTCGCCCCCACCGTGGGCATCAACCCGCTGGACCCGCTGTGGATCGCCACCCTGGTGGCCATCGTGACCTTGAGTTCTGCCGGTGTGGCGGGCGTGGGTGGCGGCGCGACCTTCGCCGCGCTGATCGTGCTACCGGCCATGGGCTTGCCGGTGTCGCTGGTGGCGCTGCTGATTTCCGTGGAGCCGCTGATCGACATGGGCCGCACCGCGCTGAACGTCAGCGGCTCGATGACCGCCGGGGCCATCACCAGCCAGGTGATGCAGCAGACCGACAAGGCCTTGCTGGACGCCGATGAACATTCGGAGCTGGAGCACGCGTAAAAGCAGCTACAAGCCGCCAGCTACAAGCTGCAAGCAGAAGCCGACGGGCTCTTGCTTGCAGCTTGAAACTTGAAGCTTGCGGCTGCCTGCCGTCAGCTTCTTTCCCACACCTCAAAGCTGTACGCCGGCTTGTCCCCTTCCGCCGGGTTCGGCACCTCCGACACCCGCTTCCACTGCTGTTCATCGAACTGCGGAAACCAGGCATCGCCTTCCGGGCTCAAGGCCACCCGCGTCAGATACAGGCGATCGGCCTGCTCCAGCCCTTGGGCATAAAGCTGCGCGCCGCCGATCAGCATCAGCTCGCTGGCGCCCTGCTCCAGGGCCCATTCCTCGGCCCGTTCCACCGCGGCCTGCAAAGACGGGTAGACCTCGGCACCTTCGAGCACCAGGCCGGTCTGACGACTGACCACGATGTTCAAGCGCCCCGGCAACGGCCGGCCCAGGGAATCCCAGGTCTTGCGCCCCATGATGATCGGCTTGCCCAGGGTGGTGGCCTTGAAGAATTTGAAATCCCCCGGCAAATGCCAGGGCATGCTGTTGTCGACGCCGATCACGCGGTTTTGTGCGAGGGCCGCGATCAGGCTGAGAGGGAGAGATTTTTTCATGCCGGCGAGGATACCAGAGGCCCCAGGCCTGGCAACTTCACCCGACCGCCGCTGCAGCAGTTATGCTCAGCGCACTTTTAAGCGATGGAATGACGCGTGACTGCACTGACTCCCCTGCAACGCCTGTGGCTGACCGAAACCGTGCGCCTGCGCGAGGAGCACGCCGGCCCGCTGGAGGATCAGGAAGCCAATCGCCTGGCCCGCAACCAGGGCGGCGACCTGGCGACCCGCATCCAGAACCGCGCCCTGTGGCTGGCCCAGCGCGACGGCTTGCACGATGCCCTGCTGCACTGGCACCAGGGCGCGCGCCTGGCGTTATTGCTGCTCTCGCTCATGGCGGTCCTCAGCGGCGCCGGCCTGGCCTTCAGCGCCCTGGGCAACACCCAGCAACCGGTCAATGTGTTCTGGGCCCTGGGCAGCCTGCTGGGTCTGAACCTGATCCTGCTGCTGAGCTGGCTGGCCGGCCTGCTGTTTGCCAGCGAACACGGGGCGGGCCTGGGCCGCCTGTGGCTGTGGCTCAGCGAAAAATTCTCCCGCGATGCCAAGGCCGCGCAGTTGCCGCCGGCGCTGCTGCTGTTGCTGCAACGGCGCAAGCTCAACCGTTGGGCCCTGGGCAGCCTGATCAACGGCCTGTGGTGCCTGATCCTGTCCAGCGCCGTAGTCATGCTACTGGTGCTGCTGACCACCCACCGCTACAGCTTTGTCTGGGAAAGCACCCTGCTGGGCAGCGATGCCTTCGTGGCCATTACCAATGCCCTCAGCGCCCTGCCCCGCAGCCTGGGCTTCGGCGCGCCGAGCGTGGCGACCATCCAGGCCAGCACCCGGGACGTCTACAACACCGAACTGATCCGCCAGTCCTGGGCCATCTGGCTGGTGGTGCTGGTGGTGATCTACGGCGTGCTGCCGCGCCTGCTGCTGATGCTGTTCTGCCGTTGGCGCTGGCGGCACGGCAAGGCGCGCCTGCAACTGGACCTCAACCTGCCGGGCTACGCCCAGCTGCGTGAACGCCTGATGCCCAGCAGCGAGCGCCTGGGAGTCAATGACGCGGCCCCCGAGCAGTTGCACCGGGTCGAAGGCGGCGTCAGCGCCGAGGACAGCAGCGGCGCCTTGCTGGTGGCCATCGAACTGGACGAGCAGCGCCCCTGGCCGCCGCAACTGCCGGACAGCATCAAGAATGCCGGCATCCTCGACAGCCGCGAGTCGCGCAACCGTCTGCTGGAGCAGATGAGCCGCTTCCCCCCGGCGCGCCTGCTGATCGCCTGCGACCCGCGGCGCTCGCCTGACCGCGGCAGCCTGGGGCTGATCGCCGAACTGGCGCGCAACGCCAGCGCCACCCGGGTCTGGCTGCTGCAAGCCCCGCCCGGCCAGGCCCTGGATGCCGACCGCCTGGGCGACTGGCACAGCGCCCTGCAACAACTGGAACTGCCCTTCGCCGATTGCGCGCCCCTCGACTGGCTGGAGAACGGTCATGACTGATGCTCGGCACAAGCCGCTGAAACTGGCGGTGGTCGGCCACACCAACGTCGGCAAGACCTCGCTGCTGCGCACCCTGACCCGGGACGTGGGCTTTGGCGAAGTCTCCCATCGCCCCAGCACCACCCGGCACGTGGAAGGCGCCCGCCTCTCGGTGGATGGCCAACCCCTGCTGGAGCTCTACGACACCCCCGGCCTGGAAGACGCCATCGCCCTGCTGGACTACCTGGAGCGCCTGGAGCGCCCCGGCGAACGCCTGGACGGCCCGGCGCGTCTGGCACGTTTTCTCGATGGCAGCGAGGCTCGACAACGCTTCGAGCAGGAAGCCAAGGTCCTGCGCCAGCTGCTGGCCTCGGATGCCGGCCTGTATGTGATCGACGCCCGCGAGCCGGTGCTGGCCAAGTACCGCGATGAGCTTGAAGTGCTCACGGGGTGCGGCAAACCGCTGCTGCCGGTGCTGAACTTCGTCAGCAGCGCCGACCAGCGCGAAGGCGACTGGCGCGAAGCCCTGGCGCGCCTGGGGTTGCACGCCCTGGTGCGCTTCGACAGCGTGGCGCCACCGGAGGACGGCGAACGGCGCCTGTATGAAAGCCTGGCTCTGCTGCTGGAGCACGCGCGCCCGGCCCTGCAACGGCTGATCGACGACCAGGAGGCCCAGCGCCGGGCGCGCCAGCACAGCGCGGCACGGCTGATTGCCGAGTTGCTGGTGGATTGCGCCGCCTGCCGTCGCAGCGTGGCCAGCAATACCGAGCTGGAGCAGCAGGCGATTGGAGAACTGCGCCAGGCCATCCGCCAGCGTGAGCAGCGCTGCGTCGAGGCCCTGCTCAAGCTCTACGCCTTCCGCCCCGAGGACGCAGCCGCCAGCGACCTGCCGCTGCTGGATGGGCGCTGGGGCGACGACCTGTTCAACCCGGAAACCCTCAAGCAACTGGGAGTGCGCGTCGGCGGCGGCATCGCCGCGGGCGCGGCGGCCGGCGCCGGGGTGGACCTGCTGGTGGGCGGCCTGACCCTGGGCGCCGCGGCCCTGGCCGGGGCGATTGCCGGTGGCGCCCTGCAAACCGCCCGCAGCTACGGCAGCCGCTTGCTGGGCAAGCTCAAGGGGCAGCGCGAGCTGACCGTGGACGACAGCGTGCTGCGCCTGTTGGCGCTGCGTCAGCGGCAGCTGGTGCAGGCGCTGAACCGGCGCGGGCATGCGGCGCTGGACAGCATCCGCCTGGCGATGCCGGAAGACAAAAGCTGGCGCGAGGGCAAGTTGCCGGAAGCCTTGAGCAAGGCCCGGGCGCATCCGCAGTGGTCGTCGCTCAACCCGCAGAAACGCCTGAGCCAGGCCGAGCGCCAGGAGCAGATCGAGGCGCTGGCCGAGACGTTACTGGTGTCTTAGATCGCCTTCGCCGGCAAGCCGGCTCCTACAACGCTCTGTAGGAGCGGGCTTGCCCGCGAAAGGGCCCTCAATCCCCCAACAACGCCAAAGCCTTGTCCTTGAGCACCTGCAAATCCATCACCGGCACCCACATCTCCTTGGCCTGTTCGTCCCAGTGGCGCAAGCGCAAACTCACCGCACACAACGGGTCGAGTTCGAAGGCTGCCGCCTCTGCCGCGCTCATCGCCCCGCCCTGGTATTCCAGGGTGCGCCGGCTGGCTTCGCTCAGCCGCTGGTAGTAACCGGGCTCCTTGAAGGTCAGGTAGCGCTTGGCCTGGACGTGATACTCCACCAGCCGCGCCAGACGCTCGCTGAACCCCGCCCGGCGCAGATAATCCGCCCCCAGGCGCTCATGGCTGACCACGCCAAAACCGCCCATGTTCTCGGCATCCTGCTGGCAGATATGCCCGATATCGTGGAAGAACGCCGCCAGCACCACTTCATCGTCATGACCTTCGGCCAGGGCCAGTTGCGCGGCCTGGGACATGTGCTCGATCTGCGACACCGGCTCGCCAATGTAGTCACAATCGCCGAAGCGCTCGTACAGGCCGAAAACCTCGTCAATCACCTGCTGCCGACGCATCACGCCTCCCCCAGCAGCCGGGCGATATTGCCCTCGGCCATGGCCGGACCGACGCTCATGCCCACGCCGGTATGCATCAACGCCGCATAAACCCCGGGCGCCGCCTCCAGGAAGGAGAACGGCCCGGGCCCACGCGCGCCGTACACGCCCTGCCAGCGCTCCACCACCTGGACCTTGCAGCCCAGGGTCTGTTCGGCCAGCTCGATCAGCCAGTTGTCCACCTGTTCGGCGTTGAACGGCGACGGATCGCTGCCGTAGTCGTGGGAATCGCCGATGATCAGCTCGCCGTAGGGGGTCGGGCTGATCAGCAGGTGAATGCCGTGCTCGTGCAGATGGGGTGCCTCGCGCAGGATCTGCGCCTGCACCGCCGCCGCTTGCGGCAGGTCGGCGAAGGCGCCGTAGTGCACGCAGCTGAGCCCGGTGAGCAAGGCATGTTGCAGGTTGAGGTTGACCTGGGGCCGGGCGCGGAGCATCTGCAGGCGGCAGATCTGCGGCTGCAGGACGGCGATCTGCTCGGCCAGCAGGGTCTGATAGTCGTGGCCCGAACACAGCACGATCCGCGGCGCATGAAAGCTGCCGGCGGTGCTGTGCAGTTGCCCCGGCTGGATATCGCGCACCAGGGTCGAGAAGTGGAACTGCACCCCCAGGTCGCGACGCAGGTAGTCGATCAGCAGCGGCAGCGCCTCGCGGGAATACAGTTGCTGGTCATCCAGGCCGTGCAAGGCCGCGCGGTGATGGCGGAACTGGCCGCCGTACAGGTCATTCAGGGCCGCGCCCCGCAGCAGTTCGACACGATAGCCGTGCTCCCGCGCGCGACCGGCGCAGAAGGCTTCCAGCAGTTGTTCTTCGGCTTCGTTGCGGGCGAACAGGTAGGAGCCGTTGCGCTTGAGTGGCAAGCCGGCCAGCTGTTGCCAGTCGCCCCAGATATCGCGGCTGGCGCGGGCCAGTTCCAGCATGATGCCCGGCGGCTGGCCGGTGACCAGGGCCTGGCCGAAGTTGCGCACCGAGGCGCCCAGGGGCGTGGCGCTGCGCTCGAATACCTGTACCCGCAAACCGCGCTTGGCGGCCGCGTAGGCGTGGGACAGGCCGAGGATGCCGGCGCCGACGATCAGCAGATCGCTGTGATGGGTCATGTTCATGTCTCGTTGTTTTTGACGAGGGGGCTTGCTCCCGCAGGAGTGCGCAGTACTCCCAGGCAGTTGCACCGCCCGGTCGGGATTCAGGGCCGCTGCGCCGCCCAGCGGGAGCAAGCTCCCTCGCCACAGCAGCCCCTGGCGTTACTGCGCGGCAACCTTTTCCGACTTGCCGTCATAGCGCTTGCGCCACTCGGCGAGGATCTGGTCGCGGTTCTTCGAGGCCCAGGCAAAGTCGTTCTTGATCAGGCGCTGCTCGTAGTCGGCCGGCAGTTCGGTCTGCGGCTTGGCGATGCCCGGCTGGGCCAGCACGGCGAAGTTTTCCTTGTACAGCTCCATGGCCGCCGGACTGGCGGAGAAGTCGGCGAGCTTCTTCGCGGCCTCTTCATGCGGCGTGCCCTTGATCACAGCCGTGGCTTCGATTTCCCAGCCCAGGCCTTCCTTGGGCAGGATGATGTCCAGCGGCGCGCCCTGGCGCTTGAGCTGCACGGCCGGGTATTCGAAGGAGATGCCGATCGGGAATTCACCGGCGGCGGCCAGCTTGCACGGCTTGGAACCGGAGTGGACGTACTGGCCGATGTTCTGGTGCAGGTCATCCATGTACTGCCAGCCCTGCTTCTCGCCGAAGGTCTGCAGCCAGGCGCTGACATCCAGGAAGCCGGTGCCCGAGGACGCCGGGTTGGGCATGACGATCTTGCCCTTGTACTCGGGCTTGGTCAGGTCCTGCCAGCTCACCGGTTTGCTCAGGCCCTGCTTCTCGGCCTCCACGGTGTTGAAGCAGATGGTCGCGGCCCAGACGTCCATGCCGACCCAGGCCGGTGGGTTGGCGGCGTCGCGGTAGTTCGGGCCGATCTGGCCCAGGTCCTTGGGCGCATAACTTTGCAACATGCCTTGCTGGTCGAGAATCGCCAGGCTGGACGCCGCCAGGCCCCAGACCGCATCGGCCTGCGGGCGGGCTTTTTCCGCCAGCAGCTTGGCGGTGATGATCCCGGTTGAATCACGCACCCACTTGATCTCCACGTCCGGGTTGGCCTTTTCGAAGGCTTGCTTGTAGGACTTCAGCTGCTCGGCTTCGAGGGCGGTGTAGACCGTCAGCTCGGTTTTCGCAGCAAAGGCGTTCAGGCTGACAGCAGAGAGGACGGCAGCGACAAGAGCCAGGGGCTTGAACATGGTGCGGTTCCTTAGTGAGTGCAGATCAGGGGGTGGGTGAGCAAGAAATCAATGACCCGGCGCGGTTTGCCGCCAGGCCTGGGAGCGGCGCAACAGCCCGCGCGACGCCCAGGCCAGCAGCAGCGAGACGCCGGCCGAGGTGAACAGGATCAGGGTCGACATCGCCGCGGCGCCGCCGACGTTGCCGGCGTCGTCCATGTTCAGCACGGCCACGGCGGCGAGGATGGTGTCGGGGCTGTAGAGGAAGATCGCCGCCGACACCGTGGTCATGGCCGAGACGAACAGGTAGCGCACGATGTCCAGCAGCGCCGGCAGGCAGATCGGCACGGTGACCCGCAGGTAGTGCCGGTACAGCGGCGCCTTGAGCGACAGCGCGGCGGCCTCGAACTCGGCATCCAGCTGGCGCAGGGCGGTGGTGGCGGTCATCTGCGCGGTGGTCAGGTAGTGGGCGATGGTGCACACCACCAGCAGGGTCATGCTGCCGTAGAACACGTGCAGCGGGTTGCCGTTGAGGTTGAAGAAGAACACGTAGCCCAGGCCCAGCACCAAGCCGGGCACCGCCATCGGCACGAAGCTGAGCAGGCGCAGCGCCAGGTTCAGGCCGCGCTGGCCGCGGGTTTTTTCCATCAGATAGGCGCCGGTGAAAATCAGCAGGCTGCCGATCAGCGCCGTGCATAGGGCCATGCTCAGGCTGTTGCGATAGGCCAGCCAGCCACCGCCGGCGGTGTCGTCGAACTGGTAGTGGTTCAGCGACAGCGACAGGTTGTAGGGCCAGAACTTCACCAGGGAGGAATACACCGCCATGCCGAACACCAGCAGCAGCGCGGCGCAGATCAGCAGCACGATGCTCAGGTAGCAGGCGTCCCGCAGCCGCGATGGCGCCGGCTTGAACACCTGGGCGCGACCGCTCATGGCATCGCCATGACGGCGGCGCAGCCAGGCATCGACGCCGAAGCTGAACAATGCCGGCAACAGCAACACCATGCCGATCAAGGCGCCACGGCCGAACTGCTGCTGGCCCACCACCGCCTTGTAGGCTTCCAGGGCCAGCACCTGATAGTCGCCACCCACCACCACCGGCACGCCGAAGTCGGTGATGGTCAGGGTAAACACCAGGCAGAACGCGGCGAACACCGCCTGCCGGGTGGCCGGCCAGGTGATGCTGCGAAAGGCCCTGGCCGGGCTGGCGCCCATGCTCGATGCGGCGTCGAACAGCCGCGCATCGGCCAGGGACAGGGCCGAGAGCAGGATCATCAGGGCATGGGGAAAGGTGTAGATGACTTCGCCGAGGACGATGCCCCAGAAGCCGTAGATGTTCTCGGCGAACAGGCCACGCAGCATCCCCTGATTGCCGAACAGATAGACCAGGGCAATCCCCGGGAGCATCGATGGCGCCATCAGCGGCAACAGCGACAGGCCACGCCACAGGCCCTTGCCGGGAATCAGCGTGCGTTGCAGGGCGTAGGCGAACAGGTAAGCCAGGGGCACCACGATGGCGGCGACGCTGAGGGAGACTTTCAGGCTGTTGCCCAGCAGCCAGTGGAAGTTGGCGCTGCTCACCAGCTCGCGGGCCGCCAGCCAGCCACCGCCCTGCCCGGCCTCGGCGCTGAAACCGCGCCAGAAGATCGCCAGCAGGGGCAACAGCACCGCGACACCCAGCAGGAGCAGAAGCAGAAGCTTGCCGCCGACGACAAAAATACGGTCGCCGATCTCGGCACGCGAAGCCTGGCGCGCCCGCTTGGCAGGTAGCGGCAGGGACATTGGCACGCTCATCTTAGGCAAACACCTGGAGGCTGCGCGGCGGCAAGGCGACCCAGATGTCCTGGGCGCCCAGGCGCGGCATGGCGTCCGGGGCCAGTTCCGCCAGCAGCGCATGCCCCGGCAGCTCGTTGAGCTCGAAGCTCATGCGGCAGCGGTTGCCGAGGAAGGTGATCTCGCGGACCTTGGCCGGGAACAGGTTTTCCTCATGCACCGGCGGGTTCACGCTGATCGCTTCCGGGCGGCAGAACAGCCGGCCCGAGGCGGTCTTGGCCGAGCCGTCGGCCAGGCGCACCTTCATCCCGCCGACCTGGGCATGACTGTCGCTGTTGCGGCTGAAGGGCAGCCAGTTGCCCTGGCCGACGAACTCGGCGACGAAGGGCGTGGCGGGGCGATCGTAGATTTCCTGGGGCGTGGCGTATTGCTCGACCTTGCCGTTGTTCATCACGGCGATGCGGTCGGCCATCAACATGGCTTCGTCCTGGTTGTGGGTGACCATCAGGGTGGTGATCCCCAGGCGCCGCTGCAGTTGGCGCAGCTCGGTGCACAGGTGCTCGCGGACCCGGGCATCCAGGGCCGACATCGGCTCGTCCAACAGCAGCAGCGACGGCGCCGGCGCCAGGGCGCGGGCCAGGGCCACGCGCTGCTGCTGGCCGCCGGACAGCTGGCCGGGGTATTTCTTCTCGCTGCCGCTCAGGCCCACCAGCTCCAGCATCTGCGCCACGCGCTGGCGCGCTTCCTCGCGCCCGCTGCCGGCCAGGCCGTAGGCGATGTTGGCTTCCACCGTGAGGTTGGGAAACAACGCGTAGGACTGGAACAGGATCCCGTAGTCCCGGGCTTGCGGCGCCAGCAGCGACACATCCCGATCCCCCAGGTACAACTCGCCCTGGTCCTGGCGCTCAAGGCCGGCGATGCAGCGCAGCAAAGTGGTCTTGCCACAACCGGACGGCCCCAGCAGGCACACCAGCTCGCCGGCGGCGACGTCCAGGGAGACGTTATCCAGCGCCGTGAAAGCGCCGAAGCGCTTGCGCACGCCGCGCACTTTCATCGGTGCGCCAGGGTTGCTCAGGGCAGTTGCGATTGCAGGGTTCATGGACAGGCCTCATCAAGCAGATGAGGCCAATCCTAGAGTTGTAATGAGTCGGTCATATGGCAGTAAGGCAAAAACGACCGATAGTGGTATTCGGGGATTTTGGTTCAACCTGCCAGTGATGTGCTGGCTGATCTGACGCCTTCGCGAGCAAGCTCGCTCCCACAGAGGGGAATGCATTTCAATGTAGGAGCGAGCTTGCACGCGAAGCCCTCGGCATGGCCGATGCAGATCCTTCAGGCGGGAGCCATTTCCTGCGCCAATCCAAGAAACGCCGCTGGCAAGCGCGCGTTCTTGCGCTCCTTGAGGCAGTACAGGTACTCGACGATCTGCGGCGCGTTTTCAATACTCAGCACTCGCAACTGCGGGTCGTGGGGCACTTCCTGGCGGGCAATGATGCTGATGCCGATGTTGCGCAGCACCGCCTCGCGGATCGATTCGCGACTGCCGATCTCCAGCAGCGGGCCGAAGCTGACGTTGGCGTCCTTGAGCAGGGTTTCGGTAAGGCTGCGGGTGGTGGAGCCCGGCTCGCGCATCAGCAGGGTATGCCCGGCCAGGGCGTTGAGGGGCACGTGCTCCAGCGCCGCCAGGGGGTGGTTGCGGTGCACCGCCAGCACCAGCGGGTCGCTGCCCAGCACCCGACGGACCAAGCGCGAATCGTCCAGCAATTGCGAGGAGGCGGCGACATCCACCCGATAGTCCTCCAGCGCCTCCAGGACTTGCTGGGAGTTGCCGATCTCCACCGACACCTCCACCTGGGGCAGGCGCTCGCGGAAGGTCTTCACCAGATCGAGGATGTAGTACGGCGCCGTGGCGGCGATGCGCAAGGTGCCCTGCACCTGCCCGCTGTTGCGCAGGAAGAACTCGATGTCGGCTTCTTTCTGCAACAGGTCCTTGACCATCGGCAGCAGCCGCGCGCCCTCGTCGCTGAGGCTCAGGCGGCGGCCGCCGCGGTAGAACAGCTCCACCGAATACTGGCTTTCCAGGTTGCGGATCTGCGTGGTCACCGTCGGTTGACTGAGGCCGAGCTTCTTCGCCGCCAGGGTGATGCTGCCCAGGCGGGCGACCATGTAAAAGGCCTTCAGCTCCGCGCTCAGCATGGCGGCTTGCCAGAGCTGCAAGCTTGCAGCGGCAAGCCGCAAGCTGGAGCGGGTGGGTATGGGTTCATCACTCTGGTTCTCACCTCAATTGCTTGTCGCTTGCCACTTGCCGCTTGCCGCTACAGTGTCCTATTTGCGCAGCAGGCGCAGACCGTTGAACACCACCAGCAGGCTCACGCCCATGTCGGCGAACACCGCCATCCACATGGTGGCGAGCCCGGCAAAGGTTACCCCAAGAAAGATCGCCTTGATGACCAGGGCCAGGGCGATATTTTGCTTGAGCACCACCGAGGTCTGGCGCGACAGGCGGATAAACGCCGGGATCTTGCGCAGATCATCGTCCATCAGGGCGACATCCGCGGTTTCGATGGCGGTGTCGGTGCCGGCCGCGGCCATGGCGAAACCGATCTCGGCCCGGGCCAGGGCCGGGGCGTCGTTGATGCCGTCGCCGACCATGCCGACCCGATGGCCCTGGGCGTACAGGTCTTCGATGGCTTGCAGCTTGTCGCTGGGCAGCAAGTCGCCCCGGGCCTGGTCGATGCCCACCTGAGCGGCGATGGCCTGGGCAGTGTGCGGGTTGTCGCCGGTGAGCATCAGGGTCTTGATCCCCAGCTCATGCAACTGCTGGATGGCTTCGCGGCTGGATTCCTTGACCGTGTCGGCCACGGCAAACAGCGCCAGCGGGCCGTTGCTGTCCAGCAACAGGACCACGGTCTTGCCCTGCTGCTCCAGGGCAAAGAGTTTTTCTTCCAGGGCCGGGGAGCACAGGCCCAGCTCTTCCACCAGGCGGTGGTTGCCCAGGTGGTACAGCTCGCCGTTGATTTCCCCGCGCACTCCGCGCCCGGCCAGGGCTGCGAAGTTATCCACAGGGTGCATGGCCAGCTGTTTATCCACAGCCGCGCGGGCAATGGCCAGGGACACCGGGTGGTCGGAACGCCCCGCCAGGCTCGCGGCCAGGGCCGGAGCCGTGTCCTGTGCCAGTGGGTCCAGGGCCAGGAAGTCGGTCTGCACCGGCTTGCCGTGGGTGATGGTCCCGGTCTTGTCCAGGGCCAGGTAATCGAGCTTGTAGCCGCCCTCCAGGTAGACCCCGCCCTTGACCAGGATGCCCTTGCGCGCCGCCGCCGCCAGGCCACTGACAATGCTCACCGGGGTGGAGATCACCAGGGCGCACGGGCAGGCCACCACCAGCAGCACCAGGGCGCGGTAGATCCAGTCGAACCAGGCGCCGGCCATGAACAGCGGCGGGATCAGCGCCACCGCCAGGGCGAAGGCGAATACCGCCGGGGTGTAGATTTTCGAGAAGGTATCGACGAAGCGCTGGGTCGGCGCCCGTGCGCCCTGGGCCTGCTCCACGGCGTGGATGATCCGCGCCAGGGTCGAGTTGTTGGCGGCGGCGCTCACCCGATATTCCAGGGAACCGGCCTGGTTGATGGTGCCGGCGAACACCTTGTCGCCCACGGTCTTTTCCACCGGCAGGCTTTCACCGGTGATCGGCGCCTGATCGATGGTGGAGCTGCCGGACACCACCTCGCCGTCCAGACCGACGCGCTCGCCGGGACGCACCCGCACCAACGCGCCCAGTTCGACGCTTTTCGCTTCCACTTCGCGCCAAGTGCCATCGGTCTGCTGCACCGTGACCTTTTCCGGGGTCATCTGCATCAGGCCGCTGATGGCGTTGCGCGCCCGGTCCAGGGAGCGGGCCTCGATCAACTCGGCGACGGTGAACAGGAACATCACCATCGCCGCTTCCGGCCACTGGCCGATCAGCACCGCGCCGGTCACGGCGATGCTCATCAGGGCATTGATGTTGAGGTTGCGGTTCTTCAGGGCGATCCAGCCCTTCTTGTAGGTGCCCAGGCCGCCGCTGAGGATCGACACCAGGACCACCAGCGCGATCACCCAATCGGGCGCGGCACTGGTGAAGTGAATGACTTCGGCGGCCAGCGCGCCGATACCCGACAGCGCCAGGGGCCACCAGGCTTTCTTCACCGGCGCGGCGGCAGGCGCGACTTCGGCGCCCTCCTGCTGCAGCGGCTCGGCGTGCATGCCCAGGGATTTGACCGCGTCGATGATCGGCGCGGTGCTCGGCAGGTCGTGGGTCACCCCCAGCACGCGGTTCATCAGGTTGAATTCCAGGGCCTGGACCCCCGCCAGCTTGCCCAGCTTGTTCTGGATCAGGGTCTGTTCGGTGGGGCAGTCCATGGCCTCGATGCGAAAGCTGCTCAGGTGCGCGCCGACGCTCGGGGTTTCGCTCAAGGTGATCCTGGACGGCGCCGGACCGGCGGCACCGCAGCAGGAAGCGCCATGGGCGGCGTGGTCGTGAGCCTTGACCGGCTGCAGCTTGCCCGCCGGTGGGTGGGCATGGCCGTGATCGTGATCGTGATCGTGATCGTGATCGTGATCGTGATCGTGATCGTGATCGTGATCGTGATCGTGATCAGCATGGGCGTGCTGGGCGTCGGGCTTGCGCGGGTTGTGAATGGAGTCGCTCATCGGGGTCGCGTCCGTATAAAGGTGCTTGTTGCCAAGTGAACACCCTGTAGCCACTATAGGGTCAAGCACCCATTCGGAGACGACGGCAATGAAGATTGGCGAACTGGCGAAACTCACCGACTGTCAGGTCGAGACCATCCGCTACTACGAGCGCGAAGGACTGCTGCCGGAACCGGCCCGCAGCGAAGGCAACTACCGCCTCTACACCCAGGCCCACACCGAGCGCCTGACCTTTATCCGCAATTGCCGCAGCCTGGACATGACCCTTGAGGAAATCCGCAGCCTGCTCAACCTGCGGGACAGCCCGGAAGGCCAGTGCGCCAGCGTCAACGCCCTGATTGACGAGCATATCCATCACGTCAAGGCGCGCATCGACGGGCTCCTGGTGCTCCAAGAGCAACTTCTGGACCTGCGTCAGCGCTGCAGCGAAGGACCGGACCAGGATCACTGCGGCATCCTCCAGCGCCTGGAAGTCAGCGGCTCGGTGGCCCCCAACGAAGCCGAACCCTCGCACGTCGGCCGCAGCCACGGGCACTGAGCCCCGGGCGCGGCCTCAGGCGCCGCGCCGCGCGCTGCCGATCAGCCGCAGATAAGTCCCCTCGAGCAGCGCCAGCAGCCGCTGGTCGAACTGCCGCCAGGCCAGGCCCTGGCGCACCAGCCAGGCGCTGAGCAGCCCCACCAGGCAGCCACCGAGAATATCGAAGGGGAAATGCACCCCGAGGTAGACCCGGGCCCAGCCCACCAGCAGCGCCAGCCCCAGCATCACCAGCCCGGCCTTGCGCAGGCGCGCGAGGATCAGCGCGAACGCCATGGCGAACATGCCGCTGGCGTGATCGCTGGGGAAGGACGCGCCGGGCGCATGGACGAGGAAGTTCTGCCCCAGGCCGATCATGAAGGGCCGCGGATGGAACCACAGCTCACGGATCAGCCAATTGCTGGCCAGGGCCAGCACGATGCCGAGGGTCGCCAGCAGCACGATCATGCGCTGGCGGCGCTCACCGAAAACCCAGAGCACCGCTAGCAGCAACGGCACGCTGAGCACCAGCCATTGCGCGAAGAAAACCGCCAGTGTACGCATCGGCATTGACGCACCGGCACTGGCGTTGATGGCCAGGAACAGGCTGTGATTGAGTTCTTCCATTCGCGGCTCACGTTGAAGTTCACAAGGGCGACGCCCGGTGTCTGGCAGGGCCACTCCTCAGAGCGTAGCTGGCCGCCAGGCACAGTCATGCCCGGAACAGCTCCGGGCACGGGTCGATAAAGGCAACAGGGTCAATCGACAAGGGCCGCGCGGCATCAGCCACGCGGCCCCTGGCACAGCAGGTGGGGGCTTAAACGGCCATCGGCGCAGTCATTGGCGCGTGGTGCTCGTAGCCTTCCAGGGAAAAGTCGCTCGGTTCGATCAGCTCCAGCCACTCCGGCTGGTAGACGCCGGTCTTGGCGAACTCCGGCACACGCTCGGAAATCACCAGTTTGGGCATCGGGAACGGCTCGCGCTTGAGCTGTTCGTTGAGCATGTCCAGGTGGTTTTCGTAGACGTGGGCATCACCGATGAAATAGGTGAACCAGCGCGGTGTGTAGCCGGTCAGGCGGCCGATCAGGCTCAGCAGCGCCGCGCCCTCGGTGAGGTTGAATGGCGTGCCCAGGCCCAGGTCGTTGGAGCGGATGTAGAGGGTCAGGGAGATTTCCCGGGTCTCGACATTGGGGTGGAACTGATACAGCAGATGGCACGGCGGCAGGGCCATTTCATCCAGCTGGGCGCAGTTCCAGCCGTGGAACAGGATCCGCCGGCTGCCCGGGTCGTTGATGATGATGTCGACGCACTGGCGCACCTGGTCGATGGCCTTGTACAGCACCACGTAGCCCTGGCCATCCTCCTCGCCAGCGGCGATCTGCCGGTAGCCCTGGCTCAGCGCCAGGTCGATGGCGGCCTGGTTGCTGGTCTTGATCTGCTTGTAGGCCGGCCATTTGCGCCATTGCACACCGTAGATCTCGCCCAGGTCGTCGTCGCCCTGGCGAAACGGGTTGGCCAGCCACTGGGCGTTTTCGTTGGCGTTCTGGTCCCAGACCTTGCAACCCAGGGCGCGGAACTCGGCGGCGTTGTTCACCCCACGCAGGAAGCCGACCATCTCGCCAATGGCCGACTTGAAGGCCATCTTGCGGGTGGTGATGGCCGGGAAACCTTCCTTGAGGTCGTAGCGCAACATGGCCCCGGGGAAGCTGATGGTGTTCACACCGGTGCGGTTGGCCTGCTTGGTGCCGTTGTTGATGACGTGGGCCACCAGATCGAGATATTGCTTCATGAATTACCTGCATCCTTGAACCCGGGGCACGCCCCGGGATTCGAATTTATTGCGCCGCGCTCTGGGCCGGAGCGCGATGATAAGCCAGCCAGATCAGCCCCAGGCCGCCGAGGATCATCGGCACGCACAGCACCTGACCCATGGTCAGCCAGTTCCACGCCAGGTAGCCCAGCTGTGCATCCGGCACCCGGACGAACTCGACGATGAAGCGGAAGATCCCGTAGAACAGGGCGAACATACCGGAAACCGCCATGGTCGGCCGCGGTTTGCGCGAGAACAGCCAGAGGATCAGGAACAGCGCCACACCTTCCAGGGCGAACTGATACAGCTGCGACGGATGACGCGGCAACTGCGCCGGATCGCTGAACGGCGGGAAGATCATCGCCCACGGCACATCGGTGGGTTTGCCCCACAACTCGGCGTTGATGAAGTTGCCGATCCGCCCGGCGCCCAGGCCGATCGGCACCATCGGCGCGACGAAGTCCATCAGCTCGAAGAAGCTCTTGTTGTTGCGCTTGCCGAACCACCAGGCCGCCAGCATCACCCCGATGAAGCCACCGTGGAACGACATGCCGCCCTTCCACACTTCGAAGATCAGGGTCGGGTTGGCCAGGTAGGCGCTCAGGTCGTAGAACAGCACGTAACCCAGGCGGCCGCCGACGATCACCCCCATGGACATCCAGAACACCATGTCCGAGAGCTTCTCCTTGCTCCAGGTCGGATCGAAACGGTTCAGCCGGCGCGAGGCCAGCAGCCAGGCACCGCCGATGCCGATCAGGTACATCAGGCCGTACCAGTGGATTTTCAGCGGGCCGATGGCCAGGGCCACCGGATCAATCTGCGGGTAAGGCAGCATTGCGACTCCTCGTCAGGGTTAGAACTCAAATATTCCCGGGCAAACTGCCAGCCCGGGATTAAGCCAGGATTGCGTCATCGCTCAGAACAGGAAGCTGATCCCCACGCCAAACAGTAGCGCGGCGAACATCCGCTTCAACAGGCGCGGCGACAGTTTATGGGCCAGGCGCGCGCCGATCCGGGCGAACACCATGCTGGTCAGGGCAATGCCCAACAGCGCCGGCAAATACACGAAGCCGAGACTATGAGCCGGAAGCTGCGGATCATGCCAGCCCAGAATCATGAAACTTAAGGCGCTGGCCAGGGCGATGGGCAAACCGCAGGCCGAGGAGGTGGCCACGGCCTGCTGCATCGGCACGCTGCGCCAGGTGAGAAACGGCACGGTCAGTGAGCCACCGCCGATGCCAAAGATCGCCGAGGCCCAGCCGATCACCCCGCCGGCCGCGGCCAGGCCCCATTTGCCGGGCACCTGGCGGCTGGCCTTGGGCTTGAGTTCCAGGGTCATCTGCAGGGCCACCAGCAGGGCAAAGACGCCGATGATCTTCTGCAGGTGCGGGCCGGAAATGGCTTCCGCCGTCAGCGCGCCGAAACCGGCCCCCAGGAGAATGCCTGCGGCCATCCAGGCAAAGATCGGCCAGCGCACCGCGCCGCGCCGATGGTGTTCACGGACCGCATTGACCGAGGTGAAGATGATGCTGGCCAGGGAGGTGCCCACCGCCAGATGGGTCAGTACCGAGGCATCGAAGCCTTGCAGGGTAAAACTGAACACCAGTACCGGGACGATGATGATCCCACCGCCCACGCCGAACAGCCCGGCCAGTACGCCCGCGCAGGCGCCCAGCAGCAGATAGAGCAGAAATTCCATGGGAGCATCCGAAAATGAGAGCGGCATGGTAACGGAAGCGCTACCCCGGACTCCACTGGATGGCGATGGATACCCCGGGGTTGTGTGCGTAGAGTGAGCAAAAACACCCAGGGGGTCACCTCAATGTGCTTGATCGTTTTCGCCTGGCGGCCGGGCCATGCCCAGCCCCTGATCGTCGCGGCCAACCGCGATGAGTTCTACGCTCGCCCCAGCCTGCCCCTGGGGCAATGGCCGGAGTCGCCGCAGATCCACGCCGGACGCGACCTGGAGGCCGGCGGCACCTGGCTTGGGGTCGGTGCCCATGGCCGCTTTGCCGCCCTGACCAATATCCGCAACCCGCACCAACCGCCCGCGCGGCGTTCCCGGGGCGAACTGGTGGCGCGCTTTCTCGCCGGCGATATTGCCCTGGAAGACTACTTGCGCGATGTCGTCGGCCGTTCGGTGGAGTACGCCGGCTTCAACCTGCTGCTGGGCACCGGCGATCAACTGTGGCACTACAACGCGCAGGACCTGGAGCCCCAATTGCTCAAGCCCGGGGTCTACGGCCTGTCCAATGCCGGGCTCGACACGCCCTGGCCAAAGCTGCTCAAGGCCAGGGCGGCGCTGCAGGAAGTGCTGCATGACCCCAAGCCCCAGGCGCTGCTGGCGCTCTTGAGCGATCCGCAGACCGCGCCCTTCGCCGAGTTGCCGGACACCGGTGTCGGGCTGGCCACGGAAAGCCTGCTGTCCAGCGTGTTCATCGCCAGCCCCAGCTACGGCACACGGGCCAGCACCGCGCTGATCGTCAACGCCGACGGCTCGCGGCATCTGGTCGAACGCAGCTTTGGCCCTTATGGCGGGCATCTGGGGGAGGTCGAGCTGAAGGTGTGAAGCGCGTTCGCCGACAAGCCAGCTCCCGTGGGAGCCGGCTTGTCGGCGAGGAAAACACTTCGATTACAGGGTCTTGTTCGAAGCCGGATTGATCATCCGCGCCAACCCGAGTTTCTTCAGGGCCAGTTGCAGCGAGCTGTGGATAACTTGCGGGTTGTCGATGGTCATCATCTCGTCCAGCAGTTCCTTGGCCTTGCTCAGGCTGATCTGGCGCAGCATCCACTTCACTTTCGGCAGGTTGGTGGCGTTCATCGACAGGCTATCGAAACCCATGGCCATCAGCAGCACCGCGGCCGCCGGATCGCCAGCCATCTCACCGCAGATGCTCACCGGCTTGCCTTCGGCATGGGCGTCACGCACCACGTTCTGCAGGGCTTGCAGCACCGCCGGATGCAGGTAGTCGTAAAGATCGGCGACCCGCGGGTTGTTGCGGTCCACCGCCAGCAGGTACTGGGTCAAGTCGTTGGAGCCCACCGAGAGGAAGTCCACCTGGCGCGCCAGTTCCCGGGTCTGATACACCGCCGCCGGAATCTCGATCATCACCCCCACCGGCGGCATGGGCACGTCGGTGCCTTCGTCACGCACTTCGCCCCAGGCACGGTGAATCAGGTGCAGGGCTTCTTCCAGTTCGTGGATGCCGGAAATCATCGGCAGCAGGATACGCAGGTTGTTCAGCCCCTCGCTGGCCTTGAGCATGGCCCGGGCCTGCACCAGGAAGATTTCCGGGTGGTCGAGGGTCACACGGATGCCGCGCCAGCCGAGGAAGGGGTTGTCTTCCTTGATCGGGAAGTACGACAGCGACTTGTCGCCGCCGATGTCCAGGCTGCGCATGGTCACCGGCTGAGGATGGAACGCCGCCAGTTGCTCGCGATAGATCGCCAGCTGCTCTTTTTCACTGGGGAAGCGCTGGTTGATCATGAACGGCACTTCGGTGCGGTACAGGCCTACGCCCTCGGCACCGCGCTTCTGCGCCCGAGCCACATCGGCCAGCAGGCCGGTGTTGACCCACAACGGCATGCGGTGGCCATCGGGGGTGATGCAAGGCAGGTCGCGCAAGGCGTCCAGGCCCTGGGCCAGTTGCCGCTCTTCTTCCACCACATCGGCGAACTGCTTGCGCAGTACCTCGCTGGGGTTGGTGTAGACCTCGCCGTGGTAGCCGTCGACGATCATCTGGATGCCGTCGACCTTGGAATACGGCAGGTCCACCAGGCCCATCACCGTGGGAATGCCCATGGCCCGGGCCAGGATTGCCACGTGGGAGTTGCCCGAACCCAGCACCGACACCAGCCCCACCAGCTTGCCTTCCGGTACTTCGCCGAGCATGGCCGGGGTCAGTTCTTCACTGACCAGGATGGTGTTGTCGGGGTAGACCAGGGTCTGCTGGCGTTCTTCCTGCAGGTAGGCCAGGAGCCGGCGCCCCAGGTCCTTGACGTCCGAGGCGCGCTCGCGCAGGTAGGCGTCGTCCATCAGTTCGAAACGGTTGACGTGATCGGTGACCACCTGGCGCAACGCGCCCTGGGCCCATTGCCCGGTCTTGATCACGGTCTTGACTTCACTGCCCAGGGAAGCGTCGTCGAGCATCATCAGGTAGACGTCGAACAGCGCGCGCTCTTCCGGGCGCAGCTGGGTGGCAAGTTTTTCCGACAGCGCGCGCATGTCGGCACGCACCCCTTCCAGGGCGCTCTTGAACAGCGCCAGCTCGGCATCGATGTCGGTGATGTGTTTGTCCGGCACCACGTCCAGGTCGGCCGGCGGCAGCATCACCACCGCGCTACCTACCGCGGCGCCGGGGGAGCCGGGTACGCCGACGAACTTGGCTTCCTGAATGCCCTTGCCCTGGCGTCCCAGGCCGCGGATCGAACCAGTGGCCTCGGCATGGGCGATCACCCCGGCCAGCTGGGCGCTCATGGTCACCAGGAAGGCTTCTTCGCCCTCGTCGAACTGACGGCGTTCTTTCTGCTGAATGACCAGCACGCCCACCACCCGACGGTGGTGAATGATCGGGGCACCGAGGAACGAGGCATAACGCTCCTCACCGGTTTCGGCGAAGTAGCGATAACGCGGGTGATCGGCGGCGTTTTCCAGGTTGAGGGGCTCTTCCCGGGTGCCCACCAGACCGACCAGGCCTTCGTTGGGGGCCATGCTGACCTTGCCGATCGAGCGCTTGTTCAAGCCCTCGGTGGCCATCAGCACGAAACGGTTGGTTTCCGGGTCCAGCAGGTAGACCGAGCAGACCTGGCTGCCCATGGCCTCTTTGACGCGCAATACAATAATCCCCAACGCCGCCTTGAGATCCTTGGCGGAGTTAACTTCCTGGACGATCTTGCGCAGCGTATTGAGCATGGCTCGGGGTCGAACTCCGTCGTCAGTCGCGCACTAAAAGGCGCGGGGCAAGCTCTTTGAGAGCGCGGCGATACACTTCGCGCTTGAATGTCACCACCTGGCCCAACGGATACCAATAACTGACCCAGCGCCAGCCATCGAATTCCGGTTTACCGGTCAAATCCATCCGCACCCGCTGCTCGTTGGAAATCAGGCGCAGGAGAAACCATTTCTGTTTCTGGCCGATGCACAGCGGCTGGCTGTGGGTTCGGACCAGACGCTGCGGCAAACGATAGCGCAACCAGCCCCGGGTGCAGGCGAGAATTTGCACATCTTCGCGCTCCAGCCCTACTTCTTCGTTCAACTCGCGGTACAAGGCGTCTTCCGGCGTCTCGTCGGGGTTGATCCCGCCTTGAGGAAACTGCCAGGCATCTTGATTGATACGGCGAGCCCATAGCACCTGTCCGGCATCATTGGTCAGAATGATCCCGACATTGGGGCGGAAACCATCGGGGTCGATCACGGCTACAACCTCGCAAACGCATGTCGCCGCATTGTTCCACAAAGCTTGGGAATGCAGCAACGAGGCTGCTTAGCTTATGTGCACTCTTGTGAAAAGACCGTATTCTGGGCACCTTTTTCCGCGACTTTTCAGTGAGTAACTGCAATGCGCCTGGCTTTATTCGACTTGGACAACACGCTGCTTGGCGGCGACAGCGACCACGCCTGGGGCGACTACCTGTGCGAGCGGGGCTTCCTCGACGCCGTCGCCTACAAGACCCGCAACGACGAGTTCTACCAGGACTACCTGGCCGGCCAACTCGACAACGCCGCCTACCTGAACTTCTGCCTGGAAATCCTCGGCCGCACTGAGATGGCCGTGCTCCAACAGTGGCATCGCGACTACATGCGCGACTGCATCGAACCCATCCTCTTGCCCAAGGCCCAGGCGCTGCTGGATCAGCACCGCGAGGCCGGCGACAAGCTGGTGATCATCACCGCCACCAATCGCTTCATCACCGCGCCGATCGCCGAGCGCCTGGGGGTTGAACACCTGATCGCCACCGAATGCGAGATGCATGAGGGTCGCTACACCGGACGCAGCACCGACGTGCCCTGCTTCCGCGAAGGCAAGGTCATCCGTCTCAAGCGCTGGCTGGAAGAAACCGGCCACGATCTGGAAGACAGCTACTTCTACAGCGACTCGATGAATGACCTGCCGCTGCTGGAACAAGTGAGCAACCCGGTGGCCGTCGATCCCGACCCGAACCTGCGGGCCGAAGCCGAGAAACGCGGATGGCAGGTCATCAGCCTGCGCGATTGACCCGCGTGCTGGCGAGCCGGCTGTAGGCACCGGCTTGCCAGCGACAGGCCCTACACCGGCTTGGCCACCATCAGGTAGAAAATCGCCATGAAGGCCAGGAACGCCGGCCAGCCGAGGGCAAACCACCAGCGCATATAAAGGTGGGCCCGCATCGGCATCGCCACCCCATCACGCAAGGCCTGCTCGGCCATCTTGTGCACCCGGATCTGCAACCAGACCACCGGCAGCCAGCACAGCCCCGCCACGACATAGAGCCCCAGGCTCCACAGCAGCCAGGCCTGCTGGATCGGCCAGCCCGCCAGATGCACCAGCCCCAGGCCGCTCAATGGCTGGAACACCGCCGTGGTGGCGGTAAAGGCCCAATCGGCGAACACCAGGTGCTTGAAGGTCACGGCAATCACTTCCACCCGACCACTGCGCCAGGCCCGCAAGGCGTAATAGGCCGAGCCGGCACCGAGCCCGAACAGCACGGTCGAGGACAGGATATGCAGGGTTTTCAACAGCAGATAAGCACTCATCGACGGGGTTCGGTCCACAACAGCCAGAGGGTCGCCACCATCAGCACTAGGTTCTTGGCCACGGCGGCATAAGGGTCAAACCAGAAATGCGGCAGGATCAGGCTGATGATCAGGGTGTAGCCGAGCATCAACCCCAACTGCAACTGCAAGGCCCGACGACGCCAGCGCCGCAGCAGCAGACCGACACCCAGCAGCGCATCGCAGAGTGCTCCGCCGATTACCGCCAGGGCCGCCCAGGCGCCCTGCACGCCAGCCTCGGCCATGATTCGCAGGCCCCAGTCGTAGCCCGGGCCGACGCACACCAGCGCCGTACCCAGCCAGATCAACACCATCACCGCAAGCAGCAGCGGGCGCAGGGCCAGCTGGGTGCTTTGCGCGGCCTGCGGCCAGTCGTGCAGGCGAGCCACCAGGGGCGCCGCGTGATAACCGCAGACCGACGCCAGCACTTCAGGGTCCGCCAGGTTATCGCTGCGAGCCATGACCAGGCTCTGCCGGTTCAGTGCTCGCCAGCCCAGGCGATCACCTGCGCCAGCCAACAGCTTGAGCAACACCGAAGGCAGCTGGAAGTAACGGGCCGGGGCCCAGCCCTGGGCCGCGCGCAGACGGTCCAGCAGCTGCGCCATGGTCATTCGCTCCGGGCCAACCAGGGGCAGGATCATGGATTCCTGCGGCCATTGCCTGAGCAACGCCAGCACCGCCGCGCTCAAATCCTCGACATGTAGGGGCTGCATCTGCGCCTTGCTGGACAACAGTGGCAGCAACGGCCAGGGCGACATCTTCGCCAGCCAGCCGCTACTGGCACCACCGGCCCCCAGCACCAGCGACGGCCGCAGCACCACCGCCGGAATCCCCGAGCGCAGCAGGTAATCATCTGCCGCGGCCTTGCTGGCAAGAAATGGCACGTGGGGCTGGGTGCCGGCACCCAATGCGGAAATCTGCAGCACCCGCACGCCTCGGCTCGCCGCCAGATCGAACAGGGCACGGGTGCCCAGGTCCTGGGTCAGGGTCAGCGCCCGCGCATCGGTGCTCAGCAACCCGGCGGCGTTGATCAGTACATCGGTATCGGCGGGCAGGACAAAGGGCTGGGGCTCATGCCCCAGGCGATCGAGGTCCAGTTGTCGCCATTCCACCCCCGGCAGGCTGCGCGGCTGTGGATAACGACTGGTAGCGATCAGCTGATGACCGGCGGCATGCAGGGCCGCCAACAGATGGCGGCCGACAAACCCTGTGGCCCCCACCAGAACAACCTTCATGGCAATCCTTAAGGTTCACGCCGGGATCAGACCGGCTTGGCGCCCATCAGGCCGGCAATGGCGACAAAACACACCAGGCTGAATACCGCCAGCACCAGGGTGAAGGTCAGGCCGCTGGCGGTCTTGGCGCGCCGCAGGCGATTGAGCCGCACCATCAGCCACAGCCAGGCCAGGGCGCCCAAGGTATAGAGCACGCTGGAGCCCAGGAGCCAGGCCTGGCCCAGCGGCCAGCCCACCAGATGCACCATCCCCCAGCCACTGAACGGCAGGCTCAGCAGACCGATGGCCAGCAGCAACCAGCCGAACAGCCCCGGACGCTGCAACACCCGGCTGTAAACCGTGGCATCACCCTGGCGGCGCAGGCGCCAGGTCCAGATCGCCAGCCCCAGGGCGCTGCCCAACAGCAGCACCGTGGCCAGTACATGAAGCGTCTTCAGCGTGCTCAGTGTTTCCATGTTCTCGCTTCCTTAAGGCTCCGTTCCTCAGCGTAGTCGTTCAGCCCAGGAACAGCTGGTACGCCGGGTTGTCGCTTTCATCCCAGTACGGATAGCCGATCTGCTCCAGGGCCGCCGGCACCAGGTGACGCTCCTCGGCCGGCACTTGCAGGCCGGCCACGACCCGGCCGTCCGCCGCGCCATGGTTGCGGTAGTGGAACATCGAAATGTTCCAGCGGCCGCCCAGCTTGTTGAGGAAGTTGAACAGCGCGCCCGGACGCTCCGGGAACTCGAAGCGCAGCACCACTTCGTCGCTGACCTTCTCGGCATGGCCACCGACCATGTAGCGGATGTGCAGCTTGGCCAGTTCGTTGTCGGTCAGGTCGATCACCGGAAAGCCCTGCCCGGTCAGACTGGCGATCAGGGCGCTGCGCGGATCGTTTTCCGGGTGGGTCTGCACGCCGACGAAAATGTGCGCTTCGCTGCCGGTGTTGTAGCGGTAGTTGAATTCGGTGATCTGGCGTTTGCCCACCGCCTCGCAGAACGCCTTGAAGCTGCCCGGCTTCTCGGGAATGGTCACGGCGATGATGGCTTCACGGCCCTCGCCCAGCTCGGCGCGCTCGGCCACGTGGCGCAGGCGGTCGAAGTTGACGTTGGCCCCGGAATCGATGGCCACCAGGGTCTGCCCGCTGATGCCGCGCTGCTCGACGTATTTCTTGATCCCGGCCACGCCCAGGGCACCGGCAGGTTCGGTGATCGAGCGGGTATCGTCGTAGATATCCTTGATCGCCGCGCAGATCTCGTCGGTGCTGACGGTGATCACTTCGTCCACATAGTGCTTGCAGATGTCGAAGGTGTGCTGGCCGATCTGCGCCACCGCCACGCCGTCGGCAAAGATCCCCACGGTCGGCAGCACCACCCGCTCACCCGCGGCCATGGCGGCTTGCAGGCAGTTGGAATCGTCCGGCTCGACGCCGATGATCTTGGTTTCCGGACGCAGGTACTTCACATAGGCGGCAATGCCGGCGATCAGGCCGCCGCCACCGACCGGAACGAAAATCGCATCCAGCGGGCCAGGGTGCTGGCGCAGAATCTCCATGGCCACCGTGCCCTGCCCGGCAATGGTGTGCGGATCATCGTAGGGATGGATATAGACGTAGCCTTTTTCATCCACCAGCTTCAGCGAATAGGCCAGCGCCTCGGGGAAGGTATCGCCGTGCAGCACCACTTTGCCGCCACGGGAACGCACGCCTTCGACCTTGATCTCCGGGGTGGTCTTGGGCATCACGATGGTGGCCTTGACCCCCAGCACCTTGGCCGCCAGGGCCAGGCCCTGGGCGTGATTGCCGGCCGACGCGGTCACCACGCCGCGAGCGCGCTCGGCGTCGCTGAGCTGGGTCAGCTTGTTGTAGGCGCCACGAATCTTGAACGAGAACACCGGCTGCAAGTCTTCGCGCTTGAGCCAGATCTGATTGCCCAGCCGCTCGGAGAGCTGGCGGGCAGTCTGCAATGGGGTTTCTACGGCAACGTCATAAACGCGCGAGGTGAGGATCTTCTTGACGTACTGTTCGAGCATCGGAAAGCATCACTGAGCGGGTTGGGCAGGGCCAAGGAGTCTAACCCAGCGTTTGCCCGGGCGACCACACGAATACCGAGGTTTTAGCCCGCACCCTCAAAGCCTCTCCCCCGCCATGCGAACTCCCCGTCCACCCCGGCCGATTAGCCAAACGGGCAATGACCGGATCTGCCGCGGCGCCTATAATGCCGGCCTTTGTGCCCCCCCTTGCCCGCTTCGGAGCCCGCATGACCCAGGATCAACTCAAACAGGCCGTCGCCCAGGCCGCCGTCGACCTTATCCTCCCGAAACTCGATGACAAGAGCATCGTCGGGGTCGGCACCGGCTCCACCGCCAACTGCTTCATCGACGCCCTGGCCCTGCACAAGGGCGCCTTCGACGGCGCCGTGGCCAGCTCCGAAGCCACCGCCGCGCGCCTCAAGGGCCACGGGATTCCGGTGTACGAGCTCAATACCGTCAGCGACCTGGAGTTCTACATCGACGGCGCCGACGAAAGCGACGAGCACCTGAACCTGATCAAGGGTGGCGGCGCCGCCCTGACCCGGGAAAAGATCGTCGCCGCCGTGGCCAAGACCTTCATCTGCATCGCCGACGCCAGCAAGCTGGTGCCGGTGCTGGGCAACTTCCCGCTGCCGGTGGAAGTGATCCCGATGGCTCGCAGCCACGTGGCCCGCGAGCTGGTGAAGCTGGGCGGCGACCCGGTGTACCGCGAAGGCGTGATCACCGACAACGGCAACATCATCCTCGACGTGCACAACATGCAGATCACCAACCCGGTGGAGCTGGAAAGCCAGATCAACGCCATCGTCGGCGTGGTCACCAATGGCCTGTTCGCCGCGCGCCCCGCCGATGTGCTGCTGCTGGGCACTGCTGAAGGGGTGAAAACCCTCAAGGCCTGAGCCGCCGGTTTGCCAGCGTGGACGGCGCAAGGCCGCTTCGCTGGCAAGCCAGCGCCTACATGGGTTTCTTGAAGACGTAGAACAGGTTCGGCTCGCTCACCAGATACAGGGTGCCGGCGTCATCCATGGCCATCCCTTCGGCCTGGGGCACCGACTTGCTCAAGCCCTGGCGGCCCTTGCCCAATGCCAGGGTGCTGAGCGGGCGCCCGTCCACGTCCAGTTCCACCACCAAGCGAGATTCGTCCGACAGGGCCAGCAGATGGCCGCTGCGCTCGTCGTATTGCAGGCTGGAAAGATCGCGCACAAAGAGCCCGGCATCCCGCTTGGGGTTATTCAGCACATGCACCCCGTAGGACTTTTCCGGATCGTGATGGGGGAAGCCCTGCACTTCATAGATCAGCATCGGGTCGCGCTCCTTGGCGACGAACAGGCGCTGGCCCTGTGAATCGTAAGCCAGGCCTTCGAAGCCCTTGTTCCCCGGGAGGTGCACGCCGAGGGTGATCTGCTCGGCCTGTGCCGCGTCCACCACGGTGGTTTCGTCGTCCAGCTGGATCTTGATCAGCCGCTGCTGCCGCTCATCGCTGATTACATAGGTATTGGCGCTGATGAACTCCACCGCCTCCGGATCCCCGAAGCCCACCAGGGCAATGCGCCGCAGGACCTGACCGTCCAGGGACAGCTCGACCAGCTCGGCATTCTTGTTGGTCACGGTAAACAGGCTGTTGCGCAGCGGGTCGTAGGTCAGCGCCGAAACTTCGTCCAGGCCCTTGATCGGCTGCGCCTCCAGCACCATCCGATAGTCGCCCAGCCCCAGCGACTCGGGGGCCGCTACCTGCCAGTAGGTTTGCCAGTCAAACCAGGCGCGCTGCCACAACCGGTGATTGTGGACAAACGCCGCCAGCAGCGCGGCCATCAGGCCGAGAATCAGGTAGAGGGGTTGCAAACGGGTCAGGCGATACATGGCGAGGAAGCTCGAATTCAGGACAGGCGAATGAAATATCACAGCCCACTGAATTCAAGCTTAATGCCGCGGGACGGCCCGGCTCAGGCGCCGAGCCGGGGATTCACTGCTTCTCGAAGCGATAGAACAGGTTGGGTTCGCTGACCATGTACAGGTTGCCGGCTTCATCCATGGCCACGCCTTCGGCCCGGGGAATGGTTTTCTTCAAGCCGTTGAAGCCACCGAGCAAGGCCATGAAGCTGACTTGCTCGCCCTGCTCGTCCAGCTCCAGCAGCAGGTGGGAGTCGGCGGACAGCACCAAAACATGACCGGTACGCGGGTCGACGCCCAGGGCCGAAAGGTTGCGCAGGTCGAGTTCATCGCTGGCCAGCTTCTGCTTGTCGCCCTTGAGCACCTGACTGCCATCGCTGTTCCAGGTGAACAGCGCCGGAGGACGCTCCTCGCCCAGCAGCAGTTGCTGCTTGCGCGGGTTCCAGGCGATGGCTTCGAAGGCCTTGTTCTGGTCTTGCGAAGGGCCCAGGTCGTACTGGGGGAAATCGGCGATATTCAGCGCTTGGGTGTTGGCATCGACCTTGACGATCACCAGCGAATGCTGGCGCTCATCGACGATCGCCAGCAGGCCGTTTTCCAGGACCGCCACCCCTTCCGGATTGCTCCAACCCACCAGCGGCATTTTGCGCAGGACGTCGCCCTGCAGAGTCAGCTCCACCAGGAACGGATTCTTGCCCATCACGGAAAACAGGGTTTTGCTGTGCGGATTGTAGGAAAGATCGGAGGCTTCATCGCGCTCCATTCCCGGCAGGGCCTTGGCATCGATGACCGCCCGGTAACTGGGCAGCCAGATGCTGGCGTTACGCTCGGCGCTGCTGACAAAGCCTTCCTGAAGCCAAAGCGCGCCACGATCGTCCCAGTGCATGACACTGGCAACGCCATAGCAGATCACGCCCGCCAGCAGCAGCCAGGAGTACCAGCGCATGCGCAAGCGCAGGCGGCGGATGGGGTGAGGTTTGGGTAGGGAGTGGGCGTCCATCACACAGATTCCAGAAGCTCGGCCAATGGTAATAGCACACGAATTTCGGATCCGCGAACCATAAACCTCGGAATTATCCGGAGAAAATGTGAAAAACCGGTTAAAGCTCGCCGAGCCCTCTGCGCTGCGCCCTGGATTGCCGGGTCAGCGCAAAGAGATTCGGATCAACGAATGCTGCTGGTGAAACGACTGACGCCCGGCAGCTCCAGCACCAGCTCATCACCGACATTCAGTGGACCAACCCCCACCGGCGTACCGGTAAGAATCACGTCGCCGGCCTGCAGGGAGAAGCAACCGGCCATGTACTGAATCATCGGCACGATGGGGTTGAGCATGACGCTGCTGTTGCCGTCCTGGCGCACTTCGCCGTTGATGGTCAGGCGAATGCCGATATCGGTCAGGTCGGCAAAACTGCTGCTCACCACAAAGGGCGCAAGGACCGCCGCCCCGTCGAAGCACTTGGAAATCTCCCACGGCAGGCCCTTGGCCTTCAGCTCGGCCTGCTTGTCCCGCAGGGTCAGGTCCAGCGCCGGGGCAAAGCCGGAGATGGCATCCAGCACTTCCTCGCGGCTGGGCTGGGTGGACAGCGGCTTGCCGATCAACACCGCGATCTCCGCCTCGTAGTGCACCGAGCCACGGTCGGTGGGAATGCTGAAGCCCCCTTCCAGCGGCACCACACAACTGCCCGGCTTGATAAACAGCAGGGGTTCGGTAGGAACCGGGTTGTCCAACTCCTTGGCGTGCTCGGCATAGTTGCGGCCGATGCATACCAACTTGCCTACCGGAAAATGAATCCGGGTACCGTCGACATACTGGTGCTGATAGCTCATTACCGACTCCTGCTTGTGTGCTTCATCAGGCTGCTGCTTGCGCTCAAACGGCGAAGATCTTGCCCGGGTTCATGATGCCGTTGGGATCGAACACCGCCTTGACCGCCTTCATGTACTCGATCTCCACCGGCGAGCGGCTGTAGGTCAGGTAATCGCGCTTGGTCATGCCCACGCCGTGTTCGGCGGAAATCGAACCGTTGTACTTCTCGACGGTTTCGAACACCCACTTGTTGACCGTGGCGCACTTGGCGAAGAACTCGTCCTTGCTCAGGTTGTCCGGCTTGAGGATGTTCAGGTGCAGGTTGCCGTCGCCGATGTGACCGAACCAGACGATTTCGAAATCCGGGTAGTGCTTGCCAACAATGGCGTCGATTTCCTGAAGGAAGGCCGGGACTTTCGACACGGTGACCGAGATGTCGTTCTTGTAGGGCGTCCAGTGGGAGATGGTTTCGGAGATGTACTCGCGCAGTTTCCACAGGTTCTGCAACTGGGTTTCGCTCTGGCTCATCACCCCGTCCAGCACCCAGCCCTGCTCGACACAGTGCTCGAAGGTTTCCAGGGCCTGGTTGGCCACTTCCTCGGTGGTGGCTTCGAATTCCAGCAACGCGTAGAACGGGCAGTCGGATTCGAACGGTGCCGGTACGTCGCCACGGGCCAGGACCTTGGCCAGGGCCTTGTCGGAAAAGAATTCGAAGGCGGTCAGATCAAGCTTGCTCTGGAAGGCGTGCAGCACCGGCATGATCGAATCGAAGTCGGCGGTGCCAAGCACCATGGCAGTGAGGTTCTTCGGCGCCCGATCCAGGCGCATGGTGGCCTCGACCACGAACCCCAGGGTGCCTTCGGCGCCGATGAACAGCTGGCGCAGGTCGTAGCCGGTGGCGTTCTTGATCAGGTCCTTGTTCAGCTCCAGCACATCACCCTTGCCGGTGACCACTTTCATGCCGGCCACCCAGTTGCGGGTCATGCCGTAGCGAATCACCTTGATCCCGCCGGCATTGGTGCCGATATTGCCGCCAATCTGACTGGAACCTGCCGAAGCGAAATCCACCGGGTAATAGAGGCCGTTTTCTTGCGCCAGGTTCTGCAACTGCTCGGTGACCACGCCCGGCTGGCACACCGCGGTGCGATCCGTCAGGTTCAGGTCGAGGATCTGGTTCATGTAGTCGAAAGACACCACCACTTCGCCATTGGCTGCCACGGCGGCGGCCGACAGGCCGGTACGCCCGCCGGAAGGCACCAGGGCCACCCGGTGCTGGTTGGCCCAGCGCACGATGGCCTGAACCTGCTCGATGGTCTTGGGAAACACGATGGCCGTCGGGGCCGGGGCGAAATGCTTGGTCCAATCCTTGCCGTAAGCTTCCAGGGAGCCAGCGTCGGTCAGCACCTTGCCAGGCTCAACCAGGGTCTTCAGTTCATCAATCAGGGCAGGATTGGTCATCGACAGAACTCTCGAACAATTCATGGTCATCCTGAGAACGCTTCACGTCGCAGGAATGAGTGTTTAGCGGGGCGCGTATGCTAGCATACCGCCCCCGCAGGAGAGTGCCCAAGGGCCTTTCCGCGGTGGCGGTTGCATGCCGTCCAGGTCAGCTCAAGCTGTCCATTTCCCTGCCATTTTTCTCCGGGACACAGGTTTACGCAGATGAGCAAGACTTCTCTCGATAAGAGCAAGATCAAGTTCCTTCTCCTCGAAGGCGTCCACCAATCCGCTGTCGACGTCCTCAAGGCCGCCGGCTACACCAGCATCGAGTACCTCACCGGTTCTCTGCCGGAAGCCCAGCTCAAGGAAAAGATCGCCGATGCGCACTTCATCGGCATTCGCTCCCGCACTCAACTGACCGAAGAAATCTTCGACCACGCGAAGAAACTGGTCGCTGTGGGCTGCTTCTGCATCGGCACCAACCAGGTTGACCTGTCTGCCGCTCGCGAGCGCGGCATTGCGGTGTTCAACGCGCCTTACTCCAACACCCGTTCGGTCGCCGAGCTGGTGCTGGCCGAGGCCATCCTGCTGCTGCGCGGCATCCCTGAGAAAAACGCTTCCTGCCACCGTGGCGGCTGGATCAAGAGCGCGGCCAATTCCTTCGAAATCCGCGGCAAGAAGCTGGGTATCGTCGGTTACGGCTCCATTGGTACTCAGCTGTCGGTACTGGCTGAAGGCCTGGGGATGCAGGTGTTCTTCTACGACACCGTGACCAAGCTGCCGCTGGGCAACGCCACCCAAGTGGGCAACCTGCACGAACTGCTGGGCATGTCCGACATCGTGACCCTGCACGTGCCGGAAACCCCGGCCACCCAGTGGATGATCGGCGAGAAGGAAATTCGCGCCATCAAGAAGGGCGGCATCCTGATCAACGCCGCTCGCGGCACCGTGGTCGAGCTGGACGCCCTGGCGGACGCGATCAAGGACAAGCACCTGATCGGTGCGGCCATCGACGTATTCCCGGTCGAACCGCGTTCCAACGACGAAGAGTTCGAAAGTCCGCTGCGCGGCCTGGACAACGTGATCCTGACTCCGCACATCGGCGGTTCCACCGCTGAAGCCCAAGCCAACATCGGCCTGGAAGTGGCAGAGAAGCTGGTCAAGTACAGCGACAACGGTACTTCGGTATCCTCGGTCAACTTCCCGGAAGTGGCGCTGCCGGCCCACCCTGGCAAGCACCGCCTGCTGCACATCCACGAGAACATCCCGGGCGTGATGAGCGAGATCAACAAGGTCTTCGCCGAAAACGGCATCAACATCTCCGGCCAGTTCCTGCAGACCAACGAAAAGGTCGGCTACGTGGTGATCGACGTCGACGCCGAGTACTCGGACCTGGCGCAAGAGAAGCTGCAGCACATCAACGGCACCATCCGTTGCCGCGTGCTGTTCTAAGAGCCGCTTCAAGCGGCAAGTTTCAAGCCGCAAGCCAGAGCCCGCTCTTACTTGCCGCTTGTAGCTAAAACCTTGCCGCTAGCCGCGCAAAAAAAGGGAGCCTTGATCGGCTCCCTTTTTTTTGCGCGGCATTTACGATTATTTCACTGTCACTGTGATTTTCTTGGAGACGATGACCGGGTCGAACGGCACGTGGTTCTTGTCCCCCAGCTCCAGTTGCAGGGTGTGCTTGCCGGGGGTCAGGGTCACTTCGGTTTCGGTCTGGGCCTTGCCGAAGTGCAGGTGGTTGGCGTCCATCGGGATCGGCAGGTTTTCCGCCGGCAACTGGTCGACGTCGATCAGCAGGTGATGGTGGCCGGTGTTCGCGGTCTGATCACCGGCCGGGGCCAGGGCGATGCCCTCAACGCCGAACTTGACGGTGAAGGTCTTGTCCACGACGGCCCCATCAGCGGGGGAAACAATGAACACCTTGGCGCCGGCGGGGGCGGCAGTGCGCGGAATCTCCGCTGCGCCGGCCAGCATCGAGGCACCCAGCAACAGCCCGGCCAGGGCCGCACGAGACATAAAATTTTTCATTATCTTCTCCAGTTTTTCCGCAATTCTTTTACGGTTATGACAACTTCGTGGCGATTCGTTGTCGAAGGCACTCAACACCTTAGCAAAGCGAGCCTGAACGGCGCATCGCTCATATAAATTCAAGGAGTGACCATGCGTTTCCTGCCTGGCCTGATACTTTTGCTGCCCCTTGTGAGCACTTGCGCTCAAGCCGAACTGATGGACGACATCAATGACCGCGGGGAACTGCGCATCGCCCTGGAAGCCAATGCGCCACCCTTCAACTTCAAGGATGACGGCAAACTCACCGGCTTCGAGGTGGAGCTGGGACAGTTGCTGGCCAGTGAACTGGATGTACGCCCGGACTTCGTGGTGACGGCTGCCGCCGAACTGCTGCCCGGTGTGGAAAGCGGCCGCTTCGACGTGGCCATCAACCACATAGCAGTGACCCCGGAACTCAAGGATCGTTTCGATTTCAGCGAGCCCTACAGCTACTCCAGCGCCCAATTGATCGTGCGCAAGGAAGAACAGCGCCCGCTGTTTTCCCTGCAGGCCCTGCGCGGCCAGGCCCTGGGCGTGGCTCAGGGCAGCCAGTTCGTCGATCAGGCGCGCACCGTTGAAGGGATCAACCTGCGCAGCTACGCCGACGCCCAGCAGCCGATCAAGGACGTGGCGGACAAGCAGATCGACGCCGCCATCAGCGATCGCCTGTTGATTCCCTACGCCATTCGCGACAGCCGCCTGCCGGTGAAGGAAGGAGCCAAGGTGGGGCCGACCCTGAGCCTGGCGATTCCGTTCCAGAAAGGTAACCCGGCGTTCCAGGCCAGCCTGGATAGCGCTTTGCAGCGGATCAAGGCCGATGGGCGACTGATGGCTCTCTCGGAGAAATGGTTCGGCATGGATGCCAGCAAACCGCCCAAGAGCGACGCCGGGCAGTAAACGACACAACCTGCCGGATTGACCTGTAGCCGCTGCCGCAGGCTGCGAACGGCCCGAAGGGACGCAGGAATTTGGCCGCTAGAGGTCGGCGAGAGACCGCCAGGCAAGGCTCTGCGAGCCTTTTCGCAGCCTCGCTGGAGCTCGGCAGCGGCTACAAGGACAGTGCGGCCAGGGCGGCAGCGGCTTCGGCCAGTTGCAGTTCGCTGAAGACCTGGACCCCGTGCTGCCTCAGCAATGCCGCGGTTACCCCTTCGCCCTGGACTTTGACCCCGCTGAAGGTGCCGTCATAGGTCAGCAGGTTGCCGCAGGATGGGCTGTTGGCCTTGAGCACGGCAACGCCAATCCCGTGCTGTTCCACAAGCTCCAGCGCCTGGCGCGCCCCAAAGAGGAATTGGGCGCTGACATCTTCGCCTTCCGTGGTCATCACCGGCGCCCGTCCTGCAAGCACATCGACCCCTTGCCCGCCGGGAATCTCCGCCGCCGCCCGTGGCGTCGGCAGGCCACCGGCCACTTCCGGACAGAGCGCAACCACCCGCCCCTCTTGCAGCCAGGCGGCCAGTTGATCGAACGGCCCGCTGGCACCGCCGTCGTAGCGTACGCGGTGGCCCAACAGACAACGGCTGACCAGGATCTTGTGCATGTTCAGAATGGCTCGTTACCACGACGCCGGAACCAACCGGTCAGGGACAGGCGTTCCCGGGTCGCGGGCAGGACTTCATGGGGCACCTCGCCGGAGAGAAACACCACCAGCCGGCCCCCGACGGGGAGCACATCGTATTGCCCCTGGTCATTGAGGTACATGCGCAACTGCCCACCGTGCTCGGGCAGCCACTGCTCATTGAGGTAGATCACCGCCGACACCATGCGCCGGTCATCGTCGCGAAAGCGGTCCACATGGCGCTTGTAGAAAGCCCCGGGCGGATACATCGCGAAGTGGCACTCGAAGTCCTCCAACCCCAGAAACAGGCCGCGATTGAGGGCCTCGCGCAGGCTGTCCATCAATCCCAGGTAGGTGTCGCTGGCCCCGGCCTGGCCGGGCTCCAGCCACTGGATATGGTCGCCGCGGATCCCCTCGCGAATCTCCTGGGCCGGCCCGCGACCCACCGCGGCCGGCGCCAGTTCACCTTCAGCCGCACGTTTACGGCACTCAGCCGCCAGTTCGAGGGTCAGAGCCTCGGACAGAAAGACATTTTGCTGCGACCAGCCACGGGCGGCCAGGTCGTCGACAATGTTCAACAACAGCGGGTGATCAGAGGTTATTTGCATGGCGCGCATAGTATCCAGCATCAGATAAATCCGACAGAGCCACAGAGCGGAGGATCAGGCATTTTTTCCAATGCACTTACCACTCATGACTTTAGCTGACGATCCTGATACGAATTCTCGACAACCACCGCCTTGCCCCGGAGAATAGTCGCCTGCTGACAGGAGTCCTTATGCGCCGTTTGCTTTTCTCACTGTTGATGTTCTGCGCCTTGCCTGCCTGGGCAGACAGCCACGACCAGTTGTACAAGGTCGCCGGTTGGCCGGAACAGCGCGCGCATTTCAACGATGCCCTCAGCGCCGCCCAGCAGCGCTACCAGAACAGCTTGCCGCCGGCGGTCTACCAGGCCCTGGTGGACAACAGCAACCAGCGCTTCGCGCCCCAGGCCGTGGACCGCCGCGCCGAGGCCCAGCTGCGCCAGCACCTGGCCGATCCGGCTCCGGCCCTGGCCTTCTTCCAGTCGCCGCTGGGACGCAAGATCGTTGCCGCCGAACTGCTGGCCACCCGTCGCGACCAGTTGGCCAAGAACGCCCAGGGCCTGCCGAAGATGCAGGCCAGCGACACCCGCCAGTTGATCATCGGTCACCTGGCCCAGGCCCTGCCGGCCAAGGAAGCCGGGGCGGAAGTCAGCCTGGCGATTGCCGGGGTCGCCGCCGACAGCCTGAGCCAGATGATCCCCGGCCTGCTGGGCGGCGGTCAGGCCCAGGGCATGCTCAACGGCCAGCGCCAGCGATTGATGCAGCAGATCGGCAACGACCTGAACAACACCTTGCTCTACGTCTATCGGGATCTGTCCGACACCGAACTCGAAGAGTTCGCCACCTTCGCCGAATCCAGCGAAGGCAAGGCCTACTACCAGGCGGCCCTGGCGGCGATTCGCGCTGGCCTGGCAGTCGGCCAGAGCACCTCCAGCCTCGCCCCCTGAGCCCGCCAACTCACCGGTAGCCGCTGCCGAGCCCGCGAGGCTGCGCAAAGGTTGGCAGGACCTTGCCTGGCGATCTGGCGCCGAACCTCCAGCGGCTCTTCGGGCCGTTCCCAGCCTGCGACAGCGGCCACACCCCTCTCCCGCAGCTCAGACGTGCTCGGTCAGGAAGGCGAAGTACTGATCGCGGTACAGCGGGATTTCATTGGCCAAGTGGTGCCGTGCATCGGGCAGCATCAGCACTTCAGGCGTTGCGAACTTGTCGCGAATCACCTGCAGGTTGTGCTGCCAGTCCACGGTCATGTCCGCATCGCCCTGGACGATCAGCGGCTGCCTGGAACTGCGCGGCGCGGCTTCCAGGCGCTTGATCCAGCGCGACAGCGCCCCCACCCAGGCCGTTGGCAAGCGCTGCGGTTGCAAGGGATCGGCCTGGAGGAAAGCGAGGAAGTCCGGGTCGTTGGAGTTTTCGCTGAAACGCCGGGCAATCCCGCTGACAAAGGGCCGCAGCAGGTAATAGCTGAGCATCGACCAGCCCCAGGCCCGCGGCCGCACCAGCGGCGAGAGCAGCACCACCCGTCCCTGGGCCGGGCTCTCGGCGCCCTGGTTGAGCAGGTGATCCATGATGATGGCCCCTCCGGTGCTTTGCCCGAACAGGTGCCAGGGCTGAGGCAGCTCCAGGGCCCGGGCCTCGCCGAACAGCCCCTGCAGCACCCGCTGATACACCGCGAAATCATCGATGCTGGCGCGCTCGCCGCTGGACAGCCCGTGCCCTGGCAGATCGCAGGAAATCACCACGAAGCGGCGTTGCAGCGCCCACTCGATCACATGCCGGTACAAGCCCATGTGATCGTAGAAACCGTGGAACAGAAACAGCGTTGCCCGCGGCTGCTCCGGCCACCAGACCTGACAGACCACCTCGTAGTCGTCCACCTGGATACGCCCCAGGCGACTGCGAGGCACCAGCGCCCGCCCGGCAAAGTCCAGCCCGTAGAAGCGCTGATAGGCTTGAGCCTCGGCCGACAAGGGCTGCCCGGCCGCCAGGGGTTGCAGGCTGGCACGCAGATGGTCGGGGTCGAAGTTCACGGGCATGGGGTTTTCCAAAACGGAGGGCGTTGGGACAAAACGGGCTTTCTGGGCCTGCGATATTCATCTGTCGCGACAAGCATGGCAAGCTACGCGACCTTCGAGGACCGATCTTAATGCGCCAGTCTTACCGCACGCCCCTGCTTGCCAGCCTGCTCGTCCTGTTTTGCGCCGTTGTGCTGTGGAGCGCCTACGACTGGTTCCAGGGCCGCTATCTGCGGGCGTTCAGTGAACACACCGCGGTCTTCTCCGGCGACCCGCTGCAACTGCCCGCCGAACTGGCCGGCCCTGGCGCCATTCGCCTGGTGCACTTCTGGGACCCGGCCTGCCCCTGCAACGTCGGCAACCAGCAGCACCTGGCCGAGCTGATCGCCACCTATGGTCCGCAAGGCGTGGAGTTCTACTCGGTGCAGAAACCCGGCAGTCACGGCCAGTTGCCCGCAACCCTGAGCGCCCTGAAAACCCTCGATCACCTGCCCGGCGCCGAACAGATCCCCGCCAGTCCGGCGGTGGCGATCTGGGATCGCAACGGCAAGCTGGCCTACTTCGGGCCCTACAGCGAAGGCCTGACCTGCAACTCCAGCAACAGCTTCATCGAGCCCATCCTCCAGGCCCTGGCCAGCGATCGCCAGATCAATGCCACCCATACCCTGGCGGTAGGCTGCTATTGTCCCTGGCCGGCCAGCACCCACTAGGGCATTCGCGACTATTCAAGGACTGCCTCCTGCGCGATACCCGAGACTTGTGCTAAATCTCTGCAGCTCTCAAGGCGGCACTGACAACAACAGCAAGGAGCCCGCATGAAACGCAGCCTGACCCTGGTCGCCGTCCTGATCCTCGCCCTGCTGGCGGGTGCCGCCGGCTATCTGTACAGCAAGCAGCCGACGCGCCAGGGCCAGGTGGAAATCCGTGGCCTGCAAGGCTCGGTCACCGTGCGCTACGACGAACGCGGGGTACCGCACATCCGCGCGGAAAACGAAGCCGACCTGTATCGCGCCCTGGGTTACGTGCACGCCCAGGACCGGCTGTTCCAGATGGAAATGCTGCGCCGCCTGTCCCGAGGCGAGCTGGCAGAAGTCCTCGGCCCCAAGCTGCTGGACACCGACAAGCTGTTCCGCAGCCTGCGCATCCGCGAGCGCGCCGACAGCTACGTGGCCGGCCTTGATCGCCAGTCCCCGGCATGGAAGGCCCTGGAAGCCTATCTGGACGGCATCAACCAGTATCAGGACAGCCACGTCAGCCCCATGGAGTTCGATGTCCTGGGCATCCACAAGCGGCCGTTCACCGCAGAGGACACCGTCAGCGTCGCCGGCTTCATGGCCTACAGCTTCGCCATGGCCTTTCGCACCGAACCGCTCTTGACCTACATCCGCGATCAGCTGGGCAACGATTACCTGAAAGTCTTCGACCTCGACTGGCAGCCCAAGGGCGTGCTGGCCAAGGGCAAGCCGCAACCGGCGCTGCCCCTGGCCGCCGTCGACTGGCAGGAACTGGGACGGATCTCCCGCCTGAGCCAGGATGCCCTGAGCGACGCCGGACTGCCGCAATTCGAAGGCAGCAACGCCTGGGCCGTGGCCGGCACGCGGACCAGGAGCGGCCGCCCGCTGCTGGCCGGCGACCCGCACATCCGCTATTCCCTGCCGTCGGTGTGGTACGAGGCACAGCTGTCGGCGCCGGGTTTCGAACTCTACGGCCACCATCAGGCCCTGGTGCCCTTCGCCTTCCTGGGCCACAACCTGGATTTCGGCTGGAGCCTGACCATGTTCCAGAACGACGATCTCGACCTGATCGCCGAGAAGGTCAACCCGGAGAACCCCAACCAGGTCTGGTTCCGTGACAAGTGGGTCGACCTGATCAGCAGCGAGCAGCAGATCGCGGTCAAGGGCCAGGCCCCGGTCACCCTGACCCTGCGCCGCTCGCCCCACGGGCCGATCATCAACGACATGCTCGGCAGCACCGTGGGCAAGGCTCCGGTGGCCATGTGGTGGGGTTTTCTGGAAACCCCGAACCCGATCCTCGACGGCTTCTACCAGCTCAACCGCGCCGACACCCTGGCCAAGGCCCGCGCGGCGGCGGCCAAGGTTCATGCTCCGGGCCTCAACATCATCTGGGCCAACGCCAAGGGCGATATCGGCTGGTGGGCGGCGGCGCTGCTGCCCAAACGCCCGGCCGGGGCCAAGCCGGCGTTCATGCTCGATGGCAGCACGGCGATGGCCGACAAGGAGGGCTTCTATCCCTTCAGTGCCAACCCACAGGAAGAGAATCCGCCCCGGGGCTATATCGTCTCGGCCAATTTCCAACCGGTTTCCCCTACCGGCATGGAGATTCCCGGCTACTACAACCTCGCCGACCGCGGCCAGCAACTGGATCGCCAGCTCAGCGACAAGAGCGTGAAATGGGACCTGGAAAACACCCAGAAACTGCAGTTGGGCACGACCACCGCCTACGGCCCGCGCCTGCTGGCACCGCTGTTGCCCGTGCTGCGGGAAGTGGTCGGCGACCCCGAGGAGCTCAAGCTGGTGGAGCAACTGGCCAAGTGGCAGGGCGACTACCCGCTGGACTCCACCAGCGCCACCCTGTTCAACCAGTTCCTGTTCGAACTGGCCAACGCCACCTTCCATGAAAAACTCGGTGACGCCTACTTCGACGCGCTGATCCAGGCCCGAGTGGTGGATGCCGCCCTGCCGCGGCTGGCGGCCGATCCCGACTCGCCCTGGTGGGACAACCGCACCACGCCCCAGCGCGAAAGCCGGGCCGACACGGTCAAGCTGGCCTGGCGCGCCGGCATCGACCACCTGCGGCTGACCCTCGGCGCCAACCCGGCGCAGTGGCGCTGGGGCAGTGCCCACACCCTGACCCACGGCCATCCCCTGGGGATGCAGAAGCCGCTGGACCGGGTCTTCAACGTCGGCCCGCTGGACGCCCCGGGCAGCCATGAGGTGCCGAACAACCTCACCGCCAAGATCGGCCCGGCGCCCTGGTCGGTGGTCTATGGCCCCTCGACCCGACGCATCGTCGACTTCGCCGACCCGGCCCACAGCCTGACCATCAACCCGGTGGGCCAGAGCGGCGTCCTGTTCGACAAGCACTACGACGACCAGGCCGAGGCCTACATCGAAGGGGTTTACCAACAGGCGCACTTCAGCGAAGAGGAAGTCACCGCCAACACCCGCAGCACCCTGAAGCTGCTGCCGGCGCGCCGCCCCTGAGCGCCCCGCCCCGTAGGAGCTGGCTTGCCAGCGAAGAGGCCTGCAAGCCTGGCGTACATCTCGCGAACGCTTTCGCCGGCACGCCGGCTCCTACGGCGAAACAGGCGGCATGGGGCAATAAAAAACCTCGCTCCCGGTGACGGGGCGAGGTTTTTTATTGCGAACCTGAGGTGTTGCGAACCTGAGGTCAGACGGCTTCCGGTGCCTGAGCCCGACGCACGTCTGGCTGCTTCCACGAGTCGGCAGCGCTTTCCTCGATGGCTTGCTGGATCGCGCGCTTGCGGGATTCTTCGGCGCGACGGCTGAAGAACCAGACCAGGAAGGTCACCAGGGACACCGCCAGCAGAATCAGGCTGGCCACGGCGTTGATCTCCGGTTTTACCCCCAGGCGCACCGCCGAGAACACTTCCATCGGCAAGGTGGTGGAACCCGGGCCGGAGACGAAGCTGGCCAGCACTAGGTCATCCAGGGACAGGGCAAAGGACATCATGCCGCCGGCCGCCAGCGAAGGCGCGATCATCGGGATGGTGATCAGGAAGAACACCTTCCATGGGCGCGCGCCCAGGTCCATGGCCGCCTCTTCGATGGACAAGTCCAGCTCGCGCAGGCGGGCCGACACCACCACCGCCACATAGGCGGCGCAGAACGTGGTGTGGGCGATCCAGATGGTGACGATCCCGCGTTCCTGAGGCCAGCCAATCGCCTGGGCCATGGCCACGAACAGCAGCAACAGCGACAGACCGGTGATCACTTCAGGCATCACCAGCGGCGCGGTCACCAGGCCACCGAACAGGGTGCGGCCCTTGAAGTGGGTGATCCGGGTCAGCACGAACGCCGCCAGGGTGCCCAGGGCCACCGCCGCCACGGCGGTGTAGCAGGCGATCTCCAGGGAACGCACCACCGAGCCCATCAACTGCGTGTTATCCAGCAGGCCGATGTACCAGTTGATCGACCAGCCGCCCCAAACGGTCACCAGTTTCGAGGCGTTGAACGAGTAGATCACCAGGATCAGCATCGGCAGGTAGATGAACAGCAGGCCCAACACCAGCATCAGGCTGGAGAAACTGAAGCGTTTCATTCCTTGCCCTCCATTTCCTTGGCCTGACTGCGGTTGAACAGGATGATCGGCACAATCAGGATCGCCAGCATCACCACCGCCAGGGCGGACGCCACCGGCCAGTCACGGTTGTTGAAGAACTCTTGCCACAGCACCTTGCCGATCATCAGGGTTTCCGGGCCGCCCAGCAGTTCAGGAATCACGAACTCGCCCACCACCGGGATGAACACCAGCATGCAGCCGGCGATGATGCCGTTCTTGGACAGCGGCACGGTGATCTTCCAGAAGCTGTTGAAGGTGCTTGAACCCAGGTCGGCGGCGGCCTCCAGCAGGCTGGTATCGTGCTTCACCAGGTTGGCGTACAGCGGCAGGATCATGAACGGCAGGTAGGAATAGACCACACCGATGTACACCGCGATGTTGGTGTTGAGGATCTGCAGCGGCTCGTTGATCCAGCCCATGGACAGCAGGAAGCCGTTGAGCAGGCCGTTGTTGCTGAGGATGCCCATCCAGGCGTAGACGCGGATCAGGATCGCGGTCCAGGTCGGCATCATGATCAGCAGCACCAGCACCGTCTGCAGCTCTTTGCGGGCACTGGCGATGGCATAGGCCATCGGGTAGCCGATCAGCAGGCAGAGGATGGTGCTGAAGAACGCCATCTTCAGCGAGCCGAGGTAGGCGGCGATGTACAGCTCGTCGTCGCCGAGCATGGCGTAGTTGCCCAGGTTGAGCAGCACCTGCAGCTTCTGGTCGACGTAGCTGTAGATCTCGGTGTACGGCGGAATGGCCACGTCCGCTTCGGCGAAGCTGATCTTCAGGACGATGAAGAACGGCAGCATGAAGAACAGGAACAGCCAGATGAACGGAACCCCGATGACCATCTGACGGCCACCGGGAATTATTCGATTGAGTCGGCGCTTGAGCTTTCGCATGTTCATGAGCGCAGTACCACGCCGCTGTCGTCTTCCCACCAGACGTAGACCTGGTCGCCCCAGGTTGGCCGCGCGCCACGACGCTCGGCGTTGGCGACGAAGGATTGCACCAGCTTGCCGCTCGGCAGCTCGACGTAGAACACCGAATGCCCGCCCAGGTAGGCGATGTCATGCACCTTGCCGCTGGACCAGTTGTTTTCGCAGGTCGGCATTTCGGCGGTGACCAGCAGCTTCTCCGGACGAATCGCGTAGGTCACCGACTTGTCCTGCACCGAGGTGCTGATGCCGTGGCCGACGTAGATGTTGCGGTCCAGGTCCTTGCAGGTGATCAGGGCGTGGCCTTCGGCGTCGTCCACCACTTCGCCTTCGAAGATGTTGACGTTGCCGATGAATTCGCAGACCAGACGGCTGACCGGGGTTTCATAGATGTCGATCGGGCTGCCGATCTGGGCGATCCAGCCCAGGTGCATGATGGCGATGCGCTCGGCCATGGTCATGGCCTCTTCCTGGTCGTGGGTCACCATCACGCAGGTCACGCCGACGCGCTCGATGATTTCCACCAGTTCCAGTTGCATCTGCGAACGCAGCTTCTTGTCCAGGGCGCCCATGGGTTCGTCCAGCAGCAACAGCTTGGGACGCTTGGCCAGGGAACGGGCCAGGGCCACGCGCTGACGCTGGCCACCGGACAGCTGGTGCGGCTTGCGCTTGGCGTACTGGCTCATCTGCACCAGCTTGAGCATCTCCGCCACCCGGGCGTCGATTTCCGCCGGCGGGATCTTGTCCTGCTTGAGGCCGAAGGCGATGTTCTGGGCCACGGTCATGTGCGGGAACAGCGCGTAGGACTGGAACATCATGTTGATCGGCCGCTCGTAGGGCGGCATGTCGGTGATGTCCACGCCATCGAGGAAGATTCGCCCCTCCGTTGGCCGTTCGAAACCGGCCAGCATCCGCAGCAAGGTGGACTTGCCTGAGCCCGAACCGCCGAGCAGGGCAAAAATCTCGCCCTTCTTGATTTCCAGGGACACATCGTCCACGGCAACCGTCTCGTCGAACTTCTTCGTGACCCGGTCGATTTTGACCAGCACCTGCTTAGGTGTCTGGTCGCCCTCGAGGGCTTTCTTATAGGCGCCGGAGGCAACTGCCATTTGCGAAACTCCCAACAAAATTTGCAGCCCGCCCCACGCGGGCGGACCTTGGATAGTTTGAGCCTGTGGAACTATTTACCCGTCTTGACCTTGGTCCAGCTGCGGGTCATCAAGCGTTGGATATTGGGTGGCAGCTCGATGGACACGTAGGTCTTGTCGAGCACGGCCTGCGGTGGATAAACCGCTTCGTCGGTGCGAATGGATTGCTCCATCAGCTTGTCCGACCCGGGGTTGGGGTTGGCATAACCGACGTAGTCACTGACCTGGGCGATCACCTCAGGCTGCAGCAAGTAGTTGATGAAGGCGTGGGCTTGCTTGACGTTGATCGAATCCTTGGGGATCGCCAGCATGTCGAACCACAGGGCACCACCTTCCTTGGGAATGGCGTAGGCGATGTTCACGCCCTTGCCGGCGTCGGCGGCCCGGGCCTTGGCCTGGAACACGTCGCCGGAAAAGCCGATGGCCACGCAGATATTGCCGTTGGCCAGGTCCGAGATGTACTTGGACGAATGGAAGTAGGTCACGTAGGGACGCACCGCCAGCAACGTGGCCTCGGCCTTCTTGTAGTCCTGGGGGTTGGTGCTGTTGGCATCCAGGCCCAGGTAATTGAGGACCGTGGGCAGCATTTCATCGGCGGAGTCGAGGAAGGCCACGCCGCAGCTGTTGAGCTTCTTGATGTTCTCCGGTTCGAACAGCACGCTCCAGGAGTCGATCTTGTCCACGCCCAGCACGGCCTTGACCTTGTCGACGTTATAGCCGATGCCGTTGGTGCCCCACAGGTAAGGCACCGCGTACTGGTTGCCCGGGTCGTTCATCTCCAGGCGCTTGAGCAGCGCCGGGTCGAGATTGGAGTAGTTCGGCAGCAGGCTCTTGTCGAGTTTCTGGAAGGCCCCGGCCTTGATCTGCTTGCCGAGGAAGTGGTTGGACGGCACCACCACGTCATAGCCGGTGCGACCGGCCAGCAACTTGCCTTCCAGGGTTTCGTTGGAATCGAACACGTCATACACCGGCTTGATGCCCGTGGCCTTTTCAAACTCGGCCAGGGTGTTTTTCCCGATGTAGTCGGACCAGTTATAAATATGCACGGTCGGTGCAGCCTGGACGCCGGCCACCAGCGTCAGGCTGGCGGCGACCAGCATGGCTTTGCGAAACAAAGAAATAGGCAAGTGGAGGTCCTCTTCAATAGTTGGGCCCAAGTTGCCCCGCGCTACCTGACAGCCTCCGAGCTGCCCAGCAACAAAACCGGCGCGCAACTTACCCTCGATAAACCAATCCAGCAAAACTTTCTGTCATTTAATTGTTTCCTGTTGCCGCCCTCGCCATGACGACGGCAACAGGTGGTGCTGCAAATCGGCTTATTTGCCAGATTTGATCTTGGTCCAGCTGCGGGTCAGGATGCGCTGGGTCGCGGCCGGCAGGTCGGCAATCGCGTACAGCTTGGCCTGCACATCAGCTGGCGGGTAAACGCCCGGGTCGCTGGTGATGTCTTTATCGACCAGCGGGGTTGCAGCCGCGTTACCGTTGGGGAAACGCACGGCGTTGGTGATTTCGGCCATGACTTCAGGCTTTTGCAGGAAGGTCATGAACTTGTAGGCGCCTTCGACGTTTTCCGCGTCTTTAGGGATGGCGACCATGTCGTAGAAGCTGCCAGCACCCTCTTTCGGAATGTTGTAGCTGACCTTGACCTTGTCACCCGCTTCGGCAGCACGGGCCTTGGCCTGGTAGATGTCGCCCGAGTAGCCCACGGCGACGCAGATGTTGCCGTTAGCCAGGTCGGAGATGTACTTGGAGGAGTGGAAGTAGGCGATCGAAGGACGGATCTTGAGGAACAGCGCTTCGGCTTCAGCCAGCTGCTTCTTGTCCTGGCTGTCGGTCGGGTAGCCCAGGTAGTGCAGTGCCACCGGAATCATCTCGGTTGGCGAATCGAGGAAGCTGACGCCACAGGCCTTCAACTTCTCGGCATTTTCCGGCTTGAACAGCAGGTCCCAGGAGTTGGTCGGCGCGTCGGCGCCCAATACGGCCTTGACCTTCTCGGCGTTGAAACCGATGCCGATCGAGCCCCACATGTAAGGGAAGGCGTGCTTATTGCCCGGGTCGCTCACCGATACCGCCTTGAGCAGCGATTCGTTGAGGTTCTTCCAGTTCGGCAGCTTGGACTTGTCCAGCTCCTGATAGACGCCGGCCTTGATCTGCTTGGCCAGGAAGTTGTTGGAAGGCACTACCACGTCGTAACCGGATTTGCCGGCGAGCAACTTGGCTTCCAGGGTTTCGTTGCTGTCGAACACGTCGTAGACCACTTTGATGCCCGACTCGGCTTCAAACTTCTTGATGGTGTCCGGAGCGATGTAATCGGACCAGTTGTAAACGTGCAGCACTTTATCGTCCGCCTGTGCTGCCGCCGCCATCACGCCCATCAGGGACATGGCGAGGAGGGTCTTGCCAGCTAACTTCATACCTAATGCCTTCATGCGTAATGCTCCAATTATTCTTTTTAACCACTCGTTCAGCGGCCAATATCCGGGCAACCAAAACGGCGGGTAGTCTGGCAAGATCCAAGGCCGGCTTTCAAGGAAAGACCGGCCTTTATGCCTGCTTCGAACAGGGTGCCCGCAAGCACCGCGCTCAAAGCCTAGCACTCAGCCCTGCAGGGCACTCAAGGTCAGGTCCAGGCACTTGCGCGCCTTGGCTACCAGCTCGTCGATCTCCGCTTCGCTGATCACCAGCGGCGGGGAAATGATCATGGTGTCGCCCACGGCCCGCATGATCAGGCCGTTGTCGAAACAGAACTGCCGACAGATCATGCCCACGCCCCGGCCCTGATAGCGCGCCCGGGTCGCCTTGTCCTTGACCAGCTCGATCGCCCCCAGCAGACCGACCCCGCGAACCTCGCCCACCAACGGATGGTCGTTCAGCTCGCGCAGACGTTTCTGCAAATACGGTGCCGTTTTTTCATGGACGCGCTGGATAATTTTTTCATCGCGCAGGATGCGGATGTTTTCCAGGGCCACGGCAGCGGCCACCGGATGCCCGGAATAGGTGAAGCCGTGGTTGAAGTCGCCGCCCTCGTTGAGCACCGCCACCACTTCGTCACGCACGATCAGGCCACCCATGGGGATGTAGCCGGAAGTCAGGCCCTTGGCGATGGTCATCATGTCGGGCTTGAGGTCGTAGAAATCGCTACCGAACCACTCACCGGTGCGACCAAAACCACAAATCACCTCATCGGCGACGAACAGGATGTCGTACTTGGCGAGGATCTCCTTGATCCGCGGCCAGTAGCTGTCTGGCGGCACGATCACGCCGCCGGCACCCTGGATCGGCTCGGCGATAAAGGCGCCGACGTTGTCCACGCCCAGTTCCAGGATCTTTTCTTCGAGCTGGTTGGCCGCCCAGATGCCGAACTCGTCGGGGCTCATGTCGCCGCCCTCGCCGAACCAGTAGGGTTGCGGGATATGGACGATGCCCGGGATCGGCAAGTCGCCTTGTTCGTGCATGTAGGTCATGCCGCCGAGGCTGGCGCCGGCCACGGTGGAGCCGTGGTAGCCATTGACCCGGCTGATGATGGTTTTCTTGTTCGGCTGGCCCTTGATCGCCCAGTAATGGCGGACCATGCGCAGCATGGTGTCGTTGCCTTCGGAGCCGGAACCGGTAAAGAACACATGGTTCATGCCTTGCGGCGCGATCTCGGCAATCACCTTGGACAACTCCAGCACCGGCGGGTGGGCGGTCTGGAAGAACAGGTTGTAGTACGGCAGTTCGCGCATTTGCTGGCTGGCGGCCTCGGCCAGCTCATCACGGCCATAGCCGATGGCGACGCACCACAGGCCGGCCATGCCGTCGAGAATCTGATTGCCTTCACTGTCCCAGAGATACACACCTTTGGCGTGGGTGATGATCCGCGGCCCCTTTTCCTTCAACTGCTTGAAATCACTGAAGGGCGCCAGGTGGTGATCACTGCTGAGGGTTTGCCACTCGCGGGTTTGCGGGTTTTTTTGAGTCATCAATCTCTCCTAAGTGTCAGTGAAGGCGCCACTGGCGGGCAGTGGCGCCCGGCGAATCAGACGGCGAACAACAGGAATTCCCGCTCCCACGAACTGATCACGCGCTTGAAGTTTTCATGTTCGGCCCGCTTCACCGCGACGTAGCCGGTGATGAACTTCTGGCCCAGGTACTTCTCGATGGTCTTGCTGTTTTCCATGCGTTCCAGAGCGTCCTCGATGGTCAACGGCAGACGCAGGTTGCGGCGTTCATAGCCGCGCCCGACCACTGGCGCACTCGGGTTGTGGCCTTCGACCATGCCGATGTAGCCACACAACAGGCTGGCGGCAATCGCCAGGTAAGGGTTGGCGTCGGCGCCCGGCAGGCGGTTTTCCACCCGACGGTTCTGCGGACCGGCATCCGGCACCCGAAGGCCCACGGTGCGGTTCTCCTCGCCCCACTCGACGTTCACCGGTGCCGAAGTGTCCGGCAGGAAACGGCGGAAAGAGTTGACGTTGGGGGCGAACAGCGGCAGCAGCTCGGGAATGAACTTCTGCAAGCCGCCGATGTGGTTGAGGAACAGCTGGCTCATGGTCCCGTCTTCGTTGGAGAAGACGTTCTTGCCGGTGTTGATGTCGATGATGCTCTGGTGCAGGTGCATGGCACTGCCCGGCTCGCCGGTCATGGGCTTGGCCATGAAGGTGGCGGCCACGTCGTGCTTGAGCGCGGCTTCGCGCATGGTGCGCTTGAACACCAGGATCTGGTCGGCCAGGGACAGGGCGTCGCCGTGACGGAAGTTGATCTCCATCTGCGCCGTGCCGTCTTCGTGGATCAGGGTGTCCAGGTCCAGTTCCTGCAATTCGCACCAGTCATAGACGTCTTCGAACAGCGGGTCGAACTCGTTCGCCGCTTCGATGGAAAACGACTGACGACCGGTTTCCGGGCGACCGGAGCGGCCGATCGGCGGCTGCAGCGGGTAGTCCGGGTCGTCGCTGCGCTTGGTCAGGTAGAACTCCATCTCCGGCGCCACGATGGGCTGCCAGCCGTGGTCGGCGTAGAGCTTGAGCACCTTCTTCAAGACGTTGCGCGGCGACAGCTCGATGGGGTTGCCCTGCTTGTCGTAGGTGTCGTGGATCACCTGGGCGGTGGGCTCGATGGCCCAGGGCACCAGGTACACCGCGTTCTGGTCAGGGCGGCAGACCATGTCGATATCCGCCGGGTCCAGTAGCTCGTAGTAGATGTCGTCTTCGACATAGTCGCCGGTCACTGTCTGCAACAGCACGCTCTCGGGCAGGCGCATGCCTTTTTCGGCAATGAACTTGTTGGTCGGCGAGATCTTGCCCCGGGTGATGCCGGTCAGGTCGCCGATCATGCATTCGACTTCTGTGATCTTGTGGTCTTTCAACCAATCGGTGAGCTGGTCGAGGTTGTTACTCATAAATGCCTCTAGGCTGAGTTTCCTGACTCTCTATTAAGTCAGGCGTTGTGTGACGCTTCGGCGTCGCGTTGTTTTGCCCGCTGGCGGCAGGCATCACCAAAAGCCTGGAAAATGGCCAGGTAGTGAGGGTTGCAGCTTACCTGCCATTCGGGGTGCCATTGCACCCCCAAAGCAAAAGCCTTGCTGGCCTCGACCGAAACAGCCTCGACCAGACCGTCGGGAGCCAGTGCCTCGACCCGCAGCCCCGGCGCCAGACGCTCAACGCCCTGAGCATGAATCGAGTTGACCTGGATCGTCTGCGGCAAGCCCAGGCCCGCCAGGACACCGCCGGGCTGGACGTGCACGTCATGGGCCGGTGCATACCAGGCATCCAGGGGCTGGCCGGCCTCTTCATCATGGCGGTGGTCCATGAATGGCTGCACTTCATGCACGTTCTGATGGAGGCTGCCGCCCAGGGCGACGTTCATTTCCTGAAACCCGCGGCAGATGCCCAGCACGGGAACGCCCGCAACGACGGCGGCATCCAGCAGCGGCAGGGTCGCGGCATCCCGTGCAGAATCATGAGCAGTGCCCGGCGCGCTGGCAGGTCCCTGATAATGGAAAGGTTCGATATTGGAGGGGGAGCCGGTAAAGAGGATGCCGTCCAGACCGTCCAGAATATCGGACGGGGAAAGCAGCTGCGCCAGGGACGGAAGAATCACCGGCACGCCTTGGGCTGCGCTGGCTATTGCCTGGACATACTCGTCGCCACTGATGTGATAGGCATGCAGACCGATCTGCCTGGAGCAGGCGGTGATGCCGATTAACGGCAGGCGAGACATGAAACACCCCGGTATTATTGCTGTTATGGGTTTGATTCGAGCTTAGCCTTGTTCATTTTTTTACACAACACCCCCGTAAAAAATACAACACGGCCCGCTCAAGCCTGCACCACCCGAGGCAGTCGAGTCCCAAAAAACGCCCTGTTTTGCCCCAAAAGAGCCTTGGTAGCCCTTTATTAGGGCGTAAAGAGCCTTACTTGACTTCGGCATGCCGTTCGGGTTGACTGAAACCAGAAAAGATCAATGATTGATATTTTTAACAACAAAGGTGTTGCATCATGTCGGTACCCCCGCGTGCCGTTCAGCTTAACGAAGCGAACGCGTTCCTTAAGGAACATCCTGAGGTTCTGTACGTTGACCTTCTGATTGCGGATATGAATGGTGTGGTGCGCGGCAAGCGCATCGAACGCACCAGCCTCCACAAGGTTTACGAGAAAGGCATCAACCTGCCGGCCTCCCTCTTTGCCCTGGATATCAATGGCTCTACGGTGGAAAGCACCGGCCTGGGCCTGGACATCGGCGATGCTGACCGAATCTGCTATCCGATCCCCGATACCCTGTGCAATGAACCCTGGCAGAAGCGCCCGACCGCGCAGTTGCTGATGACCATGCACGAGCTGGAAGGCGATCCGTTCTTCGCCGATCCACGGGAAGTGCTGCGTCAGGTCGTGACCAAGTTCGACGAACTGGGACTGACCATCTGCGCGGCCTTCGAACTGGAGTTCTACCTGATCGACCAGGAGAATGTGAACGGCCGTCCACAACCGCCACGCTCGCCGATCTCCGGCAAACGTCCGCATTCCACCCAGGTCTACCTGATCGATGATCTCGACGAATACGTCGACTGCCTCCAGGACATTCTGGAAGGTGCCAAAGAGCAAGGCATCCCGGCCGACGCCATCGTCAAGGAAAGTGCCCCGGCACAATTCGAAGTCAACCTGCACCACGTGGCCGATCCGATCAAGGCTTGCGACTACGCGGTACTGCTCAAGCGCCTGATCAAGAACATCGCCTACGACCATGAGATGGACACCACCTTCATGGCCAAGCCTTACCCGGGCCAGGCGGGCAACGGTCTGCACGTCCACATTTCGGTTCTGGACAAAGATGGAAAGAACATCTTTGCCAGCGAGGATCCCGAGCAGAACGCCGCACTGCGTCACGCGATCGGCGGTGTGCTCGAGACCCTACCGGCGCAGATGGCCTTCCTCTGCCCGAACGTCAACTCCTACCGTCGTTTCGGCGCCCAGTTCTATGTGCCGAACTCGCCGAGCTGGGGCCTGGACAACCGTACAGTGGCCATTCGCGTACCGACGGGCTCGGCTGATGCGGTGCGCATCGAGCATCGGGTCGCCGGTGCCGACGCCAACCCATACCTGCTGATGGCTTCGGTCCTGGCGGGCGTGCATCACGGCCTGACCAACAAGATCGAGCCGCCGGCGCCGACCGAAGGCAACAGCTACGAGCAGAACGAGCAAAGCCTGCCGAACAACTTGCGCGATGCCCTGCGCGAGCTGGACGACAGTGAAGTGATGGCCAAGTACATCGATCCGAAATACATCGATATCTTCGTGGCCTGCAAAGAGAGCGAGCTGGAGGAGTTCGAACACTCCATCTCCGACCTCGAGTACAACTGGTACCTGCACACCGTGTAAGCGCCAGTTGCCTGAAGAACGCCGCCGGGCTCACCCCCCGCGGCGTTTTTTTGTGCCCGTGATTCCCATGCGCAATAGCTCCGGGCGACCGCTACAGGGATAACTGCCCACTCGCGTACAATGCCCGCTGCCCAGTAGGAGACACCGATGACGCGCACCGCCCCACTTCGCAAACCCCGTGCACGCAGCCAGGCCCGGATCGACTCGATACTCGAGGCCGCCCGGACCCTGCTGGCCAGCGAGGGCGTGGCCAGCCTGTCGATCTACAGCGTGGCCGAACGCGCGCAGATTCCACCGTCGTCGGTCTATCACTTCTTCGCCAGCGTCCCGGCCCTGCTGGAGGCCCTGACCGCCGATGTCCACGCGGCGTTCCGCGCCTGCCTGCAAGCCCCCATCGACCACCACCGACTCCAGGGCTGGCGCGACCTGTCACGCCTGGTGGAACAGCGCATGCTCGACATCTACGGCGCGGACGCGGCGGCCCGCCAGCTGATCCTCGCCCAGCACGGGCTGACCGAAGTCACCCAGGCCGATCGCCAGCACGACCTGGAGCTGGGGGACCTGATGCATACGCTGTTCAATCAGCACTTCGAGCTGCCGACCCTACCCCGGGATGTGGATGTTTTCGCCCTGGCCATGGAGTTGGGCGACCGGGTCTACGCCCGTTCGGTGCAGCAACACGGACAGATCACCCCACGCATGGCCGAGGAAGGCATGCGCGTGTTCGATGCTTACCTGAGCCTTTATCTGCCGCCCTACCTGCCCAAGCGCCCAGCACCGCTCTAAAAGCGCTCAAGCTTGCCGCAGCAGCAGCCTGTCGATGCTGTGATCCGCTGATTTGTGAATGATCAGGTTGGCCCGTTCCCGGGTCGGCAGGATGTTTTCGACAAGGTTCTTCAGGTTGACCCGATCCCAGGTATCGGACGCCACCGACAGCGCCTCGGGATCCGAAAGCCCCTTGTACTTGTTGAAATAGGAATCTGCCGCTTGGAAAGCGGTGTTCTTCAAGTAGACAAAGCGCTCCAGATACCAGGCCTTGATCGCCTCCTCGGACGCGTCGACGTAGATCGAGAAGTCGATGAAGTCCAAGGGATTCAAGCCTTGCCCCTGCTCCCCTTGCAGCACATTCAGGCCTTCGAGGATGATGATGTCCGGCGCCTCCACCGACTGCGCCTCATCGGCCAGGATGTCGTAGCGCACATGGGAATAGATGGGAATCCGCGCCGCCTCGCCCCGGCGGCACACGGCCTGGAGAAAATCCACGAACAGCGGTTCATCGTAGGACTCGGGAAACCCCTTGCGGTGCAGGATATTTTTTTCCTGCAGGGTGGCCAGGGGGAACAGAAACGAATCCGTGGTCACCAGGTGCACATTGGGCTTGCCCGGCCAATAGGCCAGGAGCGCCGCCAGGACCCGGGCAAAACTGCTTTTGCCCACCGCCACGCTGCCGGACACACCGATCACATAAGGGGCCTTGAAGCCGGCCTGGGGCACCTTGAGCGACTGCACCTGGGCCGCATGCAAATGCAGCAGGCGCGACAGCGGCAGCAGGATCTGCCGCACCTCTTCGGACGCCATGGGCTGGGTCGGACTGGTCAGCGAGTCCATCTCGGACGGCGACAGGTTCATGGGTTCTCCGGCCCGCAACGCCGACCAGTGGTCGCGATCGAACTCCAGATACCCTGCGTTTGGACCCTGCTCTGTTGTCATGTTTACTGTTCAGGTCTTGCCGAAAGCAGGGAAAGTATCAAATCTGACCGGTATTTACAGCGCCCATGAAAAAGCCCCGAAGGGCTCGCACCCTTCGGGGCTGATCTCTGGCATCGCTCACAGCTTGGCGATCGACACCTCGGTGGACTTCACAAAGGCAATCACTTCGCTGCCGATGGACAGTTCCAGTTCCTTGACCGAACGGGTGGTGATCACCGAAGTGACAATCCCGGACGCGGTCTGCACGTCGATTTCCGAGAGCACGTCGCCTTCGACGATTTCCTTGATGGTGCCCTTGAACTGGTTGCGCACGTTGATGGCTTTGATGGTCATGGTATTTCTCCTAGGGTCGAAAAACAGAGCTGCAAGCTTCAAGCGCTCAGCGGCAAGCACAAGCGCGACGCTCTTGCTTGCCGCTTGCAGCTGAAAACTTGCCGCTGCTCTAAAGCGCCCAACGCAACTGCGTGGGCAAGGGTGAAACGGGTTCCGGTTCCGGCGGCGAGCCGGGCAGTGACAGCACACGGTTGAGAACTTGGGTTTCCAGGGCCGCCAGGCGATGGGAACCCCGCACCCGCGGACGCGGCAGCTCGACGTGCAGGTCCAGCCCCACCTCGCCGTCCTCGATCAGGATCACCCGATCGGCAATCGCCACCGCCTCGCTGACATCGTGGGTCACCAGCAACACGGTAAAGCCGTGCTGCTGCCACAGGCGTTCGATCAACTGCTGCATCTCGATCCGGGTCAGGGCATCCAGCGCCCCCAGCGGTTCGTCCAGCAGCAACAGCCGCGGTTGATGGATCAGGGCCCGGGCCAGCGCCACACGCTGCTTCTGGCCACCGGACAGCGCCGCCGGCCACTCATTGGCGCGATCGGCCAGGCCCACCGCCTCAAGGGCCTCCAGGGCCTGGGGCCGCCAGTTGCCCGCCAGACCGAGCCCGACGTTGTCGATGACTTTCTTCCAGGGCAGCAAACGCGCTTCCTGGAACATCAGCCGGGTGTCTTCGATGGCCGCACTCAAGGGCGCGGAACCCGCCAGCAACTCCCCGGCCGAAGGCCGGTCGAGTCCGGCCAGCAGGCGCAGCAAGGTGCTCTTGCCGCAACCGCTGCGCCCCACCACCGCGACGAACTGGCCGGCGGGAATGTGCAGGTCGATTTCCCGCAGCACCTGGCGCGAACCGAAAGTCTTTTGCAGTTTGCGCACGGCCAGGGGAATGCCCCGCAGCAGCCGTGGAGGTTGTTGAGCCGTCATTGGGCACCGCCCTTGGTCACTTGGTAGGCCGGATGCCAGCGCAGCCAGACCCGCTCCAGGCCACGCGCGGCCAGATCCGCCAGCTTGCCGAGCACTGCGTACATGACGATGGCCAGCACCACCACGTCGGTCTGCAGGAACTCCCGGGCGTTCATCGCCAGGTAGCCGATGCCGGAGCTGGCAGAGATGGTTTCGGCGACGATCAGGGTCAGCCACATGAAGCCCAGGGCAAAGCGCACGCCCACCAGGATCGAGGGCAAGGCCCCCGGCAGGATCACCTGGCGAAACAGGGCAAAGCCGGACAGGCCATAACTGCGCGCCATCTCCACCAGCGCCGGATCGACGTTGCGGATGCCGTGGTAGGTGTTGAGGTAGATGGGAAACAGAGTGCCCAGGGCCACCAGGAAAATCTTCGCCGACTCATCGATGCCGAACCACAGGATCACCAGGGGGATCAGCGCCAGGTGCGGCACGTTGCGGATCATCTGCACCGAACTGTCCAGCAGCCGCTCGCCCCACTTCGACAGGCCGGTGATGAAGCCCAGCGCCAGGCCGATACCACCGCCGATGACAAACCCAAGCCCCGCGCGCCAGCCACTGATGGCCAGGTGGGTCCAGATATCGCCGCTGCGGACCAGACTGATCCCGGCTTCGATCACCGCGCTGGGGGCCGGCAGGATGCGGGTCGACAGCCAGCCCGCCGACACCGACAGCTGCCACACCGCGAGCAGCAGCAAGGGCAGGCCCCAGGGCGCCAGACGCTGCACTATGCGTTGTCCATTCATGGCCGCACCTCAGCTCTGGGACGCGGCTTTGGGAATGATGTCGTTGGCCACCATCTCCCCGAACGGACTGACGTAACCGGCGGCTTCAGGCAGCTTGGGCCGTTCGATATCCAGGTGCGGGAACAGCAGCTCGGCCACGCGATAGGACTCTTCCAGGTGTGGATAACCGGAGAAGATGAAGGTGTCGATGCCCAGGTCCGCGTACTCTTTCATCCGCGCCGCCACGGTCGGGCCGTCGCCCACCAGGGCGGTGCCGGCCCCGCCACGCACCAGACCGACGCCGGCCCACAGGTTGGGGCTGACTTCCAGCCGGTCGCGACGCCCGCCATGCAAGGCCGCCATGCGCTGCTGGCCCACCGAGTCGAAGCGTGCCAGGGATGCCTGGGCCCGGGCGATGGTGTCGTCGTCCAGATGGGAAATCAGGCGTTCGGCGGCCTGCCAGGCTTCGGCGTTGGTTTCCCGCACAATCACGTGCAGGCGGATGCCGAAGCGCACGCTGCGTCCGAGCTTGGCAGCCTTGTCGCGCACCTGCCGGATCTTCTCGGCCACGGCGGCCGGCGGCTCGCCCCAGGTCAGAACCATGTCCACCTGCTCGGCGGCCAGGTCCTGGGCAGCTTCCGAAGAGCCGCCGAAATACAGCGGCGGGCGCGGTTGCTGCAACGGCGGATAGAGCAGCTTGGCACCCTTCACGCTGATGTGCTGGCCGTCATAGTCCACGGTTTCGCCTTCCAGCACCCGGCGCCAGATACGGGTGAACTCCACCGAAGCCTGGTAACGCTGTTCGTGATCGAGAAACAGGCCATCACCGGCCAGTTCATCCGGGTCGCCCCCGGTCACCAGGTTGAACAGCGCCCGGCCACCGGACAGCCGATCCAGGGTTGCCGCCTGGCGCGCCGCCACCGTAGGGGAAATGATCCCGGGGCGCAGGGCGACCAGAAACTTCAGGCGCTGGGTCACCGGAATCAGCGAGGCCGCCACCAGCCAGGAATCCTCGCAGGAGCGTCCGGTGGGGATCAGCACGCCGCCAAACCCCAGGCGGTCGGCGGCCTGGGCAATCTGCTGCAGGTAAGCATGATCCACGGCGCGAGCGCCTTCGGCGGTGCCAAGGTAATGGCCGTCGCCGTGAGTGGGCAGGAACCAGAAGATGTTGAGGCTCATGGAGTTGTCTCCTAAGGGGTCGAATTACGGCGCTTTGGCCACGGCGGCAGTGGGCGTCCAGATCACGTCTTTGATGCTCAGCGGCTTGGGAATCAGCTTGAGCTGATAGAAGCTGTCGGCGATTTTCTGCTGCGCCCCGATCACCTCCGGAGTCAGGAAGCCCGCGCCGTAGCCCTGGCGCTTCACCGAGGTCAGGGTGATATCCGTGGACAGGCCGAGCAGCGGCGCCACCTGTTCGGTGACCTCCTGCGGATTGGCCTTGGACCACTCGCCCACCGCCCGCACTTCTTCCACCAGGGCCTTGATCACCTCGGGGTGCTGCTGTGCGTAGGGTTTGGTCGCCAGGTAGAACTGGTGGTTGTCGACGATGCCGCTGCCGTCACGCAGCGTGCGCGCCTGCAGTTGCTGCTCGGCCGCCGCCTGGTAAGGGTCCCAGATGACCCAGGCGTCGACGCTGCCACGCTCGAACGCGGCGCGGGCATCGGCCGGGGGCAGGAACACGGTCTGGATGTCGCTGTACTTGAGGCCGGCGTCTTCCAGGGCGCGGACCAGCAGGTAATGAACGTTGGAGCCCTTGTTCAGCACCACTTTCTTGCCCTTGAGGTCCTGCACCGACTTGATCGGCGAGTCCTTGGGCACCAGGATCGCCTCGCTATGGGGCGCCGGTGGTTCGTAGGCCACGTAGAGCAGATCGGCACCGGCGGCCTGGGCGAACACCGGCGGGGTTTCGCCGGTCACGCCGAAGTCGATGGAACCGACGTTCAGCCCTTCCAGCAACTGCGGACCACCCGGGAACTCGGTCCACTTCACGTCCACGCCTTGCTGCGCCAGGCGCTTTTCCAGGGTGCCCTTGGCCTTGAGCAGCACCAGGGTGCCGTACTTCTGATAACCGATACGCAGGGTGTCGGCTTGAGCTTGAACGATGGCGCCGAAGGACACAGCCGCAGCAAACAGAGCGACCAGACCGCGACGCAAAATGACAGGGCGCATGGCGCTCTCCTTTTTGCTGTGGGGGTTGTGGCTGCACCTGCTTGCCCGTTGGCGGGCGAGTAAGGTCAGTAGTTCAAATCAGGGGTGTGGCTCAAATGCTCCAGCGAGCACTCAACAGGCGTTCATTCAACAGATGCGGGTCCAGCGGCTTGGGGCGACGGGCCATGGCGCTGTGAAACTGCTCCAGAGCCTCTTTCAAACGCAGCTCCAGAGCCTCGGCCAGCTGCGGCTGGACACTGCCTTCGCCGTAGGCGATCTGGCTGTCCTCGGCAAAGATGCCCTGGAGCATCTCCTGGGCCTTGAGTGCCGAAAGCACCGGCTTCAGCGCGTAATCCACCGCCAGCATGTGGGCGATGCTGCCGCCGGTGGCCATGGGCAATACCACCTTGTGGCTCAGGGCACGCTCCGGCAGCAGGTCGAGCAGGGTTTTCAGGGCCCCGGAAAAAGACGCCTTGTACACCGGCGTGGCGATCAGCAAGCCGTCGGCCTGTTCGATCTGTTGCAGCAGGTCAATGACCTTGGGACTGTCGAAGCGGGCGTGGAGCAGATCCTCGGCCGGGAAGTCCCGCACCTGGTAGCTGACCACTTCCACGCCGTGCTGCTGTAACCAGCGCTTGGCCAACTCCAGCAGCACCCCGGAACGGGATCGCTGACTGGGACTGCCACCGAGAGAGACCACCAGCATTCGGGGGATTCCTTGAACAAGATAAGCGATTCGCGGGATGCGATCTCGCCGGACTGCACAGACCTTAACAGCCTATTTATATATCCATAAATCTTATTTTTTCATTTGTTTATTCTTTTAATGAATATAAGAAAGGATGATTTCCAGGCAAAAAAATAGGCCGTCGAAACGGCCTTAAAACCCCTGCTTTGTGGTTCTGTGACTCCTGCATTCTGCGTAGGAGCGGGCTTGCCAGCGAAAGGGTCTGCGACACTTGCACCGGCCTCACCGCCGCCTTCGCCGGCAAGCCGGCTCCTACAGCGGTTCGTGGGTCAGCGATTGGGTTGTGGAGTCAGGCGCAGGTAGGGCTTCACTGCGCGATAGCCTTTGGGAAAACGTCGCTTGATCTCGTCCTCGTCCTTGAGCGACGGCACGATCACCACCTCATCACCGTCCTGCCAGTTGGCCGGCGTGGCCACCTTATAGTTGTCGGTCAGTTGCAGCGAATCGATCACCCGCAGAATTTCATGGAAGTTGCGCCCGGTGCTGGCCGGATAGGTGATGGTCAGGCGAATCTTCTTGTTCGGGTCGATGATGAACAGCGAACGCACGGTCAGGGTATCGCTGGCGTTGGGATGGATCAGGTCATAGAGGTCCGACACCTTGCGATCGGCGTCCGCCAGGATCGGGAAGTTGACCCGGGTGTTCTGGGTTTCGTTGATGTCCTCGATCCACTTGTGATGGGAGTCCACCGGGTCCACCGACAGGGCAATGGCTTTCACCCCGCGCTGGGCGAATTCGTCCTTGAGCTTGGCGGTAAAGCCCAGCTCGGTGGTGCACACCGGGGTGAAGTCCGCCGGATGAGAAAACAGCACGCCCCAGCTGTCGCCCAGCCACTCGTGGAAACGAATCTTGCCGGCACTGGAATCCTGTTCGAAGTCGGGGGCGATATCGCCCAGTCTGAGGCTCATGGCTGTTGCTCCTGTGAGTGCGTGATGGAGCTACTCTGCCTGCGCTGAAAATTATTTAAAAAGAATAAATATCGATTTATTAAGAACTGAAAGGAATATTAAAAATCTCTTCACTGGACGCGCGCGCAGGCGAAGACCACCCTTCTCAACAAGGTTCGAGAAGGCCTTGAGTCGCTGTAAAAAGAGGGGAATTCAGGAAGGGCTCACGGGGGTGGGCCTGACTTGAAGCAATACCTCGCCCGGCGTTGCGCCGGGCGAGGCTTTCAACCGCGAATTACTTCAACGGGATCGAGTAGCTGACGATCAGACGGTTTTCGTCCTGGTCGCGCTGGCCCGGAATGTCGTTACGCCACATGGCGTTTTTCCAGGTCAGACCCAGGTTCTTCAGCGGACCTTGCGGCACCACGTAGGACAGGGTCAGGTCGCGTTCCCACTCGGTGCCACCGGTGCCCAGGGTGAGCTTCTGAGCAGCGCCGACTTTACCGGCGGTGTCGATGTTGTTGCCACGCAGGTAGATGATGCCGGCGGTCAGGCCAGGCACGCCAACCTTAGCGAAGTCATAGGCGTAGCGAGCCTGCCAGGTACGCTCGCCGGCACGGGCGAACTTCTGGATCTGCATGTCGGTGATGGTGCTGTTGGACGAGCCGTCACCCTGGTTCAGCCAAGGGAAGTCGCTGTCACCGTTGCTGTACTGGTAGCCGCCACCGAAGGTGTGACCTTCAACCGAGTACAGGGCCAGGTAGCTGTACAGGTTGTTGTCGACCTTGCCCTTGGTGATTGCCGACAGGCCTTTGTCCGGGTAGTAGCCGGTGGTGTAGTAGGCAGCAGTGTCGCCGTTGGAGCCGTTGTCGCGGCTGCGGTAGTAGCGCAGGTCACTTTTCAGTACGCCAGGACCGATGGACCAGTTGTGTACCAGGCCCAGGAAGTTCTGCGAGTAGAAGTCTTTCAGCTCACCGTAGTAGTACGAAGCGGTCAGATCCTTGGTGATCTTGTAGTCAGCACCAGCGTAGTAGAACTTGTTGCTGAACTTGCCGGCATCGTAGTTGGAGCTGGCGTTGGCACCGGCGATGGACAGGCCTTCGTTGTTGCTCGAGTTACGCCCTTTGGCGTGCTCGATCTGACCTGCGGTCAGGGTCAGGTCCTTGATCTCGTTCGAAGTGATCTGGCCACCCTGGAAGGTTTGTGGCAACAGACGACCGTCGTTGTACTTGATCACCGGGTTGTTTGGCTGCAGGGTGCCGATCTTCAGCTCGGTCTGGGAAACCTTGACCTTGCCGGTCAGGCCCAGGCTGGAGTAGTCGTTCACCGCTTGAGCGTTTTTGCCGCTGGAGGAGTGAGTCGGGAAAATGGTGCCGCCAGCAGATGTGGTGGTTGCGCCGTTGGTGCCGCCACCGGAATCCAGGCGCACGCCCAGCAGGCCGATAGCGTCCAGACCGAAACCTACGGTGCCTTCGGTGTAGCCAGAGGTGAAGTTGAAGATGAAGCCTTGGCCCCATTCTTCCTGCTTGTTCTGGGCTTTGGCGGCTTTGGTATCACCGTCACGGTTATCGGTATTGATATAGAAGTTACGCAGCCCCAAGGTGGCCTTGCTGTCTTCGATGAAACCGGCGGCGCCTGCCTGCTGCGCCAAAACCCCTACGGCCACAGCCAGGGCCAAGGTGGACTTGTTCATGTTTCGCTCCTCTCGTTTCTAATTCTTGTGGTTCCTGGCCCCGGATCGAACGCCCGGGTGCCACAGATGCGCGATTAGCGCCAGACCGTGACTGATAAGTCAATCGTAACGATCTGTGTCTACGACCATGGTCTAATCGCCGTAATTTGGTCCCTGCAGGGTAATGAATTACTCATAAACCCAAAAAGAATTGTTTAATTCTTTTTCATGCCTTTCAGGAATAAAGCTCGCCACTAATACGCTGAACGTCCCAGCGTAGACGCTCACGAGCTTATTGCTGAAAAGATTTTTCCCACTCTTGCGGCCATGATCCGATGCGTTTTGGGCGCAAAACGTCAAACAGGATCAAAAAAGCGACGCAATCATGGCTAAGAGCCTATCCTCCCGTCAATTTGTTACAGTTTTTGTATCGAAATGAAATTTTTCTGACATGTCCATAAAGCACAACGCCTCGATCCGGGGACCGAGGCGTTGCCGATTACGGAACGAGCGGAAGACTCAGAGAGCCTTCTCGAAGATCTTCGAATTGCGCTGATAGTTGTACAGCGAAGCCCTGGCCGAAGGCAGGCGCTCGACGCTGCTGGGCACAAAGCCCCGCTCACGGAACCAGTGCGCGGTGCGGGTAGTGAGAACGAACAAGGTTTTCAGGCCCTGGGCCCGGGCCCGGGCTTCGATCCTTTCCAACAGTTCATCGCCACGTTTGCCATGGCGATATTCCGGGTTCACCGCCAGACAGGCCAGTTCACCGGCATCGGAATCGGCAATCTGGTACAAGGCCGCGCAGGCAATGATCATGCCCTCGCGCTCGACCACGCTGAACTGTTCGATCTCGCGCTCCAGCACCTCGCGGGAGCGCCGCACCAGGATGCCTTGCTCTTCCAGCGGACTGATCAGATCCAGCAACCCGCCGACGTCTTCAATCGCCGCCTCGCGCACCCGCTCGAACTGCTCCTGGGCCACCAGGGTGCCACCGCCATCGCGGGTGAACAGCTCGGTCAACAGCGCGCCATCTTCGGCATAGCTGACGATATGGCTGCGCCCCACCCCGCCACGGCAAGCCTCGGCGGCGGCATCCAAAAGCTCGGCCTGATAATTGCCGCCCAGGCGCTGCAGGTGGGCTGGCACCTGTTGTGGACGCAGCTCGCGCACCAGCTTGCCGTTTTCATCCAGCAGCCCAGGGTCGGCACCGAACAGCAGCAGCTTGTCGGCCCCCAGGTCGATGGCGGCACGGGTCGCCACGTCCTCGCAGGCCAGGTTGAAGGTTTCGCCGGTGGGCGAATAACCCAGGGGCGACAGCAGCACGATGGAGCGTTCATCCAGCAGGCGGTTGATGCCCTTGCGGTCGACCCGGCGCACTTCGCCGGTATGGTGGAAATCGACGCCTTCCAGCACGCCGATCGGACGCGCCGTCACCAGGTTGCCGCTGGCCACCCGCAAGCGCGAGCCCTGCATCGGCGAGGAAGCCATGTCCATGGACAGGCGCGCCTCGATGGCGATGCGCAACTGGCCGACGGCGTCGATCACGCATTCCAGGGTCGCCGCATCGGTGATGCGCAGGCCGTGATGGTAATGCGGGGTCAGGCCACGAGCCGCCAGGCGCGCTTCGATCTGCGGGCGCGAACCGTGCACCAGCACCAGACGCACCCCCAGGCTGTGCAGCAGCACCAGGTCGTGAACGATATTGCCGAAGTTGGGGTGTTCAACACCGTCGCCCGGGAGCATGACCACAAAGGTGCAATCCCGGTGAGCGTTGATGTAGGGAGACGCGTGGCGAAGCCAATTGACGTATTCGGGCATGAACCTGAGCCTGTAAATAAATAGCAGCCTATAAAAGGACGAAACGGAAAACGCACAGCGGGCTGATGGTTATCGTCGGAACAGGCTTGGCAACACGCTTACTCTCCTCAATGGGTACGGACAGGAATGCCGGCAATTTACTTAAATCGGGGCCGGTGTCAGGCAGTAATGTTCGATCAATTCTCGTAATAGATGCACGGTAGGCTGCAAGCGTGACATTTCGAGGTATTCCCCAGGCTGGTGGGCACAGGCGATATCCCCGGGACCAAGCACCAGCGTCTCGCAGCCAAGGCGCTGAAGATAAGGCGCTTCGGTGCCAAACGCCACTGCTTCGGCGCGATGCCCGGTCAGCCGCTCCGCCACCCGCACCAGCTCGGCATCCTCGGGCTGCTCGAACGGCGGCACGGCGGGAAACAGCGGTGCATAGTCGATCTGCACTTCATGGCGCTGGGCGATCGGCACCAGCTTCTGACGAATGGCTTCGCGCAACATCTGCGGGTCCATGCCCGGCAACGGGCGCAGGTCGAACTCCAGGGAACACTGGCCACAGATGCGATTGGGGTTGTCGCCACCATGGATGCAGCCGAAGTTCAGGGTCGGCTGCGGCACGCTGAACTGCGGATTGCGGTATTCGCGTTGCCACAGCAGCCGAAGCCCGCGCAGCTCGCCGATGGCGTCGTGCATCGCTTCCAGGGCACTGCGGCCCAGGCTCGGGTCGGAGGAGTGACCGCTGCGCCCGAGAATATCGATGCGCTCCATCATGACCCCCTTGTGCAGGCGGATCGGCTTGAGACCCGTGGGTTCGCCGATCACCGCGGCGCGCCCCAGGGGCCGCCCGGCTTGCGCCAGGGCCCGCGCCCCGGCCATGGAGCTCTCTTCATCGCAAGTGGCCAGGATCAGCAGCGGCTGCTTGAACGGCTGCTCCAGCAACGGCCGCACCGCCTCGATGATCAGGGCGAAAAAGCCCTTCATGTCGCAACTGCCCAGACCGACCCAGCGACCGTCGACCTCGGTCAGCTTCAGCGGATCGGTCTGCCACAGCGCGGCGTCAAATGGCACGGTGTCGCTGTGCCCGGCCAGCACCAGCCCACCAGGACCACTGCCGTAGCTGGCCAGCAGGTTGAACTTGCCGGGGCTGACCGACTGGATATCGCAGCTAAACCCGAGGTCGCCGAGCCAGCCGGCCAGCAAGTCGATCACCGCTCGGTTGGACTGGTCCAGCGCAGGCTGGGTGCAGCTCACCGACGGCGCGGCGATCAGTGCAGCGAACTGCTCCTTCAAGGACGGCAATGGCATGAGCTGGCTCCGGAAATTCCAAGATGAGCAGCATCATAGAGGCATCCGGCGAGAGGAAGGAACCGTCGTGGCGCCTCCACGCGCCCGCTCCTGTACACTGCACGGCCTTGGCAGCCAACTCTTCCTCCGGCTGCACTCCCGATCCTGGATTTTCCGGCCATGCAGAAAGAAACCGAAATCAAACTCCGCGTCAGCCGCGAAACCCTCGCCGCCCTGCGCGAGCACCCGCTCCTGAAAAAACGCAACAAAAGTGGCTGGGAACGCCGTGAGCTGATGAACCAGTACTTCGACACCCCAGAGCGCGACCTGGCCCGGGCCAAAGTCGCCCTGCGCCTGCGCCGCGACGGCGACGCGGTGATCCAGACCCTCAAGACCAGCGGCCAGAGCGTCGCCGGCCTGTCCGAACGCAACGAGTACGACTGGCATCTGCCCAAGGCCAAGCTCGACCTGAAGAAACTCGACGGCGAATGCTGGCCCGAAGCCCTCGCCGAGCTGGACAAAAAGACCCTCAAGCCGCTGTTCACCACCGACTTTGTCCGCGAGCGCGCGGAAATCGCCTGGGGCCGGGGCAAGGCCAAGGTGGTGATCGAGGCCGCCCTGGACCTGGGTCAGGTGATCGCCGGCAAGCACAAGGAAGAAATCTGCGAGCTGGAGCTGGAACTGCGCGAAGGCGAGCCGGCCGCGCTGCTGGAACTGGCCGCGGAACTGGCCCTCACCCTGCCGTTGATGCCCTGCGACATCAGCAAGGCCGAGCGCGGCTATCGCCTGTTCGATGCCGGCAGCTACTCCCTGAGCCTGCCGGCGCCACAGCTGAGCGCCGAAACCCCGCTGGACGACGCTTTCGCCGCCCTGGCCTGGCATCTGCTGGGCAGCAGCCAGCGCCTGGCCGAACAGTATCGTTTCAACGGCCACTGGCGCCTGCTGCAGGACTGGGTCGACAACCTCGCCGAATTGCGAGCCCTGGCCAGCAGCCTGGGCCAGGCCGCGCCGCGTCAGTCCACCGCGGAACTGCGCAGCGCCCTGGATGCCCTGCTGGAAGACTGGCGCCCGCTGGTGCAGGCCGGCCTGGATGACGAAGACGTGCGCAAGGCCGCGCCGGAGCAATTCATGGAAGAGCTGCAGGACGTGCGCTGGGGCCTGTTCTCCCTGAACACTTCGCGCTGGCTGCTGGCCCGGGCCTGGACCGCCGAGCGCAACACCCGTGGCAACCGCCAGGGCGCGGCGCAACTGGGCAGCTGGCTGCCACGCCTGCTGGCCGAAGAGGCCAGCTCCCTGCAACTGCCGCGCTACCAGCAGCAGCCCGAGGACCTGGCCGAGCAACTGCCGCGGATCGAACGCATCCAGGCCTGGCTGCACCACGCCCGCGCCGCGCTGGAGATTGCGGAGCTGGATCGCCTCTACGGTGAATTGAACAAGCTGGCCCAACTGGCCAACGAACCGATCACCGACGAAGCCCTCGACGCGCGCAAGCAGCAAGCCATCGCGGTGTTCCAGAACCGCGCCTGGAAGACCCTGCTGCGCCTGTAATCGATCACCCTCAACGCAATACCGGCAGGCTGGTGGTGGACTTGATCTCCGACAGGGCGACGATCGAGTTCACCTCCTGAATGCCCGGCACCATGGACAGCTTCTCGAAGAAGAACCGCTCGTAGGCTTCGATATCCGCCGTCACGATGCGCAACAGGAAGTCCACCGCGCCCATCAGCACATAACACTCCAGCACCTCGGGAAAACCGCGAATGGCTTCGGTGAACTCGGTGAAGTTGGAGCGTCCATGGGCGTTGAGCTTGACCTCGGCAAAGATCTGCGTGTTCAGGCCAATCTTCTTGCGGTCGAGCAGGGTCACCTGGCCGCGAATCACCCCTTCATCCTTCATGCGCTGAATCCGCCGCCAGCAAGGCGACTGGGACAACCCCACCTGTTCGGCAATCTGGGCACTGGAAAGCGATGCGTCGTCTTGCAGCAACGCAAGGATCCGGCGATCGTAGGCATCCAGCTCGCTTTGCATAACCAACCCCCAAAAACGTTAAAAATCGAATCATCCAATTCGCCATCAGGCGAATTGAGTGCATCTTAGATAAGAAAAACCCGAAACCGAATGTAAAAATTTCTCCACTGACCTGGAGATCGCCATGCCCCTGCACAGCCCCGCCCCGAGCCCATCGACCCGCGCCGATGTCTGGAACCACGACAATGCCCAGTGCCACGTGCACTACCAGCTGTTCACCGATGTCGAGGCCGACGTGCTGTGCCGGGTGCTCAACCATTTCGCCCTGCAACTCTTGGTGCCGCAGCGGGTCGCGGTCATCCAGCGGGACGACACGCTGCATATAGAAGTGGAGCTCGCGGGCTTGAGCTGGCACCGGGCCCGAGTGATCGGCGACAAGTTGCGCAACCTGATCAGTGTCAGCTCGGTGGAGCTGCAATTGGTCGAGACCTCGCGCCTGCAGGCTACCGGCTGAGCCCGGTAAAACCCTGCAACCCTTGGCCCGCTGGGGCGCCGTCCGATGTGACTATTCTTGGCAGTCGACGACCAGAGAACCGACTCTGGACCACGCTCCCAAGGAGTTCCCATGACCGCAGCCCAGGTGTCCCCGGACCGCTGGCTGGATCTCAGCGAGCTGCTGAGTGACCTGCTGGCCCAGGAGCGCATCAGCCAGGACGCCGCCGAACAGGCCATGAGCGCCCGGCGCCAAGGGGCCGACCCGCACCTGCATCCTCTTGAACTCATCGCCAGCCAGCAGTTACCCGACCGACAGCAGCCAGGGCGCCACCTGGACCTGGACAGCCTCAGCGCCTGGCTGGCGCGGCAGGCGGGCCAGCCCTACCTGCGCATCGATCCGCTACGGATCGACGTGGCCGGCATCACCCCCTTGATGTCCTTCGCCTTCGCCCAACGGCACAAGATCCTCGCCGTGGCGGTGGATGCCCACAGCGTTACCGTGGCCAGCGCCCAGCCCTATGTCAGGGGCTGGGAGGCCGATCTGGCCCAGGTGCTCAAGCGCCCGATCCGACGGGTCGTGGCCAGCCCGGCGGAGATCCAGCGCCTGACCCTGGAGTTCTATCGCCTGGCCAAGTCGGTCAGCGGCGCCAGCAATGAACAGAAGACCAGCGGCCCGGGCAACTTTGAACAGTTGCTCAAGCTGGGCGCCAACGATCAGGCACCGGATGCCGACGATGCCCACATCGTCAACATTGTCGACTGGCTGTTTCAGTACGCGTTCCAGCAACGGGCCAGCGACATTCATATCGAACCGCGTCGCGAACACGGCACCCTGCGCTTTCGCATCGACGGTGTGCTGCACAACGTCTATCAGTTTCCGCCCCTGGTCACCCTGGCCATGGTCAGCCGCCTCAAGAGCCTGGGACGCATGAACGTCGCAGAAAAGCGCAGGCCCCAGGACGGCCGGATCAAGACCCGCCCTCCCGCAGGCAGCGAAATCGAGCTGCGCCTGTCGACCCTGCCCACGGCCTTCGGCGAGAAACTGGTGATGCGCATCTTCGATCCCCAGGTGCTGCTCAAGGACTTCGACCAACTGGGCTTTGGCGCCGACGACCTGAGCCGCTGGCAGGCCATGACCTCCCAGGCCCACGGCATCATCCTGGTCACCGGGCCCACCGGTTCGGGCAAGACCAGCACCCTCTACACCACCCTGAAGCAGCTGGCGACGCCTGAAATCAACCTGTGCACCATCGAGGACCCGATCGAGATGATCGAGCCGGCCTTCAACCAGATGCAGGTCCAGCCCAACATCGACCTGAGTTTTTCCAGCGGTGTACGGGCGCTGATGCGCCAGGACCCGGACATCATCATGATCGGCGAGATTCGCGACCTGGAAACCGCGGAAATGGCCATCCAGGCCGCGCTCACCGGGCACCTGGTGCTGTCCACCCTGCACACCAACGACGCCCCGGCCGCCATCAGCCGCCTGCTGGAACTGGGCGTGCCGCCCTATTTGCTCAGGGCCACTCTGGTCGGGGTCATGGCCCAGCGCCTGGTGCGCACCCTGTGCCGACACTGCAAGGCCCCCGCCGAACTCGCCAGCGACGACTGGCACAACCTGATCCATCCCCGGCAATCGCCGCCACCGCGCCATGGCAAGCGAGCCGTGGGCTGCGCCGAGTGCCGGGGCACCGGCTATCACGGACGCACGGCGGTCTACGAAGTCATGCCCTTGAGCGCCGCGCTCCGGGCCCTGATCCAAAGCGACCTCGACCTCGCCGATCTGCGTCGCCAGGCCGCCGAGGACGGCATGCACAGCCTGCGCCAGGCCGCCGCACGCAAACTCGCCGAAGGTTTGACCAGTTTCGAGGAGGTACTGCGGGTCACGCCGCAGAACCCTGGCGGGTAGCCGAGAACTCGCCCGGCGGCGAACCCCGGGCACTGGACTACGCTTGAATTACCGCCAAAACGAGCAGGAAGCCAGGCATGAATATTCGGCAAAACATGATCGCCTCCGGGGTCCTCAGCCTACTGGCCATTGCCCTGGTGGCGGGCCTCGGTCTGTGGGGACAATCGCGCCTGGCCGGCGCACTGCAGGACAATGAACTCAATGCCAGCGCCCTGCGCAACCACCTGGAGGCCGACATGATGCATGACGCCCTGCGCGCCGATGTGCTGGAGGCGCTGAGCAGCGAGCCCGGCGACAGTGCGGCCGGCGAGGAGGTGCGTAGCAGCCTGCGCGAACACGGCGACTGGTTCCGCAAGGCGCTGGCGGAAAACGCCAAACTGCCCCTGGCGCCGGATATCCGCGATGCCATCAGCGAGCTGCAACCGGTCCTGGAGAACTACATTCATGCCGCCGAGAGCATCGCCGAACAGGCGCTCAAGGATCCGCAGGCGGCACGCCAGCACATGCAGGAGTTTTCCCAACGCTTCAGCGAAGTGGAAACCCGCAACACGGCGCTGAGCAGCAAGATCGAAGCGATTTCGGCACAAACTCGCCAAGACAGTGAACATGCCGTGCGCCAGGCGGCCGCTTGGCTGATCGGCGGCAGCCTGATTGCCGCCCTGATCCTGTGCCTGCTGACCCGTCAGTTGCTCATTCGGGTACTCAAGCCTCTGGAAAAGTCCGTCGCCACCGCCCGGGCCATCGCCCAGGGCAACCTGACCACCGTCATCAGTATCGACAGCCGGGACGAAGCCGGGCAGTTGCAGCAGGCCCTGGGTGAAATGCAGGACAACCTGCGGCAGATGATCACCACCATCCGCCACGAGAGCGAAGAGCTGCGAGGACGCTCCCACAGCCTCAGCGACACCTCGCTGGGCATTGCCGACGGCGCCACCGAGCAGGCCGACGGCGCCACCAACATGGCCGCCGCCATGGAACAGATGATCAGCAACATTGCCCAGGTCGCCGAGCACGCGCGCAATGCCCAGAGCATTGCCGCCCAGTCCGAATCCCTGGCCGGCAGCGGTGGCCAGGTGATCCTCGGGGTGGTGGACGGCATGAGCCACATCGCCGAAGCGGTGAACAATTCGTCCCAGAGCATCACCGCCCTGGGACAGTCCTCGGAAGAGATCCATTCGATCATCCAGGTGATCAACGGCATTGCCGAGCAGACCAACCTGCTGGCCCTGAATGCCGCCATCGAGGCGGCCCGGGCCGGCGAGGCCGGACGCGGATTTGCCGTGGTCGCCGACGAAGTGCGCAACCTCGCGGCGCGCACCGCGCAATCCACCCGGGAGATCACCGGCATGATCCAGCGCATCCGCGAAACCACCGAACAAGCGGTGAGCAGCATGCAAACCGGGGTCAGCCGGGTCAACGACGGGGTGCACATGGCCCAGCAGGCGGGGACGTCGATCAATGAGATTCGCCAGGGCGCGCAACGCTCGGCGCTGATGGTGGAAGAGATTTCCCACACCATCGGCGAGCAGTCCAAGGCCGGCAGCGAAGTGGCCCAGCGGGTGGAAATGATCAGCCAGGTGGCGCGGCGCAACAGCCAGGCCATGCGGGACCTGACCCTCACGGTGGAGCAGATGGAAAACTCCGTGGCCACTTTGCAGACGTCGGTCACCCGCTTCCGGCTTTGAGCGGATCGGCGCGGTGTTGTGTGTCCTGATGATGCAAGGGCCAAGGTATCCCAACGCCAGAACCGGCAGCCCTCTACACTCGTGCTCGCCGTCCCCATGAGCAATGACTGAGCAGGTGAATGTGATGCAGATAGGAAGCGTACTGTTACTTTTCGTCGCCCTGGCGGTGGCCCTGGTCTTCATGGGCTTCAAGGTCGTGCCGCAAGGCTATCAATGGACCGTGGAGCGTTTCGGCCGCTACACCAACACCCTCAAGCCGGGGCTGAACATCATCATTCCGGTGATGGACCGCATCGGTCGCAAGATCAACGTCATGGAAAGCGTGCTGGACATTCCCCCCCAGGAAGTCATTACCGCCGACAACGCCACGGTGCAGATCGACGCCGTGTGCTTCTTTCAAGTGGTCAACACGGCCCAGGCCGCCTACGAGGTCAACAACCTGGAGCACGCCATCCGCAACCTGCTGCAGACCAATATCCGTACCGTGCTCGGCTCCATGGAGCTGGACGCGATGCTCAGCCAGCGTGACGGCATCAACGAGAAACTCCTGCGCACCGTCGACGAAGCCACCGCGCCCTGGGGCATCAAGATCACCCGGATCGAAATCAAGGACATCAGCCCACCGGCCGACCTGATGGCGGCCATGTCCGGGCAGATGAAGGCTGAACGGGTCAAGCGCGCACAGATCCTCGAAGCCGAAGGCCTGCGAGCGGCGGCCATCCTCACGGCCGAAGGCAAGAAACAGGCGCAGATCCTGGAAGCCGAGGGCGAGCGTCAGGCGGCGTTTCTCGAATCCGAAGCCCGGGAGCGTCAAGCCGAGGCCGAGGCCCGGGCGACCCAGGTGGTGTCCGAGGCGATCGCCAGCGGCAACGTTCAGGCGATCAACTACTTCGTGGCGCAAAAGTACATCGATGCCCTGGGCAAACTGGCGGCGGCCAACAACAGCAAGGTGATCCTGATGCCGCTGGAGGCCAGCCAGGTGATCGGCGCCGTGGGCGGCATTGGCGAAATCGTCAAAGCCACGTTCGACGGCAAGAAAGGCTGAGGCACGCACCATGCTGGCATACCTGCAAACCCTGTCGTTCTGGGACTGGCTCGCCCTGGGCACCCTGCTGCTGATCTTCGAGGTGTTCGGTGCTGGCGGCTACCTGCTGTGGATAGGGCTGGCCGCCGCTTTCGTCGGGGCCCTGACCTTCCTGGTTCCCGGCCTGTCCTGGGAAGTGCAGTTTTTCCTGTTCGGCCTGCTGTCGGTGCTGACGGCGCTGTACTGGTGGCGACGTCAGCGCAACGTGGTCCGCCCCAGCGACCAGCCGAACCTGAACCTGCGGGGCCAGGAACTGATCGGCAAGACCTTCGTCGTGCATCAGGCGATCCTCAATGGCCGCGGTCGAATCAAGGTCGCCGACGGGGTGTGGATCGCCAAGGGCGCCGACGCGCCGGTGGGGGCCCGGGTGCGGGTGATAGGTCAGGAAGGCGCCATTCTGCTGGTCGAAAACCTTGACTGACGGGTCACGGAACTCCGCTGGGGTATCTAGAATCAAACTGTGCAGATAACCCCCAGTTGGAGTCACCCATCATGCGTCTGAAAATAGCTGTCGCCACCCTTGCCTTGCTGTCCCTTCCCGTTGGTTCGGCAATGGCCGACACCTTCTGGCGTAACGTCATTTCCTCCGGCGCCACCACCGGCTCCACTTACCTGACCTTCAAGGACCACAAACTGATCGTCGCCGCCCAGGACGACGCCGGTAGCTTCGTCGCCAGCGAAGGCAGCATCCGCGGCCCGTACCTGGAAGCCGCCATGCAGAAAGTCCGCGCCGACAACCCTGGCCTCAAAGCCACCGACATGGAGCTGGCCAACGCCATCCTGGCCAAGAACGCCGTCGCCCAGGAGTAAGCACCAGCCCGGCAATCGCCGAACAGGAACGCCGACCTCAGGGTCGGCGTTTTTTTTGCCCGGACAACGGCCTAGACGGGAGTCGAAGCCCGAGACACGGCAGCCAGGCCGGCCAGGGCGTAACTCATCATGTGCTCGATCAACTCAGGCGGATCGAGCGCCAACCCCGGCAACACATGGCGCGTCAGCGGCTCATGGGCAATCAGCAGGAACAGGCATGGCGCAAACACGCTGACCGCGCTGCGCAGCGTGGCCGGGTCGTCCGGCGGCAGTTGCATGATCTGGCCGAGAATGTTTCGCACGATCTGGGCCTTGGGAAAGGCTTGCTCCTCCAGCACCTCCGGCAACACCGACGAGGGTGACAGCAGCTCGCGGGTCAGCACCTTCAGCGCCCAGCCCTCGCGCTGGTTGGCCAGCCCCTCGATCAGCACGGTGATGATCGCGCGCAGCTTGTCCTCGGCGCGCTCCTGGCTCTCGCTCAGGGTGATCATGGTCTCGATCCGCAGCAGACGGTCATGGGCCTCGCGCAACACCGCCCGATACAGGCCGTCCTTGTTCTCGAAGTGATAATTGACCGAGGCATTGTTGGCCCTGGAGTTCTCGCAGATCTGCTTGCTGGTGGTATTGGCGTACCCCAGCTCGGCAAAGAGCTGGCCGGCGGTTTCCAGAATCTGCTGGCGAGTCGCCTGGCCATCCTGGCGCGGTGCACGGGCCGCAGGCGTCTGCGGGGAAGCGGAAAGAGCCATGGCTTTCTCACTAAGTTAAATTCAAATTTGACTTTTGTTTATGCACTGCTTAGCTACAAAGCGCCAGTTTCTCGTGCAACCACGATTGAGGGAGTACAGGAAGATGCCGGCCTCTCGTCTATTCAAGCCAAAGGATATCAGCATGGAAGCGCGCGTCATGACCCCCTTCACCTACTTCTCCTTGCCCATGCAGAAGCTGTTCCTGCGCAACCAGGCGGCGGTCAGGAACAAGCCGTATGCCAAATATTTCCGCTCGGAAATGCGCGTGCCGCTGTCCGCCGTGCGCAAGATCCAGCAAGGCCCGATGGACCTCAAGGACACCCTGACCCCGAGTGTGGAGGACATCAATCGCCTGCTCGACCCGGACTTCGTCAGCGAAGAGTCCGGCTACGCCCTGCTGCCGGGCCCGATGGCCTATGTGCAGAGCCGCAAGTTCTTCCCCGGTTGCACCGCGCAGATGTTCAAGTGGTGGTTCATGTGGCACCCGGCGGAAGCGCAGCGCTATACCCTGTGGTTCCCCTACGCCCATGTCAGCAATCCATGCGTGAACCACCAGCGCCTGGGTGACGCGTCCTTGAGTTTCGAGGAGCGCTTGTACGGCAACACCTTCTGCGCCTCGGAATATGTCGGCGACCGCCTGATGCACCTGCACATCGATTTCAAGGAGCCGGCCAGCCTGGGCCTGGACCCGGACCTGTATCGAGAAGCGAAAATCGATGGCAGCGTCAGCGCCCTGATGAGCCTGGCCGAGCATCCGCAGGTGCCGGTGTCACTGATGGTGCATCTGTTCAAGGAGGTGCCAGGCGGCATGTACCTGACCAGCCGCTACTGGGTTGGCTCGCACCCCTCGATGGACCGTTTTCCCGGGGCAGAAAAAGCATCGGCGCTGCTCAAGGAAAGTGGTTTCGGCGAAACCGAGCTGGAAACCCTGGCCTATGAGTTCGCCGTTCACGACATGTGCGAGTTCAATCATCTGGCCAGCTTTCTGCCGGACCTGTATCGGGAGTTCGCTGCCGCTTCAGCCTGAAACATCCGTCATTGAGCCCGCATCCTGTGCAGGCTCAATGCTCTCAAGGGATCAACGTTGCGCGCCAGAACAGACACCGTTGATCAGTAAATCTGTGAATTCCTCAATATCCTGTTCCGCAGTCAACTGCTCGGTCAGCAGCCGATACCAGCAAAATCCGAAAATCATATCGAGCAGCAATTCACGGTTGGTGTCCTTGGGCAATTCACCATTGCTGATGGCATTTTCCACCAGTTTTTTCGGCATCTCCCTTCTGCGCTCCATGAACTGATCCTTGAGTTGGGTCAATGTCGCTGGATCCAACTGAGCTTCGGCAATCACACAGCGAAACGCCTCGCCACAAATGGTTTCTCGCCATACTTTCCAGAGATTACGCAGTAAAAAGTCGAGATCTGCCTTGAATGAGCCGAGATCAGGAAACTTTCTTACCTGCTCGCTCTCGTTTTCATAGACTTCCGCGATCAACGCCGCTTTGTTCGACCACCACCGATAAATCGTCGGCTTGCTGGCACCCGCCCGGCGCGCGACCGACTCAATGCTGAGTCCGGAATAACCGCATTCCTTGAGGATCTCGATGGTGGAACTGAGGATGGCTTTGTGGGTATGCGGACTTCGCAAAGAGCCGATGGAGCTGCGAGATGGGGTACGAGCCACAATAAAAAATCTCCAGGCAGGGCGCTTGACAAACGCAACGCAGGGTATAGGATTCCCTCGAATCGAAATGAAACGGTCCGTTTCGTTTCATTCTTGAAAGAATCATGAAATTCTTGCACCGATCCATCTAGTTCTTGAAATTTCTCGTAAGGGTTGAGCGGATCAGGCCTTGTAACTCAGAGTATCTCAAATTCGAGGCTTGAAGCCTTTTCTCTGAAGAGACTGGATCGTCTGAAATTATTATTAAACGAAACGTTCCGTATCATAGCACGATGAGGTGAAGAAAAACAGCTTTCGAGTGGCTTTTCCCCTCTTTGGAGCCTGCGGTAAAACCCCTCTGGACTGAGGGTTTACGCGGTGCCGACCAGAGTCAGGCAGCAAAAACTGTTTTCCGTATGTTTCAAGGGTGCTTCTGAGCAAGCACGACCCAGTTTTCTCAAAAAGAATGGAATCAAGAGGAAAATGAACGTGAAAAAAGTAGGCATTGTCAGCTACGGCGCGGCTGTTCCGGTATGCCGTCTCAAAGTTCAGGACGTCATCAACGTCTGGAAAAACACCGACCTCAAGCTGGTGGAGGAAAACCTCGGCGTCAGCGAACGAGCGGTGCTGCAGCCGGATGAAGATGTCATCACCCTTGGCGTGCTGGCGGCGCAACGGGCCCTCGACAAAATCCCCGGGCATGAACTCCAGGCCCTCTATCTGGGCACTTGCACCAACCCCTACGATTCTCGGGCTTCGGCCTCGATCATCCTGGAAATGCTCGGCAGCGGTTACGACGCTTACTGCGCCGACGTGCAGTTCGCCGGCAAGTCCGGCACCTCAGCCCTGCAGATCTGCCAGGCCCTGGTGGCCTCCGGCATGACCGGCAGCGCCCTGGCCATCGGCGCCGACACCATCAACCGCAACACCGCGCCGGGCGACCTGACCGAGTCCTATGCCGGGGCCGGCGCCGCGGCATTGCTGATCGGCAATCAGAATGTCATCGCCGAATTCGACGCCAGCTTCTCCTGCGCCGCCGATATCGCCGACAACATCCGCCCCCAAGGCGATCGCTACATCCGTTCCGGGATGGGCCTGGGCTCGGACAAGAACAGCATCGGCCTGGAAGACCAGACCCGCCGTGCCGCCGAGGGCCTGATGGCCAAGCTGCATACCAGCCCGGCCGATTATGACTATGTGGTGTTCCAGCAAAACCTGGTGTCCACGCCCTATTCCCTGGGCAAGCACCTGGGCTTCAACCCCAAGCAAGTGGAACCGGGGATCTATGCCGGCAGCGTTGGCGACACCGGTTCGGCCAGCCCGCTGCTCGGCCTGATCAACGTGCTGGACCAGGCCCGTCCGGGGCAGAAGATCCTCATGGTGTCCTATGGTTTCGGCGCCGGCAGTGACGCCATCGCCCTGACCGTCACCGACGCCATCGAGCAGTACCAGAAGCACAACAAGCCCCTGCGCGAACTGCTCGAAACCAAGACCTATGTCGATTACGGCACCTCCATCAAGTACGAGTTCAAGTACCTGCGGGCTGACTACGCCCTGACCGCCTACCTCTGATTACGCCTGTCTACGCAAGGAGCATGCACATGTGCGCACGTCGTGTTGCAATCGTTTCGGCCGCCTATACGCCGAAGCCCGGAAGTTCACGAGTTCGGCAGACGTTCAAGGAAATGATCGTCGAGTCCGCTTACAAGGCCCTCAAGGACGCCAAGATGCACCCCCGGGAAATCCAGGGCGTCGCCTACGGTTACCACGGTGAAGGCATCTCCGAATATGGCGGCCTTGGCCCGACCATCTCCGACGCCCTGGGCATCAGCCCGGCGCCGACCTTCATGAGCACCGCCAACTGCACCAGCAGCTCGGTGTCGTTCCAGATGGGCCACCAGATGGTCGCGTCCGGTGAGTACGACATCGTCCTGTGCGGCGGCTTCGAGAAAATGACCGATCACTTCAACTACGCCGAATACATCGGCTCCAGCACTGAATGTGAATACGACTACTTCCTCGGCATCTCCCACACCGATGCCTTCGCCCTGGCCACCGCCGAGTACTTCCAGAAGTTCGGCTATGCCGGTCGCGAGGCCGATGTCCTGGCCACGTTCGGCCGGCAGATGCGCGTCTATGCCCACAACACGCCGACCGCCACCCGCTACGGCCAGCCGATCCCCACCCTGGAAGCGCTGAAGAACAGCGAAGCCTGCGGCTCGATGCTGGCCTGGGGCGAAGCCAGTGGCTGCGCGATCCTGGTGGCCGAGCACCTGGCCCACAAGTACACCGACAAACCGGTGTTCGTCCGCGGCTGCGCCTACACCGGGGTTTCGCACTACTTCGGCACGCGCTTCCACAATCCGACCCTGCACCACCCGGGTCTGCCCAAGGACGTGGGCATGGCCGTCTCGGCCAACTCCATCGCCTGCGCGGAAATCGCCTACAAGAAAGCCGGGATCACCGCCAAGGACATCGACGTGGCCCAGGTCTACGACCTGCTCGGCGCCGGGCTGATCCAGATGGAATCCATGGGCATCTGCGGCAAGGGCCAGGCCGGCGACTTCGTGCTTGAAGGCGGCATCGCCCTGGACGGCCAACTGCCACTGAACACCGACGGCGGCAACATCGGCCGCGGCCATGCCTCGGGCTGCGACGGCATCCTGCACATCACCGAGCTGTTCCGGCAGCTGAGGGGTGAATCCGACAACCAGGTCAAGGGCGCACGCATCGGCGTGTCGCAGAACCTTGGCGGTTACGCGGCGCACAACTCAGTGATTGTCCTCTCGAACGACTAAGGAGCCCGGACCATGTCCATGTACCCAGAACAGATCCACAGAATGACCACCGCCAGCATGCTCCGCGAATGGCGCGAGCATGGCGGCAAGTACCGCCTCGAAGGCAGCCAGTGCGAAGAGTGCAACGAGATCTTCTTCCCAAGGCGCACCGTCTGTGGCGCCTGCAATTCCCTGAGCGTGAAGCCTTACCGCTGCAAGCGCACGGGCAAGATCGAAGTCATGGCCCACGCCGAGAACCCGGTCCTGGCCGCCATGGGTTATGGCGAAACCGTGCCGCGCGTCATGGCCATGGTGCGCCTGGACGACGGCCTGGTGATCGCCTCGGAGATCGTCGACGTCTGCGATCCGCACCAACTGAAAGTCGGCGCGCCGGTGCGCATGGTGATTCGCAAGCATGTGCGCGAAAGCAACCTGGCCTGGCAATACGCTTATAAGTTCGTACTGGATATATAAGTTGTTGTTCAAGGTGCCTTTATATAAGGCACCTTGAAGTTAGCCATTAAAATAAAATCCAACTTAAAAGTTACATCAACGGCCGCTTCACGCCTCGAAGTTGCCTTAAGGTCCTGATTTCCTTTAGGGCCTACAGATTCCTGTGCCTATTAACGGGGAACGATCCCCACCCCTTAACTTATTGGCTTACTTAGAGCCAAGGACCCATCATGTCTACTCTTTGCCTCCCACACGTCATGTTTCCGCAACACAAGATCACCCAGCAGCAGATGGTTGATCACCTGGAAAACCTGCACGCCGACCATCCGCGCATGGCCCTGGCCAAACGCATGATCGCCAACACCGAAGTCAACGAGCGCCACCTGGTGCTGCCGATCGACGAGCTGGCGGTGCACACCGGCTTTACCCACCGCAGCATCGTCTACGAGCGTGAAGCCCGGCAGATGTCGTCGGCCGCGGCGCGCCAGGCCATCGAGAATGCCGGGTTGCAGATCAGCGACATCCGCATGGTGATCGTCACCTCCTGCACCGGCTTCATGATGCCGTCGCTGACCGCGCACCTGATCAACGACCTCGGCCTGCCCAATTCCACCGTGCAACTGCCCATCGCCCAGCTGGGCTGCGTGGCCGGCGCCGCGGCCATCAACCGGGCCAACGATTTCGCCCGGCTCGATGCGCGCAACCACGTGCTGATCGTGTCCCTGGAGTTCTCTTCGCTGTGCTACCAGCCGGATGACACCAAGCTGCACGCCTTCATCTCCGCGGCGCTGTTCGGCGATGCGGTGTCGGCCTGCGTGCTGCGCGCCGATGACCAGGCCAGCGGCTTCAAGATCAAGAAGACCGAGTCGTTCTTCCTGCCCAAGAGCGAGCACTACATCAAGTACGACGTGAAGGACACCGGCTTCCACTTCACCCTCGACAAGGCGGTGATGAACTCGATCAAGGATGTGGCGCCGGTGATGGAGAAGCTCAACTACGACAGCTTCGAACAGAACTGCGCGCACAACGACTTCTTCATCTTCCACACCGGTGGCCGCAAGATCCTCGACGAACTGGTGATGCACCTGGACCTGGCCTCGAACCGGGTGGCGCAATCGCGCAGCAGCCTGTCGGAAGCCGGCAACATTGCCAGCGTGGTGGTGTTCGACGTGCTCAAGCGCCAGTTCGATTCCAATCTGAAGCAGGGCGACATCGGCCTGCTGGCGGCCTTCGGCCCGGGCTTCACCGCAGAAATGGCGGTAGGCCAGTGGACCGCCTGAAGTAGCGCCCTGCGTCTGTCCGACCCGAGGTTGCCGGGCTGCACGGCACCCTCGGGTCGCACCCTAACGGCGCCCCGCGCCGGGTTCATGGTTTCACAAGGAAGCTGAGCGATGAACACTGGAATACCAACCACGGCTGCCGACAGCCGTTACGAAAGAACCATGGTGCTGCTGCTGTCACTGAGCTTCGGGCTGGTGGGGCTGGACCGCTTCATCATCCTGCCGCTGTTCCCGGTGATCATGCACGACCTGCAACTGGACTATCAGGACCTGGGCTACCTGTCCGCCGCGCTGGCCTTGACCTGGGGGCTGTCCGCCCTGGGCATGGGCGGCGTGATCGAGCGCCTGGGCACCCGCCGCGTGCTGGTGATCTCCATCACCGTGCTGTCGCTGCTGTCCGGCTTCTCCGCGCTGGCCAGCGGGGTACTCGGCCTGGTGATCCTGCGCGGGCTGATGGGCATCTGCGAAGGCGCCTTCACCCCGACCAGCATCATTGTCACCAACGAAGTCTCGCGCCCCGACCGGCGCGGCCTGAACCTGGGTATCCAGCAGGCACTGTTTCCGATCCTCGGCCTGTGCCTGGGGCCGCTGATCGCCGCCGGCCTGCTGCACCTGACCGGTTCCTGGCGCGCGGTCTTCGCGATCATCGCCCTGCCCGGCCTGCTCCTGGCCGGCTACCTGTGGAAGGCCTACCGGCCGCTGCCGGCAACACCCCGTAGCGCCTCCGACGCCAGCGCCGGGAGCCAATGGCTGGCGGCCTTCAAGAGCGGCAACGTCAGCCTGAACATCCTCATCATGTTCTGCATCCTCACTTGCCAGTTCGTGCTTTGCGCCATGCTGCCCAGCTACCTGACCGACCATCTGCACCTGCAGAACCTGTCCATGGCCCTGGTCATCTCGGCCATCGGCCTGGGCGGTTTCATCGGCCAGCTGATCATTCCCGGCCTGTCCGACCGCCTCGGGCGCAAGCCGGTGGTGTCGGTGTGCTTCATGACCAGCAGCACCCTGGTGGGCCTGCTGATCGTCAGCCCGGCGATTCCCTGGCTGCTGTTCCTGCTGCTGTTTCTGCTGTCGTTTTTCAATTTCAGCCTGATCTGCATGACGGTGGGCCCGCTGACCAGTGAGTCCGTAGCCCCGGCCCTGCTGCCGACGGCGACCGGGATTGTCGTGGGTTTCGGCGAGATCCTCGGCGGTGGCCTGTCACCGGCCGTGGCCGGGTTTGCCGCCAGCCATTTCGGCCTGCCGTCGATCCTGTACGTGGCCCTGAGCGGCAGCCTGGCCGGCTTGTTGCTGTCGTTGCTGCTCAAGGACAGTGCGCGCCAGCCCCAGCGCGCCAAGGCCCCAGGGCCGCTGCCTATCCTCCCCGCCCGCTTGCCCCTCAAGGACTAGAGAATCATGGACGATTACCTGCTGTTGCTGGATGTCTGCCACAAGGATCAGCGCGCCATCGGGCTGTTCGACTTTCACAATGGCCAGAGCCTGCGTGCCCTTTCCGAACATGGCGGGCTGTACGAGACGTTGCAGTTCTGCGCTCGCCGCCATCTGAGCTGGAGCGAACACCTGCGCAGTCTTCCGGCCCATCCCCAGCTGCCTGCCGAAGGCCTTGTGCAAGGACCGCTGCGCCCGCCGCTCAAGCCCAGCGACAGCCTGCTGGCCCAGGTCTGCGAGGTCACCCTGAACACCGCGCACACGCACCAGGGCTGGTTCTACAAGGGCAACGGCAACCTGCTCAAGACCGATGGCGAGGCGCTGACGATCCCCTACCACGCCCTGAGCATCAGCAGCCAGCCGGGGGTGGTCTGCGTGTACCTGGTGGATCACTTCAAGCAACTGCGGTTTGTCGGTTTCAGCCTGGGCCAGGACATCCACGACCCGCTGCTGAGCCGCCAGGACGCCAGTGCCTGCGCGCAATCGCGGCTGCGCCAATGCGCCATCGCCCCGGCGCTGATCCTTGGCGAACTGCAGCACAGCCTGTCGCTCAATGTCCGGGTGGAACGCCAGGGCGCGCAGTTGTCCTACCTCAGCTACCACATCGATCTGCAGAGCTGGTGGGCGCTGCGCAAGTATTCCCAGACGTTCCTCGAACAAAACGAGCAGTTCCTGCAACCGGGCATGGTCCACTACGTGTTCCACAGCGCCAGCCGGCGCGAGAACGAACTGCAACTGCAGCACGGCGACTGGCTGGACCTGGACTGCCCGGAGCTGGAGCTGGGCCTGAGCAACCAGGTCAGCGAAGAAGAGTTGCTGCACCTCTATCCCCTGGAAAGCCAGCCACACCGGGGCCGCGCCCAGGGCACCCGCCCGACGCGGCTACGCCAGCACTACTGAGGCGGACTCAGCGGTAGGCCGCCACCGGGACACAGGCGCAGAACAGGTTGCGATCACCGTAGACGTTGTCCACCCGGTTGACCGTCGGCCAGTACTTGTGGGCCCGCGAGTGGGCGCTGGGCAGCACCGCCTGCTCGATGCTGTAAGGCCGCTCCCAGGTCCCGGCGATATCCGCCAGGGTATGGGGCGCGCCCTTGAGCGGATTGTCCTCGGCCGGCCAGTTGCCCTCCTGGACCTGGGCGATCTCGGCGCGGATGCTCAGCATGGCCTCGACAAAGCGATCCAGCTCGGCCTTGGACTCGCTTTCGGTGGGCTCCACCATCAAGGTGCCCGGCACCGGGAACGACATGGTCGGGGCATGGAAGCCGTAATCCATCAGGCGCTTGGCCACATCCTCCTCGCTGATGCCGGTCAGCGCCTTGAGCGGTCGCAGGTCGAGAATGCACTCATGGGCCACCCGGCCATTGCGCCCGCTGAACAGCACCGGGAAGGCGCCGTTGAGCTGAGCGGCCAGGTAGTTGGCGGCCAGGATCGCCACTTCGCTGGCATCCGCCAGTTGCGGTCCCATCAGGGCGATGTACATCCAGCTGATGGGCAGGATGCTGGCGCTGCCCCAGGGCGCCGCGCTGACCGCGCCGTTATCCGCCAGCGGCCCGTCGAGCGGCACCACCGGGTGATTGGCGACAAAGGGCGCCAGATGGGCGCGCACGCCGATCGGCCCCATGCCCGGGCCACCACCGCCGTGGGGAATGCAGAAGGTCTTGTGCAGGTTCATGTGGGAGACGTCGGCGCCGATGTCCGCCGGCCTGGCCAGCCCGACCTGGGCATTGAGGTTGGCGCCATCCATGTACACCTGGCCGCCGTGGCTGTGGATAACTTCGCAGACCTGGCTGATGCCCTCCTCATAGACACCGTGGGTCGACGGATAAGTGGCCATCAGGCAGGACAGGCGATCGCCGGCTTCGGCGGCCTTGGCCTTGAGATCTTCCAGATCGACGTTGCCGGACTCGTCGCACTCGACGATCACCACCTGCATCCCGGCCATCTGCGCCGACGCCGGGTTGGTGCCATGGGCCGAGGCCGGTATCAGGCAGATGTGCCGCCCGCCTTGCTGGCGGCTCTCGTGGTAGCGACGAATCGCCAGCAACCCGGCGTACTCGCCCTGGGCCCCGGAGTTGGGTTGCATGCAGACCGCGTCGAACCCGGTGATGGCGCACAGCCAACGCTCCAGCTCCTCGATCATCAAGGTGTAACCGACGGCCTGCTCCCGCGGGACGAAAGGATGCAGGTTGGCGAACTCCGGCCAGGTGATGGGGATCATCTCGCTGCTGGCATTGAGCTTCATGGTGCAGGAGCCCAGGGGGATCATCGACTGGTTGAGCGCCAAGTCCTTGTTCTCCAGTTGCTTGAGGTAGCGCAGCATCTCGGTTTCGCTGTGATGGGCGCTGAACACCGGATGGGTCAGGCAGGGGCTGCGCCGCAGCAGTGCATCAGGCAGCCCCGACTCCAGCGCCTCGGCGTCCAGTTCGCCAACGTCCAGCCCGTGGTCGGCGCCAAGAAACACATCCAGCAGCCGGGCCACGGTGGTTTCGTCACAGGTTTCATCCAGGCTCAGGCCCAGCCGGCCGCGCCCGAGAATCCGCAGGTTGATCTGCTGCGCCCTGGCGCTGTCGATGATCGCCGTCTGGCTGCCCCCGACCTCCAGGGTCAGGGTGTCGAAGAAGTGCCGGTTGACCCGGGTGATCCCCTTGCGTTCAAGGCCGGTGGCGAGAATGCAGGTCAGCCGATGCACCCGCTGGGCAATGCGCTTGAGCCCCGCCGGGCCGTGATAGACCGCATAGAAGCCGGCGATGTTGGCCAGCAGCACCTGGGCGGTGCAGATGTTGGAGTTGGCCTTTTCGCGGCGGATATGTTGCTCGCGGGTTTGCAGGGCCATGCGCAGGGCCACATGGCCCCGGGCATCCTTGGACACGCCGATGATGCGCCCGGGCATGGCGCGCTTGTACTCGTCACGGCAGGCGAAAAACGCCGCATGCGGACCGCCGTAGCCCATGGGCACGCCGAAGCGCTGGGAGGATCCCAGCACCACGTCGGCCCCCAGCTCGCCGGGCGGGGTCAGCACCAGCAGGCTGAGCAGATCGGCGGCGACACAGGCCAGGGCCTGCTGGGCGTGCAGATGGTCGATCAACGGCCGCAGGTCGCGAATCTCGCCGTGGGTATCCGGGTATTGCAGCAGGGCGCCGAACACCTGATGCGCGGGCAAGTTATCCACAGCGTCGACGATCAATTCGAAGCCAAACCCTTCGGCCCGGGTACGCACCACGGAAAGGGTCTGCGGATGGCAGTGTTCATCGACAAAGAACAGATTGCTCCTGGACTTGGTCACGCGCTTGGCCAGGGCCATGGCTTCGGCGGCCGCCGTCGCCTCGTCGAGCAACGAGGCGTTGGCCAGGTCGAGGCCGGTAAGGTCGATGGTCATCTGCTGGAAGTTGAGCAGCGCTTCGAGCCGGCCCTGGGCGATTTCCGGCTGATAGGGCGTGTAGGCGGTGTACCAGCCGGGGTTTTCCAGCACGTTGCGCAGGATCACGGTGGGCGTCAGGGTGCCGTGATAGCCCATGCCGATCAGGCTGGTCCAGACCTGGTTCTGCGCGGCATAGCCCTTGAGCTTGGCCAGGGCGGCCTGTTCATCCAGCGCCGGCGGCAGGTCCAGGGCGCGATTGAAGCGGATTCCCGGCGGCACCGTCTGCTCGATCAGCTCGGTCCGGCTGCCCAGCCCGAGGCTGGCGAGCATCGCCTGCTGCTCCTGGGCATCGGGACCCAGGTGCCGGTAGAGAAAAGCGTTGGGCTCGCGTAACTGGCTCAGGGATGGCGACTGGGACATGGCAGGCTCTCCGATAAGCGGCGCTCAGCGTCGATGCAACAGGGTGCAAAGCAGCATAGCAGCCGATTCCGCCGCTCGACGCACTGGCGTCCCGAGGCAATCGGTACCATCATGCAGGGCGTTCGCGCGCCAGCCCCGGCGCGCCTCAACCCCTGCTTCCATCGTCCGCTTATCGGGTGTCCCACTGTCATGAGCCAACTGCCATTCCTGCCGTTCTCCAAACCCACCATTGATGAAGCCACCATCGCCGCCGTCGGCGAAGTGCTGCGTTCGGGCTGGATCACCAGCGGTCCCAAGGTCCAGGCTTTCGAAGCCCAGCTGTCGGAGTTCTTCGGCGGGCGCACGGTACGTACCTTCAACTCCGGCACCTGCACCATGGAGATCGCCCTGCGCATCGCCGGCATCGGCCCCGGGGATGAAGTCATCACCACGCCGATCTCCTGGGTCGCCACCGCCAACGTGATTCTCGAAGTGGGCGCCACGCCGGTGTTCGCCGACATCGATCCGATCACCCGCAACATCGACCTGGCCCAGGTCGAAGCGGCGATCACCCCGCGCACCAAAGCCATCATTCCGGTGTTCCTGGCCGGCTTGCCGGTGGACATGACTCGCCTGTATGCCCTGGCCAAGAAACACGGCCTGCGGGTGGTGGAAGACGCGGCCCAGGCCCTGGGCTCCAGCTGGAATGGCCAGCGCATCGGCGCCGGTGGCGACTTCGTGTCCTTCAGCTTCCAGGCCAACAAGAACGTCACTTCGTCCGAGGGCGGCTGCCTGGTCCTCAACACGCCGGAGGAAGTGCGCCTGGCCGAGAAGTACCGCCTGCAAGGCGTGACCCGCAGCGGCTTCGACGGCCTGGACGTGGACGTGCTCGGCGGCAAGTTCAACATGACCGACGTCGCGGCCGCTATCGGCCTGGGCCAGTTTGCCCATATCGAGGCAATCACCGCCCATCGCCGCGAGCTGGCCCGGCACTACTTCGAATGCTTCGGCAGCGACTTCGAGGCCCAATACGGCGCCCAGCTACCGCCAGCGGATTTCAGCAACAGCAACTGGCACCTGTTCCAGCTGGTGCTGCCGGAGCGCAAGGACGGCAAGCCGGCGCGCGCCACCTTCATGGAGCAGATGCAGGAACGCGGGATCGGCATCGGCTATCACTACCCGCCGATTCATTTGCTGAGCCTGTACCGCGAGCGCGGTTTCAAGGAGGGGATGTTCCCGGTGGCGGAACGGGTCGGTCGACTGATCGTCTCGTTGCCAATGTTCACCGCCATGAGCAAGGCCGACGTGGAACGTGCGGTGGCGGCGGTGAAAGAGGTGTTGCAGGCCTAAGAGCCTTCGCCGGCCAGCCCGCCCCTGCATAAACAGGCGCGGGCTGGCCGGCGGGAACGGCTTATTCGCCGATGGCGGCCTTGTAGCCGGCGGCGTCCAGCAGCTTGTCCAGGTCACCCGGATTGCTTGGCTTGAGCTTGAAGATCCAGGCGCCGTAAGGGTCGCTGTTGAGCAGCTCGGGGCTGGCGCTCAGCTCTTCGTTGACCGCGATCACCTCACCGGCCACCGGGGCGTAGATATCGGAAGCGGCTTTCACCGACTCCACCACTCCGGCCTGGTCCCCTGCGCCAAACACATTGCCGACTTCGGTCAGCTCGACGAACACCACATCGCCCAGGGCTTCCTGAGCGTGGTCGCTAATACCCACGGTCACGCTGCCGTCGGCTTCCAGACGGGCCCATTCGTGACTATCGGCAAAACGCAGGTGGGCAGGGATATCGCTCATGTTCTGTGTCCTCAAGAAGAAGTGTCAGCGGCGCAATGCCGGCTGGAAATAGTTAGATCAAGGTCTTGCCGTGGCGCACGAAGGTCGGTTTGACCACCCGGACCGGGTACCACTTGCCGCGGATTTCCACTTCGGCACGGTCGGCGGTGGCCATCGGCACCCGCGCCAGTGCGATCGATTTACTCAGCGTAGGGGAGAAACTACCACTGGTGATCTCACCTTCGCCAACATCGGCGATGCGAACCACCTGATGCGCGCGCAAAACCCCGCGCTCCTCCAGCACCAGGCCCACCAGTTTCTGCTTCACCCCGGATGCGCGCTCGGCCTCCAGGGCCGTGCGCCCAATGAATTTGCGCGAGGACGGCTCCCAGGCAATGCTCCAGGCCATGTTCGCCGCCAGGGGCGAAACATCCTGGTGAATATCCTGGCCGTAGAGGTTCATGCCGGCTTCCAGGCGCAGGGTGTCCCGGGCGCCCAGGCCGATGGGCGAGATCCCCGCCCCCACCAGATCGTTGAAGAAACCCGGCGCCTGCTCGGCGGGCAGGACGATCTCCAGACCGTCCTCGCCGGTATAGCCGGTACGGGCGATGAACCAGTCGCCGTCGCTGCCGGCTTCGAAGGGTTTGAGCTGCTGGATCAGGGTGCCGCGGGACTGGGTCACCAGTTCGGCGATCTTGTGCCGGGCCTGGGGGCCCTGGATCGCCAGCATGGCCAGCTCCGGTCGCTCGCGCAGTTGCACCTGGTATTCGCCCAGTTGCGCCTGCATCCAGGCCAGGTCCTGGTCCCGGGTGGCGGCGTTGAGCGCGAGGCGATAAGCGTCCTCGAGGCGATAGACGATCATGTCATCGACGATGCCGCCGTGCTCGTTGAGCATGGTGCTGTACAAGGCCTGGCCAGGGTGCTGCAAACGTTCGACATCATTGGCCAGCAAGTGCTGGAGCCAGACCTTGGCCTGGGCGCCGCTGACATCGATCACGGTCATGTGGGATACATCGAACACACCGCAATCACGTCGCACCTGGTGGTGCTCCTCGACCTGCGAACCGTAATGCAAAGGCATATCCCAACCGCCAAAATCGACCATTTTCGCGCCGAGGGCGAGATGCAGGTCATACAGAGGCGTGCGCTGTCCCATGGGTTTCTCCTTCCGGGCGTGGCGAGGGTGCGGACTGGCGCTGCTAGGGTGAAAGCCTTGAAACAGGTGGCTTGCAGCCGATTTCAGCGTCCCGGCCAAACAGCAGGCCGCACCGAATGCCGCGCATTGTAGCTGCAAGGTGCAAGGCTGGCACCTAACCGATTCGCTGGGCCGAGCGACGGATCAGGCCAATCACCGGCAGCAGGCCAACCAGTACCAGGGTCAGCGCCGGCAACGAGGCCCGGGCCCACTCCCCTTCGCTGGTCATCTCGAAGATCCGCACCGCCAGCGTGTCCCAGCCGAACGGGCGCATCAGCAGGGTGGCGGGCATTTCCTTGAGCACGTCGACGAACACCAGCAAGGCCGCGCTCAGGGTCCCGGGCAGCAACAGCGGCAGATACACTTTGAAAAACAGTCGCGGCCCACCCACCCCCAGGCTGCGCGCGGCTTCGGGCAGCGACGGGCGAATCCGTTCCAGGCTGTTCTCCAGCGGCCCGTAGGCCACCGCGATAAAGCGCACCAGATAGGCCAGCAGCAAGGCCGACAGGCTGCCCAGCAACAGCGGCTTGCCAGCCCCGCCCAGCCAGCCGGACAGCGGGATCACCAGCTCGCGATCCAGGTAACTGAAGGCCAGCATGATCGACACCGCCAACACCGAGCCGGGCAAGGCGTAGCCCAGGTTCGCCAGGCTGACCCCGGCGCGGATGCCCCGGGTCGGCGCCTGGCGACGGGCGAAGGCCAGCAGCAGGGCCACGCTGACGGTGATCAGCGCCGCCATGCCCCCCAGGTACAAGGTATGCACGATCAATCCGGCATAGCGCTCGTCCAGATCGAAGCGCCCGCGCTGCCAGAACCACGCCAGCAGTTGCAGCAGCGGAATCACGAAGGCGCAGGCAAACACCAGCAGGCACCAGCCCGTGGCCGCCGCGGCCTTGATCCCCCGCAGGTGATACAGGGCCTTGCCCCTCGGGCGTTCATTGCCGGTACGGCTGGCCCCCCGGGCCCGGCGCTCGCCATACAGCACCAGCATCACCGCCAGCAACAACAGGCTGGCCAACTGCGCAGCGCTGGAAAGGCTGAAGAAGCCGTACCAGGTCTTGTAGATGGCGGTGGTGAAGGTATCGAAGTTGAACACCGACACCGCGCCGAAATCCGCCAGAGTCTCCATCAGCGCCAGGGCCACCCCGGCGCCGATGGCCGGCCGCGCCATGGGCAGCGCCACGCGCCAGAAGGCCTGCCAGGGCGATTGGCCGAGGACCCGTGCGGCTTCCATCAGACCCTTGCCCTGGGCCAGAAAGGCATTGCGCGCCAGCAGGTAGACATAGGGATAGAACACCAGCACCAGGACCAGGATCACCCCGCCGGTGGAGCGCACCCTGGGCAGCCGCAAGCCCGTGCCAAACCACTCCCGCAGCAGGCTTTGCACCGGTCCGGAAAAGTCCAGCAGGCCGACGAAGACGAAAGCCAGCACATAGGCCGGAATGGCGAAGGGCAGCATCAGCGCCCAATCCAGCCAACGCCGTCCGGGGAATTCGCAGAGGCTGGTGAGCCAGGCCAGGCTCACCCCCAGCAGCGTGACGCCAACCCCCACCCCGAGCACCAGGGTCAGGGTGTTGTTCAGCAACCGTGGCATCTGCGTGTCCCACAAGTGGGACCAGATCTGCGCATCGACGGCCTGCCAGGACAGCAGCAGCACACTCAGCGGTAGCAGGACCAGGGCCGCTACGGCAAAGACCAGGGGATACCAGCGACGTTGGGCGGGATGGGCCACAAAGAACTCTCGGGCAGGTGGAACAGACAAAAATACTTGCGCAAAACCCGTGGGGTGAGGGAGCTTGCTCTCGCTGGGCGCCATGGCCGCGCCAACGGCTGCAACCACGTTACGCCAGTTGAATCACGGATTCAGGGCTTGCCACCGCCACGCGGTGGAACGGGAGCAAGCTCGCTCGCCACAAAAGCCCAACGGTTAAACAAAACGCCCCGCAAAAGCGGGGCGCAGTATAACGGCAGGCTCAGTTCCAGCCAGCGCGGTCCATCAAGCGAATGGCTTCGGCCTGGCGCTTGCCGGCGATTTCAACCGGCAGGGTATCGGCCACGAACTTGCCCCAGCTGGCCACTTCTTCCGAAGGCGCCACCGCCGGGTTGGCCGGGAACTCCTGGTTGACGTCGGCGAAGATCTTCTGCGCCTCAGGCGTGGTCATCCACTCCACCAGGGCCTTGGCCGCTTCCGGGTGTGGCGCGTGCTTGGTCAGGCCGATGCCCGACAGGTTGACGTGCACCCCGCGATCGCCCTGGTTCGGCCAGAACAGCTTCACCGCCAGGTTCGGCTTCTGCTTGTGCAGGCGACCGTAGTAGTAGGTGTTGACGATGCCGACGTCGCATTGCCCGGCGTTGATCGCGTCCAGTACCGCGATGTCATCGGAGAACACATCGGTGGACAGGTTGTTGACCCAGCCCTTGACGATCTCTTCGGTCTTCGCCGCGCCGTGGGTTTCGATCAGGGTGGCGGTCAGGGACTGGTTGTAGACCTTCTTCGCGGTGCGCAGGCACAAGCGACCTTCCCACTGCTTGTCGGCCAGGGCTTCGTAGGTGGTCAGCTCGGAAGGTTTGACCCGCTCGGTGGAGTAGGCCAGGGTCCGCGCCCGCAGGCTGAGGCCGGTCCAAGCGTGGTTGGAAGAGCGATATTGCAGAGGAATGTTGCTGTCGATGACCTTGGAAGTGAACGGCTGCAGGATGCCCATCTGCTCGGCCTGCCACAGGTTGCCGGCATCCACGGTGAGCAGCAGGTCGGCGGTGGCGTTTTCGCCTTCGGCCTTGATCCGCTGCATCAGCGGTGCTTCCTTGTCGGTGATGAACTTGATCTTCACCCCGGTCTTCTGGGTGTAGGCATCGAACACCGGCTTGATCAGCTCATCGATACGCGAGGAGTAGACCACGACTTCATCGGCGGCCTGGGCGGCGCTGCCGATGAGGGTGAGGGCCAGGGCAGTCAGTAGACGCTTCGGTGCCAACATGGGAGCAGTCTCTCGATTTCAAAATGAGGCGAAATGATAAGGACTCCCATTTGCCATCTCAACCGAACCCGGCGCCGAGGCGTTACCAGATGTTGCGTAGGACCGCCCTCAAGCACGCGCCACCTACGCGTCGGGTCCTAGGCTCTGGCCAGCTCTGGCAGATCGCCGCTCAGGCCCAGGGCCTGGCGCACGAAGACCGCCTTGGCCTCGGGCATTTGCTCGATCACCTTGAGGCCCGTGTTGCGCAGCCAGCGCAGTGGCAGCGGATCGGCCTGGAACAAGCGTTCGAAGCCCTCCATGGCCGCCATCAGCGCCAGGTTGTGCGGCATGCGCCGGCGCTCGAAACGACTGAGGACCTTGACCTCGGCCAGGCGCTCGCCACGACCGGCCGCTTGCAGCAGCACTTCGGCCAGTACCGCTGCATCGAGAAAGCCCAGGTTGACCCCCTGCCCCGCCAACGGATGGATGGTGTGGGCCGCGTCGCCGATCAGCGCCAGGCCTTCGGCCACATAGCGCTTGGCATGCCGCTGGCGCAGCGGTACGCAGAGCCGCGGGTCGGCGCCGAGCACCTTGCCCAGACGGCCTTCGAAGGCGCGCTCCAGCTCAACGCAGAAGCGCTCGTCGTCCAGGGCCATCAGGCGCTCGGCTTCAGTGGGCGTGGTGGACCAGACAATCGAGCACCAATCCTGCTGCCCATCCCGTACCAGCGGCAGGAAGGCCAGCGGGCCGGTATCGGTGAAGCGCTGCCAGGCGGTCATTTGGTGAGGCTGGCTGCTGCGCACGCTGGTGACAATGGCGTGGTGCAGGTAGTCCCATTCGCGGGTGGCGCAACCGGTCAGGCGGCGCACCGCCGAGTTGGCGCCGTCGGCGGCGATCACCAACGGTGCGCGCAACACCCGGCCATCGGCCAGGGTCAGCAGCCAGTCATCGCCGGAGCGGCGCATCTGCTCCAGGCGGGCATTGGCCAGCAGGCCGATGTCGCATTCGTGCAGACGTTCGAGCAGGGCGTCCTGCACCACCCGGTTCTCGACGATATGCCCGAGCACCTCGGCATGCACGCTGGACGCGGAGAAATGGATCTGCCCGGTGCCGCTGCCATCCCAGACCTGCATGTCGCAGTAGGGGCTGCTGCGACGCCGGACGATGCCGTCCCAGGCGCCAAGGCGTTCGAGGATGCGCTGGCTGGCCGCCGACAAGGCGCTGACCCGGGGCTCGAACGGCGACTCGGCGGCGAAGGGTTTGACACTCAAGGAGCCGCCATCGAGCAGCAGCACTTCCAGGCCGCTGCCCTGCAACGCCAGCGCCAAGGCACTGCCGACCATTCCGGCTCCGACAATCAGCACATCTGCGCGCATTTCCATGCTTTAGGCCTGTCTCGCTTGCGGCTTGCGCCGCACATAAAGGGTTTTATCGACCCGCGCCACCAGGGTGCCGGAGCCGTCATGAATCTCGACCTGCAACTGCGGCAGGTACTTTTCGCCATTGGCGGTCTGCCGGCGCACTTCGTCGAGCAGCGCCTGGTCGATGCTGAACCGGGCAAACACCGGCCCCCTGCCCGGGGCAATGAAATCGATAGCCGCGGCCTTGTCCCAGACGATGTAGTCGCGGCCCAGGTTCTCCATCAGCATCAGCATGAAAAACGGGTCCACCATCGAATACAGGCTGCCGCCGAACTGGGTGCCGACATAGTTGCGGTTGTACCAGCCCAGGCCCATCGAGACCTGGACTTCGCGGAAATCCGCGCTGATCTGGCGAATCCGCACACCGGCCCCCAGATAGGGCGGATACAGGTTCATCACCCAGCGCAGCAAGCGTGCCTTGCCGACGCGTCGGGCCAGCCACTCACGCATCCGGGCGAGTACCCAGGCCCATGGCCTGGCGCGCGAACCAGCGCTTGGCCGGGGGCAGCAGGTCCAGTCCGAGCAGGCCGAGGTTGCGGCCCACCGACAGCAGCGGCAGCTTGCTGCCAAACAGTCGGGTGACCTGATCGGAGAAGCCCACGGTCAGGTTCTGGTCCAGGCGCTGACGCTCGCGATAGGCCTGCAACACGGCAAAATCCCCCGGCAACTGCTCGCTGGCCAGCAAGGCGTCGGCCAGGGCCTGGGCATCACGCAGCGACAGGTTGAAGCCCTGGCCGGCAATCGGATGCAGGCTGTGGGCGGCGTTGCCCAGCACCACCAGATGCGGGCGCACCTGCTCTTCGGCTTCCACCAGGGACAGCGGGTACAGATGCCGCGCCCCCACTTGTTTCAGGGTGCCCAGGCGGTAACCGAACACGCCCTGCAGTTCGCTGAGGAAACTGCGCTCATCCAGTTCGGCCAGACGCTGGGCGTCCATGCCCTGGCGCGTCCAGATCAGCGCGCAGCGGTTGTCCGGCAAGGGCAGCAGCGCCATCGGGCCGTCGTCGGTGAAGCGCTCGAAGGCCATGCCGTTGTGGGCTTCGCTGGGGGTGATGTTGGCGATCAGCGCACTCTGGTTGTAAGGGCGATTCCTGACCCCGATCCCCAGCTGTTCGCGCAGGCCGGAACGACCGCCATCGGCGAGCACCGCCAGGTCGCATTCCAGGGTGGTTTCGTCATTCAGGGTCAGGCGATAGCCGCCTTCCAGAGGCTCCAGGCGGGTGACTTCCGCCGGGCAGCGCCAACTGATCACGTCCTTGTCCAGGCCCTGCCACAGGCATTGGCCGAGCCAGGCGTTTTCCACCACATACCCCAGGGCCGGAACGCCCTCTTCCATGGCCGACAAGCGCGCGGTGGAAAACCGCCCGCGGTCGGACACGTGAATCTGCTTGATCGGCTCGGCGCGCCGGGAAATCGCCTGCCACAGGCCCAGGCGCTGGTAGATCTGCCGGGCACCGAAGGACAGCGCCGAAGAGCGCGCATCGTAGCTGGGCTGGAAGCTGTCGCCGGGGGCGAACGGCTCGATCAGCACGATCTTCCAGCCCCGGGCCTTGGCGCCGGCCTGCAGGGCCAGGGCCAGGCTGGCACCGACCAGGCCGCCACCGATGATGGCCAGATTGACCCGGCTCATGAGGCCTGGACCCGGGCGGCGGCCATCAACGCCTCGATCTCGGCGATGCTTTTCGGTACGCCGCCCGTCAGAATTTCACAGCCCTGCCTGGTCACTACCACGTCGTCCTCGATGCGCACGCCAATGCCGCGCCACTTCTTAGCCACCTGCTGGTTGTCCGGGGAGATATAGATGCCCGGCTCCACGGTCAGCGCCATGCCGACCTCCAACACCCGCCACTCGCCGCCGACCTTGTATTCGCCGACATCGTGTACATCCATGCCCAGCCAGTGTCCGGCGCGGTGCATGTAGAAGGCTTTGTAGGCCTCGCTGGCGATCAGCTCGTCGACGTCGCCTTCCAGCAGGCCCAGTTGCACCAGACCGGCGGTGATGACCCGAACCGTCGCCTCGTGGGCCTGGTTCCAGTGCTTGTTCGGGGCGATTTCGGCAAACGCCGCTTCCTGGGCCGCCAGCACCAGTTCGTAGATCGCCTTCTGCTCGGGCGAGAACTTGCCGTTGACCGGCCAGGTCCGGGTGATATCGCTGGCGTAGCAGTCGATTTCACAACCGGCGTCGATCAGCACCAGATCGCCATCCTTGAGCAGGGCGTCATTCTGTTGGTAGTGCAGGATGCAGCTGTTGCGCCCCGCCGCGACGATGGAACCATAAGCCGGCATCTTCGCCCCGCCCTTGCGGAACTCGTAATCCAGCTCGGCCTCCAGACTGAACTCGTGCAATCCGGGGCGACTGGCCTGCATGGCCCGGATATGGGCCTGGGCGGAAATCCGTGCGGCTTCGCGCATCACCTTCACTTCCGCCGCCGATTTATACAGGCGCATGTCGTGCAGCAGATGATCCAGGGCAACGAATTCGTTCGGCGGCTGGGCGCCAAGGTGCGCTTTAGAGCGGATCACGTTGATCCATTCCATCAGGTGACGATCGAACTCGGGGTTGCTGCCCATGGCCGAATAGACCCGGTCACGACCTTCGATCAGGCCCGGGAGAATGTCGTCGATGTCGGTGATGGGAAACGCATCGTCCGCGCCATAGTCGCGGATCGCGCCTTCCTGGCCTGCCCGCAGGCCGTCCCAGAGCTCGCGCTCGGCATTGCGCTCACGGCAGAACAGCAGGTACTCGCCATGCTCGCGACCGGGCATGAGCACGATCACGGCCTGGGGCTCGGGGAAACCGCTGAGGTACTGGAAATCGCTGTCCTGGCGGTAGACATGCTCCACATCGCGGTTGCGAATGGCCACGGCGGCGGCCGGCAGGATCGCAATGCTGTTGGGCTCCATCTGCGCCATGAGCGCCTTGCGGCGACGGCTGTATTCCGTTTTAGGGATATGAATCATGGGCAGATGCAGTTCCCTGTCGATCAGTGCAGAGAAGGCTTGGCAGCCGGTGCAACGGTCTTGTTGGTTTCGGTGAACAGCAGCAACGGCGCGACCCGCAGGTACTCCATCACTTCCATGTAGTCGCTTTCGCCGTCGTCGGACTCTTCCAGTGCATCCTGGACCTGAGCGATGGCGGCAAGGTCCTGCAACACTTCCGTGGCCTCGGCGCTCAGGGCGCTGCTGTCACGGGAATTGAGGCCGAAACCGGCGAGGAAACCCTGGCACCACTGGCCCAGGGCCGCGGCACGCTCGGTCAGGGGAGCGTCGTCGCTGGGCAGCAGCAGGACCACAGTCATGTCGTCGCTGGTGAGTTCGCCCTTGACCATTTCCTGCAGGCCGATCAAGGCGTTGCGCACGTTGTCTTGCGGCTCGCCTTCGAGCAGCTCGGCGGCGTCCACCAGCCAGCCGTCGACCTCGAACCCGGCGCCGGCGCAGCTGCGACCCAGCAACAGGCCGTGCAATTCGGCAGGAGAAACAGGATGACCACTGCTGCTGAGCAGGGTGGCGAAGGCGTTGTACGGGGAATTCTGAATGGGCATGGGCAGCTAGGCGCCAAGCGGCGCAATGTCTAGAATGAAGGCCTTGTATCGTAGGGCGTGTCATCATTCATTGCCAGCGCCGCGTTGCGCCTCGCGCCCCGTTACAGCGGTCCGCCGGGCCTTGGGCGACGGACAGATTGCCGACCGGACAGCACCGAATGCGCAAGGACCGTTCAGGCCGTCCAGGCGCTGTCCAGCCAGTTGCCACTCATCAGACCAACTTCAGTGGGACACAATGGAAGACACCGACCTGCACGCACTGATGGCCAGACTCGAACTGCTTATTACCCGGGTCGAGCAACTAAAGAGTCAAAACGCACTCTTATTAGCTCAGGAAAAGACCTGGCGCGAGGAACGCGCGCACCTCATTGAAAAAAACGAAATCGCCCGGCGTAAGGTCGAATCGATGATTTCGCGCCTCAAGGCCCTGGAGCAAGACTCATGAGTTCAAGCAATAGCGTTACCGTGCAGATCCTCGACAAAGAATATTCGATCATCTGCCCCCAGGAAGAGCGCAGCAATCTGGTGAGCGCCGCCCGTTACCTGGACGGCAAGATGCGCGAGATCCGCAGCAGCGGCAAAGTCATCGGTGCCGATCGCATCGCGGTCATGGCCGCGCTGAACATCACCCACGATCTGCTGCACCGCCAGGAGCGTCCGGATGTGCAGGCCAGCGCCACCACCCGCGAACAGGTCCGGGATCTGCTGGAACGTGTTGACCTGGTCCTGGCCACCGATTCGGACGCAAGCAAAGCTGATTCCTGACAGCGGTTGCGGTATACTCCCGCCACTCCCTGGGGTGCTTGCCAGTTGGCGATGTCCCTGAGCCGATTCGCACTACCCTGGAAGTTGCACGTTGGGCTGGTGTGCATGTCCGCTAGACGGAAAGCCTTAAAGCCTGCTGCATCTTCCGCCTTGAACTTTCGGGTTCAAGGGCTAAGTCGACAGCGGTTCGCCTGGGGAGCCTGAATTGTCAGCCAATGCCAGTTATCCATGCTGGCATTGGTTTTTCCGGGTAGGCTGTTCTGCCATGTCCGACTCTCCATAGCCTCCTCCATGACCGAACCTGCGCCGCTTTCCCGCCCGCAACTTCGACGCATGCTGCGTAAAGCCCGTCGTGCCCTGACACCAGCCCAGCAACGCCAGGCCGCCGGTGGCCTGTACCGCCAACTGGCGCAGAACCCGGTGTTTCGTCGAGCCCGACACCTGTCCCTGTATTTGCCCACCGATGGCGAAATCGACCCGCGCCTGCTGCTGCGTGCCGCCCAACGCCGGGGCAAGGCCACCTACTTGCCTGTGCTCAGTGCCTGGCCACGAACCAAGATGGTATTCCAGCGCATCCGGCCCGGAGAAAAACTGCGCCCCAACCGCTTTCGCATCCTCGAGCCGCGGACCAACGCCGCACGGCAACGCAAGGTCTGGGCACTGGATCTGGTGCTCCTGCCCCTAGTGGGATTCGATGAAGAGGGGGGACGCCTGGGAATGGGCGGCGGCTTCTACGACCGCAGTCTGGCTTACCTGGCGCGGCGCCAGAACTGGCGCAAGCCAAAGCTGCTGGGCCTGGCCCATGAATGCCAGAAGGTCGCGAGACTGGATCAGGCCAGCTGGGATGTGCCGCTACAAGGCACGGTGACGGATCAGGGATGGTACTGCGCCCGATAGGCGCTGCCTTCTCTCAGCGACGCCAGGGCAGGTTCAGCGCTTGAAGGGTTGCGGCTGTTGGGCGATCTCGATCGGAGCATCGGTCTTGTTGGCCCACAAGCTTTGCGCATAACCGGTGGTTACAACGCCCAAACCGAACAAAATAACCAAAATCCATAGTAAATCCGGTTGGCGTTTCATCGATTGCCCCCCCTCGGGCAAGTCACACACGATGACAGCAACGGTTTCCATAACAGGCCGTGCAGCAGCGTCAAGCTTAAAATCCCGGCATTTTGCGATAACGTGAACCGACACGCAAACGCTGGCGTCAACCGACCGTCGGTTTGTCATAAAATCCTCCGGCAACCTGCCCAATCACCCTTTGGAGGGTAAGAAACATGGCCTATTGGCTGATGAAATCCGAGCCGGACGAACTCTCGATCCTCGGCCTGCAGCAGCTTGGCCAAGCCCGTTGGGATGGAGTACGCAACTACCAGGCGCGCAATTTTCTGCGCAGCATGGCCGTCGGTGATGAGTTCTTCTTCTATCACTCCAGCTGCCCGGAGCCTGGCATCGCCGGTATCGGCCGGATCATCAAGGCGGCCTACCCGGACCCGACGGCCCTGGAACCGGACAGCCACTACTTCGACCCCAAGGCCAGCGCCGAAAAGAATGCCTGGAGCGCCATCGACGTGGCCCACGTGCAAACCTTCGACAAGGTCCTGCGCCTGGACTACCTCAAGCAGCAGAGCGCCCTCGCCGAAATGCCCCTGGTGCAGAAGGGCAGCCGCCTGTCGGTGATGCCGGTCACCGCCGAGCAATGGGCTGCCGTCCTCGCCCTGCTCTGAGCATCCCCAAAGTCGCCGGGGCCTGATCCGGGCTGCGGCGGCAGTGGCGGTTTTTTGCCCCGATCGCCATGCAGCCTGTGGACAATAGGTTTAGTCTTGCCCCTTTCATTTGACGAGCATCAAGCGGGCAAAAGCCTGGCTCTGTCAGACTTGGACGCTATAGCCGCAGGACGCAGAACACATGTCGACGAACCACCGTTCCTCCCGCATTTTCGCTGTTTCCCTCTTGATTCTGTTGCTCGCCGCTGGTGGCTTCGGCTACTGGAAATCCCTCCAGGATCGCCTGCCGGAAGGCCTGAGCATGGGCAATGGCCGTCTTGAGGCCACCGAGGTGCAGATCGCCAGCAAGATCCCCGGGCGCCTGGCGGAAGTACGGGTCAACGAAGGCGACAAAGTGCTCCAGGGCCAACTGCTGGCCCGCATGGATACCCGCACCCTGGAAGCCCAGCGCAACCAGGCCGAGGCCGAGGTGCTGCGGGCACGGGAAAACCTGTCGGCCGCCGAAGCCAACGTCCAGCTGCGCCAGAGCGAGCAACTGCTGGCCAACCAGGAGCTCAAGCGCTCCCAGGAACTGTTCCGCCGCGGCTTCGCCAGCCAGCAACTCATCGACCAGCAGCAAGCCCGCCTGACCACCGGCAACGCTGCGGTCCTGGCGGCCCAGGCCCAGGTCGCGGCGGTCAAGGCCGCCATTGGCGCCGCCCAGGCCCAGGTGGCCCAGCTCACCAGCGAGATTGACGACAGCAGCCTGCGGGCGCCCATCGACGGCATCATTCAGTTGCGCCTGGCCGAGCCCGGCGAAGTCCTGGGTGCCGGCGGCCGGGTGCTGCTGCTGATCGACCCCAACGATCAATACATGAACCTCTACCTGCCGGCCTCGGTGACCGGTCGCCTGACCGTTGGCGATGAGTCGCGAATCCTGCTCGACGCCCTGCCCAACCAGCCACTGCCGGCGAAGATCAGCTTCGTCGCCGCCAAGTCCCAGTTCACCCCCAAAGAAGTGGAAACCCGGGACGAGCGCCAGAAGCTGGTGTTTCGGGTCAAGGTGCGCCTGACTCAACCTGCCGCCGTGCCTCAGGCCAAGCCGGGAATGCCCGGTGCCGGCTATGTGCGCACGGCTCCCGTGGACTGGCCGGCTAACTTGAAATGAGCGGCCTGGCGCTGCAAGCCAGCGGCATCAGTCATCGCTACAGCTCCCAGCAAGCGCTGGTCGATATCAGCTTCAACCTGCCGGCGGGCACCCGCTGCGGCTTGATCGGGCCGGACGGCGCCGGCAAGTCGAGCCTTCTGGGCTTGATCGCCGGGGTCAAGAAGCTGCAGCAGGGCGAGCTTGAGGTGCTTGGCGGGGCGATTTCCCAGCGCCGCCACCGCCGCAGCCTGTATCCGCGTATCGCCTTCATGCCCCAGGGCCTGGGCGGCAACCTGTATCCGGATCTGTCCATCAGCGAGAACATCCGCTTCTTCGCCACCCTGTTCGGCCTGCCCCGCGACGAATGCGAGCAACGCATGCACAGCCTGCTGCTGGCCACCGACCTGCTGCGCTTTGCCGAGCGCCCGGCGGGCAAGCTGTCCGGCGGGATGAAACAGAAACTCGGCCTGTGCTGCGCGTTGATCCACGAGCCGGACCTGCTGATTCTCGACGAACCCACCACCGGGGTTGACCCCTTGTCCCGGCGGCGCTTCTGGGAGCTGGTGGAAGACGTGCGCCAGCAGCGTCCGCAACTGACCCTGCTGGTGGCCACCGCCTACATGGAAGAAGCCGAGCAGTTCGAACACTGCCTGATGCTCGACAAAGGCCGGATGATTGCCCAGGGCCTGAGCCAGGAGCTGGCGAAAGTGACCGCCAGCGGCAAGCTGGACGATGCCTTCACCCACTTCCAGGGCGACACGGGCCACGACAATCAGCCACTGGTGATTCCGCCCCGCTCTGGCGACAACCACGACATCGCCATCGAAGCCCACGAGCTGACCCTGCGCTTTGGCGACTTCACCGCGGTCAACCAGGTCAGCTTCGCCATCGGTCGCGGGGAGATCTTCGGCTTCCTCGGTTCCAACGGCTGCGGCAAGACCACCACCATGAAGGTCCTCACCGGACTGATGCCCGCCACCGAAGGCAGCGCCAAGCTGCTGGGCAACCCGGTGGACGCCAAGGACCTGGCCACCCGTAAGCGGGTCGGCTTCATGTCCCAGAGTTTTTCCCTGTACGGCGAGCTCAGCGTGCGCCAGAACCTGGAGCTGCACGCCCGCCTGTTCGACCTGCCGAAAGCCGAAAGCGGCCCGCGCATCGAGGAACTGATCCAGCGCTTCGATCTCGGGGCGATTGCCGAGCAGCAATCCGGCGCCCTGCCCCTGGGCCTGCGCCAACGCCTGTCCCTGGCGGTGGCGGTGCTGCACCGTCCGGAAGTGCTGATCCTCGACGAACCCACTTCCGGGGTCGACCCGGCCGCCCGTGACGACTTCTGGCGGCTGTTGATCGAGCTGTCCCGGGAACAGGGCGTGACCATCTTCCTGTCCACTCACTTCATGAACGAAGCCCAGCGCTGCGATCGCATTTCGTTGATGCACGCCGGCAAGGTACTGGCCTGCGACACACCCGCGGCGCTGCAACAGCAGTTTGCCGGCGACACCCTGGAAGCCGCCTTTGTCCGCTGCCTGGAAGAGGCCCAAGGAACCGCGGACGCCGCGCCAGCGCCTGCTCCGGCGGCGGCCGCCGGGCATGCCATCGCCGCTCCACGCTCGGGCCTGAGCCTGGCCCGGCTGCTGGCGGTGGCCACCCGCGAAGGCAAGGAACTGCTGCGGGACAAGGTACGCCTGGGCTTCGCCCTGCTGGGGGCGATCTTCATGATGGTGATCTTTGGCTACGGCATTTCCCTGGATGTGGAAAAGCTCGCCTTCGCCGTCTACGACCAGGACCAGACGCCGCAAAGCCGGGCCTATCTGGAGGCTTTTCGCAGCTCGCGCTACTTCGAGGAAAAACCCAGCATCCGCAGCGCCCCTGAACTGCACCGGCGCCTGCAGCGTTCGGAGATCAAGCTGGCCCTGGAAATCCCGCCCGGCTTCGGCCGCGACCTGTATGCCGGGCGCCAGCCGACAGTCGCCGCCTGGCTGGACGGCGGCATGCCGTTTCGCGCGGAAACCAGCCGCAACTACGTCGAGGCGGTACACCAGGCCAACCTCGAACTCCTGGCCGAACACAGCAGCCCGGCACTGAACGCAAGACCCGCCGCCAAGCTGGAAACGCGCTTTCGCTACAACCAGGACGTGGTCAGCGTCAACGCCATCGGGCCCGGGGTCATGGCGCTGATCCTGGCGTTCATTCCGGCCATGCTCACCGCCCTGGGCATCGTTCGCGAAAAGGAACTGGGCTCGATCACCAACTTCTATGCCACGCCCCTGACCCGCCTGGAGTTCCTCCTGGGCAAGCAGGCGCCCTACCTGGTGGTGAGCCTGATCAACCTGGGCTTGCTGGTGGCCATGAACCGCTGGCTGTTCGGCGTGCCCTTCAAGGGCAGCGGCCTGACCCTGGCCCTGGGCGGGGTGCTCTACGTGCTGGCCACCACCAGCATGGGCCTGCTGATCTCGGCCTTCACCCGCACCCAGATCGCCGCGATCCTCGGCACCATGATCATCACCAGCCTGCCGACCATCCAGTTCTCCGGCTTGATCGTGCCGCGCTCGTCGCTGGAGGGATCGGCGGCGATCATGGGACAGCTGTTCCCCGCCGGGCACTTCCTCGACATCGCCGTCGGCACCTTCACCAAGGCCCTGGACCTGCGTGAGCTCTGGCCCCAGTGCCTGGCCCTGATCGGGTTCTTCCTTGGCTTCACCGGGCTCAGCCTGGTCATGTTGAAAAAGCAGGAGGTCTGATGAACCGGCTCGCCCATATCCTGCGCCTGGGCCTCAAGGAGCTCACCAGCCTGCGCCACGACAGCGTCCTGCTGTTGTTCCTGTTCTACGCCTTCACCGTGGCCATCTACCTGCCGGCGGCCGGCTCGGTCATCGGCGTGCACAACGCCAGCGTGGCCCTGGTGGATGAGGACCACAGCGCGCTGTCGCGACAGCTGGCCGAAGCCCTGCAACCCCCCGAATTCCAGGCCCCGGTATCGCTGCCCTACAACCGACTGGACGAAGTGATGGACAGCGGCCAGTACACCTTCGTGATCAACATCCCCGCCAACTTCCAGAGTGATCTGCTGGCCGGCCGCCAGCCGGCGGTGCAGGTCAACGTCGATGCCACCGCCATGAGCCAGGCGTTCATGGGCGCCGGCTACATCGGTCGGATCTTCCAGCGCGAGCTGCTCAGCTATGCCAATCAGGCGGATGCCGCGAGCAAGGCCCCGGCCCTGCTGACCACCCGCGCCTTGTTCAACACCAATCTGCAAGGCGGCTGGTTCCTGGCGGTGATCCAGATCGTCAACAACATCACCATCCTGGCCATCATCCTCACCGGCACCGCGCTGCTGCGCGAACGCGAGCACGGCACCCTCGATCACCTGCTGGTGCTGCCGCTGACGGCGCTGGAGATCATGCTGGCGAAGGTCTGGAGCAACATGCTGGTGGTGGTGCTGTGCACCTGGATATCGCTGGAGGTGATAGTCAAGGGCGTGCTGGGGGTGCCGCTGGCCGGCTCCATGGGGCTGTTCCTGATGGTCACGGCGCTGTATCTGTTCGCCAGCACCGCCCTGGGAATCTTCCTCGCCACCCTGGCCCGTTCGACCCCGCAATTCGGCCTGCTGGCGATCCCGGTGATCATTCCGATGCTGCTGCTGTCCGGCGGCAGCACACCGCTGGACAGCATGCCGCAATGGTTGCAATGGGTGATGCAGGGCTCGCCATCCACGCACTTCGTCAGCCTCAGCGCGGCGATCCTGTTTCGTGATGCGGGCGTCAGTGTGGTCTGGCCCGACCTGCTGGCCCTGGCGACGATCGGGCTGGTGTTCTTCACCATCGCCCTGGCGCGCTTTCGCAAAAGCCTGGCCTCGTGACCCGCACCTTGTAGGAGCCGGCTGGCCGGCGAAGGGGCCTCAGCCCTGCGTCGCCCTCTCGGGCGTCTTCGCTGGCAAGCCAGCTCCTACAGCGGACAGGCCTATTGGATGATCAGGTTGTTGAACAACAGGTCTTCCACCACCGGTTTGCCGGTTTCGTCGTTCATCACTTGCTGCACCTGCTTGAGGGCTTCCTGGCGCAGCTTCTCCTTGGCCTCGACGTTGTTCATGGTCTCAGTGGTCTGCTGGGCAAACAGCGCCACCAGTTGGTTACGGATCAGCGGCTCGTTGGCCTTGACCGCCTGGGCCGAAGCGTCGCCGGTCACTCGCAGGGCCACGTCGGCCTTGTAGACCTTGAGCTTGGGGCCGCCATCCAGGCCGTAGTTGCCGACAAAGGGCGGGCTCAGGCTGATGTAGCTGACTTTCGGTGCTTCGCCTTCTTTGGCCTCTTCAGCCCCGGCTGCCATGGGCAGGGAGAGGGCCAGCAGCAACATGATCCACGCTTTCACAATTCGCTCCTTAATCCGGTTTGCGGCCTAGCATAAAGGCCCGCCCGCCTGAGCCCAAGCACAAGCTTATGGCTGCCCATCAGGGCCGGGCATGCTCGTTGACCGCCTGATTCACACTCCTACACTTATCGGCCACCAACCCCAAAGGAATAGCCCTGATGAAAGCCGTGCTGTGCAAAGCCTTCGGCCCCGCCGAAACGCTGGTGCTGGAAGAGGTCGCAAGTCCCGTGCCGAAGAAGAACGAGATCCTCCTGGACGTGCATGCCGCTGGGGTGAATTTTCCGGACACCCTGATCATCGAGGGCAAATACCAGTTCAAGCCGCCCTTTCCCTTTTCCCCGGGTGGCGAAGCGGCCGGCGTGGTCAGCGCAGTGGGCGAGAAAGTCAGCCATCTCAAGGTCGGCGACCGGGTCATGGCCCTGACCGGGTGGGGCAGCTTTGCCGAACAGGTGGCGGTGCCGGGCTACAACGTGCTGCCGATTCCCGCCGCCATGGACTTCAACACCGCCGCCGCGTTCAGCATGACCTACGGCACCTCGATGCACGCCCTCAAGCAGCGCGGCCACCTGCAACCGGGCGAAACCCTGCTGGTGCTCGGTGCCTCGGGCGGGGTCGGGCTGGCGGCGGTGGAAATCGGCAAGGCCATGGGCGCCCGGGTGATCGCCGCCGCCAGCAGCGCGGAAAAGCTCGCCGTGGCCAAGGCCGCCGGTGCCGATGAGCTGATCAACTACAGCGAAAGCAACCTGAAGGACGAGGTCAAGCGCCTGACCGACGGCAACGGCGCCGACGTGATCTACGACCCGGTGGGCGGTGACCTGTTCGATCAGGCGGTGCGCTCCATCGCCTGGAACGGCCGCTTGCTGGTGGTGGGCTTTGCCAGCGGACGCATTCCCGAATTGCCGGTGAACCTGGCGCTGCTCAAGGGCGCGGCGGTGGTGGGGGTGTTCTGGGGTTCCTTCGCTCAGCGCCAGCCTCAGGACAACGCGGCGAATTTCCAGCAGCTGTTCGACTGGTTCGCCGCGGGCAAGCTCAAGCCGCTGGTGTCCCAGGTCTATCCCCTGACGGCAGCCGCCCGGGCCATCGATGATCTGGGCCAGCGCAAGGCGGTGGGCAAGGTGGTGGTGCAGGTCCGCTGAGGGCGGCTGCCATCAATGGGCCGCAACGCCCTTGCAGCGCTTGAGCCGCGCCTCCAGATTGCGATCCGGCATGGCGTGGTTGCGCAGGGCCTGAACGGTCTGTTCAACGTAATCGCGGGTGGTGCCATAACGCCCGCAGGCACTCTCGAACACCTGGCTCAGCACATGATCCGGCAGATTGCCGGCATAGCTGGGCAGGTGCCGCTCCAGCACGAATCCCAGGGCCTGGACCTGGCTGCCGTCCTCAAGACGGCAGTTGAGCCAGTGCGGACGGTACGAGGGATAAGGCATTTCACGCTGCCACAGGGCGTACAGCGAAGCATCCAGATGCTCTTCCGGCAGCCGGTAGGCAAAGCCGCTGCAGGAGCCGCCGCGATCCAGGCCGAACACCAGGCCCGGCATCTCCGGCGTGCCGCGATGCTCGTGGGACCACAAATACAGACCGCGATGATAACCATGTACCCGGCCGCGCATGCGCTCGACCGCCGAACACTCCGGGCGCCAGATCAATGAGCCATAGGCGAACAGCCAGACCGGCCCACCCTTGTGCCGGGCCATGGTGGATTGCATGGAGCTGCGAAGTTGTTCGTGGGTCAGCTGCGGCCCCAGATCGAGCCGCGGAGGGTAAGCCAGATTCAGATAACTGGATTCAAGGGCTGTCATGGCGAATAGCGTTCTGCTCCCCGCGTAAAAGAAGTTACTGAATAGAACGCCTGGCAGTAACTACAAGACACAAAAGTTTCAAGGCAAGTTAAGTGCCACTAGCGCAGCACTTTCAAGTTGAAGGCTTATATATAACCTACCGGCATTTATTTAATTAGATAAATACCGATGGGCTATATACAGAGTTATAAAGAAGCGCCCCGACCGGATGCTGTCAGGGTCGCGGAGCGTAGGCGAACACGTCGGCCCGCATCTGATGGGCGTCCATCCCGGCATTCACCAGCGCGTCCAGGGTGGCGTAGATCATGGCCGGCGAGCCACTGGCATAGACATGCACCGCAGACAGGTCGGTGATGTCCTCGCACACCGCCTCGTGCAGCATGCCGCAGCGTCCCTCCCAGCCGCACAGGTCACTGACCACCTTGTGCAGATACAGGTTGGGCAAGCGCTGCCATTCATCCCAGTGTTCCAGCTGGTAGAAGTCCTCCGGCCGGCGCACGCCCCAATACAGATGCACCGGGTGCTTGAAGCCCTTGGCCCGGCAGTGCTCGATCAGGCTGTGCATCTGCGCCATGCCGGTCCCGGCGGCGATCAGCACCAGCGGACCGTCCGGCAGCTCGGCCAGGTGGGTATCGCCGAACGGCATCTCGATCCGCGCCATGCGCTCGCGTTGCAACTGCTGCATCAGGCTTTGCGCACTGTTTTCGCGCACCAGTACGTGCAACTCCAGATCCCGTCCGCAATGGGGCGCCGACGCCAGGGAGAACGCCGACTTCTCGCCGTTATCCCGCTCCAGCATCAGGTACTGGCCCGCGTGATAGCGCGGTGGCTTGCCGGCCGGAGCCCGCAACCTGACCCGCCAGACATCGCCGCCGACTTCCAGGCATTCAGTGAGCTGACACGACAGGCTGCGCACCGGCAACTCTCCCAGCGCAAGGACGCCATCCCACAGCACGATGCAGTCTTCCAGCGGCTCTGCAATGCAAGTGTAGAACTCGCCGTGATCACGCACATCGCCGGCTTGCTGCACGCTGCCCTCCACCAGCAGCGCCGCACACACATGACAGTTGCCATTGCGACAGCTCTGCGGGCATTCATAGCCCAGGCGCCGCGCCGCATCGAGAATCCGCTCGCCGGGCAGCGTCTCAAGCACTGCTCCGGAGGGCTGCAAGGTTACACGCATCAATCTATTCCTAACTGATTCCAGATGGCATCGATCCGGCGGGTGACCGCCTCATCCTTGACGATGACCCGGCCCCACTCTCGGGTGGTTTCTCCGGGCCACTTGTGGGTGGCATCGAGCCCCATCTTCGACCCCAGGCCGGACACCGGCGAGGCGAAGTCGAGGTAATCGATCGGGGTGTTGTCGATCATCACCGTGTCGCGCTTGGGGTCCATGCGCGTGGTGATGGCCCAGATCACATCGTTCCAGTCCCGGGCATTGATATCGTCGTCGGTGACGATAACGAACTTGGTGTACATGAACTGTCGCAAAAACGACCAGACACCCAGCATCACGCGCTTGGCGTGCCCCGGGTACTGCTTCTTCATGGTCACCACCGCCATGCGGTAGGAGCAGCCTTCGGGCGGCAGGTAGAAGTCGGTGATCTCCGGGAACTGCTTCTGCAGGATCGGCACGAACACTTCGTTCAACGCCACGCCGAGGATCGCCGGCTCATCCGGTGGCCGGCCAGTGTAGGTGCTGTGGTAGATCGGCTTGATGCGATGGGTGATGCGCTCCACGGTGAACACCGGGAAGCTGTCGACTTCGTTGTAGTAGCCGGTGTGGTCGCCATACGGACCTTCATCGGCCATTTCGCCGGGGTGAATCACCCCTTCGAGAATGATTTCGGCGGTGGCCGGAACCTGCAGGTCGTTGCCACGGCACTTCACCAGTTCGGTGCGGTTGCCCCGCAACAGGCCGGCGAAGGCGTATTCGGAGAGGCTGTCCGGCACCGGGGTCACGGCGCCGAGAATGGTTGCCGGGTCCGCCCCCAGGGCCACGGACACCGGGAACGGCTGGCCCGGGTGCTTATCGCACCATTCGCGGTAATCCAGCGCGCCGCCACGGTGGCTCAACCAGCGCATGATCACCTTGTTGCGACCGATCACCTGCTGGCGATAGATGCCCAGGTTCTGCCGGTCCTTGTTCGGGCCCTTGGTCACGGTCAGGCCCCAGGTGATCAGCGGCCCGACGTCGCCGGGCCAGCAGGTCTGTACCGGCAGCATGCCCAGGTCGACGTCGTCGCCCTCGATCACCACTTCCTGGCACACCGCATCCTTGACCACCTTGGGCGCCATGGAAATGATCTTGCGGAAGATCGGCAGCTTGGACCAGGCGTCCTTCAAGCCCTTGGGCGGCTCCGGTTCCTTGAGAAAAGCCAGCAGCTTGCCGATTTCGCGCAGTTCGCTGACGGCTTCGGCGCCCATCCCCAGGGCCACGCGCTCGGGGGTGCCGAACAGGTTGCCGAGCACGGGAATGTCATAGCCGGTGGGGTTTTCAAACAGCAGGGCCGGGCCTTTGGCACGCAAGGTGCGATCGCAGACCTCGGTCATTTCCAGCACTGGGGACACCGGAACCTGGATGCGCTTGAGTTCCGAGCGCTGTTCCAGGCCACTGATAAAGTCGCGCAAGTCGCGATACTGCATGCGTGAGCCTCATTTTCGCCGTGGCATTCGGGGCGGGCAGTTTAGCGCCGAACCCACAGGTTCAGAATAGAGAATGTCAGATAGCAAAAAGCCGGGTTTCCCCGGCTCTTGCTGGCCTGATCGATTTACTTGCGCTTCATCGACAGGAAGAACTCATCGTTGGTCTTGGTCTGTTTCAACTTGTCGACCAGGAACTCGATGGCCGCGACTTCATCCATGGGATGCAGCAGCTTGCGCAGGATCCACATGCGCTGCAGCTCGTCGTCGGCGGTCAGCAGCTCTTCACGGCGGGTGCCGGACTTGTTGATGTTGATGGCCGGGAATACGCGCTTCTCGGCGATACGACGATCCAGGGGCAGTTCCATGTTGCCGGTACCCTTGAACTCTTCGTAGATCACTTCATCCATCTTCGAGCCGGTTTCAACCAGCGCGGTGGCGATGATGGTCAGCGAGCCGCCTTCTTCGATGTTGCGCGCGGCACCGAAGAAACGCTTCGGCTTCTCCAGGGCGTGGGCATCGACACCACCGGTCAGGACCTTGCCGGAGCTCGGGATCACGGTGTTGTAGGCGCGGGCCAGTCGGGTGATGGAGTCCAGCAGGATCACCACGTCCTTCTTGTGCTCGACCAGGCGCTTGGCCTTCTCGATCACCATCTCGGCCACTTGCACGTGACGGGTTGGCGGCTCGTCGAAGGTGGAGGCGACCACTTCGCCGCGCACGGTGCGCTGCATCTCGGTCACTTCTTCCGGACGCTCGTCGATCAACAGCACGATCAGATGAACTTCTGGGTTGTTACGGGTGATGTTCGCGGCGATGTTCTGCAGCATGATGGTCTTGCCCGCCTTCGGCGGAGCAACGATCAGACCACGCTGGCCTTTACCGATCGGCGCGCACAGGTCGATGACACGACCGGTCAAGTCTTCGGTGGAACCGTTGCCGGCTTCCATCTTCATGCGCACGGTCGGGAACAGCGGCGTCAGGTTTTCGAACAGAATCTTGTTCTTGGCGTTCTCGGGGCGGTCGTAGTTGATGGTATCGACCTTGAGCAGCGCGAAGTAACGCTCGCCTTCCTTGGGAGGGCGGATCTTGCCAACGATGGTGTCACCGGTGCGCAAGTTGAAGCGACGGATCTGGCTTGGCGAGACGTAGATATCGTCCGGGCCGGCCAGGTAGGAGGCGTCGGAGGAGCGGAGGAAGCCGAAGCCGTCCTGGAGGATCTCCAGCACGCCATCACCGGAGATTTCCTCACCGCTTTTCGCGTGCTTTTTCAGCAGGGAGAAAATCACGTCCTGCTTGCGCGAACGGGCCATATTTTCTATGCCCATCTGTTCGGCCAATTCGAGCAGTTCGGTAATCGGCTTTTGCTTGAGTTCAGTCAGATTCATATAGGAATGACGTAATCATTTATAGAGGGGGGAAATTAAGCTTTTGGCTTAATGAGGCCGCGCCGCAGAGAAGGCGACAGGATCGCGTACTTATTCGAAAAGGAGAGCGTCGGCGACAGCTTGCAGGGGGCACTGGAGAAACCAGTGCGGGGCCGAATGTAACACCTGAGTTTCGGAGCGTCTAGCCCTCAATTACGAAAAAGCCCCGCATTTTGCGGGGCTTTTCCAGGGCACTGAAATCGACGCTTAGATGTTGGCGTCGAGGAAAGCGGCCAATTGCGACTTGGACAGTGCGCCGACCTTGGTGGCCTCGACGTTGCCGTTCTTGAACAGCATCAGAGTCGGGATACCACGCACGCCGTGCTTGGCCGGGGTTTCCGAGTTTTCGTCGATGTTCAGCTTGGCGACGGTCAGTTTGCCTTTGTAGGTTTCAGCAATTTCGTCCAGAACCGGAGCGATCATTTTGCATGGGCCGCACCACTCAGCCCAGTAGTCGACCAGTACAGCGCCTTCGGCTTTGAGTACGTCGGCCTCGAAGCTGGCGTCGCTGACGTGTTTGATAAGATCGCTGCTCATGGAATTCTCCAGGTTGTAAGCAAAAAAACGTGGCCCATCATATCTGCCCTTCCCGCGTTCAGGAAGCCGGAGATGATTGACTCTCACTATGGTGACCCATGAGTTTGGGTATAGCTCAGCTCAGGAAGATGCGGGGGTGACAAAGGCGATTCCAGTGCGCAGGGCCGCATTGCGCACATGCTCCTGCATGGCCTTTTGCGCCGCTCCGCAAGCGTGCCGGACCAGGGCCCGGAGGATCTTGCGATGCTCTTGCCAGGTTTCCATGGCCCGCTCGGGGCGGATGAACGGTAGCTTCTGACTCTCCAGAAAGATCTCGGCACTGGCGCTGAGGATGCTCAGCATCGCCTGATTGCCGCTGGCCAGGAGGATCTTCTGGTGAAACTCGAAGTCCAGCCGCGCCGCCGCCTCGAAATCCCCGGCCCGCAGCTCACGGCGCATGGCCTGCACATTGTCTTCCAGCACATCCAGCTCATCGGCGGTCAGGGTCACCGCCGCCAGGCCCGCAGCGAACCCCTCCAGGGCATAACGCAACTGAAAGATATCCACCGGCGAGGCCTGGGCGGCGAACGGCCAGCTCAATCCGGCACCGGCAGGCAGGGTTTCCGGCGCCTGGACGAACACCCCCTTGCCCGGCTGCACACTGATCAGCCCCAGGGCACTCAAGGATGACAAGGCCTCGCGCAGCGACGCCCGACTGACCCCCAGTTGCACCGCCAGCTCCCGCTGCGAAGGCAGCGCATCCCCCGGACCGAAGCCCCGTTCGGTGATCAATTGGCGAATGGCTTGCAGGGCCACTTCGGGTACGGCACGGGTGATCGAATTCATGGATTGGCGGCTGACCGGTGCGGGAAAAGCTCCCTTGTAAAGCTATTCGCCGAACCCGGCAAGTCGTGCCCCACGGGGGTTCGGCGCGGCCCCGCGATGCTCGATCCAGGTGCGAAAAGACCTCCAACTGTTCAGACCAGTAAGACCGAAAAACCACTGCAAACCGCGGATCCACGGCCTTTTCCGGGTCTTGGCATGGCCTGTGCTCTATCGCCACACAGCATTCACTTCCCAAGACTTGCGGAGATTCGCCATGACCAAACGCTGTTGCGCCCTGCTCTCTGCCCTGTTCGCCAGCCTGCTGCTGAGCCAGGCCCCGGCCCAGGCCAGCGCCCTGGACGAGGTGATCGCCCGCGGCACCCTCAAGGTGGCCGTGCCCCAGGATTTCCCGCCGTTCGGCTCGGTGGGCCCGGACATGCAGCCCCGCGGCCTGGACATCGACACCGCACGCCTGCTGGCCGAGCAACTCAAGGTCAAGCTGGAGCTGACCCCGGTCAACAGCACCAACCGCATCCCGTTCCTCACCACCGGCAAGGTCGACCTGGTGATTTCCAGCCTCGGCAAGAACCCCGAGCGGGAAAAGGTCATCGACTTCTCGAAAGCCTACGCGCCCTTCTACCTCGCGGTGTTCGGCCCGCCCGACGCGGCCATCGCCAGCCTCGGCGACCTCAAGGGCAAGACCATCAGCGTCACCCGCGGCGCCATCGAGGACATCGAACTGACCGCCGTGGCGCCCCAGGGCGCGACCATCAAGCGCTTCGAGGACAACAACTCGACCATCGCCGCCTACCTCGCCGGCCAGGTCGACCTGATCGCCAGCGGCAACGTGGTGATGGTCGCCATCAGCCAGCGCAACCCGAAACGCATCCCGGCGATGAAGATCAAGCTCAAGGACTCGCCGGTCTACGTCGGGGTGAACAAGAACCAGCCGGAGCTGCTGGACAAGGTCAACCAGATCCTCACGGCCGCCAAGGCCGACGGCGCCCTGGAGAAGAACTCCCAGCAGTGGCTCAAGGAGCCGCTGCCGGCCGACCTTTGACCGCCCGCCCGGAGCTTGAGCATGGCTTATCAGTTCGACTTCCTGCCGGTGCTGGAAAACACCGGCCTGCTGCTGCGCGGCGCGCTGTTCACCCTGGAGCTGACCGCCATCGGCACCTTGCTCGGGGTCAGCCTGGGGATCATCGGCGCCCTGGTGCGGGCCTGGCGGATTCAGCCCCTGGCGACGATCTTCGGCGTCTACGTCGAGCTGATCCGCAACACCCCGTTCCTGGTGCAGCTGTTCTTCATCTTCTTCGGCCTGCCGTCCCTGGGCCTGCAGATTTCCGAGTGGCAGGCGGCGGTGCTGGCCATGGTGATCAACCTCGGCGCCTATTCCACGGAAATCATCCGCGCCGGCATCCAGGCGATTCCCAAGGGCCAGCTGGAAGCCGCCGCGGCCCTGGCCATGAGCCGCTTCGAGGCGTTTCGCCACGTAGTACTGCTACCGGCCCTGGGCAAGGTCTGGCCGGCCCTGTGCAGCCAGATCATCATCGTCATGCTGGGCTCGGCGGTGTGCTCGCAGATCGCCACCGAAGAGCTGAGCTTCGCCGCCAACTTCATCCAGTCGCGCAACTTCCGCGCCTTTGAAACCTACGCCCTGACCACCCTGATCTACCTGTGCATGGCCCTGCTGATCCGCCAGTGGCTGAACTGGATCGGCCAGCGCTACATCCTGAGGAACAGCCGATGAGCGACTTCAGTTTCTGGGACATCCTGCGCAACCTGCTCAGCGGCCTGCAATGGACGCTGCTGCTGTCCCTGGTGGCCTTTGTCGGCGGCGGCCTGATCGGCCTGCTGGTCATGACCCTGCGAATCTCCGACAAGGGCTGGGCCCGCTCCTGCGCCCGCCTCTATATAGAACTGTTCCAGGGCACACCGCTGCTGATGCAGCTGTTCCTGGTGTTCTTCGGCATCGCACTGCTGGGTGTGGATATCTCGCCCTGGCTGGCCGCCGCCATCGTCCTGACTCTGTTCACCAGCGCCTACCTGGCGGAGATCTGGCGCGGTTGCGTCGAGTCGATTCCCCATGGACAGTGGGAAGCCTCGTCGAGCCTGGCGCTCAATTCCTATGAGCAACTGCGCTACGTAATCCTGCCGCAAGCGCTGCGTATCGCCGTGGCGCCCACCGTGGGCTTCTCGGTGCAAGTGGTCAAAGGCACCGCGGTGACCTCGATCATCGGTTTCACCGAGCTGACCAAGACCGGCAGCATGCTGGCCAACGCCACCTTCGAGCCCTTCATGGTCTACGGCCTGGTGGCCCTCGGTTACTTCCTGCTCTGCTACCCCCTGTCCCTCAGTGCCCGCTACCTGGAAAGGAGACTGCATGCCTCTGCTTAGAATTTCCGCCCTGCATAAATACTACGGCGACCACCATGTGCTCAAAGGCATCGACCTGAGCATCGAGGAAGGCCAGGTGGTGGCGATCATCGGACGCAGCGGCTCGGGCAAGAGCACCCTGCTGCGCACCCTCAACGGCCTGGAGTCGATCAACGACGGGGTGATCGAGGTCGACGGCGAATACCTGGACGCCGCCCGCGCCGATCTGCGCAGCCTGCGACAGAAGGTCGGCATGGTGTTCCAGCAGTTCAATCTGTTCCCCCACCTGAGCGTGGGCGAGAACGTGATGCTCGCCCCGCAGGTGGTGCAAAAGGTGCCCAAGGCCCGGGCTGCCGAGCTGGCGCGGCAGATGCTGGCCCGGGTCGGCCTGGCGGAGAAGTTCGATGCGTTTCCAGATCGGCTGTCCGGCGGTCAGCAGCAACGGGTGGCGATCGCCCGGGCCTTGGCGATGTCGCCCAAGGTGCTGCTGTGCGACGAGATCACCTCGGCCCTGGATCCGGAGCTGGTCAATGAAGTGCTCAGCGTGGTGCGCCAGCTGGCCCGGGACGGCATGACCCTGATCATGGTCACCCATGAAATGCGCTTTGCCCGGGAGGTCGGCGACAAACTGGTGTTCATGCACCAGGGCAAGGTCCACGAAGTGGGCGATCCGAAACTACTGTTCGCCAACCCGCAGACCGCCGAACTGGCGAACTTCATCGGCAGCACCGAGCCGGCTTGAGGCGGCTCGTTCGCAACAGCCGGCTGGCCGGCAAACAGCGACAGCATCGCCTGCCACGGGTTTTGTGCGTTGAATCAACGCATTGGACACTGCGCGTTGGCGCAGGCCGTTGATCGTGGCAGGATGGCGAGGTTATCGACCGAGACCCCCAACCATGCCCCAATCCCAAGCCAAGAATCTGTCCCTGATCGCCGCGATCGATCTGGGCTCCAACAGCTTTCACATGGTCGTGGCCAAGGCCCGGAACGGTGAAATCCGCATTCTCGAGCGGCTCGGAGAAAAGGTTCAACTGGCCGCCGGCATCGACGAAGAACGCCAGCTCAACGAAGAATCCATGCAGCGCGGGCTCGACTGCCTCAAGCGCTTCGCCCAACTGATCAACGGCATGCCGCCGGGCACCGTGCGTATCGTCGGCACCAACGCCCTGCGCGAGGCGCGCAACCGTGGCGAGTTCATTCGCCGCGCCGAAGAGATCCTCGGCCACCCGGTGGAGGTCATCTCCGGCCGTGAAGAGGCCCGCCTGATCTACCTCGGGGTGTCCCACACCCTCGCCGATACCCCGGGCAAGCGCCTGGTGGCCGACATCGGCGGCGGCAGTACCGAATTCATCATCGGCCAGCGTTTCGAACCCCTGCTGCGCGAGAGCCTGCAGATGGGTTGCGTGAGCTTTACCCAGCGCTACTTCCGCGACGGCAAGATCACCCCGGCCCGCTACGCCCAGGCCTACACCGCCGCGCGCCTGGAGATCATGAGCATCGAACATGCCCTGCATCGCCTGACCTGGGACGAAGCCATCGGCTCGTCCGGAACCATCCGCGCCATCGGTCTGGCCCTCAAGGCCGGCGGCCAGGGCAGTGGCGAGGTCAACGCCGAGGGCCTGGCCTGGCTCAAGCGCAAGCTGTTCAAGCTGGGGGATGCCGAGAAGATCGACTTCGAAGGCATCAAGCCCGACCGCCGGGCGATCTTCCCGGCGGGCCTGGCGATTCTCGAAGCCATCTTCGATGCCCTGGAACTGCAACGCATGGACCACTGCGAAGGCGCCCTGCGTGAAGGCGTGCTCTACGACCTGCTGGGCCGTCACCACCACGAAGACGTCCGCGAACGCACCCTCAGCTCGCTGATGGAGCGCTACCACGTCGACCTGGAACAGGCCTCGCGCGTCGAGGGCAAGGCCCTGCGCGCCTTCGACCAGGTCGCCGCGGACTGGGACCTGGAAGACGGCGTCTGGCGCGAACTGCTGGGCTGGGCCGCCAAGGTCCACGAAGTGGGCCTGGATATCGCCCACTACCACTACCACAAGCACGGCGCCTACCTGATCGAGCACTCGGACCTGGCCGGCTTCTCCCGGGAAGACCAGCAGATGTTGGCGCTGCTGGTGCGTGGCCACCGCCGCAATATTCCCAAGGAAAAATTCGCCGAGTTCGGCGACGACGGCATCAAGCTGATCCGTCTGTGCGTGCTGCTGCGCTTTGCCATCCTGTTCCACCACATCCGCGGCACCCAGCAGATGCCCCAGGTGAGCCTGCGCGCCAGCGGCGATCAGTTGGACGTGGAGTTCCCGGAACACTGGCTGGATGAAAACCAGCTGACCCAGGCCGATTTCGCCCTGGAAGCCGAATGGCTGACCCGGGTCGGCATCGTGCTCAACGTCCGCTGACCTGCCACGGACCTGCAGGAGCCGGCTTGCCGGCGAACAGGCCCTCAAGCCTTGCAGCGCTCTCTGGGGCGCCTTCGCTGGCAAGCCAGCTCCTACAGCCTCTTGCAAGCCACAATAAAAAGGCCAGCCCGATGATCGGGCTGGCCTTTTTATTAGCTACGACGCTTGAGGCGCTTAGCGCACCGGCAACACCGGGCTGCCAAGACGCTCCAGCAAGGTCGCCTGGGCGCTGCGCGGGTTCTGGTTGCCGGTCGGCGTGTTGCGGATGTAACGGCCGTCGGACTGCAGGCTCCAGCTGTGGGTGTTATCGGTGAGATAGCTTTCCAGCTCTTTCTTGACCCGCAGGATCAGCTTCTTGCCTTCCACCGGGAAGCAGGTCTCGACCCGCTTGTCGAGGTTGCGCTCCATCCAGTCGGCGCTGGAAAGGAACATCTGCTCCTCGCCGCCGTTGAGGAAGTAGAACACCCGGGTATGCTCCAGGAAGCGGCCGATGATCGAACGCACATGGATGTTGTGCGAGACCCCGGCAATCCCCGGACGCAGGCAGCACATGCCACGCACCACCAGATCGATGCGCACGCCGGACTGGCTGGCCTTGTACAACGCGCGGATGATCTTCGGATCGGTCAGCGAGTTGAACTTGGCAATGATGTGCGCCGGCTTGCCGTCCAGGGCGAACTGAGTCTCCCGGGCGATCATGTCGAGCATGCCCTTCTTCAGGGTGAACGGCGCATGCAGCAGCTTCTTCATGCGCAGGGTCTTGCCCATGCCGATCAGCTGGCTGAACAGCTTGCCGACGTCTTCGCACAAGGCGTCGTCGGAGGTCAGCAGGCTGTAGTCGGTGTACAGACGGGCGTTGGCCGCGTGGTAGTTGCCGGTACCCAGGTGCGCATAACGCACGATCTCGCCGGCCTCGCGACGCAAGATCAGCATCATCTTGGCGTGGGTCTTGAAGCCCACCACGCCGTAGATCACCACCGCGCCGGCCGCTTGCAGGCGACTGGCCATCTGCAGGTTGGACTCTTCGTCAAACCGCGCACGCAGTTCGATCACCGCGGTGACTTCCTTGCCGTTGCGCGCCGCGTCCACCAGGGCGTCGACGATCTCCGAGTTGGCGCCACTGCGGTACAGGGTCTGGCGTACCGCCAGCACGTGCGGGTCCTTGGCGGCCTGGCGCAGCAGGTCGACCACCGGGGTGAAGGATTCGAACGGGTGCAGCAGCAGGATGTCCTGCTTGCTGATGACGCTGAAGATGTTCTCGCTGTTCTGCAGCAGCTTGGGGATCTGCGGGGTGAACGGGGTGTATTGCAGTTCCGGGTGGCTGTCCAGGCCGGTAATGCTGAACAGCCGCGTCAGGTTCACCGGGCCATTGACCTGATACAGCTCGGTCTCGTGCAGGTTGAACTGCTTGAGCAGGTAGTCCGACAGGTGTTTGGGGCAGGTGTCGGCTACTTCCAGACGCACCGCGTCACCGTAGCGACGGGAGAACAGCTCGCCGCGCAGGGCGCGGGCCAGGTCTTCGACGTCCTCGGTATCCACCGCCAGGTCGGCGTTACGGGTCAGGCGGAATTGATAGCAGCCTTTCACCTTCATGCCCTGGAACAGGTCATCGGCGTGGGCGTGGATCATCGACGACAGGAACACATAGTTGTCGCCAGGGCCGCCGACTTCTTCCGGCACCTTGATGATCCGCGGCAGCAGGCGCGGCGCCGGGATGATCGCAAGACCCGAATCGCGACCGAAGGCATCGATGCCTTCCAGCTCGACGATGAAGTTCAGGCTCTTGTTCACCAGCAAGGGGAACGGGTGCGTCGGGTCCAGGCCGATGGGGGTGATGATCGGCGCGATCTCGTCGCGGAAGTAGCGGCGTACCCAGGTCTTGAGCTTGGTGGTCCAGTAGCGGCGACGGATGAAGCGGATCTGGTGCTTCTCCAGTTCCGGCAACAGGATGTCATTGAGGATCGCGTACTGGCGGTCGACGTGACCGTGCACCAGCTCGCTGATCCGCGCCAGCGCCTGATGCGGCTGCAAGCCGTCGGCGCCCGCCTGCTCACGGGCGAAGGTGATCTGCTTCTTCAGACCGGCGACGCGGATCTCGAAGAACTCGTCCAGGTTGCTGGAAAAGATCAGCAGGAACTTCAGGCGTTCCAGCAGCGGGTAGGACTCGTCCAGCGCCTGTTCCAGCACGCGGATGTTGAACTGCAACTGCGACAGCTCGCGGTGAATGTACAGGCTGCTGTCATCCAGGTTGGGGATGACAATGGCCGGCGCCGGCGGCGCCTCGGCCACCGCGGGCGCGGGTTCCAGCTCCGGCGGGGTTTCAACCACTGGCTCGACCACCGGCTGAGCGTCTTTTACGGCAACTTCTGAGAGTCCTTCAGTATTCATCGCGTGTTCCTGGGAGGGCTATTTTTGCTCTCGTAACAATTGAGCAGCACGAACGGCAAAGTAAGTCAGGATGCCATCGGCACCTGCACGTTTAAAAGCGGTCAGGGATTCAAGAATAACCCCTTCACCCAACCAGCCATTCTGGATCGCCGCCATGTGCATGGCGTATTCGCCGCTGACCTGATAGACAAAGGTCGGCACCTTGAATTCATCCTTGACCCGAAAAAGGATATCCAGGTACGGCATGCCTGGCTTGACCATGACCATGTCCGCCCCTTCCGCCAGGTCCGCCGCCACTTCATGCAGGGCTTCGTTACCGTTGGCCGGGTCCATCTGGTAGGAGGCCTTGTCGGCCTTGCCCAGGTTCAGCGCCGAACCCACCGCATCACGGAAGGGACCATAGTAGGCGCTGGCGTACTTGGCCGAGTAGGCCATGATCCGCACGTTGACGTGCCCCGCCAGCTCCAGGGCTTCGCGGATCGCCTGGACCCGCCCGTCCATCATGTCCGAAGGCGCCACCACCTGGGCGCCGGCCTCGGCGTGGGACAGGGCCTGACGCACCAGGGCATCGACGGTGATGTCGTTCTGCACGTAGCCGTGTTCGTCGAGAATGCCGTCCTGGCCATGGGTGGTGAACGGGTCGAGGGCCACATCGGTGATCACCCCCAGTGCCGGAAAGCGCTCGCGCAAGGCGCGGGTGGCGCGCTGGGCGATGCCCTCGGGATTCCAGGCTTCGGCCGCATCCAGGGACTTGAGCCCGGCCGGGGTCACCGGAAACAGCGCCAGGGCCGGAATCCCCAACTCGACCCAGTGCGCCGCCTCTTCCAGCAGCAGGTCGATGGTCAGGCGCTCGACGCCGGGCATCGACGCCACCGCCTCGCGACAGTTCTCACCGTCAAGCACGAATACCGGCAGGATCAGGTCATCGACGCTCAGGCGGTTTTCACGCACCAGGCGGCGAGAGAATTCATCGCGACGGTTACGCCGCAGACGAGTGGCTGGGAACAGGCGGCTGGCAGGGGTAAAGCTCACGGCGGACTCCAGGGCCCGCGCGGGCGGGCGAGCGGAACAGTTATAAGCGGGCATTATGACGAACAGATGACAGTTGTGCTCAAGCCGTTGACCGGCAGCAACACTCATTGTTATTGGCGCAATTGTTCACGTCGAGACACATTTCGATACTTTCCCGAACGTCGTCGAAGGGGTAGGCTGCGCGTTCATTTCGCCAGCATCCAGACAATGCTCCAACAATTTCTTCAGGATTTCGGCTACTTCGCCCTCTTTCTCGGCACGTTTTTCGAAGGTGAAACCATTCTGGTTCTTGCCGGGTTTCTTGCGTTCCGCGAGTACATGGATATCAAGCTGGTGATGATCGTCGCCTTCCTCGGCAGCTACGCCGGTGACCAGCTGTGGTACTTCCTGGGGCGCAAGCATGGCCGCAAGCTGCTGGCGCGCAAGCCGCGCTGGCAAATGATGGGCGATCGGGCGCTGGAGCATATCCGCAAGCATCCGGATATCTGGGTGCTGAGCTTCCGCTTCGTCTATGGCCTGCGCACCGTGATGCCGGTGGCCATTGGCCTGTCCGGCTATCCGCCGGGCCGCTATCTGCTGCTCAACGGCATTGGCGCGGCCGTCTGGGCCGTGGCCCTGGCCCAGGCCGCCTACCATTTCGGCGCGGTCATGGAAGGCATGCTCGGCAGTATCAAGAAGTACGAACTGTGGGTCCTGGGCGCCCTGCTGGTGCTGGGCTTCGGCCTGTGGTTGCGCCGGCGTTTCAAGAACGCCCGCCTGGCCAAGCAGGTCTACGAGGCCGAACAAGCCGCCGCGCAGGACAAGACCAAGGCTTCGACCACACCGGTGGAGTGACACGCCCGTCCTTTGGCATGCTGTCGGCACCCTTAACCTGGAGAAACAACCATGAGCAAAAAAGTTGCAGTGATCCTTTCCGGTTGCGGCGTGTTCGACGGTGCCGAGATCCACGAGAGCGTGATCACCCTGCTGCGCCTCGACCAGCGTGGTGCCCAGGTGCAGTGCTTTGCCCCGAACATCCCGCAGATGCATGTGCTCAACCACCTGACCGGTGAAACCATGGCCGAAACCCGCAACGTGCTGGTGGAATCGGCGCGCATTGCCCGTGGCCAGGTCAAGGACCTGCGTGAAGCCAGCGTCGACGATTTCGACGCGCTGATCATTCCCGGCGGCTTTGGCGCTGCCAAGAATCTGTCCAGCTTCGCCACCGAAGGTGCGGCCTGCACGGTCCAGGCCGACGTCCTGGCCCTGGCCGAAGCCTTTGCCGAAGCCGGCAAGCCGGTAGGCCTGATGTGCATCGCCCCGGCCCTGGCGGCGAAGATCTACGGTCCGGGCGTGACCTGCACCATCGGCAACGATGCCGACACCGCCGCGGCCCTGGGCAAGATGGGCGCCAGCCACGCCGAATGCGCGGTGGGCGACATCGTCGAAGACACCGCGCGCAAGCTGGTGAGCACACCGGCCTACATGCTGGCGCAATCGATCAGCGAAGCCGCCTCGGGCATCAACAAACTGGTGGACCGGGTGCTGGAACTGACCCACGAAGGCGAATAACCGCCCCGCCACAAGGACAACCTCCTGTGGCGAGGACAGGGGGTCAAACCGGGCCGCGAAGCGGCCGCACACCGGGATACACCACTGCAGCCGGCTCCCCGCCGGCTGCACACAGCCAAAGGATTGCCCGGCACATCAGGCCCTTCAGGCCTGACGCGACAGCCGGGTCAGAATCCGATCCAGCGCATTGGCAAATGCCTGCTTCTCCCGATCGCCATAGGGCGCCTGCCCGCCGCTGACCTGCCCCTGCTCCCGCAGATCGGTAAACAGATTACGCACCGCCAGGCGCTCGCCCATGTTCTGCGCGTCGAACTCCTTGCCCCGCGGGTCCAGGGCGGCCACGCCCTTCTTCACCAGGCGGTCGGCCAGCGGCACATCGCTGCAGATCACCAATTCGCCCGGCACCGCGTGCTCCACCAGGTAATCGTCGGCGGCATCCGGGCCGCTGGGCACCACGATCAACCGGACGCAGGCAAACGCCGGCTTGATCTGCGCCTGCCCGGCCACCAGCACCACCTCGAACTGGCGCTTCAAGGCAAAGCGCACCACCTGCTCCTTGGCCGCCTTGGGGCAAGCGTCGGCATCGATCCACACACGCATCGAGTGTTCTCCTTCCAGAATGCAAAACGGGCAAGCCACCCCGTGCAGGAGCGGCTTGCCCGCGATCAACCGCGCAGCGTCAAGAAGCCTGCAAGCGCCGCTTCTCACTCAGGCGACTGCGACTATAAAGCACCACGATCGCCAGGATGGCCACCGCCTGGGCCCCCAGCGAGTAAGCGTCGGCGTGAATCCCCAGCCAGTCGAAGTCGAAGAACGGCACTGGCCGGGTGCCGAAGATACCGGCTTCCTGCAAGGCCTTGACCCCGTGCCCGGCAAACACCACCGACAAGGCGCAGAGCAACGCCGCGTTGATGCCGAAGAACAGGGCCAGGGGCAGCTTGGCCGAACCCCGCAGGATCACCCAGGCCAGGCCCACCAGCAGCACCAGGGCGGTGGCGCCACCGGCCAGCACCGCGTTGTGTCCGGCGGGGCCGGCCTGCAGCCACAGGGTTTCGTAGAACAGGATCACCTCGAACAGCTCGCGATACACCGAGAAGAACGCCAGCACGGCAAAGCCGAAACGCCCGCCGCCGCCCACCAGGCTGCTCTTGATGTAGTCCTGCCAGGCCGCCGCATGCCGGCGATCATGCATCCACACCCCGAGCCACAGCACCATGACGCTGGCGAACAGCGCGGTAGCGCCTTCCAGCAGCTCGCGCTGGGAACCGCTGACGTCGATCACGTAAGCCGCCAGAGCCCAGGTGCCCAGGCCCGCCAGCAACGCCAGGCCCCAGCCGACGTTGACGCTGCGCACCGCCGATTGCTGGCCGGTGTTACGCAGGAAGGCGAGGATGGCCGCCAGCACCAGGATCGCTTCCAGGCCTTCGCGCAGCAGGATCAGCAAGCCGGAGATAAAGCTCAGCGACCAGCTCAGGCTGTCGCCGCCCAGAAGCCCGGCAGACTCCTTGAGCTTGGCCTTGGCCGCGTCCAGGCGCTGCTCGGCCTGAGCCACCGGCAAGCCGTCCTGCAACGACTGACGGTAGGCCATCAGGGCCTTTTCCGTGTCCTTGCGCACCGTGGCATCGACGTTGTCCAGGGAGCTTTCCACCAGCTCGAAACCTTCCAGGTACGCCGCTACCGACAGGTCATAGGCCTGTTCATGATCGCCGTTGCGATAGGCCGCAAGACTCTTGTCCAGGGTCGAGGCGGTGTAGTCCAGCAACTGCCCCGGACCCCGCTTGACCTGAGGCGGCTGCGCCCGCTGGGCGCGGAAGGTGGCGGCGGCCTGCGGGCCTTGGGCGGCCAGGACTTCGGCGGGCGTCTGCCGGGCCAGGTCGGCCAGGTTGAAGCCTTGCTCGCCCTTGGCCGCCGCCGGATCGGCGCTGAACCCGGCGATGTAAGTGGCCAGGTCCCAACGTTGGCGGTCATCCAGCTGATCGGCAAAGGCCGGCATGTCCGTGCCTTCAACACCCAGCCCCAGGGTGTTGTAGACCGCGTACAGGCTCAGGCGATCAAGACGCTCGGCATCCCGCAGATTGGCCGGTGGCGGAGTCATGCCAACGCCGGCCGGACCATCGCCGGCGCCTTTTTCGCCGTGGCACACCGAGCAGTGCTGGGCATACAGCGGCGCACCGCGGCTCGGGTCCGGGGTAATGACCGGCGCCTGGCTGACCTCATAGGCCACCGCCAGCTTGGCTCCCATCTGCCGCGCCAGACGGGCCACCTGAGCCCCCTCGAGCCGATCCTCCACCGCCTTGCGCAAAGCGGCGATGCCCTGCTCCAGCTCGGCCTTCTCCGGTTTGGCCGGCAGCTCGGCGATCAGCCCTTGCAAGACCCCGAGAAACTCCAGCTGTTCGCGGTATTCGGACTCGTCGATGACCTTGCCGGCTTCAACCGTGGGCGGGTAATCGGCGCCGATGTAATCCAGCAGATGCAAGGCCTTGGGCGCGCCATCGACGGTATCGGCCAGCAGGTTGAAGCTGCAGAGCGCGAGTACCGGCAGCACCAGCAATGCCAGTAAACGGGAAGGGCCAGTCATGAACGAATCTCAAATGGAAATACGAAGTAACATATTGTTCACTCCCAATGAGTTTCACTCAAGGCTTATCCGTCTGTTGAAACATTTCCGCTGACCAGCGCCTGCCCAACGGCGCCCAACTGCCGGCCACGCGACAGGCGCTCCGCATCCGCCACCAGGCCCGATAGCCCTTCCCTGCCCACTGTCTGCCCCTGATAATGCGCCACCTCTTGCAGGTCACGTTCAGGGAAGAACCACCATCTATGACCCGCTGCCTTATCTCCTTGCTGCTGTCGATCCTGCTGCTGAGCGGCTGTTCGATCTTTCGCAACTACGATCTGGAACTGCAACAGACCAACCAGCAACTGCAAGCTGGCAACGTCGACGGCGCCCTGGAGCTGCTGGAACAGCACAATCCCTGGCAAGACAAGGACCTGCTCTATTACTTCGAGAAAGGCGAACTGCTGCGGGCCAAGGGCGACCTGATCGGCAGCCAGCTGGCCTGGCGCCGGGCCGACCGGGTGCTGTTCACCTGGGAAGAGTCGGTGAAGTTCGACAGCGCCAAGTACCTGGCCCAGTTCGGCAGCTACCTGATCAACGACAAGGTCCGACGCTACGAGGGCTACGACTACGAAAAGGTCATGCTGACCACCCAGATGGCGATCAACCACCTGGCCCTGCAGGACTTCGACGGCGCGCGCATCGAGATCAAGAAGACCCACGAGCGCGAGGCGCTGATCGCCGAGTTGCGGGACAAGCAGTACCTGCAGCTCGAAGAACAGGCCCACAACCAGGGCATCAACGTGCGCTACCAGGATTTGCACGGTTATCCGGTGGCGACCCTGGACGCCCCCGAAGTGCTGGAGCTGAAGAACAGCTACCAGAGCGCCTTCAGCCATTACCTGGCCGGCTACCTCTACGAAGCGCTGGGCGAACGGGGCCTGGCCGCTGCCGGTTATCGCCAGGCAATCGAGCTGCGCCCCCATACGCCGTTGCTGGAACAAGCCCTGCGCAGCCTTGATCGCCCCACCGCCAAGGCCGATGAAAGCGACGTGCTGATCATCGTGCAGAACGGCCTGGCGCCGGCCCGAGGCTCGGTGCAGTTGCCGGTCACCGTGGAGATCGAGGGCCAGCCGATCCCGACCCTGGTGTCGTTCCCGATCATGCTCGCCGACACTTCGACCCGCCCGGTGGAACAGCTCAGCGTGAATGGTCGCAAACAGCCGCTGACCGCCCTCAACAGCGTCAGCGCCATGTCGCGCCGGGCCCTGCGCGACGACATGCCCGGGATCATCCTGCGCACCACCTACCGCGCCCAGTCCTACGCCGCCTTCCAGGCCCAGCAATTGAAGAAGGACCCGCAGCGGGCCAAGGAGAAACAGCGGCTCAACGTGCTGATCGAGGACGCCGACACCCGCACCTGGCGCACCCTGCCGGACACCACCCTGGTAGCCCGTCTGCGCCTGAAGAAAGGCCAGCACCGGCTGGCCCTGGGCAAGAGCGCGCAATTGCCCTTCAGGCTGGACCAGCGCTTCCAGGTCATCAGCCTGCGCAGAGTGGGCGACCAGTTGTTCGTCATCGCCCCCGCGCCGGAGGAACGATCGCCGCTGGCCGCCCTGTTCGGTGGTTAATGCGCAGCGGCTCACATAGTGGCTAACAACTATCAATCTGACCCTAAAAAGCCATTACACCACCCAAAACCACGTCTATAATGCCGCGCCCTCGTTATCGCGAAATGGCATTTAAGCTCCTCTTTTTATGAGGAATTGGCAGGATCGCCAGCGCTCCTGCCAGTGGGTTCGTCCAGCCCGACCCGCACGCCCGGCTGTCTCATTCAGGGAAGAAGAAGTACCCATGGCATCCCGCGCCCTCACCACGATTGCCCTCGGCGCAGTCACTTTGCTTGCAGGCTGTTCGGCCTTGCGCAGCTACGACAGCGAACTGCAGGAAACCAACCAGCAACTGCGCGCCGGCAACCTCGATGCCGCCCTGACCCTGCTGGAAAAGAACAACCAGGGTGAAGACAAGGACCTGCTCTACTACTTCGAAAAGGGCGAGTTGCTGCGGGCCAAGGGTGACCTCAATGGCAGCCAGGCCGCCTGGGGCCATGCCGATCAGGTGGTGGCCAGCTGGGAAGATTCGGTCAAGCTCGACACCGACAAGTACCTGGCCCAGTTCGGCAGCTTCCTGGTCAACGACAAGGTCCGCCGCTACGAAGGCTATGACTACGAAAAGGTCATGCTGACCACCCAGATGGCCATGAACCTGCTGGCTGGCAATGACTTCGACGGCGCCCGCATGGCGATCAAGAAGACCCACGAGCGCGAAGCGGTGATCGCCGAACTGCGCGACAAGGAATACCTCAAGCGCGAGGACGAAGCCGAGAAGCAAGGGATCAAGACCGAATACAAGGACCTCAAGGGCTACCCGGTGGAAGCCCTTGACGCCCCGGACGTGGTCAACCTGAAAAACAGCTACCAGAGCGCCTTCAGCCACTACCTGGCCGGCTTCGTCTACGAAGCCCTGGGCGAGAAGGACCTGGCCGCCCCCGGTTACCGCAAGGCTGCCGAACTGCGCCCCAACACCCCGCTGCTGGAACAGGCCCTGCTGAACCTGGACGCCCCCGTGGAACCGGTGAAAATCGAAGCCCCGGGCAAGTCTTCGGCCAAGTCCAAGCGCAAGGCTGCGGCCAAGGCCCCCGCCAAGGCGCCGGTGGTACCAGCCCTGGCGGCGGATGAAAGCGACGTGCTGATCGTGGTACAGAGCGGCCTGGCCCCGGCCCGCGACTCGGTGCGCATTCCTCTGCCGCTGCCGATCAAAGACCATCTGGTGATCACCCCGCTGTCGTTCCCGGTGATCAAGGCCGACACCTCGACCCAGACCTTTGCCCAGATCGGCATCGACGGCCAGCAACACAACCTGACCCTGCTCAACAGCACCACCGCCATGTCGCGCCGCGCCCTGCGCGACGACATGCCGGGGATCATCCTGCGCACCACGGTGCGTGCCGTGACCCGTGGCGTGGCGCAAAAGAACCTCAACGAAGTCAACCCGCTGGCCGGTCTGGCCGTGGGCCTGGCTTCGGCGGTGACCGAAGGCGCCGATACCCGTACCTGGCGCACCCTGCCGGACAACACCCAGGTGACGCGCCTGCGCCTCAAGCAGGGCGAACACAGCCTGAGCCTGCCCAACGCCCTGGGCGGCACCCAGGTGCAGGTCAAGATTGACCAGCGCTACCAGGTGATCGCCCTGCGGGTGGTCGGCAACCAGGTGTTCAGCAGCGGCCTGGCCGCCCATGTCATCCCGAACAACGCCGGCCAGAACATGGCCAGCAACCAACGTCCTTGAGCGGAGCCCCCTCATGCGCTTGAAACTTCTCGCTGTTGCCGCACTGGCCCTATTGGCCGGTTGCGCCACCCCGCCACCTCCTGCTCCCGGCAGCGCCGCGAGCAAGGTGGTGGTGATGAACAAGTTCAACAACATTGCCATCGGCGCGATGCGGGTCGCCCGTGAAAACGGCTTCCTGACGGTCAAGGTGGCGCTGAACAACACCAGCCACACCAACATGACCCTGTACTACCGCTTCGTCTGGCTGGGCGACGACGGCTTCCCGGTGGCCGATGAAGAAAGCTGGAAAGTCTTCAACCTGTACGCGGCCCAGGCCACCTTCCTGCCGGCCATCGCGCCGGTGCCCAAGGCCACCGACTTCCGCCTGGAAGTCAAAACCCAATAAGCCGTCCCTGAACCCGATCAAGAGAGCACTTCCATGTTTGCACGCTTTTCCTTCCTCGCCGTGGTCGCCCTGCTGGCCAGCGGTTGCGCCAACAACTCCCCGGTACTGGGCGGCAAGAACATCAGCTACGGCGACAGCAAGGCCGTGGAACTGGTGACCAACGAGTTCGGCTCCACCGACCTGCAGATGATCGCCGAGTCCATGACCCGCTCCCTGGCCCAGTCCGGCATCCTCCAGGGTCGCCCGGTGGTGCAGGTCTACGACGTGAAGAACAAGACCAGCGAGTACATCGACACCCGCGAGATCACCACCTCGATCAAGACCCAGCTGATGAAGTCCGGCACTGCTCGCTTCGCCAGCGACAACACCGCCATGCAGAGCCAGGTCGACCAGCTCAAGCTGCAGAACCAGAGCGGCCTGTACAAGAAATCCACGGTGGCCAAGACTGGCAACATGATTGCCGCCAAATACCGTCTTGAAGGCTCCATCAGCTCCATCGTCAAGCGCAGCAGCGACTACAAGGACGTCTTCTACAAATTCAGCCTGCAACTGATCGACGTCGAGAGCGGTCTGGCCGAGTGGATGGACGAGAAAGAGATCCGCAAGACCACGGAGCGCTAAGCAATGCGTGCATGGATTGGCATCCTGGCCCTGGCCTGCGCATTCAGTGCGCAGGCGGCCCCGAAAGTCGCAGTCATGGACCTGGCCTACCAGGAACGTGTGCAGGAATACATCCACGTGGTTTCGGCCCAGCAGAACTACCGCGAGGGCTACTACAGCTCCAGCGGCTCGGCCAGCTACAACGAACTGGAAGCCAGCACCAGCTACATCGAGGAAGGCGAACTGCGCAAGTTCACCGGTGATATCAAGGGCGGGATCCTCAAGTCCGGGATGTTCCAGCTGGTGCAGGGTTCGCCCCACACCGACGCGTCCAGGACCAACGTCTACGACATCATCAAGCGCATCAAGGCCGGCAACTTCAAGGGTGCCGACTACGTGCTGTTCGGCACCGTGTCGGACATCGACTTCACCCAGGACATCAACGAGCTGGCCAATACCAACAGCTACTCGGCGGTGCTGGGCCTGACCCTGGTGGCGGACTTCAGCCTGATCAACACCCGTACCTTCGAGATCACCTCGGCGTTCACCGCCATGGGCGAAGGCCAGGACACCAAGCTGGTGAACAGCCGCGACATCCGTGTCTCGCTGAACCGCCCACGGGTGGTGCGTGAAGTGTCCAAGGCCCTGGGCGAAGACGTCACCCGGCAGATGGCCGAGCAGCTGGGCCGCAGTGGCTACGAGCAGTCGGGGCAAGCGCCGATGCGCAACAACCTGCCGCCGGACACCGCGCCGGTGATCCTGCGCTAAGCCGTGCACCAATGAAAAAGGCGACCCGTGGGTCGCCTTTTTTTGTCTCTGGAAAACCTAGGCCGCCGCTTTGCGGATAGTCGCCAGAAAGCCCGCCGCACCGAGGAACAGGCCGGCAAAGGTGCGGTTCATGCGCCGCTGCTGGACCGGGGTGCGCAGCAGGCGCAGGACCTTGGACGCCAGCCCAGTGTAGCCGGCCATGACGATCAGATCGACCACGATCATGGTGGCGCCGAGGATCAGGTACTGCTTGACCAGGGGCGCGTGGGGGTCGATGAACTGCGGCAGCACCGCGAGCATGAACACCAGGGCCTTGGGGTTGCTGATGTTCACCAGGAAGCCGCGAAACACCAGGGCCAGGGGCTTGCCGATGGGGCGAATGGCGGCGTCATCGCTGAGGTCGCTGGGCAGCGCGCGCCATTGCTTGACCGCCAGGTACACCAGGTAGGCCACGCCGAACCACTTGATGGCATAGAAGGCAGTGGCCGAGGCGGCGAGGATGGCGCCGACACCGGCGGCGACAATGGCAATCTGCATGGCCAGGCCCAGTTGCAGGCCCAGGGCGTTCCAGTAACCGCGCCAGAAACCGTATTGCAGGCCGCAGGACATCGACGCAATGGCGCCGGCGCCCGGGGAAAGACTGATTACCCAACTGGCGGCAAAGAACGCCAGCCATGTCTCAAGCACCATTGCACACCTCGGATCGAATTGGTCGTGACTGCCTAAGCTAATCCTCTGCTTGGCGGCTGACCATATTTTTTTCGCCCAAAGGTCACGCACGCCCCTGTAGCCGCTGCCGCAGGCTGCGAACGACCGCACAGCAGGCGCCGCGGCGGCACCAAAAGTCCTGCGGACCTCATCGCAGCCTGCGGCAGCAACCACAGAGCAAGGCGTTACTTCTCGCCGCCGACCACAGGCAGCACATCGGTACCACGCCAACGGCGCACCGAGCGCTGGAAGAACAGGCTGTTGGGCACCTGGACCATGGCGCTGCCGGTGCCGGCCTCTTCGGCTTCGATGAGGGTGGTGTACAGCAGGTTGATCGCCACCACCCGGCCCTTGACCCCAGGCTTGTCGACGGTGTCCACCAGCTCCACCACATCACCCAGGCGGAACGGGCCAACGGTGAAGATCAGGATCGCGCACAGCAGGTTGGAGAGCACGCTCCACATGGCGAAGAACGCCACCGCCGCCACGGCGACAAAGCCGGACAGGGCGGTCCACAGCACCGTGGCGGAAACCCCCAGGCGCTCCAGGACGAAGATCACCGCGCTGCCCATGATCAGCCAGCGCAGGCCGCCGCGCAGGGGCATCAGCAATTGCGGCGGGAACGGGTAACGCTCACCCAGGCGGGTCAGGCCACGGGCGACGAAACGCTGGGCCAGATAGCCCGCCAGGAGGATCAGCAGGATCTGCACACCGATCCACAACGGACCGATCCACTGCGCCGGCAACGGCAGCTGCAGCGCTTCCATCAGGACAGCGCCTCCAGCTCGGCCTGCATGCTTTCCAGCAGCTCCAGGGCCTCCATCCAGGCCTCTTCCAGCTCGGATTCACGGGTCTTGAGCTTGGCCTGCTCGGCCAGCAAGTCGCGCAGCTCATCCTTGCGCGCCGCCTCGTACAGACCGCTGTCGCCGAGGCTGGCCTCGATCTTGGCCAGGCGCTCATGCACCTTGCCCAACTCGGCTTCCAGCTTGTCGGCCTCGCGCTTGTGCGGCGCCAATTGCTGACGCAGGGCGGCAGCGGCCTGACGCTGGGCCTTCTTGTCGGTCTTGTCCGGATTGACCGGCGTGTTGCTGACCGGCGCATTGCGCTGGCGGTAATCCACCAGCCAACGGGTGTAGTCGTCCAGGTCGCCGTCGAACTCCTCGACCTTGCCGTCGGCCACCAGGAAGAAGTTGTCCGTGGTGCTCTTGAGCAGATGGCGATCGTGGGAAACCACCAGCACCGCGCCACTGAACTCTTGCAGGGCCATGGTCAGGGCCAGGCGCATCTCCAGGTCCAGGTGGTTGGTGGGTTCGTCGAGCAGCAACAGGTTCGGCCGCTCCCAGGCGATCAGCGCCAGGGCCAGGCGGGCTTTTTCGCCGCCGGAGAAATTCAGCACCGGCTCGTCGATGCGCGCGCCACGGAAGTCGAAGCCGCCGAGGAAGTCGCGCAGGGTCTGCTCGCGCTCGGTGGGCGCCAGGCGCTGCAGGTGCAGCAAAGGGCTGGCCTTGGAGTCCAGGGAGTCGAGCTGGTGCTGGGCGAAGTAGCCGACAACAGTGTTCTCGCCCCGGGTCAGGCGCCCGGAGAGCGGCTGCAGCTCACCGGAGAGGTTCTTGATCAGGGTCGACTTGCCGGCGCCGTTAGGGCCCAGCAGGCCGATCCGTGCACCCGGCGTCAGCTGCAGCTTGACCTTCTCCAGGATCGTGCGCTCGCCATACCCCAGGCGCGCATCGGAGAGGTCGATCAGCGGGCTGGAAATCTTCGTCGACTCACGGAAGGTGAAGTCGAAGGGCGAATCGACGTGGGCCGCCGACAGCTCCTCCATGCGCTCCAGGGCCTTGATCCGGCTCTGGGCCTGACGGGCCTTGGTGGCCTGGGCCTTGAAGCGGGCGATGTAGCTTTCCATGTGCGCGCGCTGCGCCTGCTGCTTCTCGTAGGCCTGCTGTTGCTGGGCCAGACGCTCGGCACGGGCGCGCTCGAAGGCGCTGTAGCCACCGCGATAGAGGGTGATCTTGCGCTGATCGACATGGGCCACGTGATCGACCACGGCGTCGAGGAAATCCCGATCGTGGGAGATCAGCAGCAAAGTGCCGGGATAACCCTTGAGCCAGTCTTCGAGCCAGATGATGGCGTCGAGGTCCAAGTGGTTGGTCGGTTCGTCAAGCAGCAACAGGTCCGACGGGCACATCAGTGCCTGGGCCAGGTTCAGGCGCATCCGCCAGCCCCCGGAGAAGTCGCCGACCTGACGGTCCATCTGTTCGTTGGTGAAGCCCAGTCCGGCCAGCAGCTTGCGCGCCCGGGCATCGGCGGTATAACCGTCGGCGCTGTCCAGTTCGGCATGCAAGCGCGCCTGAGCAGCGCCATCCTGGGCCGCTTCGGCAGCCGCCAGGTCACGCTGCACCTGGCGCAGGCGCAGGTCGCCATCGAGCACATAGTCCACCGCCAGACGCTCGAGGGTATCGACCTCTTGGCGCATGTGGGCAATGCGCCAATCGGCGGGCAGGAAGCAGTCACCCGAATCCGGGTGCAGCTCCCCGCGCAGCAGGGCGAACAGGCTGGATTTGCCGGCGCCGTTGGCACCGATCAGGCCGGCTTTCTGGCCGGCGTGCAGGGTCAGCTCGGCGTCTTCTAGCAGACGTTGCGGGCCACGCTGTAAAGTCAGGTTCTGAAGTCGAATCATAATGGCGGCGGAGTCTACCAGCTTCGTTCGCAACTGGCGCGAGTAGCACTATGTCCTCTGACCTGTGGAGTTTTTCCCTTGGCACCTATGCCCTTCCGGGCGTGCAGGAGGCCTGCCTGCAACTGCAGGACAGCGGGGCCAATGTCTGCCTGCTGCTCTGTGGCGCGTGGCTTGGCCAGCGAGGTGTCAGTTGCGACGCTCAGCGTTTGCAGCAGTTGCAGGCGCTGGCGGCGCCCTGGGATCGGGACGTGGTCCAGCCCTTGCGCGACTTGCGCACCCGCTGGCGCCAGGCGGCCCGCGAGGATAGTGAGTTGAGCGCCTTGCGCGAACAGGTCAAGACCCTGGAGCTGGAAGCCGAACGGCAATTGCTGTTGCGCTTGCAGGAACAGGCCAGGCCATGGCCCGACGCTCAGGCAGCGAACCTGAAAGACTGGCTTGAGGGATTGGCGGCCGGAGCCGCCGAACGCAACCGCGACGCGCTGCAGGTGCTGCGCGTCGCGGTGACCGGCGCTTAGGAAGCGCTGGAGGGAGTGCCGGCGGCAGCCGGTGCAGGCGTCGCGGCAGGCGTGCTCGTCGCAGCAGCTGGGGAAGCTGTTGGCGCTGGAGCAGCAGGTTTGGCCGCAGCAGGTGCAGCCGGCTTGGCCGCTGGAGTCGCGGTTTTGGCAGCGGCAGGCTTGGCGGCGGCCGGTTTTTTCACAGCAGGTTTTGCCGCAGGCTTCGCTGCAGCCTTGGCCGCTGCTGGCTTGGCCGCAGGTTTCGCTGCCGCGGCAGCAGGCTTGGCCGCCACTGCCGGTTTGCTGGCAGGCTTGGCCGCAGCTTTTGCCGGGGCTTTGGCTACTGCAGGTTTGGCGGCGGGTTTGGTGGCAGCGGTTTTCACGGCTGCGGGTTTGGCCGCAGGCTTGGCGGCAGCTTTAGCGGCTACCGGTTTGGCAGCAGGCTTGGCGGTGGTTTTGGCTGCTGGCTTAGCGGCAGCGGTCTTGGCGGCAACAGGTTTGGCAGCGGCAGGCTTAGCCGTTGCGGACTTGCTCGCCGCAGGTTTGGCGGCGCTGGCGGCGGCCGGTTTTTTCGCAGCAGGTTTGGCCGCTGGCTTGGCAGCGGATTTGGCTGGCGCTTTGGCAGCAGGCTTGGCTGCCGGCTTCTTCGCCGCCACTGCTTCCGACTGGGCATCACGAGTGCTCAATGCCTTGGCCACCGCTTCCTTCACACGGCCAACGCCTTGAGCCAACTTCAGGCTTTCCTGGGCATCGCGCTTGAGTTGCAGAATGTAGCTGCGGGTTTGGGCCTGACGTTCTTTCAATGCGTCCAGCAGGTCTTCGAGTTCACTCACCGCGGTCTTGGCCTTGGCTTGTGCCTTGGCTTTGCCGGCCGCCGCGGCGTCCTGCAATTTGGTGCGCGATTTGTGCAGTTTTTCCTGCGCCTTGCCTCGTTGTTTTTCCAGCTTGGCGAGCAGTTTTTCAGCATCAGCCAAGGCTTGGGAACAAGCGTTTTCCAAATGTTCGAGCAGGCTGCCCGACAACTGTTGGAGCAAATGCAACGGAGTATTTACAGGCTTCTTACTGGCCGACATGGTTGACCTCCTGGCTGACGTGAGTTGCGGCTCATACTAGACCTCTGCTGTTACCGCCGCTAGGGCATGTTGACAGTATCGAAAGCCCGGCGTTGCAAGCGACGGAAAATGTTCTTCGCCGCCATCGAAGTTGCTCACCAACCCGCCCTTTGTCGCTGGCATAATCCACCGCTACTCAGGCCGGAGAGTGCCCATGTCGCGTTACCTGTTTTTATCCTTGAGCCTGTTCTTGCCCCTGGCGCAGGCTGCTGCGCAAGCACCGCCCAACGATGCTCATGATCTTGCCTACAGCCTGGGCGCGAGCCTCGGCGAACGGCTACGCGACGAAGTTCCCGACCTGCAGATCCAGGCGTTGGTGGAGGGATTGAAAGCCGCCTACCAAGGCAAGCCGCTGGCCCTCAAGAGCGAGCGCATCGAACAGCTCCTGGCCCAGCACGAAGCGCAGATCAGCGAACAGTCGGCCCGCTCGCAGATCGAGACGGCGCTGGAAAACGAACGACGGTTTCTCGATCAGGAAAAAGCCAAGCCCGGCGTGCGCCAGCTGGCTGACGGCATCCTGCTGACCGAGCTCGCGCCGGGCAGCGGCAACAAGGCCAGCCCTAACGGTTCGGTCCAGGTGCGCTACACCGGGCGCCTGCCTGATGGCACCGTGTTCGATCAGACCCAACAGCCTCAATGGTTTCGCCTGGACAGCGTGATTGCCGGCTGGCGCATCGCCCTGGCGCAGATGCCCACCGGTGCCAGATGGCGGTTGGTGATTCCTTCGGACCAGGCCTATGGCACCGAAGGCGCGGGCGATCTGATCGCTCCCTACACGCCGCTGGTGTTCGATATTGAATTGCTGGGCGTTGCCGGCTGAGTCGCGGAAACAAAAACGGCACGCCTGGGCGTGCCGGTTGCTGATGCTCGAGCCTGTATTCAGGCCTGAGCCACCGCGTCCTGCTTATGGGCGTTGTGCAGCACTTCGATCAGGCAATCTTCCAGCTCGAAGCGTTCGTGCAACAGGCCGCCCAGCTCCTTGAACTTCTGCGCCACACACTGACCCGCATCGCACAGATCGTTGAACGCCAGGAGTTTTTCGGTGATCACGTCGATACGCGGATAGAGGGTATCGGCCAGTTCAAGACCGCGCTTGTCGCCAAAGGCCTTGGCTTCGCTGGTCAGCTGTTCGTAGATTTCAAAATGTCCGGCGGACACATAATCCACCAGAATCCCGCAGAATTCCTGAAGCGGCTTTTTGCTCTTGCTCAACGCCTCGGGCTCGGCGCCCAGCGCATCATAAGCTCGAACCAGTTCGTGACGCTCCTGCAACCAGCGATCGATCAGCAGATGCACTCCACCCCAGCGTTCCTGAGCATTCTGACAACTTTCGAGCATGGTGATCTCTCTTCCCTTATGGGTCATGCCGTCTGCCCGCCGCCCCCCTTGTTGGAGACTCTGGATCCGGTCGGACGCAACAGCATCGAGCAACATAATTCCGGTGACAGGTGCGGGCCAGATTATGCCCGCTCGACAACAGCATCAAGGTACGCAGGAGATAAAGTTCATACAAGCGTTTAATCCGCGCCTTGCCACCAAACGCTGACTCAGGGCAACGCCTCGACCCTGCGTGTAGCCCGCGTCATGCGCAGCAGACGGTAACCGCTGAAGATCAGCATGATCACGAAAAACAGCAGGCTCCACTCGGGCAGGCTCATGTCCAGCAGCGTCCAGGTGACCTCGGCGCAGTCCGAGGTGCCCATGAAGGTCAGTTGCAGCGCCTGCCACCAGGACAGCTGGCGCAGCATGAAAGACATGTCCGGCAGGCAAGCCAGGAGTTGCTCGGAAGGAATGTTCTGCAGCAATACATGACGCCCGGCGGTGATCACCCCGAGCAGGCCCAGCACCAGGTTGATCCCCCAGTAGAGCGCTCGCCCCACACGCCTCGGTCCCTGCACCACCGCCAGCAGGTTGACGCCGCCGAACATTAGCAGCAACAAGCGCTGCACGCCCCACAACGGGCAAGACTCAAGGCCGCCACCGGATTGCAGGTTGAATGCCGCCCACGAGGCCAAGGCCCCCACCAGGAACACCAGGGAGAACAGCACGCGGGAGCCGGCCAGCGACATGAGATATCCGTAACACAAAGAAACAGGCAGCCACGGTAGAGAAAGCGCTCGCTGCTTTCAAGAAGCGCTATGCCGCAGTCGGGCGACGATAGACAGCGAGCCAGTGGTGCAACCCGGGCAAGGAAAGGCCGGTTGCCCGCAACAGGCAACCGGCCCTGACAGCGCTTCAGGCCCGCGCCGGAACCGGCAACGGTGACGCCAGCAGACGCTCGTCGAGCATGCCCAGGCCCTCCTGGAACAGTTGGTTGCTGCGATCGGTATCGCCCAACTGCGCCAACAACCGGGCCAACTCGGCACAGGTTTCAGGATTGCGCTGCAGACGCAGGCTGCTTTCCAGGTAGTCCCGGGCCTTGCCCCACAGGCTGTTCTGCAGGCACAGGCGCCCCAGGGTCAGCAACAGACCGGGATCGTCGGCGTGCTCCTTCAACCAGTGCTCGGCGGTCTGCAACTGTCGGGAGGGATCACTGCCACGCACCAGGCCGTAAAGCCGCGCCAGATGACTCTCGTACTTGCGCTTGATGGCGGTGCGCAGCGTCTCTTCAGCTTCGGCACCGGCCCCCAGCTGACGCAACTGCTCGGCGTAGGCCAGCACCAGTTGCGGCTCCTGGCGTTGCGCCGAGGTCAGTTGCTGCCAGGCGCGATTGAGGGACTGCAAGCCCGCCACCTGGTCCTCTTCACGACGCGCCGCCAGGCTCAGGTTCTCGCCCCAGGCCCGACGCTCCAGTTCCTGCAACTCGCTGGCCGGCAGCACCTTGTCCTTGCGCAACTCGGGCAGCAGGCGGATCAGCGCCGACCAGTCGCCACGCTGCTGATGCAAACGCTGCAACTGACGCAGCACCTGAACGCTATGCGGATGACGCTCGTGCATGGCTTGCAGGGTGCTCAGGGCGCCTTCGGTATCGCCGCGATCGGTCTGCAACTGGGCATGACTCAAGGCCACCGCCAACTCCGCCTGGGGCTGCCGGGTCAGCGCCCGCTCCAGCAGCCGGTCGCATTCTTCGTAATGGCCTTGCTCGTTGGCGGCACGGGCCGCACCGAGGTAGTACAGCAGCGGCTGGCGCTCGGCCTCGGCGGCACGGTACAGGTGCTTTTGCGCGCTGGCCCAGCGACCTTCGGCCAGGTCCATCTGGCCCTGCTCGATAGCGATCTGCACCCGGCGACTGCGATTGCGGCGCGACCAGGGATTGACCACGCCACCGGAAACCATCACCAGCTCGACCAGCAGCTTGATGCCCCAGATCACCAGCCAGATCAGCGCCACCAGGGCCAGGGTCGCCCACAGGCTCGATTCATAACGGAAATTGCTGTAGGCGATCAGCACGTAGCCCGCATGCTCGGCGATGGCCAGCCCCAGCAAGCCGATAGCGGCGATGACCAACAGCACAATCACGTAGACGCGTTTCATGGGCTGGTCTCCTGGGCGGCGTTCGCGGCAGGTTTGGCCAGAGGCTTGATGGAGTCCTCAGCGTTGAGGTTGCGCCGCTCAAGATAGGCCTGCACCGCGCTCAGGGTCTTGGCCAGGTCTGGAGTGACTACGGTCACCGGCTGTTTACTCAGTTCGGACAGGCGCTCGAGCATGATCTTGCTCTGCGGATTGTCCTGATTGAAGTTGCTGACCAGCACATCCCGGGCTTCGGTCAGCGCCTGGGTGTACACCGGCGCCTGGCCATTCAGGGCCGCCCACTGCGCCTGCTCCAGCGCCAGGCTCAGGGCCAGGCGCACCTGGGTCAGGCCCTGCCCCGCCAGCAGCGGACGGATGTTCTTGTCGGCATTGAAGTCGATACGGAAGTAGCGGGAGATCTGCTCCCACCACTGGGCCCAGCGGCTTGCGCCATCGCCGTCGGCGGTCAGCCCCAGCAACGATTCGCCGCGGTCCTTGTATTCCGGCGCCACCGCACTCAGCTCCAGGACCTGATCACGCAGGGCTCCCAATTGCAGGAACAGACCGGTGCGATCCGGTTGTTCGGTGCTGCGCAAGGCCGCCAGGCTCTTGGCCAACTGTTCGCGGGCAGCGAAGGAGCCCGGGTCGTTCTGCTCACGCAGGATATCGTCGGCGCCCTGGACCAGGGCCTGGGCGCTGCTGATGTCCTGCAGAGCGGACAGACGCAGACTGGCCAGGCGCAACAGGTGCTCGGCTTCCGCCAGGCGCCAGTCCTTGCGGCTGGCACCCAGAACGGTTTCCAGGCGCTGACTCAGACGCTGCTGATCACCTTGCAACTGGGCCACGAGACGCCGCCGGTCTTCCAGCTCGTCGGCGGGCGGCAACTGCTCCAGGCGCGCACTCAGGCGCTGCTCACTGAGCTTGAAGCTCTGGGCCTGATCCCCCAGGGCCTGCAACTGACTCAGTTGCTGCTGGTGATTGGCTTGCAGGCTGCGCACCTGCCAGATCCCCCAGCCACCGGCCGCGACACCCGCCGCCCCCAGCAGCAGGGCCAGTATCGCCAACCCGTTGCCACGACGCTCAACGGTTGGGGTCGTGGGCTCAGCAGGTGTTTCGGACACCGGCTGGACTTCATCTTTAGGCAAGGCTGTTTCGCTCACGTATCCATCCTTTGCGTTAGAGAACGGGCACGGGTTGCTCCCGTAACGCCGTTAGCAAAGCCGCGGCACTGGCGCCGCGACAATCCACAACTTTTTCCGCCCCGGCGGCACGCGCCATGTCGGCGACCCGGGGGCTTGGAACAAACAACGGCATCTGCGCCAACTGCGGCCAGTCCGCTCCGGCCAGCTGCAGCAAATGGCTGAACCCCTGTCCACTGCTGACCACCAGCCCGTTCAAGCGTTCCCCCGCAATCTTGCGCAGCAGCGCATCCTCGGCGTAATGCGGGAGGCAACGGCGGTAGAGTTCCAGATAATCGACACTAGCACCAAGGTCGCGCAAACGCTCAGAGAGCAGCTCGCGACCGCCCTCGCCACGCACGATCAACACCCGGGGATCGGGCCGGCAGATAGCCTCGCGCAATTGGGGAAGCGCAAGCAAGGCTTCGCTGTCGTCCCCCGCTTGTGGGTAGAACACCTGCAAACCGGCATCCGCGAGGATCTGCCCGGTTCCGGCGCCCACGCTAAACCAGCTCTGGCACGGGGGCTCTGGCCAATAGGCGCGCAGCAGTTTCAGACCCAGATGGGCCGCCGGCTTGCTGACCACGATCAGCGCGCGGTATCGATCCAGTTCAAGCAGGGTCGCGCGTTGCGCGTCAGTGACGGGCAAGGCCTGAATCTCCAGCAACGGCAGGCTGCTACTGAACACCTTGGCGTCGGCCAGGATCGCTGCCAATGCAGCGCAATCCTCGCTCGGCCGGGTCAGCAACAGGCGCCAGCCGGTCACTCTTGCTCCGCCTCGCCGTAGACCGCGCGCAGGATGTCATCGGCACCTTGTGCCAGCAGGGCATCCGCCACTTGCACCCCCAGCTCGCTGGCAGACGTTCTAGGGCCACGGGCTTCGGCGCTGAGCAGCAGGCCGCCGCTAGGCTCGCCCACCAGGCCGCGCAGCCAGATCTGTTCGCCTTCGAGCACCGCATAACAGGCGATCGGCACCTGACAGCCGCCGTTGAGGTGCTTGTTCAGCGCCCGCTCGGCCGTGACCCGGCTGGCGGTGTCGGCGTGATGCAAAGGGGCCAGCAAGGCGTGGATTTCAGTATCGGCACTGCGACATTCGATGCCGACCGCGCCCTGGCCACCGGCAGGCAGGCTGTCGTCGACGCTGATGAAGGAGCTGATGCGATCTTCGAATCCCAGACGGATCAGGCCGGCCGCGGCCAGGATGATGGCGTCGTACTCGCCGGCATCCAGCTTGGCCAGCCGGGTATTGACGTTGCCCCGCAGAAAACGGATCTGCAGGTCGGGGCGACGAGTCAGCAACTGGGCCTGGCGGCGCAGGCTGGAAGTGCCCACGACGCTGCCTTGCGGCAACTGTTCAAGGCTTGGATAGGTATTGGAGACAAAGGCGTCGCGCGGGTCTTCGCGCTCGCAGATGCAGAACAGGCCCAGGCCTTCGGGGAAGTCCATGGGCACGTCTTTCATCGAATGCACGGCGATGTCGGCCTGGTTTTCCAGCAGCGCGGTTTCCAGCTCCTTGACGAACAGCCCCTTGCCGCCGATTTTCGACAGGGGCGAGTCCAGCAGTTTGTCGCCACGGCTGACCATGGGCACCAGGGTCACCACAAGGCCCGGATGGGCCTCTTGCAGACGGGCTTTGACGTATTCGGCCTGCCACAAGGCCAGAGCACTTTTGCGGGTAGCGATGCGGATTTCGCGAGAGGACATGGATCAATCCGTACTGAATAGATACGGCAGATAATAACAGCTCAGCCAAAGCAGCTTTGACTTGTATCAGAAACGCAGCGTCCCGCCGACGCCGGGCCTGCCTTGGTATGCGAGCAAACGAGCGCGCTAGAGCTGTTGCATCATCTTGCGCACACCCGCAACGTGGCGCCGACTGACAATCAGGGCATCACCATTGAGACCCTTGAGGTACAGCTGGAAATGCCCCAGCGGCGTGCGCTGCAAGCGCTCGATTCGCTCGCGGGCCACCAGTGCATTGCGATGAATACGCACAAAGCGATCGCCGAATTCGTCTTCCAGGGCCTTCAGGGGTTCGTCCAGAAGCACTTCGCCGCTTTCGTGACGCAAGGTCACGTACTTGTGGTCGGCAATGAAATACACCACCTGAGCCAGGGGAATCAGTTCGATGCCTTTACGGGTTCGCGCGCTGATGTGGCTACGCGGCCCATTGCCGCTTTCCGCCGCCGGCCGCGTCAGGGCCGCCAGTTGCACACGGTTGGGTTTCTCGGCGGCTTTCAAGGCTTCGAGCAACAGCTCGGGGCGCACGGGCTTGACCAGGTGGCAGACGCCACTGGCATTGAAGGCCTCAAGGGCGAATTCATCCGGAGCCGCACAAAACACCAGCGCCGGAGGCGTCTCGCGCTCGCACAATTTGCCGGCAACCTGCAGACCATCCAGACCCGGCATGCGCACATCGAGCAAGACGATATCCGGCTTCAGGCTGTCGATCAGGCTCAATGCCTCTTCGCCGTTGGTGGCGCTGGGCTCCAGGACACTGTATCCCTCGAGCTCACTGACCATCCGGCTCAGGCGCTCGCGGGCTAGGGGTTCGTCATCAACGATCAGGACATTCATATTGCGCTGGATTCCTGCGTGAGTCTCGCACATGGATAGCGTAGACAGGTGGAGTGACGTCCGTCACCGCGATCCACGCTAAGACTAGTGCGAAGGCCAAAAAGTGCCGCAAGTCGGGCACCAATATTTACCCGTACCTGCCCGATACCGCCCAAGGTCGGTGGCTGCGCGACGGTGCTGCAGGGAACGCTGGTATTCAACACAAAGCCCCCTCGTTACTGTGGTCGGCGTCCACCCTGTCCGCACCCGCCTCGTTTCATGGGCGGATTGCCAGGACCTGCGCGGTGTGAACTCGATGGACAGACCCACTGCGAACACGCGAGGGGGTGTTACGCAATTGTGCCGGTCCTCTTGTCCAACTGTAGACGGTTGCCAAGACGATATTGCTCAATCGACAAATATCGTTTGATCGATATCACCTTCCGCACTCAAGGCCCCCTCCCCCTGATGCACCGCGGATTGTTCCGACGCCAGTCTCTGCGCCCTCATGGCCGGCGACAAGCCATGCACAGGCGGCCCGAAGAAAAAAGCTGCCGACCAGTGCCAGCGACAGCCGAGGCAACCCTGTTATCATCGGCGCCTGTTTTTTACGCCATCTTCCTTCAGCAGATCACGAGCGAATTCATGAGCACTGACAAGACCAATCAGTCCTGGGGCGGCCGCTTCAGTGAACCCGTCGACGCCTTCGTCGCCCGCTTCACCGCCTCTGTCACTTTCGACCAGCGCCTGTATCGCCACGACATCATGGGCTCCATTGCCCACGCCACGATGCTGGCCAAGGTCGGCGTGCTCACCGACGCCGAACGCGACAGCATCATCGACGGCCTGAAGACCATCCAGAGCGAGATCGAGGCCGGCAGCTTCGACTGGCGCGTGGATCTTGAAGACGTGCACATGAACATCGAGGCGCGCCTGACCGACCGCATCGGCATCACCGGCAAGAAGCTGCACACCGGCCGCAGCCGCAACGATCAGGTGGCCACCGACATCCGCCTGTGGCTGCGGGACGAGATCGACCTGATCCTGGCCGAGATCACCCGCCTGCAAAAAGGCCTGCTGGAGCTGGCCGAGCGCGAAGCCGAAAGCATCATGCCGGGCTTCACCCACCTGCAGACCGCCCAGCCCGTGACCTTCGGCCATCACATGCTGGCCTGGTTCGAAATGCTCAGCCGTGACTACGAGCGCCTGGTGGACTGCCGCAAGCGCACCAACCGCATGCCCCTGGGCAGCGCCGCGCTGGCCGGCACCACCTACCCGATCGATCGCGAGCTGACCTGCCAGCTGCTGGGCTTCGAAGCGGTGGGCGGCAACTCCCTGGACAGCGTTTCGGACCGTGACTTCGCCATCGAATTCTGCGCCGCCGCCAGCGTGGCGATGATGCACCTGTCGCGCTTCTCCGAAGAACTGGTGCTGTGGACCAGCGCGCAATTCCAGTTCATCGATCTGCCGGACCGCTTCTGCACCGGCAGCTCGATCATGCCGCAAAAGAAAAACCCCGACGTGCCGGAGCTGGTGCGGGGCAAGAGCGGCCGGGTATTCGGCGCGCTGATGGGCCTGCTGACCCTGATGAAAGGCCAGCCCCTGGCGTACAACAAGGACAACCAGGAAGACAAGGAACCGCTGTTCGACGCCGCCGACACCCTGCGCGACTCGCTGCGGGCCTTCGCCGACATGATCCCGGCGATCAAGCCCAAGCACGCCATCATGCGTGAAGCGGCGCTGCGCGGCTTCTCCACCGCCACCGACCTGGCGGACTACCTGGTGCGCCGTGGCCTGCCGTTTCGCGACTGCCACGAAATCGTCGGCCACGCGGTGAAGTACGGCGTGGAAACCGGCAAGGACCTGGCAGAAATGAGCCTGGAAGAACTGCGCCAGTTCAGCGACCAGATCGAGCAGGACGTGTTCGCCGTGCTGACCCTGGAAGGTTCGGTGAATGCCCGTAACCACATCGGCGGCACCGCACCGGCCCAGGTCTGGGCTGCCGTGGTTCGCGGCCAGGCCTTGCTGGCCAGCCGCTAGGCCGTCGCAGGTCAGCCTGCTGCACCAGCAGGCTGACCCGTCACCCGTGTAACAGTGACCGCGCTACTTCCTCGCCGCCACCATCGCCAGGAACTGCGGCATCGCCGCTTCTCTATCCGCTGCTACTCGCTGGGCATTGGGCAGCTGCTCCAGGCGCTCCAGCAAGGCTTTTGCCGCGGGCATGCCCTCCAGAAAGTCCACCCCGAACAGCTTGTGCCCGACCGTCCGGGCCAGGGTCACGCTGTAGAGAAAATACAGATCCGCCACACTCAGGCTGTCGCCGGCCACATAGGGTGCAAATTTGCCATGCCGCGCCAGGGAGGCAAACCCTAGCAGCAACTCAGCCTTGGACTTTTCCTGGATCGCCGGGGCCACCGACAGACCGAAAAAAGCCTCGGGATAGCAGGCCCGCGCCGGCAGCTCGATGTAAAGTTCGATCTCCCTGGCCAGCGCCAGTACCTGGGCACGCTGGAATGGATCGCTGGGCAACAACGCCCGACCTGGCTGGGTGTGCTCCAGGTACTCGAGAATCACGCTGGTTTCGTTCAGGCACCCCTGCTCGACCTCAAGCACCGGCACCTTGCCCCGTGGACTGATGGCCAATGCCTCCGGACTTTGACCACCAGAAAAAACCACCTCTTCGAAAGGCAGGCCTTTCTCCAGCAACGCCAGCTTGACCATGTTGTAGTAGTTACTGACAGAGAAACCGTAAAGCTTGAGCATCACATAGCCTCCAGGCCGTGCAGGGGTTGGCAGCATTTTTTATAGAAGCCCAATGCAATTCCGGCCAGCAGCATCACCGCCCTGAATACGAGTAAACTGGCGACCTTTCCTTGAGGAGCCTGCCATGAGCGAGCCAACCGATATCGACACCGACGAAGAAGAGTTCGCCGAAAATACCCTGATCGAAGCCATCGAAAACCAGATCGAAAGTGACAACCCGCCGGCGGCCAAAGCCACGTTCAACAAACTGACCCTGGTGGGTTACGAACGGGAAGAAATCCTCAATCTGATGGCTCACGTCCTGGCTATCGAGATCGATGCGATTCTCGAGGAAGACCGCGCTTTCGATACCCAATGGTACGAAGCCGCCTTGCGCGCCCTGCCGCAACTGCCTCCCGAGAAGTCCTAAGCCCGCAGCACCGGAGCGCTGCCCAGGGCAGCGCTCCTGCAGCACGCTCCCGCCCTGACTACACTGCAAACTCCCTGCGGCCAAACGCCGCCATCCCCAGGTACAAAAGTCCTCAGCGAACGCTGGACACGCCGCCGTTCTGCGGTCACCTTAAGAACGCTGACCTCTCATTCCTAGAAAGTCTGGAGTCCTTATGTCGTATACCCCTGAGTTGGTTGCCGAACTGGAAATCCTTGCACTCTTCAATCTGGACAACTCCCAGGAAGGCCTGAAAATCCATCAGACCGCTGCCCCTTCCGCCATTGCCGCTGCCCAACGCCTGTTTGACAAAGAACTGATTACCCAAGCCGATGGAGGCTACCTGACCAGTCTTGGCCGCGACGCCGCCGAACACGCCCAAGGTCTGCTGACCATCCTGAGCGTCAAAGAAACCGCCTGAACATCGCTCCTCGGCCTGCGGGGTTCCCGTCTGTCGGATTCCGTAGGCACCCTCCCGCCAATACGCTAGAAATCTGGCGTCAAAAAATAAATTGAGCTAAAGACTCGGCCCTGTCTGACGCTAAACTGCTGCCGTTCCGAACCCCGTCACCTTCGAGCTCCGCTTGAAATGCCCCATACCCATGAAATCCGCCCTGTTCTGGATGAAGGAATCGATCGCAAGGTTCTCAGCCAATTGCGCACGCGCTTTCTTAAGGTCAATCAAGGGCGCCTGGCTCGGGCAATGGAGGGTTTGTCGGCACGCCAGCAACTGGTCCTCAACCTGCTGCCGCTGTTCTTTCACGTCAATCACCCGCTGCTGCCCGGCTATGTCTCCGGCGCTACCCCGGCGGGGCTGTCCAACTATGAACCCGATCCCCAGGCCCTGGCCGAAGCCCAGCGCCTGACCCGATCCTTTTCCTACAAGCCGCGCCATGGCAACCCGCCGCGGCCGATTCACGGGCTGTTTCTCATGGGCAGCCTGGGCACCCTGGCCCAGGCCGACCAGAGCGACATGGATGTCTGGGTTTGCCACGCTGCAGATTTGAGCGAAACCGAGCTGGCCGAACTGCAGAAGAAATGCCAGCTACTGGAAGCCTGGGCTGCCAGCCAGGGCGCCGAAGCTCATTTCTTCCTGATCGATGCCAGCCGCTTTGTCCGCGGCGAACGCGACACCCAGCTCAGTTCGGATGATTGCGGCACCACCCAGCATTACCTGCTACTGGACGAGTTCTACCGCACCGCCATCTGGCTGGCCGGACGCACGCCGCTGTGGTGGCTGGTGCCGGTGTACGAGGAGCCCCGCTACGAGCGCTATATCCATACCCTGCTCTCCAAGCGCTTCGTACCCGCCGAGGAGAATCTGGACCTGGGCCACATGGCGCGCATTCCGCCCGGCGAGTTCATCGGGGCCGGACTCTGGCAGCTGTTCAAGGGCATCGAGTCCCCCTACAAATCGGTACTCAAGCTGCTGCTGATCGAGGTCTATGCCAGCGAGCATCCCAAGGTCCAGTGCCTGAGCCTGCGCTTCAAGCAGGCGGTGTTCGCCAACCGCCTGGATCTGGACGAGCTCGACCCCTATGTCGTGGTCTACCGGCGCATCGAGGAGTACCTCAAGGCCCGCGGAGAACCGGAACGACTGGAGCTGGTACGACGCAGCCTGTACCTCAAGGTCAATCGCAAACTCACCCAAGGCAATGGCGCCCGCAGCCCGAGCTGGCAGCGCTCGCTGCTGGAGCGCCTGGCCAGCGAGTGGGGCTGGGATCAGCGCCAGCTGGCCCTGCTGGACAGCCGCAGCCAATGGAAAGTGCGCCAGGTCAGCAGCGAGCGCCGGGCCCTGGTCAACGAACTCAACTACAGCTATCGCTTCCTGACCCAGTTCGCCCGTACCGAGCAAGCTGCCAGCCTGATCAACAAGCGCGACTTGAACGTGCTGGGCCGGCGCCTGTACGCCGCCTTCGAACGCAAGGCCGGGAAGATCGAGTTCATCAACCCCGGCATCGCTCCGGACCTGGCGGAAGACACCCTGACCCTGGTGCAGTCGCCGAACAAGAAAGAACCGGGACAGACCTACTGGGGCCTGTACAACGGCAACCTGACCGCCCTGGAATCGGAGCATTTCGCCCCGATCAAGCGCAGCCGGCAACTGCTGGAACTGCTCACCTGGTGCCATCGCAACGGGGTGATCGACAGCAGTACGCGCCTGGCCCTGCACCCTGGCAGCAGCGACCTGAGCGAGTTCGAGCTGTTCAACCTGCTGGGCAGCCTGCAGCAGACCGTGGCCCTGCCACTGGCCACGGTGGACGAAGACCAGCTACTGCACGCCAGCGTCCCCAGCGAGGTCTTGATCCTGGTGAACGTCGGCGTCGATCCCCTCAAGCATCACCGCGACCTGAACATCCTCATGACCACCGAACGCACCGACTCCCTGAGCTACGCCGGGGTCCGGGAAAATCTGGTGCTGACCCTGGATCAGGTCACCCTCAATAGCTGGAACGAGGTCATGGTCGAGCGCTACGACGCCGAGCATGCGCTGCTCGATTGCCTGCGCGATTACCTGAACAGCCTGCCTGCCGGGCCCCAGCCACGCCTGAGGGTCCGCTGCTTCTGCCACAACCGCGCGCAATTCATCGCCCGGCGAGTGGAGGAGCTGTTCGAAACGGCGCAGCACTTGTTGCTCAGCCAGCTCAACTACCGCTACCTGATCCAGGTGCAGCAGCACTATCACGTCCTGGAGCTGGTGGCCGGCCAGGTCCGGCACAAGGCCATGGCCCATCCCGCCGCACTGCTGGAGTACCTGGGCCAGGAGCAGGCCAGCTACAGCCCCCTGCACCTGGACCCCATGGCCCTGGAGGATCACGACCTGGCGCTGATCCTGCCCATGGGCCGGCCGGACTGCATCCAGGTGTTCTATCGGATCGTCGACGAGCAGGCCGAGCTGTACCTGCTCGATGAGCACAATGCCCTGTGGCAGCAGACCTTGCCCTATCACGACGAGCAAAGCCTACTGGTGCCATTGCAGCGTTTCCTGCAGTCGATTCTCTACCGTCGCGATGCGCTGTTGCCGATAAGCAGCAACCCGGGCGAGAAACCTTTGGACACACTCTACTTTCAGGTATTGCCTTCGGGCAGCGGCCGGGCACGCCGGGTAGAGCCGCGGCCGGCCCCGCCGACGCCGGTCGACAAGGCCTTTTATGACGTGCAGGCGATCATCGGCAAGGCCACACCGGGTCAGGTGCAAGTCTCGCTGTACTGCAATCAACGGGAGTTTTCCGAGCTGGAATATGGCGATCAGCTGTTTGCCGCAGTGGCCCAGGACATCGTCGCCCAACGCCGCGAACCGCAGCGCTATCGCTGCTACATCACCGACCTGGACCTGTCCGGCCTGCTCGGTGATGGACAAAGTCCGAGCATTCTCTACCTGCGTTACAAGGCCAGCCTGGAGCGCGCGCTGAATGACGCGCTCGAGCAGGTCTAGCCGCTATCAGAGGTGGTAGTCGCCTGCGGCTTCCGGCTGGTATTCCACTTCCAGCAGCGTTAGCTTCAGGGTCTTGCCGCCCGGGGCCGGCCAGTCGATGTATTGACCGACCTGCAGGCCCAGCAAGGCACTGCCCACTGGCGCGAGGATCGAAATCTTGCCCTCGTCGGCGTTGGCGTCCTGTGGATAGACCAGAGTCAGGTGATAGTCCTTGCCGCTGCTTTCTTCACGGCAATGCACACGCGAATTCATGGTGACGACACCGGCCGGAACTTCATCGTGACCCACCAGCGTTTCGGCACGATCCAACTCGGTCTGCAGTGCAATGACGCCTGGCAGCGAGTCGTCCAGGCTGTCGATCAGGCGCTCAAGACGTTGCACGTCAAGGCGGGTAAGGATGATGGATGGTGCAGTACTCATGATCCTGGCTGACTCCTATTTTTTCTGCACAAAAAAGCAAAACCCCGCCAAATAAGACGGGGTTCTCACCGGCCTCGATGTAGCGAGGCGAAGCCGGACACTATCACAGCACACTGAATAAACAAACCGTACGAGTACGAACCTAAAGTCCCTCCGCGGCCACGCTCTGCTTGCGCAGCAATGCCTGGGCGCAGATCACTCGCCGGCGCTGATCATCGGCCGAACGCCACTCGCGAATGTCCTCAACATGACGAAAGCAGCCGCGACAGACCTTCTGCTCATCGAGACGGCACAGGCTGATGCACGGCGAACTCACCGCCGGACTGACGTTGCTGTAGAGGGGCTTGGGCGGGCGCACCGCAGCGGGCTCGGTCACGACCTCAGAGCCCTTCGAACTCAAGCTTGATGTCTGCCTGTTCGAAGACGATGCGTTCCAGCATCTCGCCCAACTGCTCCTCGCTCTTGTCGCACATCCAGCGCTCGCTTTCCTCGTCGTAGTCGAAGTGGAAACCACCGGATCGGGCCGCCAGCCACAGTTGGCGCAGAGGCTCCTGGCGACTGAAGATCACCTGGCTGCCGTTGTCGAACTTGACGGTGAGCACACCGGCCGAGTTTTCCAGGTCGATGTCCAGGTCGCTCTCTTCGAAAATATCCTCCAGCGTCTGCTGGGTAGCGTCCACCAGGTCATGAAAACGGGCTTCGGTCAAACTCATTGCGGGAACCTCGGATAGTGTCTACTCACGCTCAAGCGCCGCAAGATACGGGCGCTCCCCGGCGAATGCAAAGGATACCGAACAGGCGGACAAATGCGATGCCCATTGCGCCGCAAGCCATCCAAAGCCCCTGAACCGGGCCTGGCAAAGGCCCGCTGGACGGGAGTTACGCTGCATAGGCAAGCTGCCGGGTGGCCGGTATACTCGGGCGCAATTTACGCATTCTCAAGGATTTCGCCATGAAGCGCCTGATCTCTTCCCTTGCTGCGCTCGTCGCGGTTGCCTGCCTTGTTACTGCCTGTGGCCAGAAAGGCCCGCTGTATCTGCCTGATGACAGCAAATCCCCTGAAGAGCAGGCCAAGTCGCAGTCGCACAAGCACGACACCTACTAAGGGCTCACCATGGACGCTTTCAACTACCGCGACGGTGAGCTGTTCGCGGAAGGCGTAGCCCTGTCCGCCATTGCCGAGCGTTTCGGCACGCCGACCTACGTCTATTCCCGAGCACATATCGAGGCCCAGTACCTGGCCTATGCCGAGGCGCTTGCCGGCATGCCGCACCTGGTCTGCTTCGCGGTAAAGGCCAACTCCAACCTGGGTGTGCTGAATGTCCTGGCCCGCTTGGGCGCCGGTTTCGACATCGTCTCCCGGGGCGAGCTGGAGCGGGTCCTGGCCGCCGGCGGCCAGGCCGACAAGATCGTCTTTTCCGGTGTCGGCAAGACCCGTGACGACATGCGTCGCGCCCTGGAAGTGGGCGTCCACTGCTTCAACGTCGAGTCCGCCGAAGAGCTGGAGCGCCTGCAACAGGTGGCCGCCGAGCTGGGAGTTCGCGCGCCGATCTCGCTGCGGGTCAACCCCGACGTCGACGCCGGCACCCACCCCTACATCTCCACCGGACTCAAGGAAAACAAGTTCGGCATCGACATTGCCACGGCCGAGGATGTGTACATCCGCGCCGCGCAGCTGCCGAACCTGGAAATCGTCGGGGTCGACTGCCATATCGGCTCGCAACTGACCACCCTGGAGCCCTTCATCGACGCCCTCGACCGGTTGCTGGAACTGGTGGACCGCCTCGGTGAATGCGGCATCTACCTGCGCCACATCGATCTGGGTGGTGGCCTGGGCGTGCGCTATCGCGACGAAGAGCCGCCGCTGGCCGCCGACTACGTCAAGGCCGTGCGTGAACGCCTGGATGGCCGCGACCTGGCCCTGGTGTTCGAACCGGGCCGCTTCATCGTGGCCAACGCTGGTGTACTGCTGACCCGGGTCGAGTACCTCAAGCACACCGAACACAAGGATTTCGCCATCGTCGACGGCGCCATGAACGACCTGATCCGCCCGGCGCTGTACCAGGCCTGGATGGACGTCAGCGCCGTACAGCCGCGAGAGGCCGAACCCCGTACCTACGACATCGTCGGCCCGATCTGTGAAACCGGCGACTTCCTCGCCAAGGAACGCGCCCTGGCCCTGGCCGAGGGCGACCTGCTGGCGGTGCATTCCGCTGGCGCCTATGGTTTCGTCATGAGCTCGAACTACAACACCCGCGGCCGTGCCGCCGAAGTGCTGGTCGATGGCGACCAGGCTGTTGAAGTGCGTCGCCGCGAGACGGTAGCCGAGTTATTCGCTGGCGAAAGCCTGCTGCCGGAGTAAGACCATGCTGCTGCGTTTTACCAAGATGCACGGCCTGGGCAATGACTTCATGGTTCTCGACCTGGTCAGCCAGCACGCGCATATTCTGCCCAAGCACGCCAAACAATGGGGTGATCGCAACACCGGGATCGGCTTCGATCAGTTGCTGATCGTCGAGGCTCCGAGCAACCCGGACGTGGATTTCCGCTATCGGATCTTCAACTCCGATGGCTCCGAAGTGGAACAGTGCGGCAACGGTGCCCGCTGCTTCGCGCGCTTCGTGCTGGACAAGCGCCTGACCACCAAGCGCCAGATCCGCGTCGAAACCAAGAGCGGCGTGATCGAACTGGACGTGCGCAACGACGGTCAGATCAGCGTCAACATGGGGGCGCCACGCCTGGTGCCGGCCGATATCCCGTTCCAGGCCCCGGCCCAGGCCAACAGCTATAGGCTGGACGTCGATGGCGTCCAGGTCGAGCTGGCCGCCGTGTCCATGGGCAACCCCCACGCCGTACTGCGGGTGGATGACATCAACAGCGCGCCGGTGCACGAGCTGGGGCCGAAGATCGAACATCACCCGCGCTTCCCGGCGCGGGTCAATGTCGGCTTTCTCCAGGTGCTGGACCGCCAGCGCGCGCAATTGCGGGTCTGGGAACGCGGCGCCGGGGAAACCCAGGCCTGCGGCACCGGGGCCTGCGCAGCTGCAGTGGCCGCGATCAGCCAGGGGTGGATGGATTCGCCACTATTGATCGACCTGCCAGGCGGGCGCCTGTCCATCGAATGGGCAGGTCCAGGCCAACCGGTGATGATGACCGGCCCGGCAGTACGCGTATACGAAGGACAGGTGCGTCTTTAAGTGAGCGAAACCCATGACTGATCAGCCCCAGGCTCCCGCCGCAAAGCCCGACTCAGCACCTTCTGCCGACCTGGACGCAGCCGCCGTCGCTGCGTACCTGGAGGCCCATCCGGACTTCTTCGTCGACCACGACGAGCTGCTTCCAGCCTTGCGCATTCCCCACCAGCGCGGCGATACCGTGTCGCTGGTGGAGCGACAGATGAAGATCCTGCGCGAGCGCAACATCGAGATGCGCCATCGCCTGTCGCAGTTGATGGACGTGGCTCGGGACAACGACCGCCTGTTTGACAAGACCCGCCGCCTGATTCTGGCGCTGATGGACGCCAGCAGCCTGGAAGAAGTGGTGATGAGTGTCGAGGACAGCCTGCGCCAGGACTACCAGGTGCCCTTCGTCAGCCTGATCCTGTTCAGCGACAACGCAATGCCGGTGGGTCGCTGGGTCTCGGCGGCCGAAGCCCAGGGCGCCATTGGCGGCCTGCTGTCGGAAGGCAAGAGTGTCAGCGGCAGCCTGCGCGAACATGAGCTGGACTTCCTCTTCGGCGAAGAACAGCGCAAGCAGATCGGCTCCACCGCGGTGGTCGCTCTGGCGCACCAGGGCATGCACGGGGTCCTGGCCATCGCCAGCCGTGACCCGCAGCACTACAAGAGCTCGGTCGGCACCCTGTTCCTCAACTACATCGCCGAAGTCACCGGCCGGGTCCTGCCGCGCTTCACCCACTCGCTGCGCTCGGTACGCTGAGCATGCAGCAGCAACTGGATGCCTACTGCGCGCACCTGCGCAGTGAGCGCCAGGTGTCGCCCCATACCCTGCAGGCCTATCGACGCGATCTCGACAAAGTGCTGGGGTTCTGCGAGAAACAGCAGGTCCGCAGCTGGACCGACCTGGATGTCCAGGGACTGCGCAGCATGATTGCCCGCCTGCACCAGCAGGGTCAGTCGTCCCGCAGCCTGGCACGCCTGCTGTCCGCGGTGCGCGGGCTCTATCACTATCTGAACCGCGAAGGGCTGTGCGATCACGACCCGGCCAACGGCCTGGCGCCGCCCAAGGGCGAACGCCGCCTGCCCAAGACCCTGGACACCGATCGCGCCCTGCAATTGCTCGATGGCGCAGTGGAAGATGACTTCCTGGCCCATCGCGACCAGGCCATCCTGGAGCTGTTCTACTCCTGCGGGCTGCGCCTCTCCGAACTGACCAGCCTGAACCTCGAGCATCTGGATCTGGCGGACGGGCTGGTGCAGGTCCTGGGCAAGGGCAGCAAGACCCGCGTGCTGCCCGTGGGCAAAAAGGCCCGGGAAGCCCTGGCCCTGTGGCTGCCGCTGCGCGCCTTGAGCAACCCGCCGGACGGCGCCCTGTTCGTCAGCCAAAAGGGCCGGCGCCTGGGGCCGCGCGCCATCCAGCTACGGGTCAAGGCCGCCGGCGAGCGCGAGCTGGGGCAAAACCTGCACCCGCACATGCTGCGTCATTCCTTTGCCAGCCACCTGCTGGAATCGTCCCAGGACCTGCGCGCCGTGCAGGAGCTGCTGGGGCACTCGGACATCAAGACCACACAGATCTACACCCACCTGGACTTCCAGCACCTGGCAGCGGTCTACGACAGCGCCCACCCTCGGGCCAAACGCAACAAAGGCGGTGAGTAATGACCATCAAACTGATCACCTTCGACCTTGACGACACCCTCTGGGACACCGCCCCGGTGATCGTCAGCGCCGAGGCCACCCTGCGCCAGTGGCTGACCGAGCATGCACCGAATCTCGGCGGCGTGCCGGTGGAGCATCTGTGGAGCATTCGCGAACGCGTGCTGCTCGAACAACCGCACCTCAAGTACCGAATCAGCGCCCTGCGCCGCCAGGTGCTGTTCCATGCCCTGCAAGAAGCCGGGTACGAGCACAGCCAAGCCAGCCAGCTGGCCGATCAGAGCTTCGAAGTATTCCTGCATGCGCGGCATCAGCTGGAAATCTTTCCCGAGGTACTGCCGACCCTGGAAGCCCTGGCCAATCACTTCGCCCTGGGGGTGGTCACCAACGGCAATGCCGACGTGCGCCGCCTGGGCCTGGCGGACTATTTCAAGTTCGCCCTGTGCGCCGAGGACCTCGGGGTGGCCAAGCCGGATGCCAGGCTGTTCCATGAAGCCCTGCAACGCGGGGGCGCAACGGCCGATACCGCCGTGCATATCGGCGATCACCCCGGCGACGACATCGCCGGCGCCCAGCAGGCGGGCCTGCGGGCGATCTGGTTCAATCCCAACGGCAAGACCTGGGAAGCCGAGCGCGCGCCAGACGCCGAGATCCGCAGCCTGATTGAACTGCCCGGGCTGCTTGCCCGCTGGCATCGCGGCGCCTGAACCGGCGCTTTCGCGAGCAAGCTCGCTCCTACAGCAAGCGCCGGCGCTCGGGGGCCGTTTCCGAGACGAGCGCCCATGAAAAAGCCCGCAGCGACGGCGGGCTTTTTCAGCAAGCAAGTAGCGAGGCTCAGATAGGCCGGCTGCCGTACTTGTTATCAGGCTTCTTGGGCGGATCGGCGACCACATTGGCCTCGACTTCCTGCACTTTACCGCCACGGGCCAGGAACTCTTCCATGGCACGCGCCAGTGCATCACGCTCCTTGTTCTTGGCTTCGACGCTTGGCAGCTCGTCTACCGAGACGGCAGCCTTGGCCTTGCCTTTGGCGGTCGGGGCAGGAACATCACTGCCATCGTCTTCCACCACATCGTCGGCGGCCGCTTCAAGACCTTCTTCGGTATCGTCTTCGTCACCTACTTCGAGGTCGTCGTTTTCCAGATCATCGTCGCTCATGTTCTACCTCATGACTTGCGAAAAGCAGATTAGTTATAGCCCAGCTGCGCCGACTGTCGAAGGCCGCCGGAAAAAAATCAACGTCCACTGATACTCAGCGGCTTATGCCCCATCACCCTGCAGGGTGGCAAGGACTTTGCGAGCACCGCCATGATCACGATGCTCGCCCAGATAAACACCTTGCCAGGTGCCTAGCGCCAAGCGCCCCGCCGCTACCGGCAAAGTCAGCTGACAGCCTAGCAAACTGGCCTTGAAGTGCGCCGGAAGGTCGTCTTCGCCTTCGTCGTTATGTTCGTACCCGGCCATGCCTTGAGGCACCAGGGTGTTGAAGAAACGCTCGAAGTCACGCCGGACCGCCGGATCGGCGTTCTCGTTGATGGTCAACGAGGCCGAGGTATGTTGCAGCCACAAATGCAGCAGACCAACCCGACACGCCCTCAACTCGGGCAGGCCGGCGAGCAACTCGTCCGTCACCAGGTGAAAGCCCCGGGGCCTGGCCCGCAGGGTAATCAGGGTCTGCTGCCACATACCGATCTCCACGCTTCGGCGCGCATTCTAGCGCGCTCAGTGAAAAAACAAAGCGCCGAATAATCCTGCTTTAGTGTAAGCATTTGTCCTGCTGGAAATCGCCACGGCAAACACGCCAATGCTTGTCAGAAAATCCTTTCAGCCTTTTTCAATGACAAACGTCAGGCAAAAAAATGCCCGGCCGGAGCCGGGCTTTTTTCCCCACGCGATTACAGGTTGTAACCACGCTCGTTGTGTTGTGCCAGGTCGAGGCCGACCGCCTCTTCTTCCTCGGTGACACGCAGCCCCATGACCGCATCCAGGACCTTGAGGATGATGAAGGTCACGATCGCGGTGTAGATCACCGTGAAGCCGACGCCCTTGGCCTGGATCCAGACCTGTGCCGCGATATCGGTGACGGTGCCGAAGCCGCCCAGGGACGGTGCGGCGAACACGCCAGTGAGGATCGCTCCGAGAATACCGCCGATGCCGTGAACGCCGAAGGCATCCAGGGAGTCGTCATAACCCAGCTTGCGCTTGAGGCTGGTGGCGCAGAAGAAGCACACCACACCGGCCGCCAGGCCAATGATCAGGGCACCCATCGGGCCCACGGTGCCGGCAGCCGGAGTGATGGCGACCAGGCCGGCCACCACGCCCGAAGCGATGCCCAGCGCGCTTGGCTTGCCGTGGGTCATCCACTCGGCAAACATCCAGCCCAGGGCGGCGGCAGCGGTGGCGATCTGCGTGACCAGCATGGCCATGCCGGCGGTGCCGTTGGCGGCAGCCGCGGAACCGGCGTTGAAACCGAACCAACCGACCCACAGCATGGCCGCGCCCATCAGGGTGTAGCCCAGGTTGTGCGGCGCCATCGGCGTGGTGGGGAAGCCTTTACGCTTGCCCAGCACCAGACAGGCCACCAGGCCCGCGATACCGGCGTTGATGTGGACCACGGTGCCGCCGGCGAAGTCCAGCACGCCCCAGTCGCCCAGCAGAGAACCCGGACCGCTCCAGACCATGTGCGCGATTGGTGCGTACACCAGGGTGAACCAGACGCCCATGAAGATCAGCATCGCGGAGAACTTCATCCGCTCGGCGAAGGCACCGACGATCAGCGCCGGCGTGATGATGGCGAAGGTCATCTGGAAAGTGACGAACACCGCCTCAGGGAACAACGCCGTCGGGCCGGTCAGGCTGGCCGGGGTGATACCCGCCAGGAAGGCCTTGGACAAGCCGCCCACGAAGGAATTGAGATTGACGACGCCAGCTTCCATCCCGGTGGTATCGAACGCCATGCTGTAGCCATAGATGAACCACAGGACAGTGACCAGACCGGTGATGGCGAAGCACTGCATCATCACGGAAAGAATGTTTTTCGAACGCACCATGCCGCCATAGAACAGCGCCAGCCCGGGAATGGTCATGAACAGCACCAGGGCCGTGGAGGTCAGCATCCACGCGGTGTCGCCGGAATTGAGCACTGGAGGGGGCACTGGATCTGCCGCCAAGGCCAGGCCAGGCATTACGAGGGACAACAGGGCTCCTAGCCCCGCGAATTTACGCAGAGTCATATTGTTTTCTCCTGGGGCGTTGGGTTTGGCGGCTTAGATGGCGTCGGTATCGGTTTCGCCGGTACGGATGCGTATAGCCTGTTCCAGATTGACCACGAAGATCTTGCCGTCACCGATCTTGCCGGTGTTGGCGGCCTTGGTTATCGCCTCGATAACCCGGTCAAGATCCTTGTCGTCAATGGCGACATCGATCTTCACCTTGGGCAGAAAATCCACCACGTACTCCGCACCGCGATACAGCTCGGTGTGACCCTTCTGCCGGCCGAAGCCTTTGACCTCAGTAACGGTAATGCCCTGCACGCCGATTTCGGACAGCGACTCGCGCACGTCGTCCAACTTGAACGGCTTGATGATGGCAGTGACTAGCTTCATGAAACTCTCTCCCGAATTGGTGGACTTGCCCCAGGAAAACAAACCCGACTCAAGTCTAAGCGCAGTGCCTGGCTTTGTAACGCACCGTCGGCCTTCCTCAGCCCGACCGACGCCAGCTAACCGCTGTCTGACGAAACACTCCCCGCGCAGGCTGCCGCACTGCATTCGTCACAGCGACTGCTTCAGTGCATGGGTCACCAGGGTCTAAGCAGAAAGCTTGCCAGCTCGGGAAAAATCAGTGATTTCAGTCCTTTGCCCGACGCTGACGGCGAATGGCGGAAAACCAGGCCCGGGATACGCACAAAAACAGTGCGTCGGCGCCCGGCCGGATGCGCAAAAAACGTGCAACCCGGGCTCGCCTGGAGCGTTGCGGCTGCGTGATACACTGCGGGCCGACTGCAATTCAGGACTCTCCCATGCTCGCGCCCAAAGACCTTCTCGATGCCCTGAGCGGCCACGCTTCGCGTTTGCTCAGCGGTGACACGCCCCTGCCCCGCAACGAAATCGAAAGCCAGTTCAAGGCCCTGCTGCAAAGCGGCTTCAGCAAGCTCGACCTGGTCAGCCGGGAAGAATTCGACAGCCAGATGGTGGTCCTGGCCCGCACCCGCGCACGCCTGGAAAGCCTCGAAGCCAAAGTGGCGGAGCTGGAAGCGCGGCTGAATCCGGCGCAAGACTGAGCCGAACAGCTGATTCGCCGGCAAGCCGGCTCCTGAAGCCCCATGCCGCAGGAGCCGACCGGCCAGCCAAGGCCGCAGCTTCGGCGACATATCCTGTGCCCATTGCGGCGCCTCTCCCGTCACCCCCCTCATCTATCCTTGCAGCAGCGCCGCAGGAAGCGGTTGCGCCGTCTCAAGGAAGAACTCCCCATGTCCCTGGCGATCATCCACAGCCGCGCCCAGGTCGGCGTGCAGGCACCGGCGGTCAGCGTTGAAGTGCACCTGGCCAATGGCCTGCCAAGCCTGACCCTGGTGGGCCTGCCGGAAGCTGCGGTCAAGGAAAGCAAGGACCGGGTGCGCAGCGCCATTCTCAATGCAGGGTTCAATTTCCCTGCGCGACGCATCACCCTCAACCTAGCCCCGGCGGACCTGCCCAAGGACGGCGGGCGCTTCGACCTGGCCATCGCCCTGGGCATCCTCGTCGCCAGTGTGCAGGTGCCGGCGCTGGCCCTGGACAACATCGAATGCCTGGGGGAGCTGGCGCTGTCCGGGGCTGTACGCGCGGTGCGCGGCGTGCTCCCTGCCGCACTGGCGGCACGCGACGCCGGGCGCACCCTGCTGGTGCCCCGCGCCAATGCCGAAGAAGCCTGCCTGGCCAGCGGCCTGGAGGTGATCGCCATCGAGCATCTGCTGGAAGCCGTGGCCCATTTCAACGGCCACGCGCCGATAGCGCCTTATGTCAGCGACGGCCTGACACAAAGCCCCGCCGCCTACCCCGATCTTCGCGAAGTGCAGGGCCAGCTCGCCGCCAAGCGCGCCTTGCTGATTGCCGCGGCCGGCGCCCACAACCTGCTGTTCAGCGGCCCGCCAGGCACCGGCAAGACCCTGCTGGCCAGCCGCCTGCCCGGCCTGCTGCCCCCCTTGCAGGAAGGCGAGGCCCTGGAAGTGGCGGCGATTCAATCGGTGACCAGCCACACGCCGCTGCGCCACTGGCCGCAACGACCATTTCGCCAGCCTCACCATTCGGCTTCGGGGGCGGCGCTGGTCGGCGGCGGCTCCAAACCCCAACCCGGGGAAATCACCCTGGCCCATCACGGCGTGCTGTTTCTCGATGAGCTTCCGGAATTCGATCGCAAGGTTCTGGAGGTCCTGCGCGAGCCCATGGAGTCCGGGCAGATCGTCATCTCCCGGGCCCGCGACCGGGTGCAGTTCCCGGCCCGCTTCCAGCTGGTCGCGGCGATGAACCCGTGCCCCTGTGGCTATCTTGGCGACCCCAGCGGACGCTGCCGGTGCACGCCGGAACAAATCCAGCGCTATCGCAACAAGCTGTCCGGCCCGCTGCTCGATCGCATCGACCTGCACCTGACCGTGGCCCGCGAGGCCACTGCCCTCAACCCCGAGCCACTACCAGGCGACGACAGCGCCGCAGCCACCGCCAAAGTCGCTCGGGCGCGCCAGCTGCAAGGCCAGCGCCAGGGCTGCGCCAATGCCTTTCTCGACCTGCCCGGCTTGCGCCGCCATTGCCAGTTATCCACCGCCGATGCGCACTGGCTGGAAGCGGCCTGCGAACGCTTGAACCTGTCGTTACGCGCCGCTCACCGCTTGCTCAAGGTGGCCAGGACCCTGGCCGATCTGGAGCAGGCCGCGAGCATCAGCCGCGACCACCTGGCCGAGGCGCTGCACTATCGTCCCGGCGCCGATTGAAGGCTTACTCCTTGGACAGATCCACCAGCGGCGTTGGTCGTACTTCGGTCTGACGCCCTTGCTGGATCTGACTGACACGACTCAAGGCGTTGTCCACCGCGACCTTGTCCGCCAACAGGCTGTAGCGGATCTGAAACTCCCGCTGCTCCTTGGGACCAATCGTCGGCACCAGATTCAGCGGACGTTGATAACGACGGTTGTAGGAAAAACTGGTACCCGGCTCCAACCCGGTCACATAGCCCTGACCCTGGGTGTCGGTGTTTTTCCACAGCGAGAACACCGGCAACTGCCGGGTGTTGAAGCCCAGGGACACCCCGAGGCTGCCCGCCTTGTTGTGCAGCACCGCCAGGGTCTGGCCCTGGGCATCGGAGTAAGGCACCACGTTGTACACGGTTTCGTCATAGTCGCGGGTCGGGCCGCGATAGGTCTGCCAATCCGCCAGATCGGCCTTGGCCTTGTCGTTGAACGGCGACACCTGCTTCACTGGCGCGGCAAATTTTGCCCCCTGCTCAAGGAATGGCGTGCTGAAATTGCTGTGGTACAGCGCCTGGTATTCCTTCGCATAGTCGCCGTTGTTGGTCAGGCGATCGTTGAGGGTAAAGCTGGTGCTGCCCGGCTCGGTGACCAGCTCGGTGGCCACGCTGAAGTCGACCTTCTTGAACGCCTGCTCCTTGAGCTCGCCCCGCAGATGAATCGCATAGGGCGGCTGTTCGTCGATGTGCAGGGTGACCTTGCTGGCCGGAATGTTCGCGGCGCGGCCGTGCAGGGTCAGCAACTCGCCGTTGTCCATGCCCGGGTGCCCGACCCACTCGTAACCGCAGCGCGTCACCAGCTCGTTGAAGCCCTCCAGCCAACCCAGGCCACCGCGGCCATTGAGTTCGATAAACGCTGGATTGACCACTTCCTTGACCGGCGAATCCCACCCCAGGCGCACGTCGCCCACCGAGGCCTGCAGCACATTCATGCCTCGGGTCGGCACCAGCGAAAGCTTCATCTGGCCATTGTCGATATCGACGATGCTGACCCCTTCCTGACGACCGCCATGCAAGGTGCGCAAGGTCACGGAAAAGGGCTGCGCGGTCTTCAGCCCCAGCTGCTCGCTGGTGATGTGCAGGTTTTCAGCGGCCTTGTCGGTGTCGAGCAGTACATAGTCCCAGGCCATGGCGTGGGAGGCGGCGGTCAGCGCGCCGAGGGTGACCAGCAGTTTGAGGGATGTCATGGAAGGGATGCCTTTATTGGAGTTGTGCGGTTTTTATAGCGCTGAAGAATCGTTTCAGCAAGCTGCAAATACCCGATTGCGCGCACAAATCCATCCCCCCGGTTTTCCCCTTCAGCCCTCGAACCCCAGCAGCAGGCCCGCCACTTCCATGACTTCCTGCAACGCTGCCCGGGCCGACTCGGGGGACGCTCGCAGCAGCAGGTCATCGGCGTACCCCATGGTCTGAGCAAACAACTGCCGGGCCGCGCGCTGGGGGCTGGCGCAGCGAAACACCCCGGCCTCGACGCCATCGGCAATGATGCTTGCCAGCATTGCCTGCCACTGGCCGTTGATCCTCAGGTAGGTTTCGGCCAGTTCGGCGTCGTGCATGGCTTCGTCCCAGGCATCGAGCCATAACGCCCAGCCGTCTTCGGCACAATCGGGCAGGCAGTCACGGATAAAGCCTTGCAAGGCGTCCATCGGCGCGGCACCGCGCAGGGGCCCGCCCACCGCCTCCAATTGTTCATTGGCGAAATGCACGAAGGCTTCGCGGCGCAACTCTTTCCAATCACTGAAGTAGTGATAGACGTGGCTGCGGGACAGGCCGGCATGCTCGGCCAGGTCCCGGGTGGAAACCTCGGCGAAACCCTTGCTGCGAAATAATTCCAGGGCGGCCTGGATGATCTGGTATTTACGGTCGTTACGCGACATGGGCAATCGGGCCTCTTGGCGCCGGGATGGACGGCGCTTGCATTTTGAGCGATCGCTCAAAGATAATTGAGCAGTCGCTCAATACTAACCCCAATCATTCTTGTGGTGCACTCATGCCCGCCGTCAGCCCACTCACCGTCGTGGATCCAACGCAGAAAATCGGCCAACAGTCCGCCGGCCAGACCCTCAAGGCCATAGCCAGGGCCTACCCGGGCAAGCTGTTCGGCACCTTGTCCCTGGTGGCCCTGGAGAACGCCCTGCTGCTGGCCTATCCGCTGTTCGCCGGCTTCGCCGTGGACTCGATCCTGCGCGGCGACGCTGCCCATGCGCTGATCTACGCCCTGGTGGTGCTGGGTTTCTGGGTGGTGGGCGCGGCACGGCGGGCGGTGGACACCCGCACATTCACCCGCATCTACGCCGACCTTGCGGTGCCGGTGATCCTCAACCAGCGCCTGCAACAGCAAGACACGTCCACCGCCGCGGCGCGGGTGGTGCTGGCCCGGGAATTCGTCGATTTCTTCGAAAAGCACGTGCCGACCATCGCCACGGCCCTGGTGTCGATCGTCGGGGCGGCGGTGATGCTGCTGGTGATCGAACCCTGGATCGGCCTCGCCTGCCTCACGGCGCTGTTGCTGTGCGTGACCCTGCTGCCGCGTTTTGCCCGGCGTAACCAGCAACTGCACGAACGCCTGAACGACCGGTTGGAAAAGGAAATCGGCCTGGTGGCCAAGGTCGGCGCCGTCTCGCTACAGCGCCACTATCGCCTGCTGTCGCGGCTGCGCATCGGCCTCTCGGACCGGGAAGCGGCAGCCTATCTGTTCCTTGGCGCGGTGGCGGCGCTGCTGTTCGTCATCGCCATCAGCCAGCTGGCGCTGGCGCCCGAGGTCAAGGCCGGCCACGTGTATGCGGTGATGACTTACCTGTGGACCTTCGTCAGCAGCGTCGATGAGGCGCCCACCATGGTCGACCAGCTGGCGCGCCTGCGGGATATCGGCAAGCGCGTCGATCCGGGCCTGGCTGAGTCGACCGCGCCTCACTGAGCCTCGCGGCCGTCGACTGGGCCGGATCAGCGGAAGCGGTCGACTTCCCGGCGCAAGTCCGCGGCCAGGGTTTCCAGCTCACGGGCGGTGAGTGCCAGGTTGGACACCACTTCACGCTGCTCGCTGTTGGCCTGGGCAATGCTCTGCAGATTGCTGCTGAGCACCGTGGCGGTGCTGCTCTGTTCCTGAGTCGCGGTGGTGATGGCGGCGAACTGCTCGCCGGCGCTGCGGCTCTGCTCGTCGATCAGGGCCAGGGCCGAGGCGACGTTGGCGTTGCGCGACAAGCCTTCCTGCATCAAGCGGTTGCCCTGCTCCATGGTTTCGATGGCGTTGCCGGTTTCCTGCTGGATGCTGTTGATCATCTGCGAGATTTCATCGGTGGCCTCGCGGGTGCGCGACGCCAGGTTGCGCACCTCATCGGCGACCACGGCAAACCCGCGCCCCTGCTCGCCGGCACGCGCGGCCTCGATGGCGGCGTTGAGGGCCAGCAGGTTGGTCTGATCGGCAATCGCGGTGATCACCCCGACAATCCCGCCAATCTCCTGGGAACGCTGGCCCAGGGTATTGATCACCGTGGCCGTGCTGTTGAGGGCCCCGGCAATCTGCTCCAGGGACGCCGAAGCCTGCTCCATGGACTCGCGGCCGATGTGGGTCTGCTGGGCGTTGTCCTGGGCCAGACGCTGGGTGCTGCCCATGTTGTCGGCAATGTTCAGCGAAGTGGCGCTGAACTCCTCCACCGCCCCGGCCATGCTGGTGATCTCGCCGGACTGTTGCTCCATGCCTTCATAGGCGCCGCTGGACAGGCCTGACAAGGCCTGGGCGCGGCCATTGACCTCGGCGGCGGAACGGCGAATGTGCTCGACCATGGTCGACAGGGCTTCGCCCATCTGGTTGAAACTGCGGGCCAGCTGGCCGATTTCGTCATGGCTGGAGACATTCAGCCGCGCGCTCAGGTCGCCGCCGCCCAGGGCCTGGGCCTGGCGCACCAGATCGCCCAAGGGCGCCAGCTTGCTGCGCAGCAGCCAGACCGTGGCCCCCACCGCCAGCAGCATCGCCAGCAGGCTGCCGATCACCAGGCGAATCCCCACGCTCCAGGTCACCGCGCGGATCTCGGCCTTGGGCATGCTGGCCACCACCGACCAGGGGCCGCCCTCGAACGGCACCGCCAGGCTGTAGAAGTCCTCGCCCTGGTCGCTCCAGAAACGCCCCTTGCCCGGTTCCTTGGCGGCCGCCGCCATGATCTGCGCCGCCGGCTCCAGCGCCTGCACGCCGGCCGGTGGCACCAGCCACTTGTTCTGCTCATCAAGCAAGGCCAGGGAGCCGCTCTGGCCAATGCGGAAACGCTTGAGATTGGCGAACTGGGCATTCTGCGCATCGGTGTAGTCGAAACCGACGAACAGCACGGCGATGACCTTGCCGTCGCGATCCAAGACCGGGGTGTACTGGGTCATGTAGAAGCGTTCGAAGAGCACGGCGCGGCCGACATAACCCTGCCCCGCCATGAGCTTCTGGTAGGCCGGGTGGCCATGGTCGAGCAAGGTGCCGATGGCCCGGCTGCCGTCCTGCTTGCTCAAGGAGGTGCTGACCCGGATGAAATCATCGCCGCTGCGCACGAACAGGGTCGCCACCCCGGCGGTCATCTGCTTGAACTCGTCCACTTCCTCGAAGTTGTTGTTCAGCACCACGTCCCCCAGGTGCAGGCCCGGGGTCTGCACTCCGGCCACATTCACCGGCTGCTCGGGATGCAGACTCAGGCCGCTGCTGAAACGGTTTTCGAACAGGCCGCTGAGGCGCTGGGTGCTCTCGCGCAGGCTGCCGTGGAAGGTGTTGAGCTGGTCCGCCAACAACCGCGCCTCGCTGGCCAGGTGTTCTTCCCGGGTATCGAGGTTCGCCGAGTCCAGGGAGCGCAGGGCAAACAGGGTGCTGCCACTGATGACCAGGGCAAGTATCAGGGCGAGGGCAAGCCCTAGCTGGGAGGCTATGCGGGCACGGGGTTGGGACATGATGGCTCCTTGCCGAGAAGGCGGATCATCCTGATTGGTCAGCACGCTCGGCGGTAATAATTCTAGGATTTTTAGTAATTTAGGACCTTCCTGAACGCTGGTTCCATAACCCATGGATTCGGCGGCGCCCGCAAATACTTGAGCGCCTTGCAAGGATATCCGCGCGCGCCCGCCGGCCGGGCACTGCATCGTTTCAGCCGAAGCGCTCTACCTCGGGCAGTTGCATGGCCTGGACCTCGCCCTGGAGAAAGTCGCTGAGGCGTCGCAACCGTTCCCCTCCGGGCCGGGTCTTGGGCCAGACCAGGTAGTAGTTCAGGCCACTGGCCACCGCTGTCGGCCAAGGCAGGCTCAGGCGGCCCTGGGCCACATCTTCGGCCACCATCAGCAAATCGCCCATGGATACGCCATACCCCCGCGCCGCCGCGATCATCCCCAGTTCCAGGGTGTCGAACACCTGCCCGCCCTTGAGCGACACCTGGTCGGTCAGGCCCATGTGCTCCAGCCAGCTGCGCCAGTCACGGCGGTCCGGGGTGGGGTGCAAGAGTTCGGTGGCGGCCAGCCGCGCCACGTCCCAGGGCTGGTCGTTGAGCAGGTTCGGCGCCCCCACCGGGATCAGCAGCTCGGGGAACAGGTAGCTGGCTTCCCAGTCCGGAGGAAAGTGGCCATTGCTCAGCAGCACCGCGCAGTCGAAGGGCTCCTGGTTGAAATCCACCGAATCCACGTCCATCCAGGCACTGGTGAGCTGTACCTCATTGCCCGGCTGCAGGTGGCGAAAGCGGCTGAGGCGCGCCAGCAACCAGCGCATGGTCAGGGTCGAGGGCGCCTTCATGCGCAGGATGCCGTCTTCGGCCCGCAGGGTATTGCAGGCCCGCTCCAGTGCGCCGAAACCTTCGCGGATACCCGGCAACAGCAGGCGCGCCGCCTCGGTCAGTTGCAGGTTGCGCCCGCTGCGCTGGAACAGTCGGCAGGCGAAGTGATCCTCCAGGGTGCGGATATGCCGGCTGACGGCGCTCTGGGTAATCGACAGTTCTTCGGCGGCACGGGTGAACGAGCTGTGGCGGGCCGCCGCTTCAAAGGCGCGCAGGGCATACAGGGGAGGCAGACGACGAGACATGGATGGACTCCGGACAACACCAGGGCGCCACGCGGGCAGGAAAGGGCTTCGCATGAGTTTTTATCATGCCAGCGAGTATTTTTATCCTTTTGTGCTATGCGCTGCGAGCGCCGAGAATCAGCGCTCTTACCGACTTTTGAAGAATCGAGCCTGATGACCATGCAGCATCCAGCACGCACCGAACTCTGGGCCATCCTGCGGCTGGCGGGGCCGCTGATCGCCTCCCAGCTGGCACACATGCTGATGGTCCTCACCGACACCCTGATGATGGCCCGCCTCAGCCCGCAAGCCCTGGCCGGCGGTGGCCTGGGAGCCGCCAGCTATTCCTTCGTCTCGATTTTCTGCATCGGCGTGATTGCCGCGGTAGGCACCCTGGTGGCGATTCGTCAGGGCGCTGGCGATATCGAGGGTGCTGCGCGTCTGACCCAGGCCGGGCTGTGGCTGGCCTGGATCATGGCCCTGGTCGCCGGCCTGCTGCTGTGGAACCTCAAACCGCTGTTGTTGCTGTTCGGCCAGACCCCCAGCAACGTCGAGGCGGCCGGCCAGTTCCTGCTGATCCTGCCATTCGCCCTGCCCGGCTACCTGAGCTTCATGGCCCTGCGCGGCTTTACCAGCGCCATCGGCCGGGCGACGCCGGTGATGGTCATCAGCCTGGCGGGGACGGTGGCCAACTTCCTGCTCAACTATGCATTGATCACCGGCATGTTCGGCCTGCCGAAACTCGGCCTGATGGGCATCGGCCTGGTGACCGCCATCGTCGCCAACTGCATGGCCCTGGCCCTGGCCTGGCACATCAAGCGCCATCCAGCCTACGCCGCGTACCCATTGCGCCAGGGCCTGGCCCGGCTGAACACCCACTATCTGCGGGAACTGTGGCGCCTGGGCCTGCCCATCGGCGGCACCTATGCGGTGGAAGTCGGGTTGTTCGCCTTCGCCGCGCTGTGCATGGGCACCATGGGCAGCACCCAGTTGGCGGCGCACCAGATCGCCCTGCAGATCGTCTCGGTGGCGTTCATGGTGCCGGCGGGCATCTCCTACGCCATCACCATGCGCATCGGCCAGCACTACGGTGCCGGACAACTGCTGGATGCAAGGCTGGCGGGGCGGGTTGGCATCGCCTTCGGCGCGGTGGCGATGCTGGGGTTCGCGATGATTTTCTGGCTGCTGCCCAACCAGCTGATCGGGCTGTTTCTCGATCACAACGACCCGGCCTTCGCCGAGGTGATTCAACTGGCGGTGAGCCTGTTGGCGGTGGCGGCCTGGTTCGAGCTGTTCGATGGCACCCAGACCATCGCCATGGGCGCGATCCGCGGCCTCAAGGATGCCAAGACCACCTTCCTGGTGGGCCTGGGCTGCTATTGGCTGATCGGCGCGCCTGCGGCCTGGCTGATGGCCTTTACCCTGGGCTGGGGACCGACCGGCGTGTGGTGGGGACTGGCCCTGGGCCTGGCCTGCGCGGCCATCAGCCTGACCCTGGCGTTCGAGTGGCGGATGCGTCGCATGATCAAGCGCGAGCCCGTGGCAGCGGCGATGAACGTTCAAGCCAGCGGCGCCGATTGACGGGGAGCTGATCCCGCCGCCCATGGCGGCGGATCAGCACCGCTAGCAGTCGCTTAAAGCATGCCTTCCTGCAGCGACTGCTGGCTGCTGCCGAAGGTCAGGTACTCCATCAGTTGCGCCAGGGGCAACGGCTTGCTGATCAGGTAGCCCTGAACCTGGTCGCAGCCAAAGCCCCGCAGCAGCGCCAGTTGCTCCGCGGTTTCCACGCCTTCGGCGACCACGTCCAGGTTGAGGTTATGGGCCAGGTTGATCATCGCGTGCACCAGCTTGCGGTTCTCTTCTCGCTGCTCCATGCCGCCGACAAAGCTCCGGTCGACCTTGAGCAGGGTGATCGGCAGGCTGTTGAGGTGGACGAAGGAAGAGAAGCCGGTGCCGAAGTCGTCCAGGGAAAAACGCACCCCCAGGCGCCCGAGGGCATCCATGGTCTGCTTCACCAGGTCGCTGCGGCGCATCACGGCGGTTTCCGTCAGTTCGAACTCCAGCCACTGCGCCTCGACGCCGCGTTCGGCAATCAGCCGGCTCAGGGTCGAGAGCAACTGACTGTCCTGGAACTGGCGGAACGACAGGTTGACCGCCATGTGCAGCGGCGGCAGCCCGCGCTCGCGCAGCGCCTGCATGTCCCGCAGCGCGCGGGAAATCACCCAGTAGCCCAGGGGCACGATCAGCCCGCTCTGCTCGGCCAGAGGCACGAACTCGCTGGGGGGCAGCAAGCCGCGCTCGCCGTGGCGCCAGCGCACCAGGGCCTCGAGGCCGACGATCTTGCCGTCGTGCAGGTTCAGCCGGGGCTGGTAGTGCAGCTCCAGCTCGTCACGGCGCAAGGCCCGGCGCAGTTCGCTTTCCAGGTCGGCGAGGCTGCGGGCATTGCGGTTGATCCGCTCGTTGAAGATATGAAAGGTGCAGCCCTGGGTGCTCTTGGCCTGTTGCATGGCGATGTGCGCATGCCACATCAAGGGGTCGGCGCCGGCATTGGCCCGGGCATGGGCAATCCCCAGGCTGCAGCCGATCAACAGGCTTTCGCCGTCGACCCAGTAGGGTTCGGCCATGGCTTCGGTGATGCGCTCGGCCATCCACTCGGCGCGCTGCGGTGCGCGGCGGGTGTCGATGAGCAAGGCGAATTCGTCGCTGCCCAGGCGGGCCAGTTGATCTCCGGCCTCCAATTGGCTCTTGAGCCGCGAGACCACCTGCAGGATCAGCCGGTCGCCGGCCTGATGACCGAGGGCGTCATTGGCGTGGCGGAAGTTGTCCAGGTCCAGATGCCCCAGGGCCAGGCCGCGACCGTCGTTTTCCGCCAGACGCGCAGCCAGCAGGGTCTGGAAGCCCTGGCGGTTGGCGATGCCGGTCAGGGGGTCCTGCTCGGCCAGGCGCTGCAGGGTCGTTTCCAGCACACCGCGTTCGCGCACGTGGCGCAGGCAGCGGCGCAAGGCATCGGTGCTCAGGCAGGAACCCACCAGCCAGTCGCTGACGCCCACCGGGGCCACTTCGGGCTCCTGGTCCAGCAACAGAATGGTGGGCAGGCTGCAACGCCCGGGGCCGGGCTGCAGTTGCGCAGGGGTCAACAGGACCGCATTGCGGTCGTCTTCAAACAAACGGCTGACCGACTCCCAGCTGGGAGCGCTGATCAATACCACCGAGTCTCCCAACGGAGCGACACACTCGCGCAACAACGCTGTCCATACTGGCTCTTCAGCCAGTAGCAGCAAACGCAAGGGTTCGACAGGCTTAGACAAGCTAGCTCCCTAGACTCTGCAAAATAAGTTGGCGGCGGGCATTATGGGGCACGAATAAGCAATAACAATTGATATTGATTATCATACGCAATTTCTTGTACCGCTCTAACTCGAACATTAGGCGCATATTCGGCAAGCATCCTGAGGGAAAGTATCAAAACCGGCAAATTTAGATCGCGTTGTACGTCACAAGTCGGAGACAGCAGCAGAATCCGTCCAGCCTGTTAAAATGCCCGCCCTTTTCGCAATCGACCTCCTTCTACCGTCATGTCCCGACTCAATCCCCGGCAGCAAGAAGCCGTGAACTATGTCGGCGGCCCTCTTTTGGTGCTCGCCGGTGCAGGCTCCGGCAAGACCAGCGTGATCACCCGCAAGATCGCGCACCTGATCCAGAACTGCGGTATCCGCGCCCAATACATTGTCGCCATGACCTTTACCAACAAGGCCGCGCGAGAAATGAAGGAACGGGTCGGCACCCTGCTGCGCGCCGGCGAAGGCCGCGGCCTGACCGTGTCGACCTTCCACAACCTGGGCCTGAACATCATCCGCAAGGAGCATGCGCGGCTGGGCTACAAGCCGGGGTTCTCGATCTTCGACGAAGCCGACGTCAAGGCGCTGATGACCGACATCATGCAAAAGGAGTATTCCGGGGACGACGGCGTCGACGAGATCAAGAACATGATCGGCTCGTGGAAGAACGACCTGATCCTGCCGGCCCAAGCCCTGGAAAACGCGCGCAACCCCAAGGAACAGACCGCAGCCATCGTCTACACCCACTACCAGCGCACGCTCAAGGCGTTCAACGCGGTGGACTTCGACGACCTGATCCTGCTGCCGGTGAAGCTGTTCGAAGAACACGCCGACATCCTGGAAAAATGGCAGAACAAGGTCCGCTACCTGCTGGTGGACGAATACCAGGACACCAACGCCAGCCAGTACCTGCTGGTGAAAATGCTCATCGGCAAGCGCAACCAGTTCACCGTGGTGGGCGACGACGACCAGTCGATCTACGCCTGGCGCGGCGCGCGCCCGGAAAACCTGATGCTGCTCAAGGACGACTACCCGTCCCTGAAAGTGGTGATGCTGGAGCAGAACTACCGCTCCACCAGCCGCATCCTGCGCTGCGCCAACGTGCTGATCTCCAACAACCCTCACGAGTTCGAAAAGCAGCTGTGGAGCGAGATGGGCCACGGCGACGAGATCCGCGTGATCCGCTGCCGCAACGAAGAGGCCGAGGCCGAGCGAGTGGCCATGGAAATCCTCAGCCTGCACCTGCGCACCGACCGGCCCTACAGCGATTTCGCCATTCTTTACCGGGGCAACTACCAGGCCAAGCTGATCGAACTGAAGCTGCAGCACCATCAGGTGCCCTATCGCCTGTCCGGCGGTAACAGCTTCTTCGGACGCCAGGAAGTCAAGGATCTGATGGCCTACTTCCGCCTGATCGTGAACCCCGACGACGACAACGCCTTCCTCCGGGTGATCAACGTGCCGCGCCGGGAAATCGGTTCCACGACCCTGGAAAAACTCGGCAACTACGCCACCGAACGCAAGATCTCGATGTACGCCGCCACCGATGAAATCGGCCTGGGCGAGCACCTGGACAGCCGCTTCACCGATCGCCTGGCGCGCTTCAAGCGCTTCATGGACCGGGTCCGTGAACAATGCGCCGGCGAAGACCCGATCTCCGCCCTGCGCAGCATGGTCATGGACATCGACTACGAGAACTGGCTGCGCACCAACAGTTCCAGCGACAAGGCCGCGGACTACCGGATGGGTAACGTCTGGTTCCTGATCGAGGCCTTGAAGAACACCCTGGAAAAAGACGAAGACGGCGAAATGACCGTCGAGGATGCCATCGGCAAGCTGGTCCTGCGCGACATGCTGGAACGTCAGCAGGAAGAGGAAGAAGGCGCCGAGGGCGTCCAGATGATGACCTTGCATGCGTCCAAGGGCCTGGAATTTCCCTACGTGTTCATCATGGGCATGGAAGAGGAAATCCTCCCGCACCGCTCCAGTATCGAAGCCGACACCATCGAGGAAGAGCGGCGCCTGGCCTACGTGGGCATTACCCGCGCCCGCCAGACCCTGGCCTTTACCTTTGCGGCCAAGCGCAAGCAATACGGTGAAATCATCGACTGCGCGCCCAGCCGCTTCCTCGATGAACTGCCCCCGGACGATCTGGCCTGGGAAGGCAACGACGACACGCCGACCGAAGTCAAAGCCGTTCGCGGCAATAGCGCTTTGGCGGATATACGCGCGATGTTAAAGCGCTAAAATCGACTATTTTTAACTGACCTTTGGCGCAACTGGCGCTATTTGAGGAAGCTCCGTGGAAGCACTGCACAAGAAAATTCGCGAAGAAGGCATCGTGCTTTCCGATCAAGTACTGAAAGTCGACGCCTTTCTGAACCATCAGATCGACCCGCAGTTGATGAAGCTGATCGGCGACGAATTCGCCACGCTGTTCAAGGATTCGGGCATCACCAAGATCGTCACCATCGAAGCCTCGGGGATTGCCCCGGCCATCATGACCGGCCTGAACCTGGGCGTGCCGGTGATCTTCGCCCGCAAGCACCAGTCCCTGACCCTGACCGAGAACCTGCTGTCGGCCACCGTGTACTCCTTCACCAAACAGGTGGAAAGCACCGTGGCCATCTCGCCACGGCACCTGACCAGCAGCGACCGCGTGCTGATCATCGACGACTTCCTGGCCAACGGTAAGGCGTCCCAGGCGCTGATCTCGATCATCAAGCAGGCCGGCGCCACCGTGGCCGGCCTGGGCATCGTGATCGAAAAATCGTTCCAGGGCGGCCGCGCCGAACTGGACGCCCAGGGCTACCGCGTGGAATCCCTGGCCCGGGTCAAATCCCTGGCCGGCGGCGTGGTCACCTTCATCGAGTAATCCCGCCCGCCAGCCCTGCGTAGAAGCTGGCTTGTGTAGGAGCTGGCTTGCCAGCGAAGGCGCCCTTCAGAGCAATGCAAGACTTGATGGCCCATTCGCCGGCAAGCCGGCTCCTACGACAGCGTTGGCGAAGTGGCCTGCAGCCCGGCCAGCAGGAATCGCTGGTACAGCTCCTCGCGCAGGCCATCGGGCTGCTCCAGCCCCATGCGTTCAAGGTGCGCCGCAAATGCCTCAGGCTCCGGCGCATCGAGTGCCGCCTTGCCCAGCTCAAGGATCTCGCTGAGCTTGAACTTGCTCTTGAGCCAGTTCAGCGCCCGCAGCAGATCGCGCTCCTCGGCGCTGAAGTCGCTGCCCAGCGGATACTCCGGAAACAGCTGGCTGTGACGCGCCTGAATCCTCTGCAGACGCTGTGGGCTGTTGTCGGTAAAACGCGGATCCAGACGAAAGTCCTTCGGCAGCTTTCCGGCTTTCTGCGCCTGCTCAATCAACCCCGGCTGAAAGCGTGAATCGCTGATATTGAGCAGCGCCTCGATCACTTTCGCATCCGTTTTACCCCGCAGATCAGCAATGCCGTACTCGGTGATCACGATGTCCCGCAGGTGGCGCGGGATGGTGCAATGGCCGTACTCCCAGACAATGTTGGAACTGACCTCGCCCGCGGATTCGCGCCAGCTGCGCAGGATCAGCACCGAGCGGGCATCCGCCAGGGCATGGCCCTGGGCAACGAAGTTGTACTGCCCGCCGACACCGCTGAGCACCTTCCCGCCCTGCAACTGATCGGACACGGCGGCGCCCATCAGGGTCATGGTGAAGGCGCTGTTGATAAACCGCGCATCCCGGCGTTGCAGGCGCTTGAGCTCTTCATGGCCATACAGCTCGTTGATGAAGCTGATGGCGGTCATGTTGAACTCCGCCAGTTTGGGCTTGGGCAGCTCCCGCAGACGCTGATAGAAACTGCGCGGCCCAAGGAAGAATCCACCGTGGATCGACACCCCGCCAGATACTGTCGTCGGGTCCAGGGTGCCGGCATTGGCTTGCCGTTGCAGCTCCAGCGTCGGGTAGACCTTGCGCCGCACAATCCCGGCATCCGCCAGGGCCAGCAGGCCGTTGACGAACATTTCGCTGCAACCATAGAGCCCCTGGGCAAAGGGCTCGACGCCGCCCTCGCGGTCGATCAGCGCCTGCCAGTGGTCCACCTGCAGATCCGCCAGCAGCGCACGATACCCTTGGTTGTCGGCCTGCCGCGCCAGCAAGGCTGCGGTCAGCGCGTCGCCCATGGAGCCAATGCCGATCTGCAAGGTGCCGCCGTCGCGCACCAGGGTGCTGGCATGCAGGCCGATGCAATGATCCTGAATGCCCACCGGCATGTTCGGCGTGGAGAACAGGGTGCTGCGTTCTTCGGCGTCGATCAGCAGGTCCAGATCCGCGGCGTCGATTTCGCTGTCCCCCGGCATGAACGGCAGGTCGCTGTGGACCTGGCCGAGGATCAGGATGGTCTCCCCCGCCGCACGGCGCTTGGCGATCATCGGCAGCAGGTCGAGGGTGATGTCCGGGTTGCAGCTCAGGCTCAGGCGTTCGGGGTGGTGCGGGTCGCGGGCCAGCAGTTGCGCCACCAGGTTCAGGCCGGCGGCGTTGATGTCCCGGGCGGCGTGGCTGTAGTTGCTGCTGACGTAGTCCTGCTGCGCCAGGTCGCTGTGCAACAGGCTGCCGGGCTGCATGAAGAACTGCTGGACACGGATGTTCGGCGGCAGGCTGTCGCGATGCAGATCGGCGAGAAAGTCCAGTTCCGGGTAATCGCCGAATACCCGCTCGACAAAGGGCTCGAGAAAACGCTTCTGCAAACCGTCGCCCAGGGCCGGACGGCCCAGGCTCAAGGCGGTGTAGATGGTCAGCTGGCGCTTCGGCAACTGGGCAATGCGCCGGTACAGGGCGTTGGCGAAACGGTTGGGTTTGCCCAGGCCCAGGGGCATGCCCATATGAATGTGTTGCGGCAAACGGGCAAGCACTTCATCTACCGCATGCTCGATAGAACAGGATTGCAGCATCTGACCCTCCGGGGACCGTCCATGAATTGAGGTTGGACCGAGCTTGCCGGGAGTTTGCTGCATTGAACAGTGCGCAAGGCGAATTGCGCCCACAAAAAAGCCGCTCGTAAGCGGCTTTTTCGCTGCAGATGGCGGCTTATTTCAAACCGGACATCTTCTGGATCGCGCCTTTGAGCTCGTCATCGGTGCAGTCGGCGCAGGTGCCCTTAGGCGGCATGGCGTTGATCCCGGTGATGGCCTTGGCCAGGATGCCGTCGAGGCCGCCCTGGTGATCGGCGCGCTCTTTCCAGGCCGCGGTGTCACCGATTTTCGGTGCGCCCAACAGGCCAGTGCCGTGGCAAGCGTTGCAGTGCTTGGCAATCACGTCATCCGGGGACTTCGCGCCACCACCACCGCCGGCAGCGGTGGCCACTTCCATACCCTTGCATTCCTGCCCCTGAACGCAGACCTGGCCAACAGGCTCAAGGCGCTTGGCAATGTCGTCATTAGTCGCAGCTTGAGCGCTGACTGCCCAAAGGGCCAATACGGTTGCTGGTGCGGCCAGCATTTTCATAATTAGGTTCACGCGTACACCCTCAATGGTGGCTAGTCACGCCTGCGGCCACGGTTTCGCAGGCGGGCGAAAGTATAACGGTTAGCCCGCCACACTGAAACAACCCCAAAGTCGAAGGGGTCTTATTCGCGGCAAAATGTCGCTGGAGCTGCACTGCAAGCCTTGCAGGACGCCTCTTGAGCTAGAAGTTCGCCGGAGTGGCTGCGCTGATTAGTCGCGCCGGAACATCGAACGGATTACGAAAACGATGCGGCTTCGTACTCTCAAAGTAGTAGCTGTCACCGGCTTCGAGGACAAAGGTTTCCAGCCCCACCACCAGCTCCAGGCGCCCTTCGAGAAGAATCCCGGTTTCTTCGCCGTCATGGGTGAGCATCTCTTCGCCCGTGTCGGCACCCGGCGGATAGATCTCATTGAGGAAGGCGATGGCGCGGCTCGGATGAGCCCGGCCCACCAGCTTCATGGTGACCGCGCCATCGGAGATGTCGATCAGTTCATGAGCCTTGTAGACGATCTGAGAAGGCGTTTCCTGGAGGATTTCCTCGGAAAAGAACTCGACCATGGACATGGGAATGCCACCCAGCACCTTTCGCAGCGAGCTGATCGAAGGACTGACGCTGTTCTTTTCGATCATTGAAATGGTGCTGTTGGTGACGCCCGCACGCTTGGCGAGCTCACGCTGGGAAAGACCTTTCAGTTTACGGATGGATTGCAGTCGTTCACCGACGTCCAATGCGGCAGCCTCCTAGGCGGGAATCAGGCGTTGTTGTAATTGAGCGTTATCATGGCGACAGCGTTCAGTATTTACAACACTTGCTCCCGATTCCCCCAAAGGCAGGCGACTTTCGGTACAGGCCGCGTAATCTCAGCCTTCGCGGTACACCAGGGGCACCCGGCGCAGGTTGCAGAACAGCTGATAAGGAATGGTCCCGGCGGCCAGGGCAACCTCGCTGGCGAGGATGTTCTTGCCCCACAATTCCACGCTGGAACCCAGCCCGGCCTGCGGTACATCCGTCAGGTCGACACACAGCATGTCCATGGATACGCGGCCCAGCAGGCGGCTGCGCTGGCCGTCCACCAGCACCGGCGTGCCGGTCGGCGCATGACGCGGATAGCCGTCGGCATAACCCATGGCGACCACGCCGATGCGCATCGGCTTGTCGGTAATGAACTTGGCGCCGTAGCCCACCGGCTCGCCGGCGGGCAGCTCACGCACGCAGATCACCTTGGATTCCAGGGTCATGACCGGCTGCAGCCGCTCGGCCACGGAGTTGTTTTCTTCGAACGGCGTGGCGCCATAAAGCATGATGCCGGGACGCACCCAGTCACTGGGCACGCTCGGCCAGCCCATGACCGCCGGCGAGTTGCGCAAGCTGATTTCAGCCCCCAGCCCCTGACGCGCCGCCTCGAATACCGCGACCTGCTCGCTGCTGCACGGGCAGTCCAGCTCGTCAGCGCGGGCGAAGTGGCTCATCAGCACAATCTTCTCGACCTTGCCGCTGGCCTGCAGGCGCTGGTAGGCCGCCTGATAGTCCTTGGGATGCAGGCCGACCCGGTGCATGCCTGAATCCAGCTTGAGCCAGACCGTCAGCGGCTTGGCCACGGCGGCCTGCTCGATCGCTTCCAGCTGCCACAGGGAATGCACCACGCACCAGAAATCATGCTCGACGATCAGCGCCAGCTCGGAGGCTTCAAAGAAACCTTCCAGCAGCAGGATCGGCGCACCAATACCGGCGGCGCGCAGCTCCAGGGCCTCTTCGATGCAGGCCACAGCAAAACCGTCGGCCTCGGCCTCCAGCGCCTGGGCGCAACGCACGGCGCCATGACCGTAGGCATCGGCCTTGATCACCGCAAGGGCGCGGACACCCGAGACTTCACGGGCCAGTTGGTAGTTGTGACGCAGGGCTTGGAGATCGATCAGGGCACGGGCAGGACGCATGGCGGCAGACTTCTAGGCGGTCATGGGGGAATAAAAAACCGGTGCTGGATGACGGCTGGCCGCCACCGGCACCGGGAGAGGGATCTTGTCGCTTAAGGCAGAGCAGCCACCACGGAAAGCTCGATGAGGATTTCCGGCTCGCAGAGCTTGGCTTCTACGGTGGCCCGGGCCGGTGCCACGCCTTTTGGCAGCCACTGGTCCCAGACACTGTTCATGCCTTCGAAATGAGCATCGATGTCCTTGAGGTAGATGGTCACCGACAGCAGCTTGCTCTTGTCGGTGCCAGCCAGGTCCAGCAGACGTTCGATGTTGGCCAGGGTCTCCCGGGTTTGCTGTTCAATCCCGGCCTGCATGTCATCGCCGACTTGGCCAGACAGATACACCGTGCCGCCGTGAACGACGATCTGGCTCATGCGCTCATTGGTGAGCTGGCGCTGGATTGACATGTTTAGCTGACTCCTGAGGGTTGCCATAACGGGAAATATCGAGGCCTTCGGCGCTGATCTGCGGCTTTTTCTTGGCCATCAGATCCGCCAGCAAACGACCGGAACCGCAAGCCATGGTCCAGCCAAGGGTGCCGTGACCGGTATTGAGGAACAGGTTCTTGAACGGCGTCGAGCCAACAATCGGCGTGCCGTCCGGGGTGGTTGGACGCAGGCCGGTCCAGAAACTGGCCTGGGACAGATCGCCGCCCTGAGGATAGAGATCGTTGACGATCATCTCCAGCGTTTCACGCCGGCGCGGGTTCAGCGACAGGTCAAAACCGGCGATCTCAGCCATGCCGCCAACCCGGATGCGATTGTCGAAACGGGTGATCGCGACCTTGTAGGTTTCGTCGAGGATGGTCGAAGTCGGGGCCATGGCCGGGTTGGTGATCGGCACGGTCAGCGAGTAACCCTTGAGCGGGTACACCGGGGCCTTGATGCCCAGCGGCTTGAGCAGTTGTGGCGAATAGCTGCCCAGGGCCAGCACGTAGCGGTCGGCGGTTTCCAGCTTGCCGTCGATCCACACGCCATTGATCCGGTCACCGGCGAAGTCGATGCGCTGAATGTCCTGGCCAAAACGGAATTCCACACCCAGCTTGGCGGCCATTTCCGCCAGGCGCGTGGTGAAAATCTGGCAGTCGCCAGTCTGGTCGTTGGGCAGGCGCAGGGCACCGGCGAGGATATCGGTGACGCTGGCCAGGGCCGGCTCGACCCGGGCGATGCCTTCGCGGTCCAGCAGTTCAAACGGCACGCCGGACTCCTTGAGCACGGCGATGTCCTTGGCTGCGCCATCCAGTTGCGCCTGGGTGCGGAACAGCTGGGTGGTACCCAGGCTGCGGCCTTCGTAGGCGATGCCGGTTTCCGCCCGCAGCTCGTCGAGGCAGTCACGGCTGTATTCGGACAGGCGCACCATGCGCTCTTTGTTCACTGCATAGCGGCTGGCGGTGCAGTTGCGCAGCATCTGCGCCATCCACAGGTATTGATCGATATCGGCGGTGGCCTTGATCGCCAGCGGCGCGTGGCGTTGCAGCAGCCACTTGATGGCCTTGAGCGGCACGCCCGGGGCTGCCCAGGGCGAGGCATAGCCAGGCGAAACCTGACCGGCGTTGGCGAAGCTGGTTTCCATGGCTGCAGCCGGCTGGCGGTCCACCACTGTCACTTCAAACCCGGCCCGGGCCAGGTAATAGGCACTGGTAGTTCCGATAACGCCACTGCCCAAGACCAGAACGCGCATTTTCATTTCCCTCATCGCGGCATGACCGCTGACGTTTGTTATTCAGAGCAAAGATGGGCGCAGTGTAAGAAACATTGAGCAGTGATTTTCACTATATAACCGCCTATATTTGGCGAGAATTCTCGGCAATATCGCTTTTCACGGAGGGGCATCCCCTATGCGCACCAATCATCAGACTCGTCGTGCCCTGGACAAGATAGATCGCAATATCCTGCGGATTCTCCAGGCCGATGGACGCATTTCCTTCACCGAGCTGGGGGAGCGGGTCGGACTGTCCACCACCCCCTGCACCGAGCGAGTGCGTCGCCTGGAGCGCGAGGGAATCATCATGGGCTACAACGCCCGGCTCAACCCGCAGCACCTCAAGGGCAGCCTGCTGGTGTTTGTCGAGATCAGCCTGGACTACAAGTCCGGCGATACCTTCGAGGAATTTCGCCGAGCGGTGCTGAAGCTGCCCCACGTGCTGGAGTGCCATCTGGTGTCCGGCGACTTCGACTATCTGGTCAAGGCGCGGATCTCGGAGATGGCGTCCTATCGCAAGCTGCTGGGGGACATCCTGCTCAAGCTGCCCCATGTGCGGGAATCCAAGAGCTACATCGTCATGGAAGAGGTGAAGGAGAGCCTGAGCCTGCCGATTCCGGATTGAGATGAGGGGCACAGGTCCAGGGCGCTTTCGCCGGCAAGCCGGCGCCTACCAGCTGTGGCGGGCTAGACCAGCACCTGGCGATTGCTGGCCATGTAATCGTGAATCTGTTTTTCGACCCGGGGATGGATCATCTCCACCGGGCGCCGACCATTGGGGCACGGCAGGCTCGGCGTGGTGCCGAACAGACGGCAGATCAGCGGACGCTCGTCATACACCGTGCAGCCGTTGGGTCCCAGGTGCACACAGTTGAGTTCGTCCATGGCGGCCTCCTGCTCGGCAGCGGTCTTGCGTGGCAGGCGGGACATTTCCTCCGGCGAGGTGGTCACCGGGCCGCAGCAGTCGTGGCAACCAGGAACGCACTCGAAAGACGGAATCTGCTGACGCAGGCTGCGGACGATTTGACGGTTACAGCTCATGAAAAAGGCTACCGGGACGGGAACAGCCGTGGATTCTGCCTCAAATGCCCCGCAGCAGACAGGGCCGGGCGTCCCGCGGTTGCCGCGACGGAAAGCCCCGGCTTATGCTCCGTGCATTTTTCCAGACGCCACAATCAGGACGCTTTCCATGCCCGCCAGCCCTCAGCACGCCGCCTCCTATTACGCCGCCAGCAGCCTGCCGCAGCCCGACTATCCGGCCCTGGCGGGCGAGCTGACGGCCGATGTCTGCGTGGTCGGTGGCGGGTTCTCCGGGCTCAATACCGCGCTGGAACTGGCCGAGCGCGGGTTCAACGTGGTCCTGCTGGAAGCCCGCAAGATCGGCTGGGGCGCCAGTGGGCGCAACGGCGGACAACTGATTCGCGGGGTCGGCCACGGCCTGGAGCAGTTCACCAAGGTGATCGGCAGCGACGGTGTGCGGCAGATGAAACTCATGGGCCTGGAAGCCGTGGACATCGTCCGTCAGCGCATCGAGCGCCTGCAGATCCCCTGTGACCTGACCTGGGGCTACTGCGACCTGGCCAACAAGCCGGCGGACCTTGAAGGCTTCGCCGCAGACGCCGAGGAGCTGCGCAGCCTGGGCTATCGCCATGAAACCCGCCTGTTGCAGGCCGATGAGATGCACAGCGTGGTGGGTTCCAAGCGCTACGTTGGCGGCCTGATCGACATGGGCTCCGGCCATCTGCACCCGCTCAACCTGGCCCTGGGCGAAGCCCGGGCGGCGCAGCAGATGGGCGTGCGCCTGTTCGAGCACTCGGCCGTCACCCGCATCGACTACGGTCCCGAGGTCAAGGTGCACAGCGCCCGGGGCAGGGTTCGCGCCAAGACCCTGGTCCTGGGCTGCAATGCCTACCTCAACGACCTCAATCCGCAACTGGGGGGCAAAGTGCTCCCGGCCGGCAGCTACATCATTGCCACCGAGCCCTTGAGCCCGGCCCAGGCCCGGGAACTGCTGCCTCAGAACATGGCCGTCTGCGACCAGCGCGTGGCCCTGGACTACTACCGACTCTCGGCCGACCGGCGCCTGCTGTTCGGCGGTGCCTGCCACTACTCGGGACGCGACCCCAAGGACATCGCCGCCTACATGCGGCCAAAGATGCTGGCGGTGTTCCCGCAACTGGCCGCAGTGAAGATCGACTATCAATGGGGCGGCATGATCGGCATCGGTGCCAACCGCCTGCCGCAGATCGGCCGCCTCAAGGACCAGCCCAATGTGTATTACGCCCAGGCCTATTCCGGCCACGGCCTGAATGCCACCCACCTGGCGGGCAAACTGCTGGGCGAGGCCATCAGCGGTCAGCACGGCGGTGGCTTCGACCTGTTCGCCAAGGTGCCACACATCACCTTCCCCGGCGGCAAGCACCTGCGCTCGCCGCTGCTGGCCCTGGGCATGCTCTGGCATCGCCTGAAGGAGCTGGTCTGACGGCCAGCGCCAGCCAAGCGCCGCCGGTCACAGACGCCAGAATGGCTTGAGGCCCTCGGCCCGCGCTTGCTCAGGGTTCAATCCGACATCGCGCAGCTGCTCGGCGGTCAGCTCCAGCAATGCCTTGCGGGTGCGCAGCCGATGCCAGTACAGCCCCCAGGTGCTCAAGCCCGATGGCGCGCTGCGCGGCAGAGTCGCCGCCGATCCTTCATGCTCCGCCTCCAGCTCCTGACCGCGTAACGACAGCCGCACATCGCTCAAGCCGTTCATCTGCATCGCTCCTGTTTGCTCAAATTGCCATGAGCAGACATGATGCGTGGCGCCACAAAACCATTACAGACTCAAAACAGCGCTATTAACTCCATACAGTTTTGCCAGAAATAGCGCTGAATCCTGTATTTTTGCCCCATCTGTACTGGTTCTTAGCCACCGTCACTTCGAGCCCACGCCATGACCCTCTATGTGAACCTCGCCGAACTCCTGGGCACCCGCATCGAACAGGGCTTCTACCGCCCGGGAGATCGACTGCCCTCGGTACGCGCCCTGAGCGTCGAGCACGGGGTCAGCCTGAGCACCGTGCAGCAGGCCTATCGCTTGCTGGAAGACAACGGCTTGGCGATGCCCAAGCCCAAGTCCGGGTATTTCGTGCCGCCCAGTCGCGAGCTGCCCGCCTTGCCGGCAGTCGGGCGTCCGGCGCAAAGGCCAGTGGAAATCTCGCAATGGGACCAGGTCCTGGAGCTGATCCGCGCCGTGCCGCGCAAGGACGTGGTGCAACTGGGCCGCGGCATGCCGGACATCACCACGCCGACCATGAAGCCCCTGCTGCGGGCCCTGGCCCGGCTCAGTCGGCGCCAGGACATGCCCGGCCTGCACTACGACAACATCTACGGCGTGCTGGAGTTGCGCGAGCAGGTGGCGCGGCTGATGCTGGATTCCGGCTGTCAGCTGGGGCCCAACGACCTGGTGATCACCACCGGCTGCCACGAAGCCCTGTCTTCCAGCATTCGCGCCATATGCGAACCGGGGGATATCGTCGCCGTTGACTCGCCGAGCTTTCACGGCGCCATGCAGACCCTCAAGGGCCTGGGCATGAAGGCCCTGGAAATCCCCACCGACCCGATTACCGGGATCAGCCTGGAAGCCCTGGAGCTGGCCCTGGAACAGTGGCCGATCAAGGCCATACAGTTGACCCCCAACTGCAACAACCCGCTGGGCTACATCATGCCGGAGTCGCGCAAGCGGGCCCTCTTGACCCTGGCCCAACGCTTCGACGTGGCGATCATCGAGGACGATGTGTATGGCGAGCTGGCCTACACCTACCCGCGCCCGCGCACCATCAAGTCCTTCGACGACGACGGCCGGGTGCTGTTGTGCAGCTCCTTCTCCAAGACCCTGGCCCCCGGCCTGCGCATCGGCTGGGTCGCGCCCGGGCGCTATCTGGAGCGGGTGCTGCACATGAAGTACATCAGCACCGGCTCCACGGCGCCGCAGCCGCAGGTGGCCATCGCCGACTTTCTGAAAAACGGCCATTTCGAGCCCCACTTGCGCAAGATGCGCACTCAATACCAGCGCAATCGCGACCTGATGCTCGACTGGGTCAGCCGCTACTTTCCGGCGGGCACCCGGGCCAGCCGGCCCCAGGGCAGTTTCATGCTGTGGATCGAACTCCCCGAGGGTTTCGACGCTCTGAAGCTCAACCGCATGCTGCTGGATCAGGGGGTGCAGATCGCCGTGGGCAGCATCTTTTCCGCGTCGGGCAAGTACCGCAATTGCCTGCGGATGAACTACGCTGCCAAGCCAACCGCGCAGATCGAAGACGCGGTACGCAAAGTCGGCGCCACAGCCATCGAGCTGCTCAGCGAAACCCAGGACTGAAGCCCGGCCCCGACGCCAGCCACACCCTGCCAACCCGTGCCGTGATGCGAGATGACCTGACTTGAGCCGTATACAGGCGTTTTTCCTGCCGCTGATCCTGAGCCTCGGGCTGGGCGGCTGCAGCACCCTTGACGTGCCCTACGAGCCGAGCCAGGCACTGGCCGCCAACGACTCCAGCTTCGCCCAGTCCATCCGCGCCCAGGCCGCCCCCTACCAGGGTCGCTCGGGCTTTCGCTTGCTGCCCAACAGCACCGAAGCCTTCATGGCCCGCGCCGAGCTGATCCGCAACGCCCAGAGCAGCCTCGACCTGCAGTACTACATCGTCCACGACGGCATCAGCACCCGGATGCTGGTGCATGAACTGCTCAAGGCCGCCGACCGGGGCGTGCGGGTGCGCATCCTGCTGGACGACACCACCAGCGACGGCCTGGACCAGATCATCGCCACCCTGGCCGCCCACCCGCAGATCCAGATCCGCCTGTTCAACCCGCTGCACCTGGGCCGCAGCACCGGGCTGACCCGGGCCATGGGGCGCCTGTTCAACCTGTCGCAACAACACCGGCGCATGCACAACAAGCTGTGGCTGGCGGACAACAGCGTGGCCATCGTCGGCGGACGCAACCTGGGGGACGAGTACTTCGATGCCGAGCCGAACCTGAACTTCACCGATATCGACATGTTCAGCGTCGGCCCCGTGGCAGAGCAGCTGGGGCACAGTTTCGACCAGTACTGGAACAGCGCCCTGAGCCGGCCCATCGGCGAGTTCCTCCGCCACGCCCCCTCGACCAAGGCCCTGGACAACACGCGCCAGCGCCTGGAGGAATCGCTGCAGGACAACCGTCGACAAAACCAGGCGCTGTACCGGCAACTGAAGACCTACCAGACCCAGCCGCGCATGGAGATCTGGCGCAAGGAGCTGATCTGGGCCTGGAACCAGGCCCTGTGGGACGCACCGACCAAGGTCCTGGCCAAGGGCGATCCCGACCCGCACCTGCTGCTGACCACCCAGCTGGCGCCGGAGCTGCAAGGGGTCAACAAGGAACTGATCATGATTTCGGCCTACTTCGTGCCCGGCCAGCCAGGCCTGGTGTACCTCACCGGGCGCGCCGACGCCGGAGTGCACGTGAGCCTCCTGACCAACTCCCTGGAAGCCACCGATGTGCCGGTGGTGCACGGTGGCTACGCGCCTTACCGCAAGGCCCTGCTGGAGCACGGGGTGAGACTGTTCGAATTGCGCCGCCAGCCCGGCGACCACCGCGGCAGCGGCCCGCACCTTTTGCGCGGCACCTGGCGCGGTTCGGATTCGAGCCTGCACAGCAAGGCGATGATTTTCGACCGGCAGAAATCCTTTATCGGCTCGTTCAACTTCGACCCGCGCTCGGTGCTGTGGAACACCGAAGTCGGGGTCCTGGTGGACAGCCCGGAACTGGCCGAACACCTGCGCGCGCTGGCCGAGCAAGGGATGGCACCGGCCCTGAGCTATCAAGTCAAGCTAGAGGACGGCCGACTGGTCTGGGTCACCGAAGACCAGGGCCGACTGCACAGCCTGAGCCACGAGCCTGGCAACTGGTGGCGGCGCATCAACGCCTGGCTGAGCACCCGCGTCGGCCTGGAGCGCATGCTCTGAACGCTACTGGGGCTGCGCCTGGGCCGTGCCGAAGGCGCCCTGGCGCAGCAGCAGGAGCAACAGGCCCAAGGCGCCCGCCGCCACCAGCAGCAACATGGCGTGACCACTGACCCACTGACTTCCCGCCCCGGCCACCAGGGGACCGATCAGGCAGCCGATGCCCCAGAGTTGCGCCACATGGGCATTGGCCCGCACCAGCGCATCATCGCGATAACGCTCCCCGATCAGAATCAGCGACAAGGTGAACAAGCCGCCGGCGCTGGCGCCGAACAGCACCCACAACGGCCAGATCAGCACGCTGTCCAGCAACAGCGGAATGGCCAGGCTGGAGCCCAGCAGGATCGCCGCGCAACCGGTGAACAAACCGCGCCGGGAAATGCGATCGGCCAAGGCTCCAATTGGCAACTGCAACAACGCATCCCCCACCACCACGGTGCTGACCATGGCGAGAGCCACGTCCTCGGTGAAGCCCTGGCTCAGGCAATAAACCGGAAGCAGGGTCAGGATCAGCGCCTCGAAAGTCGCGAACAAGGCCACCGCCCAACCAATGGCCGGCAGCGCCTGACAGAAACGCCAGAGATCGATCAGGGTGACATTGCACGACTCGGTGCTCGGCGCGCCATTGCGTCCCAACAGCAGCAGAGGCGCCGCCACTAACAGCCCCACAGAAACCCAGAAACCGTAGTCCTGCTGGGTGCCCAGAACCCCCAGCAGCAGCGGACCGGCCAGCTGGCTCAGGGCATAGCCGCTGCCATACAGCGCTACCAGCCGCCCCCGCCACTGCTCCACCACCAGCTGGTTGATCCAGCTCTCCCCCAGAATAAAGATGATGGTCAGCACCACACCGAGGAGCAGGCGCAGCGCCAGCCACACCGGATAACTGGGCAACAGCGCCAGTAAACCGATGGAAATCGCCCCCGCCCACAGACACAGACGCATCAGGTTGGCGGTGCCGAAACGGGCCGCCAGGCGACTGGAAATCTTCGCGCCGAGTAACACGCCAATCGCCGGCATCGCCGCCACCACGCCAATCGCAAAGGGCCCGTAACCCCAGCTTTCCAGGCGAAAGGACACCAGGGGCATGGTCATGCCCAGGGCCAGCCCGACACTCAAGACAGCGGATAAAACGGCGAAATAGGTCGCCCAAGGCATTCCCACGCTCCTGTGGATGATTGTTCTGCAAGGCACAGACAACACAGCCGGACTCCCCTGGCGGAAAGTCCGGCTGCGCTGTGGATCGAGGGCTGTCGGCGAAAGCGCCCCTGGGGGCGCCTGGCCTCAAATCCGAAGGCTCAGAGCTTGATCCAGGTCGCTTTCAGCTCGGTGTACTTGTCGAACGCGTGCAGCGACTTGTCACGACCGTTGCCCGACTGCTTGAAGCCGCCGAAAGGCGCGGTCATGTCGCCACCGTCGTACTGGTTGACCCAGACGCTACCGGCCCGCAGGGCCTTGGCGGTCTGGTGGGCCTTGGAGATGTTCGCGGTCCACACGGCGGCCGCCAGCCCGTAAGGGGTGTCGTTGGCAATCTGGATCGCCTCTTCCACGCTGTCGAAGGCGATCACCGACAGCACCGGGCCAAAGATCTCTTCCTGGGCGATCTTCATGGCGTTGCTGACGCCATCGAAAATCGTCGGCTCCACGTAGGTGCCGCCGGTTTCCTGAAGGGTGCGCTTGCCACCGGCCACCAGCTTGGCGCCATCGGCATGACCGGCCTCGATGTAGGACAGCACGGTGTTCATCTGCTGGGTGTCCACCAGGGCGCCGACGTTGGTGGCCGGATCCAGCGGGTTGCCCGGCTTCCAGCCCTTGAGGGCCTCGATCACCAGTGGCAGGAATTTGTCCTTGATCGAGCGTTCCACCAGCAGGCGGGAACCGGCGGTGCAGACCTCACCCTGGTTGAAGGCAATGGCGCTGGCGGCGGATTCGGCGGCGGCCTGCAGGTCCGGGGCATCGGCGAACACGATGTTCGGGCTCTTGCCGCCGGCTTCCAGCCAGACACGCTTCATGTTGGATTCACCGGAGTACACCAAGAGTTGCTTGGCGATCTTGGTGGAACCGGTGAACACCAGGGTGTCCACGTCCATGTGCAGGGCCAGGGCCTTGCCCACGGTGTGGCCGTAGCCCGGCAGCACGTTGAACACGCCGGCCGGAATCCCGGCCTCGACGGCCAGGGCGGCGATGCGGATGGCGGTCAGCGGGGATTTTTCCGAAGGCTTGAGGATCACCGAGTTGCCGGTGGACAGCGCCGGGCCCAGTTTCCAGCAGGCCATCATCAGCGGGAAGTTCCACGGCACGATGGCCGCGACCACGCCCACGGGCTCGCGGGTGACAAGACCCAGCTGGTCATGGGGGGTGGCGGCGACTTCGTCGTAGATCTTGTCGATGGCCTCGCCGCTCCAGCTCAGGGCTTGCGCCGCGCCGGGAACGTCGATCTGCAGGGAGTCGCTGATGGGCTTGCCCATGTCCAGGGTTTCCAGGAGCGCCAGCTCCTCGGCGTGCTGCTTGAGCAGGCCGGCAAAACGGATCATCACGGACTTGCGCTTGGCCGGCGCCAGGCGCGACCAGACGCCGGAATTGAAGGTGGCGCGGGCATTGTCCACGGCGCGCTGGGCATCGACGGCGTCACAGCTGGCAATGCTCGCCAGTACACGGCCGTCAACCGGGCTGATGCACTCGAAAGTGTCGTTGGAAACGGCTGCGGTGTATTCACCGTTGATGTAGGCGCGGCCTTCGATTTTCAGGTCGCGGGCACGTTGTTCCCAGTCGGCACGAGTCAGGGTGGTCATACGAGTGTCCTCCTCTTATTTGAATACAAGCGCCACGCGAACTACGCCGGCACTCATGAAGAATTCTGCCCGGCCAGCCTGTTTTCGGCCAAAGGCACCCGCCACCCTAAACCAGCGACACCTGTACTTTCAATATATTTGACAAAGCCCGGGCAAACGCCATTGCTATGTGCATTTTAATAAACATAGACTTTGGCCTTCATAGCCACTCGCGCCGCAATCACGGGGGATTACAAGAATGAGCATCCACAACGTCGTCGACTTCAGCCAGGCCAACACCGAGGGCGAACGCTACCGCCCCGCTCCAGAGAAAGTCCTCAAGGGCGATCCCGAGCAAGCGGTGTTCAACCATTACGCCAGCCCCTGTGGGCAACTCAATGCCGGGATCTGGGAAGGCGCCGTGGGCCAATGGACGGTGAACTTCACCGAGCACGAATACTGCGAGATTCTTCAGGGTGTGTCGGTGCTGCGGGACCACGATGGCAACACCAAGACCCTGCGTGTCGGCGATCGCTTCGTGATCCCGGCCGGCTTCAAGGGCACCTGGGAAGTGCTGGAGCCCTGCCGCAAGGTCTACGTGGCCTTCGAACAGAAAGCCTGAATCCCAGGCACAAAAAAACCCGCTTGAAGGCGGGTTTTTTTGTCAGAAGAAAAATCAATTACTTGATTTTGCCTTCCTTGTAGATCACGTGCTTGCGAACAACCGGATCATATTTCTTGATCTCGATTTTGTCCGGAGTAGTACGCTTGTTCTTGTCGGTAGTGTAGAAGTGACCAGTACCGGCGCTCGAGATCAAACGAATCAATTCACGCATGATTAGCTCCCTTAAACCTTGCCGCCATCGCGACGGATTTCGGCCAGCACGACATCAATGCCGCGCTTGTCGATGATACGCATGCCTTTGGCAGATACGCGCAGACGCACAAAGCGTTTCTCGGACTCAACCCAGAAGCGGTGATGCTGCAGGTTCGGCAGGAAACGACGACGGGTTTTGTTGTTTGCGTGGGAAATGTTATTCCCAGTCACCGGACCCTTACCGGTAACTTGACAGACTCTAGACATGCCTCAGCCCTCTAAAACCACATGCCCAACCCGGCATGGGTTGGCCGCTTAATCTCTCAGTCATTTGGCGCCAGGCGCCGCGTTTCTTTAGGGTCTTACCGGCTACACCTACAAGCGAAGGAACCGGGCCCCTAGAAAAGAGCGCTGCTTTATACCAGAAAGACCCCATAGCAACAACAGCCGCTGTGCGCAGGATGATGAAAAGTCCTGATTTTCTCGCGCCGGACGCCTGCGGCAAAGGCTACCGCAGAAATCTACCGCTCGTCGCAGAATATATTGGCGACCTTCGCCAACAGAGAATTCGCCACGCCCAAGGCGCCGAATCGGCCAGGAATTGCCTGCGGGGCGCAGGCGCCACTCCAGGTTTTGGCCCCGGATACAAAAGGGGATAGTCATTTGATAAAGAGGTCACTAGGGTAGGGCATTTCCAGACTGCACTCGCAGATGGGCCTTCGATCTGCACAAGGAACCCGACCATGCGTCTCGCCGCCCTCCCGCTCCTGCTCGCCCCTCTTCTGAGCCCATTGGCCCAGGCCGCCGCATTGAGCGTCTGCACCGAAGCCAGCCCGGAAGGCTTCGACGTGGTGCAATACAACTCGCTGACCACCACCAACGCGTCCGCCGACGTGCTGATGAATCGCCTGGTGGAGTTCGATGCCGCCAGCGGCAAGGTGGTCCCCAGCCTGGCCGACAGCTGGGAGGTGTCCGCCGATGGCCTGAGCTATGTCTTCAAGCTGCACCCCAAGGTCAAGTTCCACCGCACCGACTACTTCAGCCCCAGCCGCGAGTTGAGCGCCGAAGACGTCAAGTTCAGCTTCGAGCGCATGCTCGATCCGGCCCACCCGTGGCACAAGGTCACCCAGAGCGGCTTCCCGCACGCCCAGTCCCTGCAACTGCCCAGCCTGATCAAGAGAATCGACGCCCTGGATCCGCTGACCGTGCGCTTCACCCTGGATCACGCCGACTCGACCTTCCTTGCCACCCTGAGCATGGGCTTTGCCTCGATCTACTCTGCGGAATACGCCGACCAACTGCTCAAGGCCGGCACCCCGGAGAAGCTCAACAGCCAGCCGATCGGCAGCGGCCCCTTTATTTTCGGACGCTTCCAGAAAGACGCGTCGATCCGCTACAAGGCCAACCGCGACTACTTTGCCGGCAAACCGGCAGTGGACTCGCTGATCTTCGCCATCACCCCGGACGCCAACGTGCGCCTGCAGAAGCTGCGACGCAACGAGTGCCAGATCGCCCTGTCACCCAAGCCCCTGGACGTCCAGGCTGCCAGTGAAGACCCCACGCTGAAGGTCGAGAAAACCGCGGCCTTCATGACTGCCTTCGTCGCGATCAACAGCCAGCATCCGCCCCTGGACAAGCCCGAAGTGCGCCAGGCAATCAACCTGGCCTTCGACAAGCCCCATTACCTCAAGGCCGTGTTCGAAGACACCGCCGAGGCCGCCAACGGCCCGTATCCGCCCAATACCTGGAGCTACGCCAAGGAACTGCCTGGCTATGCCCACGACCCGGAAAAAGCGCGCCAGCTCCTGGCCAAGGCCGGCCTGAAAAACGGTTTCGAGACCACCATCTGGACCCGCCCCTCCGGCAGCCTGCTCAATCCCAACCCCAGCCTGGGCGCCCAACTGCTGCAAGCGGACCTGGCCCAGGTGGGGATCCAGGCCGAGATCCGGGTGATCGAATGGGGCGAGCTGATCCGTCGGGCCAAAGCCGGCGAGCATGACCTGCTGTTCATGGGTTGGTCCGGCGACAACGGCGACCCGGATAACTTCCTCACACCCCAGTTCACCTGCGCCGCCGTCAAATCCGGCACCAACTTCGCCCGCTATTGCGACCAGAACCTGGACAAGCTGATCACCGCCGGCAAGACCACCAGCGAACAGGGTGTGCGCAGCAAGCTGTACCAGCAGGCCCAGACCCAGATCCAGCAGCAGGCGCTGTGGCTGCCCCTGGCCCACCCGACCGCTTTCGCCCTGACCCGCCAGCAGGTCGAGGGCTATCAAGTGAGCCCCTTCGGCCGTCAGGACTACTCGAAGGTCAGCGTGAAATGAACCGCAGGCGCGCCTCAAGGCCAGCAACGGCGTTGAGGCGTGCCACGCTCAGATCCAGCCGTACTCGGCCATGGACAACGGATCACCCTCGCCAACGATGAAGTGGTCCAGCACCCGGACATCGATCAACTCCAGCGCCTCCTGCAAGCGCCGGGTGACGATCCGGTCAGCCGGGCTGGGCTCACAGATGCCCGACGGATGGTTATGACAGAGAATCACCGCCGCCGCGTTATGCGCCAGGGTGCGCTTGAGCACCTGTCGCGGGTAAACCGTGGTGCTGTCGATCGACCCCTGAAACAACACCTCAAAGGCCAGGACCCGATGCTTGGTGTCGAGAAACAGACAGCCAAACACCTCGTGCGGCTGGTGCCGCAGCATCGACTTCAGGTAATCGCGCACCACCAGCGGGCTCTCCAGCGCGGACTGCCGGTGGAGCCTTTCCGCCAGATGCCGGCGCGCCATCTCCAGCACGGCCTGCAGCAAGGCGTACTTGGCCGGGCCTAGCCCCAGTTGCCGAGTGAAGGTCATTTGATCCGCCTCCAGCAGCCGCCGCAGGCTGCCGAAACGCTGCAACAAGTGCCGCGCCAGGTCCACAGCGCTTTTTCCGGCCACCCCGGTACGCAGGAAAATAGCCAGCAGCTCGGCGTCGGAAAGACTGACGGCGCCCTGCTCCAGAAGCCGCTCCCGCGGGCGCTCTGCCGCGGGCCAATCACGAATACTCATCACACCTCCCTGTGCATGGCGCCGCTGTTCCACAGCGGGCGCTGTGCTATCTTAGCCACCCTCTTTTTGCGTGGTATTTCACCTGGGGAGGGGGCATGCCACGCAGCAATCACTGAACGGAAAGACAGGCCTATGCAGCGGCTGTATCGGAAACGCATCGTGCTCGGCGTCGGCGGCGGCATTGCCGCCTATAAGAGCGCGGAGCTGGTTCGCCGACTCCTCGACCAGGGCGCCGAAGTGCGCGTGGTCATGACCCGGGGCGGCAGTGAATTCATCACCCCGCTGACCATGCAGGCCCTCTCCGGGCACCCTGTTCACCTCGACCTGCTGGATCCGGCCGCCGAAGCCGCCATGGGCCATATCGAGCTGGCCAAATGGGCCGACCTGGTGCTGATCGCCCCCGCCACCGCCGACCTGATTGCCCGCCTGGCCCAGGGCATTGCCGACGACCTGCTGACGACCCTGGTCCTGGCCACCGATGCCACCGTCGCCATCGCTCCTGCCATGAACCAGGCCATGTGGCGCGATCCGGCCACCCAGGCCAACACCCAACTGCTGCAAAGTCGCGGCCTGCGGGTCTTCGGCCCGGCCTCCGGAAGCCAGGCCTGTGGCGACGTCGGCCTGGGCCGCATGCTGGAAGCCAACGATCTGGCGCTGTGCGCCGCCGACTGCTTCCAGCACCAGGCACTGACCGGCAAACACCTGCTGATCACCGCCGGACCGACCCAGGAAAACATCGATCCGGTGCGCTACATCACCAACCATAGCTCAGGAAAAATGGGCTTCGCCCTGGCCGAGGCCGCTGTCGAGGCCGGTGCCCGGGTCACCCTGATCACAGGACCGGTACACCTGCCGACCCCCGACAGAGTCACGCGAATCGACGTGGTCAGCGCTCGCGACATGCTCGCGGCCTGTGAAGCAGCCATCCCGTGCGACGTTTTCATCGCCTCTGCGGCGGTCGCGGACTACCGCCCGGAAGTCGTCGCCCCACAGAAATTAAAGAAAGACCCTACGAAAGGTGATGGCCTGCTACTACAGATGGTGCGTAACCCAGACATCCTGGCCACCATCGCCAGCCGGCCGGATCGCCCTTTCAGTGTCGGTTTCGCCGCCGAGACCGAGAATCTGCTCGACTACGCTGCACGCAAATTGAAGGACAAGAACCTCGACCTGATCGTCGCCAACGACGTGGCCAACCCGAGCATTGGCTTCAACAGCGAGGAAAACGCCTGCAGCGTGATTGACCGGGAGTTGCACGCCACTCTCTTCGCCCAGACCAGCAAGGGCAAGATTGCCCGCCAACTGATCTCTTTTATCGCCGAACGGCTGAACCAGGTTTAACTCGCATGCACGCTTTACAAGCCAAGATCCTCGACCCACGCATCGGCAACGAATTCCCTCTGCCGCAGTACGCCACGCCGGGCTCCGCCGGCCTCGACCTGCGGGCCATGCTCAAGCAAGACACGATCCTGGAACCGGGCCAGACCCTGCTGATTCCAACCGGCCTGTCGGTCTACATCGGCGATCCGGGCCTGGCGGCGCTGATCCTGCCACGTTCGGGCCTGGGCCATAAGCACGGCATCGTACTGGGCAATCTGGTGGGGCTGATCGATTCGGACTACCAGGGCGAACTGATGGTGTCCTGCTGGAACCGTGGCCAGACCGCCTTCAACATCGCTGTCGGCGAGCGCATCGCCCAACTGGTGCTGGTGCCCGTGGTCCAGGCGCATTTCGAGGTGGTTGAAGCCTTTGACGAAAGCCAGCGCGGTGCTGGCGGTTTCGGTCACTCCGGCAGCCACTGATGACCCGGCCTCGGGTCGGGCCTCTCGCCCGGCCCGAGGATGACTGCCAGGGCATTACAGGGCCAACGAGCGCCGCTATCGACATCACGCTTCGGGCCCGCCAGGCCGGGCCCTTGAGCCGTCAAGGCCAGACCACCCCGGGGCAGATAGCACTTTCACAGTACGAACTCTATGCCGAAACCGCCGTCATACCCTTGAGTTTGAGCCTGCCGGCCCGCCATTTACCGGCCGTACTGCCCCCCCTTCAGATGGAGCACCCTCAGTGATGAGCAACGCAGCTAAAGTCGCCCCGACCTTTCCTGACAGCATCTTTCGCGCCTACGACATCCGCGGCGTTGTACCGCAAACCCTGACCGCCGAAACCGCCTACTGGATCGGCCGCGCCATCGGCTCCCAGAGCCTGGCCCAGGACGAGCCCAACGTCTGCGTAGGCCGGGACGGCCGCCTGTCCGGTCCGGAGCTGGTGGAGCAACTGATTCAGGGCCTGCAAGACAGCGGCTGCCACGTTTGCGATGTTGGCCTGGTGCCGACTCCAGCCCTGTACTACGCCGCCAATGTCCTGGCCGGCAAATCCGGGGTGATGCTCACCGGCAGCCACAACCCGTCGAACTACAACGGCTTCAAGATCGTCATCGCCGGCGACACCCTGGCCAACGAACAGATCCAGGCCCTGCACCAGCGCCTCAAGAGCAACAACCTGAGCAGTGCCCAGGGCAGCGTCACCCGGGTCGACATCCTGCCGCGCTACGCCGAGGAGATCACCCGCGACATCAAGCTGGCCCGCCGCCTGAAGGTCGTGGTGGACTGCGGCAACGGTGCCGCCGGGGTCATCGCTCCGCAGTTGATCGAAGCCCTGAACTGCGAAGTCATCCCGCTGTTCTGCGAGGTGGACGGCAACTTCCCCAACCACCACCCGGATCCGGGCAAGCCCGAGAACCTCGAAGATCTGATCGCCAAGGTCAAGGAAACCGGGGCCGACCTGGGCCTGGCCTTCGACGGCGACGGCGACCGCGTCGGCGTGGTGACCAACACCGGCAGCATCGTCTACCCCGATCGCCTGCTGATGCTGTTCGCCAAGGACGTGGTGGCGCGTAACCCGGACGCGGAGATCATCTTCGACGTCAAATGCACCCGCCGGCTGATTCCGCTGATCAAGGAGTACGGCGGTCGCCCGCTCATGTGGAAGACCGGTCACTCGTTGATCAAAAAGAAAATGAAACAGACCGGCGCCCTGCTCGCCGGCGAGATGAGCGGCCATGTGTTCTTCAAGGAGCGCTGGTTCGGTTTCGACGACGGCATTTATAGTGCCGCACGGTTGCTGGAGATCCTCAGCCAGGAAACATCCACTGCGGAAGAGCTGTTCGCCACCTTCCCGAACGATATTTCTACGCCAGAAATCAATATCCATGTGACCGAAGAGAGCAAATTCAGCATCATTGATGCCCTGCACGACGCGCAGTGGGGCGCAGGCGCCGACCTGACCACCATTGACGGCGTGCGAGTCGACTATGCCAAGGGCTGGGGCCTGGTTCGCGCCTCCAATACCACCCCTGTGCTGGTGCTGCGCTTCGAGGCTGATGACGAAGCCGAGCTGCAGCGGATTAAGGACGTGTTCCACGTCCAGCTGAAACGTGTTGCACCTGATCTCCAACTACCGTTTTGACTGTTTGAAGCACCGGAGCCCTGAATGACCATCGAACGCGATGCCGCCGCCAATACCGCCAAGGTCCTATCCGAAGCGCTGCCTTACATCCGCCGCTATGTCGGCAAGACCCTGGTGATCAAGTACGGCGGCAACGCTATGGAGAGCGAGGAGCTGAAAACCGGCTTCGCCCGCGACATCGTGCTGATGAAGGCTGTCGGGATCAACCCGGTGGTGGTGCACGGCGGCGGCCCGCAGATCGGCGACCTGCTCAAGCGCCTGTCGATTGAAAGCCACTTCGTCGACGGCATGCGCGTGACCGACGCGCAGACCATGGACGTGGTGGAGATGGTCCTCGGCGGCCAGGTCAACAAGGACATCGTCAACCTGATCAACCGGCATGGCGGCAGCGCCATCGGTCTGACCGGTAAAGATGCCGAGCTGATCCGTGCGAAAAAGCTCACCGTGACCCGCAAGACACCGGAAATGACCACGCCGGAAATCATCGATATCGGCCATGTGGGCGAAGTGGTGGGGATCAATACCGATCTGCTGAATCTGCTGGTCAAGGGCGATTTCATCCCGGTGATCGCACCGATTGGCGTTGGCGCCAATGGTGAGTCCTACAACATCAACGCCGATCTGGTCGCCGGCAAGGTGGCCGAAGCGCTGAAAGCCGAGAAGCTGATGCTGCTGACCAACATTGCCGGCCTGATGGACAAGTCAGGCAAGGTATTGACGGGCCTGAGCACCCAGCAGGTCGACGAACTGATCGCCGACGGCACCATCTACGGCGGCATGCTGCCGAAAATCCGCTGCGCCCTGGAAGCGGTGCAAGGCGGCGTCGGCAGCTCGCTGATCATCGACGGTCGCGTGCCCAACGCGATTCTGCTGGAGATCTTCACCGATACCGGTGTTGGCACCCTGATCAGCAATCGCAAGCGCCCTTAAGCGCCAGCGACAAAAAAGCCCCCGCCCGGGATGCCGGGCGGGGGCTTTTTTACGACGCAATCTTTGTGGGAGTTGGCTTGCGTAAGAGCGGGCTTGCCAGCGAAGGCGCTTACGCGGGCAACTCAAGACGCAAGCCGGCAAGCCGGCTCCTACGGTGTCAGATTCCGTACTGCGCGCGGTAGGCTTCCACTGCGGGCAGATGCTGCTTGAGCGCCGGGTCGTCTGCCAGGAACTGCAGGACCTGGGTCAGGGAAACGATGCTCACTACGGGAATACCGAAGTCACGCTCGACTTCCTGGATCGCCGACAGCTCGCCGTTGCCGCGCTCCTGACGGTTCAGGGCGATCAACACCCCGGCCGCCTTGGCGCCGTCCTGGGACTCGATGATCTGCATCACCTCGCGAATGGCGGTGCCTGCGGTGATCACGTCATCAATGATCAGCACGTCGCCGGTCAATGGGGCGCCTACCAGGCTGCCGCCCTCGCCGTGCGCCTTGGCTTCCTTGCGGTTGAAGCACCAAGGCAGATCGCGCTGATGATGCTCAGCCAGAGCAACGGCTGTAGCCGCTGCCAGAGGAATGCCTTTATAAGCCGGGCCAAACAGCACATCGAAGGCAATGCCGCTTTCGACGATCGCCGCGGCATAGAAACGCCCCAGCTGGGCCAGGGCCGAACCGCTGTTGAACAGGCCGGCATTGAAGAAGTAAGGACTGGTGCGCCCGGACTTCAGGGTGAACTCACCGAAGCGCAAAACCCCGCGATCGATGGCAAAACGAATGAAATCGCGCTGATACGCCTGCATGAAAAAACCCCAGATACCACGGATTTAGCTAATTAGGTAGAGCTCGGGTATCATACACGCACGTGATTTTTGGGGCCATTTATGCGGATCATCAGTGTGAACGTCAATGGTATTCAGGCTGCAGTGGAGCGTGGTTTGCTCAGTTGGCTGCAGGCACAGAATGCCGACGTCATCTGCCTGCAGGACACCCGCGCCTCTGCCTTTGAACTGGATGACCCAGCCTTCCAACTGGATGGCTACTTCCTTTATGCCTGCGATGCTGAAGTCCCTGCCCAAGGCGGCGTGGCTTTGTATTCGCGGTTGCAGCCGAAGGCGGTCATCAGCGGCCTCGGCTTCGAGACAGCCGATCGTTACGGGCGCTACCTGCAAGCCGATTTCGACAAGGTCAGCATCGCGACCTTGCTGCTTCCATCAGGGCAGAACGGCGATGAAGACTTGAACCAGAAGTTCAAGCTAATGGACGACTTCGCCCGTTATCTGGATAAACAGCGGCGCAAACGTCGCGAGTACATCTATTGTGGCTCGCTGTACGTGGCGCAACAGAAGCTGGATATCAAGAACTGGCGTGACAGCCAGCAATCTCCGGGCTTCCTGGCACCCGAGCGTGCCTGGATGGACGAGATCATTGGCAACATGGGCTATGTCGACGCACTGCGCGAAGTCAGCCGCGAAGGCGATCAGTACAGCTGGTGGCCGGACAACGAACAGGCCGAGATGCTCAACCTGGGCTGGCGCTTTGACTACCAGCTGCTGACTCCTGGCCTGCGCCGCTTTGTCCGTAGCGCTCGCCTGCCGCGTCAGCCGCGCTTCTCGCAGCACGCACCACTGATCGTGGACTATGACTGGACGCTGACCATCTAAGCGTCTTTTCAGAGCCACAAAAAAGCCGACATCGCTGTCGGCTTTTTTGTGCGTGCTCAATCTACTTGATCAGGCGCCAGGTGAAAGGATACCGATACGGCACGCCCTCACCCGCCTTGACCCCACCGATGATGGTCAGCACCAAGGCGCCAATCGCCAGCAGGCCGAACATAAAGAAACCGATCACCACGATCATCAACAGGAAGCAGACTGCCGACGCAATGGCGACCGTCAGCTGGAAGTTCAGCGCTTCCTTGCCCTGGGCATCGATAAAGGGATCCGTCTCGCGCTTCATCTGCCAGAGAATCAGCGGCCCGATCAGCGTACCGAAGGGAACCCAGATCCCCAGCAAGGCGGACAGGTGACAAAACATCGCCCATTGCCGGACTTCATGGCTCGGCGCAGGTTGTGGCAGTTGCTCATCACTCATGGTGCTCTCCTTGCTGAAGACCGGCGCCGATCAATCGGCGAGCGCCGCCTGCTGCAGTTGGAAAATCTCGTTCATGCCTTGCTGGGCCAGGGCCAGCATCGCGTTCAGTTCGGCCGGCTGGAACGGCGCGCCTTCGGCGGTGCCCTGCACTTCGATGAAACCACCGGTGCTGGTCATGACGACATTGAGGTCGGTTTCAGCGGCCGAGTCTTCCAGGTAGTCCAGGTCCAGGACCGGCTCACCCTGATACATACCCACCGATACTGCGGCAATCATCTGCTTCAACGGATCACCGCCTTTCAGGCCGCCACGCTTCTTGATCACTTTCAAGGCGTCGACCAGAGCCACCATCGCGCCAGTGATCGACGCGGTACGGGTGCCGCCATCAGCCTGGATCACATCGCAATCGACATACAGGGTGATGTCGCCCAGTTTGGACATGTCCAGCGCAGCGCGCAGGGAACGACCGATCAGGCGCTGGATCTCCAGGGTGCGGCCGCCCTGCTTGCCACGGCTGGCTTCACGCTGGTTACGCTCGCCGGTGGACCGCGGCAGCATGCCGTACTCGGCCGTCAACCAGCCTTGACCCTGGCCCTTGAGGAAGCGCGGTACACCATTCTCGACACTGACCGTGCAGATCACTTTGGTATCACCGAACTCGACCAGTACAGATCCCTCGGCGTGTTTGGTGTAGTTGCGGGTAATGCGGATCGAGCGGAGCTGATCGGCAGCGCGACCACTTGGACGTTTCATAGGGGAATACCTGTACGAGGACGGAACACTGCCGGGCATTATAAAGCCCGCAACCGCGCCAGGGCACGCCTAAAAAGGCCAAAGGCGCATTTGTACCTCAGATTGATCCTGTTGCGACGACCTGCGACCCATTGTCTGCAGCAGGGTTTGGGGACGCCTGTCGCACTGCGCTACAATCCTGCGCCTTCGCCGCCTACCGGCTTTAATTCATCTATCAGGCCTGCTCAGCCCGCTTGCGGTTGGCGTCGGCACTGAATCGGAGGTACCTCCATGGTGCATAGCATGACCGCCTTCGCACGAGTCGAACGGGCTGGAACTCGGGGCACCCTGAGCTGGGAGTTGCGCTCGGTCAACAGCCGCTACCTGGAGCCGCACCTGCGCTTGCCGGAAGCCTTCCGCGACCTCGAAGGCGCAGTCCGCGAAGCACTGCGCCAGGGTTTGTCCCGGGGCAAAGTCGAATGCACCCTGCGCTTCGCCGAGGAAACCACCGGCAAGCCATTGCAGGTCGATCGTGAGCGGGCAGCACAGCTGGTCGCAGCGGCCGAGACGGTTGCCGGCCTGATCAAGCAGCCGGCGGCCCTGAACCCGCTGGAAGTGCTGGCCTGGCCAGGCGTGCTGGTGGCCGACGCCAGCGATCCGCAAGCCTTGAACAGCGATGCCTTGGCCCTGTTCAACCAGGGCCTGAAAGAATTGAAGAGCGGTCGCGAACGCGAGGGCGCCGAGCTGGCCCGACTGATCAACGAGCGCCTGTCATCCATGGAGGAAGACGTCGCGACACTGCGCGAGCTGGTTCCGCAGATGCTCGCGACCCAGCGCCAGAAAGTCCTCGACCGTTTCGCCGACATGCAGGTCGAGCTGGACCCGACCCGCCTCGAGCAAGAGATGGTCCTGCTGGCGCAGAAAAGCGACGTCGCCGAAGAACTGGATCGCCTGAGCACCCACATCACCGAAGTACGCCGCGTGCTCAAGTCCGGCGGCGCTGCCGGTCGGCGCCTGGACTTCCTGATGCAGGAGCTCAACCGCGAAGCCAACACCCTGGGCTCCAAGGCCTTCGACCCGCGCAGCACCCAGGCTGCGGTCAACCTCAAGGTGTTGATCGAGCAGATGCGCGAACAAGTGCAGAACATTGAGTAAGGCAACTGACATGACCCACAGCACCGGCACCCTGTACATCATTTCCGCCCCATCGGGCGCAGGCAAAAGCAGCCTGGTCAAGGCTCTGACCGACGCCAACCCGGAGATCCGCGTCTCGATCTCCCACACCACCCGCGCCATGCGCCCGGGTGAAGTGAATGGCGTGAACTATCACTTCGTCGAACGCAGTGAATTCGTGAAGATGATCGAGCACGGCGACTTTCTGGAGCGCGCCGAAGTCTTCGGCAACCTCTATGGCACCTCGCAAAGCCACCTGCAGCAGACCCTGGACGAAGGCCACGACCTGATCCTGGAAATCGACTGGCAAGGCGCGGAGCAGGTGCGCAAGCTGATGCCCCAGGCGCGCTCGATCTTCATCCTGCCGCCATCCTTGCAGGCCTTGCACCAGCGCCTGACCAATCGCGGACAAGACAGCGACGAGATCATCGAAGGGCGGATGCGTGAAGCCGTCAGCGAAATGAGCCATTACGTCGACTACGACTACCTGATCATCAACGACGATTTCGCCCACGCGCTGGACGATCTGAAGGCCATTTTCCGCTCCAATCAACTGCAACAGAAACGTCAGCAGCAGCGTTTCGGCAAGTTGCTGGCCGAACTGCTGGGCTAAAACAGCACTTCCCAAAACCGCTGCAAGCGCTTTACATTGGCACTTGCAGCGCGTTGAAGAGCTTGGTCAAAAAATCAGCGCTTCCCTAAACGCTGGTGATTTTTTAAACTGTTGAGTCCGCTCGCCCATCCGGGCAGCGCGCATATTGCATTTGCTACGAGGAAGACCATGGCCCGCGTAACCGTTGAAGACTGTCTAGAACACGTGGATAACCGCTTTGAGCTGGTCATGCTCTCTACCAAGCGTGCCCGTCAACTGGCAACCGGCGGCAAAGAGCCGAAAGTAGCATGGGAAAACGACAAGCCTACCGTTGTCGCTCTGCGCGAAATCGCTGAAGGCCTGATCGACTATGCAGCTATCGCCGAAGCCGAAATCGTTGAAGACGAGCCGCTTTTTGCTGCTTTCGAGGACGAGTCCAACGAGGCAGTCTGAGCCTATGCCTGGTCGACGTAGCACGGCGCGGGATCACAGCTTACGGCAGGAGACATCATGCCGAGCATAGACGCCCTCGCCGATCGCTTATCGACCTATCTCGGCACGGACCAGGTCAATCTGGTCCGCCGAGCGTATTTCTACGCCGAACAAGCCCATGACGGTCAGCGCCGTCGCAGCGGCGAGGCGTACGTCACGCACCCACTCGCGGTAGCGAACATTCTTGCCGACATGCACATGGACCATCAGAGCCTGATGGCCGCGATGCTGCATGACGTGATCGAAGACACCGGCATCGCCAAGGAAGCGCTCAGCGCGCAGTTTGGCGAAACCGTGGCCGAACTGGTCGACGGGGTCAGCAAACTGACCCAGATGAACTTCGAGACCAAGGCCGAAGCCCAAGCGGAAAACTTCCAGAAGATGGCCATGGCCATGGCTCGCGATATTCGCGTGATCCTGGTCAAGCTGGCCGACCGCCTGCACAACATGCGCACCCTGGAAGTGCTCTCCGGCGAGAAGCGCCGGCGGATCGCCAAGGAAACCCTGGAGATCTACGCCCCCATCGCCAATCGCCTGGGCATGCACAGCATCCGCATCGAATTCGAAGACCTGGGCTTCAAGGCGATGCACCCGATGCGTTCCGCGCGGATCTACCAGGCGGTCAAGCGCGCCCGGGGCAATCGCAAGGAAATCGTCAACAAGATCGAAGAATCCCTCAGCCACTGCCTGGCCATCGACGGCATCCAGGGCGAGGTCAGCGGCCGCCAGAAGCATCTGTACGGTATCTACAAGAAGATGCGCGGCAAGCGTCGCGCCTTCAACGAGATCATGGATGTCTATGCGTTCCGCATCATCGTCGACAAGGTAGACACCTGCTATCGCGTGCTCGGTGCTGTACATAATTTGTACAAGCCACTGCCGGGACGCTTCAAGGACTACATCGCCATTCCCAAGGCCAACGGCTACCAGTCGCTGCATACCACGCTGTTCGGCATGCACGGAGTACCGATCGAGATCCAGATTCGTACCCGGGAAATGGAAGAAATGGCCAATAACGGCATCGCCGCCCACTGGCTGTACAAATCCAGCGGCGACGAACAGCCCAAAGGCACCCACGCCCGCGCCCGCCAATGGGTCAAGGGCGTCCTGGAGATGCAGCAACGCGCCGGCAACTCCCTGGAGTTCATCGAAAGCGTGAAGATCGACCTGTTCCCGGACGAGGTCTACGTGTTCACGCCCAAAGGCCGGATCATGGAGCTGCCCAAAGGCTCCACCGCGGTGGACTTCGCCTACGCGGTGCACACCGACGTGGGCAACAGTTGCATCGCCTGCCGGATCAACCGCCGCCTGGCCCCGCTGTCGGAACCCCTGCAAAGCGGCTCCACCGTGGAAATCGTCAGCGCCCCAGGGGCACGCCCAAATCCGGCCTGGCTCAACTTCGTGGTCACCGGCAAGGCCCGCACCCATATTCGTCACGCCCTCAAGCTGCAGCGCCGCTCCGAGTCCATCAGCCTCGGCGAACGCCTGCTGAACAAGGTGCTCAACGGTTTCGACAGCTCGCTGGAAAAAATCCCGGCGGAACGTGTCCAGGCGATTCTCCAGGAATACCGCCTGGAACTGATCGAGGACCTGCTGGAAGACATCGGCCTGGGCAACCGCATGGCCTACGTCGTGGCCCGCCGCCTGCTGGGCGAAGGCGAACAGTTGCCAAGCCCGGAAGGCCCGCTGGCGATCCGCGGCACCGAAGGCCTGGTGCTGAGCTACGCCAAGTGCTGCACGCCGATCCCGGGCGATCCGATCGTCGGCCACCTGTCCGCTGGCAAAGGGATGGTGGTGCACCTGGACAACTGCCGCAATATCAGCGAAATCCGCCACAACCCGGAAAAATGCATCCAGCTGTCCTGGGCCAAGGATGTCACCGGCGAATTCAACGTCGAACTGCGCGTCGAGCTGGAACACCAGCGCGGCCTGATCGCGCTGCTGGCCAGCAGCGTCAACGCCGCCGACGGCAACATCGAGAAAATCAGCATGGACGAACGCGATGGTCGCATCAGCGTGGTCCAACTGGTGGTCAGCGTGCACGACCGCGTGCACCTGGCCCGCGTGATCAAGAAACTGCGCGCCCTGACCGGGGTCATCCGCATCACCCGCATGCGCGCGTAGCCCGTCCATTACAAGGAGTCATTCATGACCAAGACCGTTATCACCAGCGAAAAGGCCCCGGCCGCCATCGGCACCTACTCCCAGGCCATCAAGGCGGGCAACACCGTCTACATGTCGGGCCAGATTCCCCTCGATCCAAAAACCATGGAACTGGTGGAAGGCTTCGAAGCCCAGACCATCCAGGTCTTCGAGAACCTCAAGTCGGTAGCCGAGGCCGCTGGCGGTTCGTTCAAGGACATCGTCAAGCTGAACATCTTCCTCACCGACCTGAGCCACTTCGCCAAGGTCAACGAGATCATGGGCAAGTACTTCCAGCAGCCTTACCCAGCCCGCGCCGCCATTGGCGTGGCCGCCCTGCCCAAGGGCGCACAGGTTGAAATGGATGCCATTCTGGTCATCGAGTAACACCCGCGGCGCAGCCCTTCAGGCTGCGCCGTTTTCGTTCTGAAAGGATTTCGTCATGCGCCAAGCGCTAGCTGTTTCGCTGCTCGCCGTATTGCTCGGCGGTTGTGCCAGCGACCCCGCCAAAAACGATGTCGGCGGCATCTGGATCAATCAGGTAGCGATCGACGCAGCCTCCAAAGGCGGCCCTTTGCGTGAAGCCCTCCAGGCTTACGGCCCGAACCTGGAATGGGAACTCAACACCAAGGCAGGCCAGGCCCGCTACACCAATGGCTTCGAGACCATCGAAGGCAAGATCGTCAGCGACGGCTCGAATACTGCAAAAGTCGAGTTCTATGGCAGCGCCGCCACGGAGCTGAAACGCAACGGCAAGCAATTGCTGCAAGTGGCCAACGACAACGAACCCGAACAGGTGTTCGTCCCGCCCAAGGACCCCGCACCTGAAGGCGCGCCACTGGGCGCCAACTTCGAGCGCGCGCTGTACTCGGCCTACCTGGGCGGCACGTGGAAAATCGTCAGCGGCCCGGGACTGGGCAACGAAGTCCAGTTCCAGGCCAACGGCGCCGTGCAAGGTTTGCCGGGGGCCGATCGCTATGCCCTGTGCCTGGCGGGCGACTGCGCCTCCATGAGCGGCGGTAACGACAGCATCTGGTTGCAGCTCAACGGCCAGGGCAATTCCTGGATCTTCGTGCGCAAGGACCAGCAACTGGAGATCTTCCAGGCAGTGAACAGCGCATTGGCGGATGAAGTGCCGTCGCTGGTGCCGGGCAACCAGCAATGGCTGCTGCAAAAGCAGTGACCCGGAGGTAGCCGCTGCCAACCGCAGCGGCTACGACCCGACTCAGCCTTGCCCCTCAAGAATCGCCGTATACCCCTGGCGATAACTCAGGTAACGCGGCACCCAGCCCAACGCCCGGGCGCGGGCATTGCTGCAGCGCTTGCTGCCGGTGCGACGCACGCTGGCATCGTCCGCCCACTCGGTCACCCCCAGGTATTCACGCAGCCAGTCGACCACCTCCGCCAGGGGCGCAGGCGCGTCATCGACCCCTATATAGCAATCCTCCAACGCCTCGCCGCGACGATCCGCCTCAAGCAGGAACCCCAGCAGGCCCGCCGCATCGTCGGCATGAATGCGATTGCCATACAACGGCGGATCAATCGCCACCCGATACCCGCGACGCACCTGGGTCAGCAGCCATTCACGGCCCGGTCCGTAGATGCCGGTGAGGCGCACCCGCGTTGCAGGCAACCCACTGTTCAAGGCCACCTGCTCGGCTTCCAGCATCAAACGGCCTGAGTAGCCAGTGGCCAGGGCCGGCGAATGCTCATCGACCCATTCGCCGCCCTGCTGCTGGTAGACACTGCTGCTGGACACGAACAACAGACGCTTGGGCTGCTGGCCATGCTGCTTGAGCCAGCTCAGCACATGCTGCAGGCCCTCGACATAGGCTGCGCGATACCCCGCCTCGTCATGCTCGGTGGCCGCCGCGCAGTACACCAGATAATCCAGGGGCGCCTGCGGCCAGTCCTTCGGGCATTGCTCGCTGAACAGGTCACCGGCGACGCCAATCACTCCCTGAGGCAGGCGCGACACCGTGCGGCGCAAGCCATAAACCCGCCATTGCTCAGCCAGCAGTTGAGTCGCCAGGCGACTCCCGACATCACCGCAACCGGCGATCAAAACAGAGGGGGAGGACATCAGAAAACTCCTTTCAGAAAGGCCAAGACTAGCCTCGGCTTTGGATGAACGGCTAGCAATCGAGGAAAAATAGTTACTGTATTACTTTTGTTAACAAGAATTAATTGCAATAATAACCGCCCATTTGTTCTCGGCCCAGCGAGGCCTAGAAGGACATTTAACCCTTTCCTCTTCTCAGGTCCGGCCAGCATGACAAGCAATCCACTCTCCGCCTCGCCAACCAAACGCCCAAGCCCACTGCGCGCCGTAAGCGCGGTTGCTGCGCTGCTGTGCAGCCTGCTGCTGGCTCCGACCGCAGCCTTCGCCGACCAGCACGCCCCGGCCACCGCGCCCGCCGCCAGCGCTCCGACCGCCGAACACGCCCAGACCGAGCCGGCAGCCCCCCTGACCACCGCGCCAGCCGCCGACCCGGCCCAGGCCGAAGGCCTTCCGGCAGCGGGCCAAGACACTCCCGAAGTCCTCGAAGCCGACAACAGCCTGGGCATGGCCCACGACCTGTCGCCCTGGGGCATGTATCAGAACGCCGACATCATCGTGAAACTGGTGATGATCGGCCTGGCCATCGCCTCGATCATCACCTGGACCATCTGGATCGCCAAAGGCTTCGAACTGCTGGGCGCCAAGCGTCGCCTGCGCAGTGAAATCGCCGCCCTGAAAAAGGCCACCACCCTCAAAGAAGCCAGCGCCTCCGCCGCCAAGGAGGGCACCCTCGCCCACCTGCTGGTCCACGACGCCCTGGAAGAAATGCGCCTGTCGGCCAACAGCCGTGAGAAAGAAGGCATCAAGGAACGGGTCAGCTTCCGCCTGGAGCGCCTGGTGGCGGCCTGCGGCCGCAACATGAGCAGCGGCACCGGGGTGCTCGCCACCATCGGTTCCACCGCGCCCTTCGTCGGCCTGTTCGGCACCGTGTGGGGCATCATGAACAGCTTCATCGGCATCGCCAAAACCCAGACCACCAACCTCGCCGTGGTTGCCCCGGGCATCGCCGAAGCCCTGCTGGCCACGGCCCTGGGCCTGGTTGCCGCGATCCCGGCGGTGGTGATCTACAACGTCTTCGCTCGCTCCATCACCGGCTACCGCGCCCAGGTGGCCGACGCCTCGGCAGAAGTCCTGCTGCTGGTCAGCCGCGACCTGGACCACCAGCCAGTCGAGCGCTCCACACAACCGCACATGGTGAAAGTGGGGTAATCAGCCATGGGCTTGCATTTGAAAGAAGGCGCAGGCGACGACCTGGCCGAAAACCACGAAATCAACGTCACGCCGTTCATCGACGTGATGCTGGTATTGCTCATCATCTTCATGGTGGCCGCCCCGCTGGCCACCGTGGACATCAAGGTCGACCTGCCCGCCTCCAGCGCCAAACCGGCGCCGCGCCCGGAAAAACCAGTGTTCCTCAGCGTCAAGGCCGACCAGCGCCTGTTCATCGGCGAAGAGGAAGTCAAGGCCGAAACCCTGGGCGCCATCCTCGACGCCCGCACCCAAGGCAAGAAGGACACGACCATCTTCTTCCAGGCCGACAAGGGCGTGAACTACGGCGATCTGATGAGCGTCATGGACAACCTGCGGGCCGCCGGCTACCTGAAAGTCGGCCTGGTCGGACTTGAGACGGCAGCCAAGAAATGATCACGACGCGCCAAAGACTGACGCGTTACAGCGGTAGCCTGGCGGTGGTGCTGGGCGTCCATGCGCTGGCGATCCTCCTCGCCCTCAACTGGTCCAAGCCACAACCAATACCCATTCCGCCCCAGGCCATGGTGGTGGAACTGGCGCCTGCCCCTGTGCCGCCTCCACCGGCACCACCGAAAGTGGTGCCTACGCCACAACCGCCTGCGCCGGTGGAAGAACTGCCGCTGCCCAAGCTCGCCGAAGCGCCGAAACCAACCATTTCGGTGCCCAAGCCGGCCAAGCCAAAGCCCAAGCCACAGCCACCAAAACCCGTGGTCAAGCCCGAGCCGCCCAAGGAAAAGCCTTCCGAGGAAAAGCCCAGCGACGCCCCGGTCACGCCCTCCCCGTCCCAGCAGCCCGCCCCCGCGACCGCTGGTCCGTCACCGGCCCAGGCCGCCGCCAAGGCCAACTGGCAGGGACTGGTGCAGGCGCACCTGGCCAAGCACAAGCGCTATCCGAGCGAGGCTCAACGTCGAGGCAAGGAAGGCACCAACTCCCTGCACTTCGTGGTTGATGCCGAAGGCAAGGTGCTGTCCTACGAGCTGACCAGCCGCTCGGGCAATGCGGATCTGGACCGGGCCACCCTGGACATGATCCGCCGCGCCCAGCCACTGCCCAAACCGCCGGCCGACATGCTCACCAATGGCACCGTGGAAGTCACCGCGCCCTTCAACTACGAAATCGACAGAAGCCGCGGTCGCCGCTGATACCCCGCCAAGGGCACCTGCAAAGGTGCCCTTGGCGTTTGCCCAGCCCGAAGCAGGCATTGGCGGGTGTCGCATTCCACCCTCCGTCTGATAACGTGCGTCTATCGATTGCAGCCGTTATGCTTGGCCGCAACCTCATGGACGCCCGCTATGACCCTCACAGAATTACGCTACATCGTCACCCTCGCCCAAGAGCAGCACTTCGGCCACGCCGCCGAGCGTTGCCATGTCAGCCAGCCGACCCTCTCGGTCGGCGTGAAAAAGCTTGAAGACGAACTCGGTGTGCTGATTTTCGAGCGCAGCAAGAGCGCGGTGCGCCTGACCCCGGTCGGCGAAACCATCGTCGCCCAGGCACAGAAGGTCCTGGAACAGGCCCAGGGCATTCGCGAACTGGCCCAGGCCGGCAAGAACCAGCTCACCGCGCCGCTCAAGGTGGGCGCCATCTATACCGTCGGCCCCTACCTGTTCCCGCACCTGATTCCCCAGCTGCACCGGGTTGCGCCGCAGATGCCGCTGTATATCGAAGAGAACTTCACCCACGTACTGCGCGACAAACTGCGCAATGGCGAGCTGGACGCGATCATCATCGCCCTGCCGTTCAACGAAGCCGATGTCCTGACCCTGCCGCTGTACGACGAGCCCTTCTACGTGCTGATGCCCAGCGGCCACTCCTGGACCAAGAAGGAAACCATCGACGCCAACCTGCTCAACGACAAGAGCCTGTTGCTGCTGGGCGAAGGCCACTGCTTCCGCGACCAGGTGCTGGAGGCCTGCCCGACCCTGACCAAGGGCAACGACGGCGCCAAGCACACCACCGTGGAATCCAGCTCCCTGGAAACCATCCGCCACATGGTCGCCTCCGGCCTGGGCATCTCGATCCTGCCGCTGTCGGCGGTGGACAGCCACCACTACGCCCCCGGGGTGATCGAAGTCCGTCCCCTGACCCCGCCGGTGCCGTTCCGCACCGTAGCCATCGCCTGGCGCGCCAGCTTCCCGCGGCCCAAGGCCATCGAGATCCTCGCCGACTCGATCCGCCTGTGCTCGGTGGCCAAGCCGCCCGCCGCGAGCTAAGCAAGCGCAATGACTGAGCTGTCGAAAGTGCCGGTCACGGCACTCAAGGGCGTCGGCGAAGCCATGGCCGAGAAGCTGGCCAAGGTCGGCCTGGAAAACCTTCAGGACGTGCTGTTCCACCTGCCCCTGCGCTACCAGGACCGCACCCGCGTGGTGCCGATCGGCGCCCTGCGCCCGGGCCAGGATGCGGTGATCGAGGGCACCGTCAGCGGCGCCGATGTGGTCATGGGCAAGCGCCGCAGCCTGCTGGTGCGCCTGCAGGACGGCACCGGCGGCCTGAGCCTGCGCTTCTACCATTTCAGCAATGCCCAGAAAGACGGCCTGAAGCGCGGCACTCGCGTGCGCTGCTACGGCGAAGCCCGCCCCGGGGCCTCGGGCCTGGAGATCTACCACCCGGAATACCGCGCCATCAGTGGCGACGAACCGCCGCCGGTGGACCAGACCCTGACCCCCATCTACCCGCTGACCGAGGGCCTGACCCAGCAGCGCCTGCGCCTGCTCTGCCAGCAGAGCCTGGCCCTGCTCGGCCCCCGCAGCCTGCCGGACTGGCTGCCGGAGGAACTGGCCCGGGACTATCAACTGGCGCCCCTGGACGATGCGATCCGCTACCTGCATCACCCGCCGGCAGACGCCGATGTCGATGAGCTGGCCCTCGGGCACCACTGGGCCCAGCACCGCCTGGCGTTCGAGGAACTGCTGACCCACCAGCTGTCCCAGCAACGCCTGCGCGACAGCCTGCGCTCCCAGCGCGCCCCAGTGCTGCCGCTGGCCCGGAACCTGCCGGCCAAGTACCTGAAGAACCTCGGCTTCGCTCCCACGGGCGCGCAACAACGGGTCGGCAACGAAATCGCCTACGACCTGAGCCAGCCGGAACCCATGCTGCGCCTGATCCAGGGCGACGTCGGCGCCGGCAAGACCGTGGTCGCCGCCCTCGCCGCCCTGCAGGCCCTGGAAGCCGGTTACCAGGTGGCGCTGATGGCGCCCACCGAGATCCTCGCCGAGCAGCACTTCATTACCTTCAAGCGCTGGCTCGAACCCCTGGGCCTGGAAGTCGCCTGGCTGGCGGGCAAGCTCAAGGGCAAGAACCGCGCGGCAGCCCTGGAACAGATCGCCGGCGGCGCGCCCATGGTGGTGGGCACCCACGCCCTGTTCCAGGACGAGGTGCAGTTCAAGAACCTGGCCCTGGTGATCATCGACGAACAGCACCGCTTCGGCGTCCAGCAGCGCCTGGCCCTGCGCCAGAAAGGCGTCGGCGGCCGCCTGTGCCCGCACCAGCTGATCATGACCGCCACTCCGATTCCGCGAACCCTGGCGATGAGCGCCTACGCCGACCTGGACACCTCGATCCTCGACGAACTGCCCCCGGGTCGCACGCCGGTCAATACCGTGCTGGTCACCGACAGCCGCCGCGTCGAGGTGATCGAACGGGTGCGCGCCGCCTGCGCCGAAGGGCGCCAGGCCTACTGGGTCTGCACCCTGATCGAAGAATCCGAGGAGCTCACCTGCCAGGCCGCCGAAACCACCTTCGAAGACCTCTCCAGCGCCCTGGGCGAACTGCGCGTGGGGCTGATCCACGGCCGCATGAAACCGGCGGAGAAAGCCGCGGTGATGGCCGAGTTCAAGGCCGGCAACCTGCAACTGCTGGTGGCCACCACGGTGATCGAAGTCGGGGTCGACGTGCCCAATGCGAGCCTGATGATCATCGAGAACCCGGAACGCCTGGGCCTGGCACAGCTGCACCAGCTGCGCGGCCGGGTCGGGCGCGGCAGCGCCGCCAGCCACTGCGTGCTGCTCTACCATCCACCGCTTTCACAAATCGGTCGCCAGCGCCTGGGCATCATGCGTGAGACCAACGACGGTTTCGTCATCGCCGAAAAGGACCTGGAACTGCGCGGCCCCGGGGAAATGCTCGGCACCCGCCAGACCGGTCTCTTGCAGTTCAAGGTCGCCGACCTGATGCGCGACGCCGACCTGCTGCCTGCGGTACGCGATGCCGCGCAGGCTCTGCTGGAGCGCTGGCCGGACCACGTCAGCCCGTTGCTGGAACGCTGGCTGCGCCATGGCCAGCAATACGGCCAAGTGTGAACCACCACTCAGTTAGTGAACCCTCGCTATAACCAAGCTGGTTATACTCGTCAAATTGTAGAAAAACGGATACCAGACCATGACAGAAGTTGCCCTCGACATTGCAACCCCACACGCTCCGTCTGTTATCCGGTTGCTGCTCGGCAAGCTGGCCATCAGCTACAACGAAGTGCTCGACCAACCGGGTCTGCCGGCTGCGCGCAAGGTCCAGGCGGTGCTGCTGGACGACGCCGTCGGCGCGCTGATGGTGCTGTTCCCGCAGAGCCAGCTACTGGACCTCAACCGCCTCGCCGAACTCACCGGCCGCCGTCTCACCGCAGTGTCCACCGAACGCCTGGAGCGCATGCTCGGCAAGCACAGCCTGAGCCTGTTGCCCGGCCTGCCGGCGCTCACCAGCTCGCCGTGCCTGTACGAAGAAAGCCTGCTGCGCGAACCCAGCCTGCTGATCAATTCCGGCGAACCCGGGGTGCTCCTGGAAATCACCAGCGAAGCCTTCAAGAGCATGCTCAACAAGGCCAGCGCCGGGCATTTCGGCGAGCCCCTGAGCAGCATCCGCCCCAACCTCGACCGCCCGGACGATGACCGCGAGGAAATCACCCAGGCCATGCAGGCCTTCACCGCGCGGCGCATCCAGCAGCGCCTGGAAGCCACCATCGAGATCCCGCCGCTGGCGGAAACCGCGCAGAAGATCATCAAGCTGCGGGTCGACCCCAACGCCACCATCGACGACATCACCGGCGTGGTGGAAACCGACCCGGCCCTGGCCGCGCAGGTCGTGAGCTGGGCAGCCTCGCCCTACTACGCCTCGCCGGGCAAGATCCGCTCGGTGGAAGACGCCATCGTCCGCGTGCTGGGCTTCGATCTGGTGATCAACCTGGCGCTGGGCCTGGCCCTGGGCAAGACCCTGAGCCTGCCCAAGGACCAGCCGCAACAGGCCACGCCCTACTGGCAGCAATCGATCTACACCGCGGCAGTGATCGAGGGCCTGACCCGCGCCATGCCTCGCGCCCAGCGTCCGGAAGCCGGCCTGACCTACCTCGCCGGCCTGCTGCACAACTTTGGCTACCTGCTGCTGGCCCACGTGTTCCCACCGCACTTCTCGCTGATCTGCCGGCACCTGGAGGTCAACCCGCACCTGTGCCACAGCTATGTCGAGCAGCACCTGCTGGGCATCAGTCGCGAACAGATCGGCTCCTGGCTGATGCGCTACTGGGACATGCCGGACGAGCTGTCCACCGCCCTGCGCTTCCAGCACGACCCGAGCTACGACGGCGCCTTCGCCGAATACCCCAACCTGGTGTGCCTGGCGGTGCGCCTGCTGCGCAGCCGGGGCATCGGTTCCGGTCCCCACGAAGAGATCCCCGACGCCCTGTTCGAGCGCCTGGGCCTGAGCCGCGACAAGGCCGAAGACGTGGTGAGCAAGGTACTGGAAGCGGAAGTGCTGCTGCGCGAACTGGCTTCGCAGTTCAGCCAGGCCTGAGCCCATTCGCCGGCAAGCCGGCTCCTACACCCGACTTGTAGGAGCCGGCTCGCCGGCGAAGCCCCACCCTCAAGCCTTGGGCTTGGCCTTTTTCGGTTTCAAATACTTGGTCAGGCCCTGGAACCAGATCACCAGCGCCGGGTTGCCCTTGATCTGAATCGACTTGTCCTGAATCCCGGTCATGAACGCCAACTGCTTGTTCTTCGCCTGCATCGTGGCGAAGCCGTAGGCGGCATCCTTGAAGGCAATGGCGAACGCAGGCTCCGGGTAGAACCCCGAGCGGCTGGTAATGCGCTGGTCCTTGACGAAGAAATGCCGAGCAACCTTGCCGTCAAGGGTCTGCAGCTGGAACACCAGCTCCTTGTCGCCCAACTGTTGCTGGAAAGCGGGATTGTTGCGGCTGGCCTTGCCCATCAACAGGCCAAGCATCCAGAGAAGAAAACGAAATTTCATGCACGGCGCCTCAGTGGAATTATTGGGTGGCCGGCGCAGTTTAACCTGTAACGTGAAGAGCGCCAGTCGATCTGGCCAATTACTCGGAGATCGACTGGCGTTCAACGCTTATCGCGACATCTTGTCAGACAATCACTGACTCAGACGTTAGGGCAAGGCACCGGTGCCCAGTCACCCAGGTCCGGGTTCTTGCACATGCTGTTGACCTGGGTCTGGCCGGTGGTAGCGACCTTGTTGCTCTCGGCCTGCTTGGTCTTGGCCTGCTGGATCGACTTCTCGGTGCTCACCGCTTCGGCCGGCACGCTCGGCAGCTTGGGTTGCTTGACCTTCTGCGCCGGCTGCTTCTTCTTGCCACCGCTGGTGGTGGTCACCGGAGTGGTATCGGCGGTGGCCACCTTGACCACGTCGGTACGCTGCACGCCCACCTGCTGCAGATCCTGCTCGTAGGCCTGGTTGTACTTGTTCAGGTCTTCGCTGGCCCGGCCGTTCACCGCAGCGATCAGGTCGTTGGACTCTTTCAGGCCGCTGACGATTTCCGCCAGGCGCTTGCGCCCTTCCACGTCATTGATGCTGTTGGCCTTGCGCGCGCTGATCAGGCTGTCGAAGGCACGCTGGTAGCAGGTTTGCGAGGCACGGGCGTAGGCGGTGCTGCGGTCGATGTCGGCCGCGCTCTTGTTGACGTCGGTGGCGTAGGAAGCGATGCGCTGATTGTCGTCGGCGATCTGTTTCTGACGCTCGGTGTAGTAACCGGCGGCGCCACCGGCCAGGGCACCGCCTGCGGCACCGATGGCGGCGTTGCGGCCACGGTGGTCGCCGTCACCGGTCAGGGCACCGAGCAGGGCGCCACCGGCGGCGCCCAGGGCGGCGCCGGTCACCACCGACTTGGTCATGTCCGAATCGGTGGCACGCAGGTGCTGTACCGGTTCGTAGCAGCTCGGGTAGTACTCGACCTTGGTGGTCGAGGCGACCTTGGACACCGGAGAGGTCGCGCAACCGGTCAATACGGTGCTGAACCCGGCGGCAACCAACAGCAGGTGACGCTTGGATGTTGAAGCAAATGGCTTGCGGGAAAAAAGCATGTTGATGATCTCGATTAGTGTTGACCTACTCGGCACGACACCAGGTCGCCCGAGCTCCTCCAGGCTCGACAGACAGCGGCCGGTCATGACTTCTGACCGGTCGATGCGAGCAGTTCCTTCAAAATCGTCGCCGGGTCGGCTCGCCGTTTCTGGCGATAATCCCCGACATGGCGGACGAATAACGTAGCGCGCGTCACCAGGCTCTTGCCGAGCACCGGCTTGCGATTGAGCTCTTCCTTGATCCGTTGAAATTGCGCCTGGATCACCGCGTCGGTGTAACGGGCGCCCGTGGCCAAGTTGTCGATGTAGATCGCCACCGCCCCGTCCAGCGCGCTGCGGCCGTTGTCGATGGCTTCGGCGAACAGCTTGGCGCTGGGTTCGTCCTTGGCATCGATGGCCTGCTGCTGGCTCTTCTTCAGGTTGGTCAGGCGGATGTTGTAGTTGTTGACGGTTTCAGCCACCAGCGCCGCGGACTGGATCAGGTTGCCGGCCGCCTCCTCGCGCTGCTGGGCGATCAGCGAAACGTTGCGCTTGAGCTCTTCATTGACCAGCCCCAGCTCCGCCTGCAGGCGCGGGTCGACACTGGTGGCAATGATGCTGTCCAGGCGCTTGGTGGGGTCCTGGGCTTCGTCGATGGCATCGGTCAGGGACGCCAGGCGACCCTCCTTCTGCCACTGGGCGAACAGTTCCTTGTAGCGCGAACGCGGGGCTGACAAGGCGCCGATGGCCACCCGGAAGCCCGTGGTTTCGTTGCTCTGCTCAGTGCCGTCGGCACCGAACAGCGGGTACTCGCGGCGCATCCCGGTGAACAGCGTGCCCTCGCCTTCCAGGTAGTTGCCGCCCTTGACCACGAAGCCGCCGTAGGTGCCCTGGCGGCGCCCGGCACGCACCAGCTGGAAGGACTCCTGGACCATCTCGGCGGCGTTGCCGATCACGTCGAACATACCGATGGGGTTGGGCAGCTTGGTGCCGATCGGCATCAGGCGCGCCGCCTGACCGGTGCCGCCGGCCACCTGGTTGAACACCGCCCAGTCCGCCAGCGGGCCGTCTTCCTCGCTGCCCTCCACACGACGCGGGAACAGCCGGCCCTCCAGCTCCTGGCGACTGACGGCCTGGCCGCCGCGAGCGGCGTACTCCCATTCGACTTCGGTGGGCAGGCGCACGAACCCCAGGCCACCGTCTTCCGAGGAACTGCCACGGCCGCTGACCGGCAGCAGGTCACGGTGATGCTTCATCAGCCAGGCGCTGTACACCGCGGCAAAACGCTCGGCCTCGAAACGCGACAGCTTGACCTTGGGCAGGCGCCCCTGCAGGCCGTCCGGCGCCTCGCAGGCCGGGGCCGGTTCGCCGCTGGCCAGGGACTGGGCCTGAGCCATGACCTGGGCGTACTGGCGGGCGGTGACTTCGTACTTGCCGATGAAATACAGCATCGGCTTGAGGGGCACCCCGCTGCCGGTTTTCGGCAAGGCCGGGCCGATGGTCTTGCCCCAGGCCGCAGGCAGGTCCTTGAGGGTGAACTGACCGTTGATGTAGTCCCGGCGATAGCCGGAAATGAACGACTGCTGATAGCCGCTCTCGCCTTCGCTGAAGGGGTAGCCGAGGTTGACCTCGCGGTCGTCCAGGGTGCCCTGGGCCAGCACGTAGACGTAGCGGAACACCATCTCGCCGTCACAGGGCAAGGGCAGGCTGACGTCGTCCGCCAGGGGCTTGGGATTGTCCATCTTGTTGCCGGGCTCTTCGGCCCACACGGCGCCGGCCAGGGTCATGGCCAGCACGGTGCCGATCAACTTATACATCGCGAATTCCTTCACAGGCTTCAATGCGCGACACCCGCCAGCCGCCCAGCGCCGCGGCCAGGGTGCTGACGCCCAGTGTCGCCAACAGGGCCAGCCCGTAATGGGCCGGCAGCAAATGACTGGCGTACTCGCCGGGCACCTGCATGAACAAATGATTCAGCCCGGCCTGGGCCAGGCCATACAGGGCGCCACTCAACAGCGCCGCAAGCCCGGCGCTGTACAGCGCCTGGGCCACCACGAACAGCAGCAGCGCGCCGGTGGAAAACCCCAGCAGGCGCAGCACCGACAACTCCCGACGCTTGCGCTCCACCGCCGCCAGGGCCCCGGCGAAGATCGCCGCGAAGGCACCGGCCAGGGCCAGCCCGGCGATCACCCAGAAGACGATGGACAGGTTGCGACTCAAGGACTGCACCTGGGCGATGGTCTGCGCCTGGGTCGCCACCAGCAGGCCGCGCTCGGCGAAATACAGCCGCAGCGGCTCGACGTCATCCAGATCGCGGGCATACAGGCGAAACGCCGGGTAGACCCGCTGCGCGGACGCGGCCTGGGCCTCGCCGAGCCAGCCCAGGGCCGCCACGGCGCGACCGTCGCGGTAATCCTCAGCGGCCTCCAGCAACGCCAGCGGAGCGAACAGCGCGTCCCGGGCAAAGGCTTCCAGGGGCAGGATGCCTTCCACCTGGACCCGGGTCCGCTGCACCTCGCTGCGCCCCGCCACCTGCCGACCAAAGCTCGCCTGCAGCCAGTCCCCCGGCCGCACCCCGAGCTTCTCGGCGGCGGTGCGGCTGAGCAGCACGCCGTTCATGCTCCGGGGGGTGGACAAGCGCCCGAGCAACGGGTCGCCCACGGCGGTCGGCACCATCTCCACGGTCAGGCCGATATCCCCGGTGCCCCGGGACAGGTCCGCGGTGGCGGCAATCTGCCGGGTGCGCGGCAAGGCGAAGGCCACGTCCGGGCGCTGGCCCAGCTCGGCAATGAACTGGGCGCTGAAGCGTCCGCCGCCCAGGGGAATGATCTCGCGCACCGCCGGGTCCTGTTCCAGGCGCTCGGTGAGGCTGGTGACCAGCCCGAACTTGAGCCCGAACAGCACCAGCAACGGCGCGATCACCGCCACCAGGGCCAGCACCGAGCAGGCCGACAGCCAGGCGTCGGCGCGGTAGTCCTGCCAGGCCAGTGCCGCGGTCAGAGAGGCACGCATCAGCAGGCCTCCCCCAGGGTCGCGGTGACCCCGCCGTCGGCATCGCGCCGGCAGGCAATACGCCGCACCTGCAGACCGTTGGCCCGGGCCAGCACCTCATCGTGGGTGGCGATCACGCAGCACACCCCCTGATCGCGGGATTGCTGCACCAGCAGTTGCATCACTCTTTGCGCGTTCAAGGGGTCCAAAGCCGCCGTCGGCTCATCCGCCAGCAACACCTGCGGGCCGTGGGCCAGGGCTCGGGCGCAACTGACCCGCTGGCGCTGGCCCACCGACAGGGCGGCGGGCTTCTTGTGCAGTTGATCGGCGATCTCCAGGCGTTCGGCCAGGCGCCGGGGAATGCCGTCGTCGGCCAGCCCCAACAGTTTGCGCGGCAGGCCGATATTCCCGCGCACATCGAGAAAGCCCAGCAGGCCGCCGGTCTGCAGCACATAGCCCAGGTGCCGGCTGCGCAATTGCGCCAGGGCACTGTGACCCGCGTCGCGCCAGATCCCGAGGATGTCGATGGGGTCTCTGGCCGGGGCGAATTCAAAACGCGCCGCCGAATCCGGCGCCAGCACCAGGGCCAGCAGATCGAGCAGCGTGCTCTTGCCACAGCCGCTGGGGCCGACCACCGCCAGCTGGTCGCCCGCGCGCAGTTGCAGCCGGGGGATCTCCAGGCTGTAGCGTTGGCGACCCTCGCCGCGGCTCTTGCGTACCTGCGCCAGATCGAGCATCACGGCAGCGTCGACAACGGAACGCGGTACAGGGCATCACCCGGCTCGGCATCGCCGAAGCGCACCCAGTTGGCCAGGTCGTTGTGGAAGGTTTCGTAGAGGCGGATCTTCGAATCCAGCTCGTCGATGAAATCTTCCTGCTCGGCGACGCTCAACGACAGCCACAGGTCCTGGGTCATGTTCAGCGACTTGCTGCGGTACGGCAGGCCTTCCAGGTATTCGCCGAGCACGCCGCCGTCGGCCAGGTTGCCGCCCTTGCGCAGGGCCGACGGGTCGCGGCTCATGTAGGCACTGGCGCTGGCGATTTCCTGGAAGAAATCCTTGGGCGAGGTCTGGGTCTTGCGCGCCGCGTCGACGATCAGTTTCAGCGACTGCTGCAAGTCGTTGAGCTGCAACTTGGTGAGCATCACGCAGACCTGGAACGCCGGCAGCGCCGGGTTGGTCAGGTCGCGGTCGGCGGTCCAGGCGCTGACCAGCTGCGGCGCCTGACTTGCGGATTTACGACCGAGAAAATCCATGTGCATGGCGTAGCCGATGGCTGCCGATTTCTGCGCGATGCTCGGCGCCGCCGCCAGCAGCGGGACTTCCTGGTGCTGGTTGCTGCGCACCTGATGCACCAGGTCGGCGAACACCGTGCCGATCTCGTCGACCCGCTCGCCGAACTTGCGCACATCGCCGCCGGGCACCGGAATGTACAGGTCGCCGATCTTCGGGTTGGCGTCGGCGGTCAGCACCCGGTACTGGGTTTCCGCCTGGGCGTGGTTCTTCTTGCCGGCATCGGTGCGCAGGTGCAGGGCGTAGATCTTGATCTGCTTGCCCAAAGCCGCCTGGCGCACCTCCGCCTCGTTCATCTGGGTACGGCTGTAGGGATCGTTCTTGCGCAGGGCCCCGGCATCGCTGACCAGCAGGATCAGGCGACCGCCATAGCCCTTCCAGTCCATGCCTTCCACCGCCTGCATCACGCCGGCGAAGGCGTCTTCGTTGAACGAGTGGCTGGAGACGTTGGTGGCCTTGACCTGGCTCACCAGTTCCTGGAAGCGCTGCGGGTCGCGGCCCTGGTCCAGGGTCACCAGGGTCTTGGTCACGTACTCCAGGCCCGGGGTCTTGCTGGTGTTGTTGCGAAAGCCCACCAGGCCGAAGCTGACGCTGTCCAGCTCGCCGCGCTCGGCGATCTTGCTCTGCAGCTCGTGCACCACGTCGCGCACCTGATCGATGTACGGCTGCATCGACACCGAGGTGTCCACCACCAGCACCACCGCCGTGCGGAAGGCATCGGCGGCCGCCGGCGGGCTGTTCGCCGGCAGCGGCTTGCCGCTGCTGTCGCTGATGCTCTGCGGGCTGTTGCCCGGATCGATCGAGGCGACGTTGAGCAACTGCACCGGCTGGCCGTTCTCGTCGAAGCTTTCCTTGGAATCGAAGATCGGCAGCAGGTAGAACTGGTCCTGGGGCACCGCGCTGGCATTGGGTTCCAGGGCCAGCACCTGCTGCTCGTCCTGGGGATTCTTCTGCGCCCTGAGCAGCAGGTTCTTGGCCGCCGCCGGGTCCGCCAGCAGGCGCTCCAGCTCGCTGGCCTGGCGCACGAACATCACCGGCGCGCGGCCGGAACGTTCGGTGAATTTCAGCACCAGGCTCTGCTTCCAGTCGCTGACCTGCTCGGCCGGCAGCCAACCGGCGCTGCGTCCATCGCTGGCGGCGCCCAGGCGCAGCCAGGAGCGGCCGTCGAGGTTCTTGCGCTGGTACACGTAAAGCACCGAGAACGCCGGCACCGGCTTGTCCGGCGTGGCCCCCGGCGCGCTGGAGAAACTCGCCCCCGGCTTGCTCAGCACCCGCTGGAACAGGGTCTTCTTGCCCGGCATCAGCAGCGGCCGCTGGCCGCCATCGACATCCGCGGCCAGCGCCTGCTCCACCGGCGGTGCCACCACGGCAGGCGGGGTGCCGACCGTGGCCGGGCTCTTGGGTTGCGGCGCCGGGCTGTCGCCGGACAACCACCAGTAACCGCCCCCCGCCACGGCCAGGGCCACCGCCACGGCAACCCCGGCCAGGGCCAGCAGCGGGCCGCGGCGCTGTTCGGACGCCCCGCTGCCGGCTGGCGGCAGGTTGGACGCGCGCGGCGGCACTGGCGGTTCCTGGGGCGGCTCGCGGCGCGGCGCCGGTTGGGGCGCCGGCGCCTGTTGCGGAATCTCGATCGACACCGGGGTCAGCCCGGCCAGGTCGTGGCTCTGAGTTACAGGCTGAGTTACAGGCTGAGTTACAGGCTGGGGGGCAGCCTGAGGGGGCAGCGGCAACGGCTGGATCAGCGTCGCCTCGACCTCGGCCGTCTCCGGCGGCAGGTTGTCCAGGGCCGCCAGCAAGGCCGCCGCGTCCGGGTAACGTTCCGCCGGGTCCTTGGCCAGCAGCTTGCGCAGGATGTGCTGGTAGCGCCCGTGGTGCAGCGGCAGCTCCGGCAAGGGCTCGGTGAGGTGGGCCAGGGCCGTGGACAGCGCGTCGGTGCCGTTGTACGGCAACTCGCCGACCAGGATTTCATACAGCACCACCCCCAGGGCATACAGGTCGGCGCGACCGTCGATGTCCTGGCCACGGGCCTGTTCCGGGCTCATGTAGCTCGGCGTGCCCACGGCAAAACCGGCCTGGGTGAACTGGGTGCGGTCGTCCAGCGACTTGGCAATGCCGAAGTCCGAGAGCACCGCCGTGCCATCGGCGCGGAACAGGATGTTGGCCGGCTTCACATCACGGTGCACCAGCCCCTGGGCGTGGGCATAACCCAGGGCCGAGGCGATCTGGCGGATGTAGGTCAGGCCCTGCTCCGGGGTCAGCCCGGCGGCGATGCGCTCTTTCAGGGTGCCGTTGGGCAGGTACTCCATGGCCATGTAGTACAGCTCGCCGACATTGCCGATGTCGTGGATGGTCACGGTGTGCGGGTGCGACAGCCGCGCCAGGGTCTTGCCCTCGCGCAAGAAGCGCTCGCAGAAGCTCGGGTCGGCGGCCAGCGCCGCGGCCATCACCTTGAGCGCCACCTTGCGCTCAAGCGAACGCTGGGTCGCCAGGTACACGCTGGCCATGGCGCCTTCGCCAATCTCGCCCTGGATGTCAAAGCCGGGAATCAGAATGTCCATGGTCAGTGTCCTGCGGCCTTGATCACGATGGCGGTGATGTTGTCCGGCGCGCCCCGGGTCAGGCCCAGGTGGATCAGGCTGCGCACCACATCGTTGGGCTCGCTGTGGCTCAGCACGTCGCGCAGTTCGAAGTCTTCGGCGGTCTTGTTCAGGCCGTCGCTGCACAGCAGGAAGGTGTCGCCGTCCTGCACCTGCAGGTCGACCTGGGACAGCTGCAGCTGGGCTTCGACGCCAATCGCCCGGGTGACGATATTGGCCCGCGGATGCACCCGCGCCTCGGCCTCGCTGAGCAGGCCGCTGTCCTGCAGGTCCTGGACGTAGCTGTGGTCCCGGGAAATGCTTTCCAGCTGCTCGTCCCGCAGCCGGTACAGGCGACTGTCGCCGGCCCACAGGCACACGCCGCGAGCGCCGCGCACCGCCAGCAGGACCACGGTGCTGCCCATCATGGTCACCCCGCGATTGGCGGTTTCCTCGCGCACCGCGGCGTTCACCGCGGCCAGGCCATTGCGCAGCGCGGCGACGTACTGCTCCAGGCTCTCGGCCGCCGGCACCGCCCGCAGGCTGTCGACGATCAGGCTGCTGACATAGTCCCCGGCGGCGTGCCCACCCATGCCGTCGGCCACCAGCCACAGGCCGGTTTCCGGGGCTTCGAGCCAGGCGTCTTCGTTGATTTTCCGCACCATGCCGACATGGCTGTAGCTGGCGGACTGGTAGGACAGTTGCGGCGCAGAACCCATTTAGACGGCACCCTCTTGTCCGAGCAAAAATTGCGCAAATTCATTGGTCGGCGGCAGGCCCTGGCAGCGCAACAGCATCGGGCTGATGTCCTGCGAACCGCGCCCCCACCAGGCACTCGATCCCGCACAGGCCTGGGCCGCGAGTACCGCGCCCCGGGCCTGTGGATCGCTGACGTAAAACCGCTGCAGGCCGGCGTAGTGGCTGCCTTCGATCCGGCTGGCCGGGCTTGGCGCGCCCAGGGCCTGCAAGCCCTCTTCCAGGGCCTCGAAACGGGCGCCCTCTTCCAGGGTCGCCAGCAACAGCTCTTCCACCTGTTCGAACCACTGCTGCGGGCCGCTGATCAACGAAGCCAGGTCAGCCTCGGGCGCCAGCAGCGCGGCCACGGTCAGGGGGAAATAACGCCCCACCCGATCGATGCTCGGCATCACCACGCCCACCGCCGCCTGGGGCCCGCAGACCCCGGGGGCCAGGGCAAAACGCCACAGCGGGCTGACCAGGTAGGCGTTGAGCCACTGTTCGCCCAGGGCGTTCTGGCTGGCCAGCAGACCCGCCGCCAGCCAGCTGTCCCAAGGGCCGATAAAACTCTGCGGCAGGCCACGGCTGACAAAATCGCCGCGGCTGGCCAACTTGCCGTACAGGCCGACCACCGTCATAGCCGCTCCGGCAGGCTGAAGCCGCTGAGCACCCGGCTCTTGAACGGGTTGAAGGCACTGCTGGCGCGCAGCTCGTAGGAAATGCTCGCGCCATCCACCCGCAGCCGCAGGTTGAAGCGGTCCGGCGAATTGGTCGCGGTCAGGTCCGATTGCTCCAGCAGGCGGAACCAGGCCCAGGGGCCGTCCAGGGTCACCCCGGAACGCCCGGTGGGCGACGGCGGCATGATCGACAGGCGCACCACGCCGATGCTTCCCGGGTTCGGCCACTGCATGGCCACCGGCCGGCTCGGGCCGTGGTCGTAGCTCAATTGCTGGCCGTCCAGGTCGAGCAGGAACTGGCTGATGTTGGCGTCCATGGCCACCGGCTTGAGCTCGAAACGCACCGCTGGCTGCGTACCGCCGCTGGAGCGGAAGAACGCATCGCGGATGTTCGCCGCGCGCTGGAAGGTTTGCAGCACACCGGGGGAGATCCCCAGTTTCTGCGCCGCCCCCGGCTGCCAGCTCCAGGTGCTGGTCGAGGTGTTGACGTAAGGCTGCAGGTACTTGCGGAAGTAGTTGTCCATCACCCCGCCGGTGCCGAAGAACTGCCCGAAGTCTTCCAGGGTCGCGTCCCGCGAGCTGCCCGGCGACAGCGGATAACGCCCGCTCAGGGACTGGCGATAGACGTTCACCACTTCGCTGACCCAGGCCGCATTCAGTTGATTGCGCACCCCGCCCATCATGGTGTTGGTGGTGGAACCGACCACCGACTTGACCAGCCCCTGGACCAGCGGCGGCTGACGCTCGGCGGTCAGGCTGACCCGCGCCGCCGCGGCGCTGGCCTGGTTCTTGGCCTCGCCCAGCAGCGCGTCGCCGCTGGCCCCGACCATGGCGCTGACCTGCACGTACAGGGCGTTCATGTCCGCCAGCAGGCCGTCGATGGCCGCCGGCTCGCCCTCGCCCTTGCTCACCAGGCTGTTGAGCTCGGCAAAGTGCGCGCTGACCGGGTCTTCGCTGCTGGCCACGGCCGCCGGATTGCCCGCCTGCTCTTGGCCCAACAACGAACCCAGGCGCTGCTTGAGCTGATCGACACCGCCCTCGACCTTCTGGCCCTGGGCCGCCAACAGGCGTTCTTCCTGTTGCAGGTCGGTTTCCTTGGCCACCGCCACCAGCAGTTTCTTCAGCGGCGAAGTGGGCCCGGACAGCACCCGCAGCACGTCCGCGGCCTGGGCCACGCTGGTGATCGGCACAAAGTCGATGTCCGCCAGCAAGGCGTCCCACTGGCGCAGGTAGTCCTGGAAGTACAGGCGGCGCACGTCGGCGGCGAGGCTGGCGACGTTCTGCTGGTCGGCCTGATCGCGGCCCAGCACCCACTGCTCTTCGGCCAGGGTGCCGGCCTGGTTGAGGCTGGCCAGGAGGAAGCCCTGGCGGTAGCCCTTGGCGGTGAACAGCCCGCTCAGGGGTTCGCTCAACGGCTTGCCGCTCTTGCGGGTGAACACCAGCGCCGCGTCGCGGCCACCGGCTTCGCTGAGGCGGAAGTCCGGCACACCGTCCGGCAGCTTGGCGCGCTTGACCCGGTCATACACGCGCTGGGCCACCGGCAGCTGTTGCAACTGGCGGCGCAGGTCGTCGATCAGGCGCTGGTCCAGCCGCGCATTGGGTGGCTGTTTTTCGAACAGCGCCTGCAGGTGCCCGGTCAGGGCCTGACGCTGGTCCGGCGGCAGATCGCGGGCCAGGGTGCGGTCCCAGTCCAGGGTGATCCAGGCCTTGATGAAGTCCGGGTCGTAATGCTCGCTGTCCGCCAGCATCAGGTAGGCCTTGAGCCCCTCGTAGAGGAAGTCCGAGTTGCCGCCGCTGTGCAGCTGCTCTTCGATGCGGGTCATCAAACGCGGGGCGAATACCGCCACCAGCAGCTTGCGATAGACGCTGGCGGCCTCGGCTTCGAGCATGTCGCCCTGATACAGGCCCAGGCCCTCGGCCCAGCCCGGTGCGTCGCCGGCCAGATGACGGGTGGCGTTGAGCAGCGGCAGCACCGCCAGCACATCGCGCTGGGCCGAGCTGAGGTTCTGCACATCCTGGCGCACCGGCGCGACCCGCTGGTCGACCTGGGCGATGTAGGCCTGGTTGGCCCGGTAGCTGATGATCCACAAGGTGCTGACCACCAGCACCAGGGCCACGGTGGCCGCCAGGGCGCCCCGGGCGATCCATTTGCGCCGCCGCTCGACCTTGGGGTTGACCCCCACCAGCCCGCGCTCGGCAAAGGCCACCGCGCTGAACAGTTTTTCGATGAAGTAGCTGCGCCCGGTGCCGGTCTGCCGCGCCAGATGCTGGCGGTCCAGGTTCATGCTCTGGGCCATGGCGCCGATCAGCCGGTCGATGGGGCTGCCTTCCTGGGTGCCGCTGGTGAAATACACCCCGCGCAGCAGCACCCGCTCTTCGAAGGCGTTGGGTTTGAACACGCCTTCGAGGAAGCCCTGCAAGGACTCCTTGAGCGCGGCGAATTGCTGCGGGAAGCCATAGATCAGGTCACGCCGCGCCGGGTCGCGTTCCTGTTGCAGGCGCTCCACCAGACGCTCGTTGAGGCGCTGCTCCAGGGCCGCCAGTTCCGCCGGCAGTTGGGCCAGGGGGCTGTCGCCGCTCTTGCCGTCATCCAGGGCGAAGGTCATGCCCCAGACCTGGGCCCGCTCTTCCTTGCTCAGGGAATCGAAGAACTCCATGAAACCCGGCACCAGATCGAGCTTGGTGAGCATCAGGTAGATCGGGAAGCGCACCCCCAGCTGGGTGTACAGCTCCTGGATCCGCAGGCGGATCGCCGCGGCATGAGCCGCGCGCTCCGCTTCGCTGCCCAGCAGCAGGTCGGAAAGGCTGATGGCAACAAAAGCCCCGTCGATCGGCCGCCGCGAGCGCTGGGTTTTCAGCAGGTCGAGAAAGCCCAGCCAGGCCGCCTTGTCCACCGTGGCGTGGCTGTCCTGGGTGGTGTAGCGCCCGGCGGTATCGAGCAATACCGCCTGATCGGTGAACCACCAGTCGCAGTTGCGGGTGCCGCCCACGCCGCGCACGGCGCCAGCGCCCAGCTGCGCGGCCAGGGGGAAATGCAGGCCGGAATTGACCAGCGCGGTGGTCTTGCCCGAGCCCGGCGGGCCGATGATCACGTACCACGGCAGCTCGTAGAGGTTGCGCCGCTCGTCACCGCCGAGCTTGGCCTTCTTCAACAGCGCCAGGGCTTCGTCCATGCGCTGGCGCAGGGCCGCCAGTTCTTCGGCGGTGGCCACGCTGTCCGGGTCCGGCGGGGTATCGGCGGCCAGGCTCTGCAACACCTTGGCCGCGTGCCGGCGGGCCTGGATGATGCGAAACACCCGGTAACCGATCCACAGCGCGAAGATCACAATGATCAACGCCCAACGCCGGCCTTCCGGCACCAGGAACTCCAGCAGCGGGCCAATGAACCAGATGATCAGGCTCAGGGCGATCAGCCCCAGCAGCGGGATCACCCAGCGAATCACAAAACTGAAAAACGCCTTCACTCGACCCCCTCCGCCAATAGGCTGATTTCGACCCGACGATTACGCGCCCGCCCTTCGGCGGTGGCGTTGCTGGCCAGCGGCTCGGTGTCGCTGCGGCCTTCGGCGCTGAAGCGCTCCGGCTGGCCGGTCTTCGCCGCAAGGATCTGCAGCACCGACTCGGCGCGGGCCTGGGACAGTTTCCAGTTGGATGGGAAGCGCAAGGTGGCGATCGGTCGGTTGTCGCTGTGGCCAGTGATGCGCACCTGGCCCTTGACCTTGCGCACCGCGTCGGCGATGCGCAGCATCAGCGGCTGGTAGTCGTCGAGGATGCTGGCGCTGGCCGAGGCGAACAGCTCGTCGCCACGGATGGTCACCACCGAACGGTCGACGGCGTCTTCCACCGCCACCCGCCCGGCCTTGATGTCTTCGGCAAGAAAGCCCGCCAGGCGCGGACGCTCGACGATCTTCGGCTGGATCACCGGGCGGTCCAGGGTCTGCACCGGGATCTCGCCCAGGGCATGGATGTTCTTGAACACCGGCTCGGCGTCCGCCGCCAGCTTCAGGCGCAGGCCGAACAGCAGCGCTAGCAGCAGCGCCACGCCAATGGCGATGCCGACCCAGGGCGGCATGAACTGGGCCAGCCGGTCACGGGCCACGCTGACCCCGCGCCAATGCGGCGACAGCTCGCGCTCATGCTCGCCACGGGCACTGCGAATGGTCGCCGCGGTGCGCTCGCGCAGGGCTTCGAGCTGGCTGCGGCCGTCGATCATCACCCGATAGCGGCCTTCGAAACCCAGGCACATGCACAGGTACAACAGCTCCAGCAGGTACAGGCGCTCGCGCGGGCTTTGCAGGCAGTGTTCCAGCAACTGGAAGACCTTCTCGCCGCCCCAGGCTTCGTTGTGCACGGTGATCAGCAGGCTCTGCTTGCCCCAATCGCTGGTGCTGCCCCAAGGGGTGCTGAGCACCGCTTCATCCAGGGCGGTGCACAACGCATAGCGCGCCAGCAGCACGTCGTTGCGCGGCACGCCGGCGGCTTCCGCGCGCTCTTCGAACTGGCGCAGGTAGGCCAGCAACTGCGCCCGCAGGCTGGCCGGCGCCGGGTGCGCCAGGGTGCTGCGCAGCCGGGTCAGCAAGGCCAGCAGCGGACCGGCGGCGCTTTCCAGCGGGTTCAGGCCCCGAGCCTGACCGGCCGGCAGCGGCGCCGCCGGCATCGCCAATGAAGGCGACGGCGCGGTCGCCGGACGCCCGGACTCGGGCGCGCGGCCACCGGGGCGCGGCATGAATTGGGTGCGGTCATTGGCCGGGGACGGCTGCCCTGCCGAATCGTCGAAAGGATGCATCGCGACTTATCCTCGAATGGCCCAGAAGGCCAGGTTCAAGCCCGGGAATTCCCCGGCGACGTGGAACGCGAAGCCGCCGGAATGAACCAGTTGCTTCCAGTGCTCGCTGCCACGGTCCAGCTCGTAGTAGGTGGAGCCCGCGTGATACGGCAGTTGCCGCGGCGCCACCGGCAGCGGCAGCAGGCCGATGCCCGGCAGCTGCAGGTTGACCAGATCGCGGATGTGCTCCACCGAGCCGACCTTGCTCTGCTGGGCGAAACGCCCGCGCAGGGTCTCCCCGGGCACGTCGGCGCGCACCACCAGGATGAAGCTGGCGCTCTCCAGCAAGGTGCGGTCGGCCAGCATCGCCACGTGCACGCCGTAGGCTTTCTCGACGATCGGGATCGGCGTCGCCTTGCTGTCGATCAGCATCGACAGCGCTTCGCGCAGGGCCTGCATCACCGGGGCGAAGCTCAGGGCCAGCTCGTCGTGCTGGTACTGCGGGAATTCGGCCGGGCGCCGCGCCGTGATGTTGGAGAAGGTCGAGAACTCACCGGCCAGGCTCACCAGCTCGCTGTACAAGCGCTCGGGGTGCAACGGGCTGATCTGGTTCAGGTGGCTGACCAGCGGCTGGGCGCGGTTGACCAGTTGCAGGAGCATGAAGTCGGCGATTTCCGAGGCGCCACCGGCGCCCGACGCCACCACCCGGCCAGCCAGGGCCTCGCCACGCTGGTGCAGCAGGCCCAGCAGCTCGCTGCGAAAGGCACTCAAGGGTTTGGACGCGGCCACGTCCAGCAGCGGCGGGATGTAGCTGTCATCCAGCACCAGGGCGCGGTCGGCGCGCTTTTCCTTGATCCGCACCACGCCGATGGCGGCGTAGTCGCTCAGGCCGTCCGCGGCCGTGAGCAGGCGCAGGGCCCGGGAGCCCACGGTCACCGGCGCACGGTTTTCGAACGGCGCGTTGTCGTCGCGCACTTCGCGCACTTGGCTCAGGTAGCGGGCGCCGCCCAGCTCCTCGCCTTCGCCCACGGTATCCCGGGCACCGGCGCGCTTGAGCGGCAGCGCCAGGTACACCAGGCCGTCGCGCAGGTGGTCGTCGATGCTCAGCGGGCTCGGTGCGAGGTCGTCATGGGGGATGTTGAACGGCGTGCCGTCGGGCAGCAGGCCACGGGCGCTGACGATGGCCAGCTTGCCCTGGGCCAGCAGGCCCTGATCGACCCGCAGTTCGGAAAAGCCCCAGGCCCCCGCCGACAACGGACGGCTGCGGGCGTCGATGAGGTTTTCCAGGTAACGGTCATGCTGCTGGAAGTGCTGGGTTCCAATGAACATGCCTTCCGACCAGACCACGCGATTGTTCCAGGACATGGTTGCTCCGATTGCCTATTGGGCAGGGCTGGATGGGGACGCCGCGAGCTCGGCGCTGACTGCGCGGACATCGAGGCCAATCTGATAGCTGTTGTTCAGGTGCGAGGCGGTATTGACGCTGACCCGCCACAGGGCCTGGTCCACTTCGCGATAGCCCACCAGCAGGCCGACCTGACGGGTGGCCGGGTCCAGGGTGCGCTTGAGGCTGAACTGGTCGCCGGGCTTGACCAGCACTTCGTCCTGGTCGATCAGGTCCGGGCCGAGGGTGGCCGGGGCCCGCTCCGCCAGGGCGAAGTAGTCGGCGCGCATGAAGGTGGCCGGGTTCTTCAGTTCGAAGATCCGCACCCGCACCGGCGTGCCCTGGCCGTCAGGGCCGGGGTTGAGTCCGGCCACCGCCTGGAAATGCAGCTCCACGGTGGTGGCGCCCGGCTGGGGTTCCTTGGCCGGCTCGGCAGGCGCCGGGGCGTCCTTGGCACAGGCCGCCAGTACCAGCATGGCGACCAATGTCAGCAATCGTTGAATCATCCTGCGTCCTCAATGACGTATCAGCTGTCCGTGTATCCGTGGGTTCGGTGGGTTCCAGGCGCGCTCAGGAGCGGCGCAGGCGCTGGGTGTGTTCTTCGTAGGCGCGACTGAACTCGCGACCGAAAAGGTCCTGGAAGTCGTCCTGGGCCTCTTGGGAAATCTGCTTGTAGAGCGCGGTGAACTGCTGCCAGTTCTGCGCCTGGCGCGAACCGCTGAACAGGTTGCCCAGGCCACCGGGACGGGCCATGCGCGCTTCCAGTTCGGCCGGTTCGAAACGCCCCAGCAAGTGCTTGATGGCCGCTTCCACGCCGGCCATCACGGCCAGCTGGTGGGCCCGCAGGTCGTCGAAGCTGTCCTGCACCGCCTGGTCCGGGGCCATGAACGCCTGGTTGCTGTGGCGCAACAGCAGGAGCATGGCTTCGTCGACATTGGGGGCGAACTTCAGCGGGTTGTTTTCCACCGGGCGGATCATGGTCTGCTGCATGCGGAACTCGCCCTTGAGGCTGCTGCGGGCGCGCAGCACATCGATCAGGCCCTCGACCATCAAGCGGTAGCTGCGCCCCAGGCTCTCCATCTGCGCCTGGGCCTGCTGCGGGTCGATGCGCAACTGGTCCAGCCCGGCGCCGCGCAGAAAGGCTTGCAACAGGTCGGCCTGCGGCGCGACCGGCGCCGGGGCGGGTGCCGCGACCGGGGCTTGCGGTGCCGCGGCCGTGGGCAGCGGAGCAACCGGAGCAGCAGGCACCTGCGGCGCCGCGACCTCGAACGGCTGCGGCTGCGGCTGCGGCTGCGGCTGCGGCTGCGGCGGTTCTGCACTGAACAGGCCGATGCCGGCAAACGGGTCCGGCGCGGCCTGCGGCACGGGCGTCGAAACCGGAATCGGAGCCGGCGCTGGAGCTGGAGCTGGAGCTGGAGCAGGGCGCGCCGGCGTGTCGCCGAACAGGTCCCAGTCTTCCGGAATCAGGGCCCCACCCTGGGGAGCCTGAGGCGCTGGCGCTTGCACGGGCTGGGGCGCGGCGGTGGGCGTCGGCGGGCGAAAATCGTGCTGCTCGGCGGGCACATGGTCCGGCTGAGTGGCCGGAGGCGTGGCGCTCGGCGTCAGGAAGTCGAACAGGTCGGGAAAGGTGTCCTGGGCCGAGGCGCCCTGGAAATGCGCCACGGGCGCCATGGCGAGCGGCTCGATCGGGGTCGGGGCTGCCGCCTGTCGGCCCATCAACGCTTCGAAACTGTTGGAGCTGTCCCCGGAAAAGGCCTCAGCCTGCGCACGATTGAGGCTGAAATCGATCCGTGCGCTGATCTCGTAATCGCCAATGCGAATAACCTCGCCATCTTCCAGCGGCTCGCTGTTACCCCGGCGCATGCGAATACCGGCACGGACTAACTCCACACCGTTAGTACTGTTATCGGTCAAGTAATAACGGCCATTCTTGTATTGGATGACACAATGTCGCGCCGAAACTAAGCGCTCGGGATCAGGAAGTACCCAGTCATTATCGGAACTGCGGCCAATTGCCATCACACCCTGATCCATTAGTTTCTCAGGGCATTGACCAGGGGTGATCTTGTGATAACTAGTGATAGTCAAACACAGCGACATCTCGCCTCCTTGCTGTACTTCCGCGTGCGAACCGGTGCCGGGAAAAAAGTTCCGTAAAAAAATGAAAAGTCCGCAAAAAATCCTTTAAACAGCACCGTTCACAGCATGATCGCTCAACTTAAACCACACAGATGACAAACACACCGCGCCCCGCCTCATTCTGACTCACCGGTCAAGGAACTAAGTAAGTCGACATAACAGTGTCACGCGGGGCGAATAGCTTACCTTGACAAGCCACAACTACTACACCAAAAATGCACAACTTCTTGAACACGGATGATGGCTCAGCAATATCAATGAGTCCATGTTTACCAAGAAATGTGCACGAGTTCACAAACAACTAGTGCATTAATTGCCTGACTGTCCTGCAGGCTGATAGGGAGATCGAACCAGGTGGATGTACCGATGTTGCTCGCCGCGATTTCAGCAACTTCGCCTTGTGGCGAAGATCTGGAATATGACGCGGATTTCTTGCACTTGGAGCGGGCCGCGCAAGGTCAGCCCGAGCGCAGCATGGGCGACTCGATCCTCCCGGCCGAACCGCCGGACTGGCGCAGCATCCAGCAGCAGAGCCTGGACTTGCTGGCCCGCAGCAAAGACCTGCGCATCACCCATTTTCTCGTGCAGAGCACCCTGGCCCTTGAAGGCCTGCCGGGCCTGGCCACCTGCCTCGAACTGATCAACGGCCTGCTCCGCGATTACTGGGCGGACCTGCACCCGCGCCTGGACGCCGATGACGACAACGACCCCACGGTGCGCATCAACGCCCTGGCCGGTCTCGCCGCCGACACCACCATCGGCCTGCTGCGCGAAGCCCAGCTGACCCGCTCGCGGACCTTCGGCCCGGTGACCGTGCGGGCCGCGCTGAACGCCGCCGGCCTGCAGCATTTCTCCGGTGAGAGCCTGGGCTCCGACCACCTGGCCGGCGCCCTGCAAGACAGCGACCCCGAACACCTGGAGGCCATTCGCACCGCCTTGAGCAACGCCCGCTCGGCCGTCGAAGCCATCGAAAAGCAGGTCAGCGAACAAGTGGGGTCCGCCAGCGGCGTGGACCTCAGCGCCCTCAAGCAACCGCTGCGCCTGGCGCTGCAGGTGCTGAGCCAGCACGCCCCGCAAACCAGCGATAGCCCGGTCGACGAGCCCGCCGACGCCCCCGCGAGCGAGGCCGGCAACGCGCCCGTGGCACCAGCCGCAGCGCGGATTTCCGGCGAGATCAACAGCCGCGACGACGTGCTGCGCAGCCTCGACCGGCTGCTGGCCTACTACAGCCGTCACGAGCCTTCGAGCCCGCTGCCGGTGTTGCTCAACCGGGCCAAGAATCTGGTCAACGCCGACTTCGCGGCCATCGTGCGCAATCTGATCCCCGATGGCATGTCCCAATTTGAAAACCTGCGCGGCCCCGAATCCGACTAACCCCGAAGCGGCCGAACAGTATCGTCAGCGGCAATCACCGACCGACGCCAACACCGTCGCAGCAGCGACCAGGAGCACAACGTGGCGAAGCAAAGTTCTCAAAAGTTCATCGCGCGCAACCGCGCGCCCCGGGTGCAGATCGAGTACGACGTCGAACTCTACGGCGCCGAGAAAAAGGTCCAGCTGCCCTTCGTCATGGGCGTGATGGCTGACCTGGCCGGCAAGCCCGCCGAGCCCCTGGCGCCGGTGGCCGATCGCAAGTTCCTGGAAATCGACGTCGACAACTTCGACTCGCGCCTCAAGGCCATGCAGCCTCGGGTGGCCTTCCACGTGCCCAACGAGCTGACCGGCGAAGGCAACCTGAGCCTGGACATCACCTTCGAGAGCATGGACGACTTCAGCCCTGCCGCGGTGGCGCGCAAGGTCGATTCGCTGAACCAGCTGCTGGAGGCCCGCACCCAGCTGGCCAACCTGCTGACCTACATGGACGGCAAGACCGGCGCCGAAGAAATCATCATGAAAGCCATCAAGGATCCGGCGTTGCTCCAGGCCCTGGCCAGTGCGCCAAAGCCTGCTGACTCCGAGCCGAACGCGTAACTCAGGACCAACGATCATGACCGAATTGATGCGTGACAATCAGGCCCAACCCGGCGCCACCGAGCAGGCCAGCGAATTCGCCTCGCTGCTGCTGCAGGAATTCAAGCCCAAGACCGAGCGCGCTCGCGAAGCCGTGGAAACCGCCGTGCGGACCCTGGCCGAGCAGGCCCTGGCGCAGACCGACCTGGTGTCCAACGACGCCATCAAGTCGATCGAATCGATCATCGCCGCCATCGACGCCAAGCTCACCGCCCAGGTCAACCAGGTGATCCATCACCCGGAATTCCAGAAACTGGAAAGCGCCTGGCGTGGCCTGCACTACCTGGTCAACAACACCGAGACCGACGAGCAGCTGAAGATCCGCGTGCTCAACATCTCCAAGCCGGAGCTGCACAAGACCCTGAAGAAGTTCAAGGGCACGGCCTGGGACCAGAGCCCGATCTTCAAGAAGATGTACGAAGAGGAATACGGCCAGTTCGGCGGCGAGCCTTACGGCTGCCTGGTGGGCGACTACTATTTCGACCAGTCGCCACCGGACGTGGAACTGCTGGGTGAGCTGTCCAAGGTCTGCGCGGCCATGCACGCCCCGTTCATCGCCGCGGCCTCGCCGACCGTGATGGGCATGGGCTCGTGGCAGGAACTGTCCAACCCGCGCGACCTGACCAAGATCTTCACCACCCCGGAATACGCCGGCTGGCGCTCCCTGCGTGAATCGGAAGACTCGCGCTACATCGGCCTGACCATGCCGCGCTTCCTGGCGCGCCTGCCGTATGGCGCCAAGACCGACCCGGTGGAAGCCTTCGCCTTCGAAGAGAACACCGACGGCGCCGACAGCTCCAAGTACACCTGGGCCAACGCCGCCTACGCCATGGCGGTGAACATCAACCGCTCGTTCAAGCATTTCGGCTGGTGCTCGCGGATCCGCGGCGTGGAATCCGGTGGCGAGGTGGAAAACCTCCCGGCCCACACCTTCCCCACCGACGACGGTGGCGTGGACATGAAGTGCCCGACCGAGATCGCCATCTCCGACCGCCGTGAAGCGGAACTGGCGAAGAACGGCTTCATGCCGCTGCTGCACAAGAAGAACACCGACTTCGCCGCCTTCATCGGCGCCCAGTCGCTGCAGAAACCGGCCGAGTACGACGACCCGGACGCCACCGCCAACGCCAACCTGGCCGCGCGCCTGCCGTACCTGTTCGCCACCTGCCGCTTCGCCCATTACCTGAAGTGCATCGTGCGCGACAAGATCGGCTCCTTCAAAGAGAAGGACGAAATGCAGCGCTGGTTGCAGGACTGGATCCTCAACTACGTCGACGGTGACCCGGCGCACTCCACCGAAACCACCAAGGCCCAGCACCCGCTGGCCGCGGCGGAAGTGGTGGTCGAGGAAGTCGAAGGCAACCCGGGCTACTACAACTCGAAGTTCTTCCTGCGCCCGCACTACCAGCTCGAAGGGCTGACCGTGTCGTTGCGCCTGGTATCCAAACTGCCGTCCGCCAAGGGCGCCTGACCCATAACCGACTCAAACCTGGCGCCGCGACCATAGCCGCACGAGGTCCCCAGGGCCTCGCGCAGCGGCGCCAGACGCTGAATCAACATCGTGGCAAGTGCCACACAGGGAGAAAACATGGCTGTTGATATTTTCATCAAGATCGGTGACATCAAGGGCGAGTCCATGGACAAAGCCCACAAGGACGAGATCGACGTGCTGAACTGGAGCTGGGGCATGTCCCAGTCCGGCAACATGCACGTCGGCGGTGGCGGCGGCGCGGGCAAGGTGAACATCCAGGACCTGTCGCTGACCAAGTACGTCGACAAGGCCTCGCCGAACCTGATGATGCATTGCTCCAGCGGCAAGCACATCGACAAGGTGCGCCTGACCGTGCGCAAGGCCGGCGGCGAAAGCCAGGTCGAGTACATGATCATCGACCTGGAAGAAGTGCTGATCACCTCCCTGAGCACCGGCGGCTCGGGCAGCGATGACCGCCTGACCGAAAACATCACCCTGAACTTCGCCCAGGTGATGGTCGAGTACCAGCCACAGAAAGCCGACGGCACCAAGGACGGCGGCCCGATCAAGTACGGCTGGAACATCCGCTCGAACACCAAGCGCTGATCCGCTGCGGTCGCGCCGCGGCGGCGAAAGATCCGGGCCATGCTGCATGCGTAGCCCGGGTTGCGAGGACGTTGTCCTCGTTCGCAGCCTGCGGCAGCGGCTACAGGGGTGAGCGCCTGCGCCCCTTTTCGTGACGTCATGCCTGCGCCATCCGATCCTGGAGCGAACCCTTTGGTAACCGACATCGCCGCCCGCGATCGCTTGCAACCCTCTTTGCTGGATCGTCTGACCGACGATGAGCCCGGCAACCTGAAAGAAAGCCCGGACAAACGCGTGCTGTCCCTGAGCCAGCTCAAGGCCTCGGTGCTGCGCGACCTGGCCTGGCTGCTCAATACCACGTCGCTGCTGGAAGCCGATGCCACCCTGCACACCCCCGCCGGTACTTCGGTGGTCAACTACGGCCTGCCGGCCCTGGCCGGGTACAGCGCATCGAGCATCGACATCCCGGCCCTGGAGGCGCTGATCCACCAGGCCATCGCCACCTTCGAACCGCGCATCCTGCGCAGCACCCTGCGGGTCCGCGCGCGCACCGCGCCCGGCGAGATGAACCACAACGCCCTGAGCTTCGAGATCGAGGGCGATCTGTGGGCCCAGCCGATGCCCCTGCGCCTGCTGCTGCAAACCGACATGGACCTGGAATCCGGCCATGTGCGGGTGGTGCACGCCGATTCCCGGAGGCGCCCATGAATCCGCGCCTGTTGGAGCTGTACAACCAGGAACTGCACCACGTGCGCGAAAGCGCCGCGGAGTTCGCCAAGGAATACCCGAAGATCGCCAGCCGCCTGACCCTGTCGGGCATGGACTGCGCCGACCCCTATGTCGAGCGCCTGCTGGAAGGCTTCGCCTACCTGACGGCCCGGGTGCAGCTCAAGCTCGATGCCGAGTACCCGACCTTCACCCACAACCTGCTGGAGATCGCCTACCCGCACTACCTGGCGCCGACCCCGTCGATGACCGTGGTGCAATTGCAGGCCGATCCCGACGAAGGCTCCCTGAGCAGCGGCTTCACCCTGGAGCGCAACACCAGCCTGCGCGCCGCCCTGGGCCGCGACACCCAGACCTGCTGCGAATACCGCACCGCGCACCCGGTGACCCTGTGGCCGCTGCAAGTCACCCAGGCCGAGTACTTCGGCAACCCGGCGGCGGTGCTCGGGCGCCTGGCCGCCAGCGAGCCCAAGGCCAAGGCCGGGCTGCGCCTGACCCTGCGCACCGGCGCCGAGCTGCCGTTCAACAGCCTGGCTCTGGACAGCTTGCCGCTGTACCTGAACGGCAACGACGAATTGCCGTTCCGCCTCTACGAACAACTCTTGGGCAACGCCTGCGCGGTGTACGCCCGGGCTCCGGGTGGCGACTGGGTCGAGCGCCTGCCCCAGGACGCCCTGCGCTCTCGCGGTTTCGACGACCGCGACGCGGCGCTGCCGGTGGTGCCCCAGGCGTTCCAGGGCTACCGCCTGCTGCAGGAATACTTCGCCCTGCCCAACCGCTTCCTGTTCGTCGAGTTCGCCCAGCTGGGCCGCGCGGTGCAACGTTGCGCCGGCCAGGAACTGGAACTGATCGTGCTCTTCGAGCGTTTCGAGCAGAGCCTGGAAGGCAGCGTCGGCGCCGCCCAGTTCGTGCCCTTCTGCACCCCGGCGATCAACCTGTTTCCCAAGCGCCTGGACCGCATCCACCTGTCCGATCGGGTCAACGAGCACCATGTGATCGCCGACCGCACCCGGCCGATGGATTTCGAAGTGCACTCGCTGACCGCCATCAGCGGCCACGGCACCGGGCCGGAACAGCCATTCCTGCCGTTCTACGCGGTGCGCGACCCGTCCCGCTACGGCCGCGACCAGGCTTACTACATCGTGCGCCGCGAGCCGCGGGTGCTGTCCAGCGACCAGCGCCGCAACGGTCCCCGCTCGACCTACATCGGCAGCGAGTCGTTCGTCAGCCTGGTGGACAGCCGACAGGCGCCCTATCGCCACGACCTGCGCCAGCTCGGGGTCAGCGCCCTGTGCACCAACCGCGACCTGCCGCTGTTCATGAACGTGGGCAGCGGCAAGACCGACTTCACCCTGGCCGACAGCGCCCCGGTGCAGGCCATCCGCTGCCTGGCCGGCCCCAGCCGGCCCCGCCCCAGCCATGCCCACGACGGCAAGGCCTGGCGCCTGATCAGCCAGCTGTCGCTGAACTACCTGTCTCTGGCCGAACAGGGCCAGGGCGCGGCGGCCCTGCGCGAACTGCTGCGGTTGTACGGCGACAGCAACGACGCGGCCCTGCAATTGCAGATCGAGGGCCTGCGGGACGTCAGCAGCAAGGCGGTGACAAGGCGCCTGCCGATGCCCGGGCCGATCGTCTTTGGCCGGGGCCTGGAGATCACCCTGGAATTCGATGAAAACGCGTTTCGCGGCACCGGGGTGTTCCTCCTCGGTGCGGTCTTCGAGCGCTTCCTGGCACGTTACGTGTCGATCAACAGTTTTACCGAGACGGTGATCCGTACCACCGAACGCGGCGAGATCATGCGATGGAAAGCCCAGCCCGGACGGCGTCCGACTCTTTGAATACGCTGACGGCGATGCACGCCGAGCCCTGGGAGTACGACTTCTTCCAGGCCTTGCGGCGTATCGAATGCCTGTCGCCGCAACTGCCGCGCTTCGGCCACTCCCTGCGCCTGGCGGACGACCCCCTGCGCCTGGGCCAGCAGGCCGACTGCACCTTCGCGCCCTCGACCCTGGCTTCGGTCACCCCCGGCAGCGAGGGCGCGGCGACGCGCCTGGAGCAGTTCTTCTTTGGCCTGGGCGGGCCCAACGGGCCGCTGCCGCTGCACATCACCGAGTACGTGCGCGAGCGCCAGCGCAACAACGCCGACAGCACCAGCAAGCGCTTTCTCGATGTGTTCCACCACCGCCTGCTGAGCCTGTTCTACCGGGCCTGGGCCGAAGCCCGGCCGACGGTGAGCCACGACCGCCCGGACGACGACTACTGGTCCGCGCGCCTGGCCGCCCTGAGTGGCCGGGGCATGCCCAGCCTGCTCAAGCAGGGGCTGATCCCCGACACCGCCAAGCTGCACTACAGCGGCCACCTGGCGGCCCAGACCCGCTACCCGGATGGCCTGCGGGCGATCATCGGCGAGTACTTCGGCCTGCCGGTGGCAATCGAGGAATACGTCGGCCAGTGGCTGGAGCTGCCGGATCGCAGCCGGCTCGGGGTGCAGTCCCACCAGCTGGGGGTGGACTTCTGCCTGGGCAGCCACGTCTGGGACCGCCAGCACAAATTCCGCATTCGCCTGGGGCCGCTGAAGCTCGACGAGTACCTGGGGATGCTGCCCGACGGCCAGCAGTTCAAGGAACTGGTGGCCTGGGTCGCCGAATACCTGGGACATGAACTGGACTGGGACCTGAACCTGGTCCTGCAGAAGGACGAAGTGCCCAAGCTGCAACTCAACGGCCGCCAGCGCCTGGGTTTCAACACCTGGCTCGGTCAACCCGGCAGTGATGCCAAGGATCTCATTCTGGCCCGGCACTACGCCGATCAGGCCACTACCTCACGTACACCAAGGAGCACAGAGCATGGGTGAAATCAGTCGCGCGGCGCTGTTCGGCAAACTCAACAGCGTTGCCTACAAAGCCATCGAAGCCGCCACGGTCTTCTGCAAACTGCGGGGCAACCCCTATGTGGAACTGGCCCACTGGCTGCACCAGCTACTGCAACTGACGGACTCGGACCTGCACCGCATCATCCGCCAGTTCAACCTGGAGCCGGCGCGCCTGGCCAAGGACCTGACCGAGGCCCTGGACCGCCTGCCTCGCGGCTCGACCTCGATCACCGACCTGTCGTCCCACGTCGAGGAAGCGGTGGAGCGCGGCTGGGTCTACGGCAGCCTGATGTTCGGCGAAAGCCAGGTGCGCACCGGCTACCTGGTGATCGGCATCCTCAAGACCCCGAGCCTGCGCCACGCGCTGCTGGGGCTGTCCCGGGAGTTCGACAAGATCAAGGTCGAAACCCTGTGCGAGCGCTTTGACGAATACATCGGCGACTCGCCGGAAAACGCCCTGAGCGCCAGCGACGGCTTCAATGCCGGCGCGGTGCCCGGCGAAGCCAGCGGAGCCATGGCCCCCAGCGCCCTGGGCAAGCAGGAAGCCTTGAAGCGCTTCACCGTCGACCTCACCGAGCAGGCCCGCAGCGGCAAGCTCGACCCGATCGTCGGCCGTGACGAAGAGATCCGCCAACTGGTGGACATCCTCATGCGCCGCCGGCAGAACAACCCGATCCTCACTGGCGAGGCCGGCGTCGGCAAGACCGCGGTGGTGGAAGGTTTCGCCCTGCGCATCGTCGCCGGCGACGTGCCGCCGGCGCTCAAGGACGTCGAACTGCGCAGCCTCGACGTCGGCCTGCTGCAGGCCGGCGCCAGCATGAAGGGCGAGTTCGAACAGCGCCTGCGCCAGGTCATCGAAGACGTCCAGGCCTCGCCCAAGCCGATCATCCTGTTCATCGACGAAGCCCACACCCTGGTGGGCGCCGGTGGCGCCGCCGGCACCGGCGATGCGGCCAACCTGCTCAAACCGGCCCTGGCCCGCGGCACCCTGCGCACCGTGGCCGCCACCACCTGGGCCGAGTACAAGAAGCACATCGAGAAAGACCCGGCCCTGACCCGGCGCTTCCAGGTGGTGCAAGTGGCCGAGCCGTCGGAAGACAAGGCGCTGCTGATGATGCGCGGCGTGGCCTCGACCATGGAGCAGCACCATCAGGTGCAGATCCTCGATGAAGCCCTGGAAGCCTCGGTCAAGCTGTCCCATCGCTACATTCCGGCGCGCCAGTTGCCGGACAAATCCGTGAGCCTGCTGGACACTGCCTGCGCCCGCGTCGCCATCAGCCTGCACGCGGTGCCGGCGGAAGTGGATGACAGCCGCCGACGCATCGAGGCCCTGGAAACCGAGTTGCAGATCATCGCCCGGGAACAGGCGATCGGCGTGGCCATCGGCAACCGCCAGGTCAACAGCGAAAACCTCCTGGCCGCCGAGCGCGAGCGCCTGGCCGAGCTGGAAAACCGCTGGGCGCAAGAGAAGACCCTGGTCGACGAACTGCTGGCGACCCGCGCCCAACTGCGGGAGAACGTCGGCCTGGTGGACAGCGACGTCGGCGACGACAGCCACGGCCTGCGCGAGAAGCTGGTGGACCTGCAGCAACGCCTGAGCGCCCTGCAAGGCGAGAGCCCGCTGATCCTGCCGACCGTGGATTACCAGGCGGTGGCCTCGGTGGTCGCCGACTGGACCGGGATTCCCGTGGGGCGCATGGCCCGCAACGAACTGGAAACCGTGCTCAACCTCGACCAGCACCTGAAGAAACGCATCATCGGCCAGGACCACGCCCTGCAGATGATCGCCAAGCGCATCCAGACCTCCCGCGCCGGCCTCGACAACCCGAACAAGCCGATCGGCGTGTTCATGCTGGCGGGCACCTCCGGGGTGGGCAAGACCGAAACCGCCCTGGCCCTGGCCGAGGCCATGTATGGCGGTGAGCAGAACGTCATCACCATCAACATGAGCGAGTTCCAGGAAGCCCACACCGTGTCCACCCTCAAGGGCGCCCCGCCGGGCTACGTCGGCTACGGCGAAGGCGGCGTGCTCACCGAAGCGGTACGGCGCAAGCCCTACAGCGTGGTGCTGCTGGACGAAGTGGAAAAGGCCCACCCGGACGTGCACGAGATCTTCTTCCAGGTGTTCGACAAGGGCGTCATGGAAGACGGCGAAGGCCGCATGATCGACTTCAAGAACACCCTGATCCTGCTCACCACCAACGCCGGCACCGAGCTGATCGCCAACGTCTGCAAGAACCCGCAGGCTGTGCCCGAGCCGGAGGAAATCGCCAAGGCCCTGCGCCAGCCATTGCTGGAGATCTTCCCGCCGGCACTGCTCGGGCGCCTGGTGACCATCCCCTACTACCCGCTCAGCGACGAGATGCTCAAGGCCATCACCCGCCTGCAACTGGGGCGGATCAAGAAGCGCGTGGAAAGCACCCACAAGGTGGATTTCGATTTCGACGACGACGTCATCGACCTGATCGTCTCGCGCTGCACCGAGACCGAGAGCGGCGGGCGGATGATCGACGCCATCCTCACCAACAGCCTGTTGCCGGACATGAGTCGCGAGTTCCTCACCCGCCTGCTCGAAGGCCGCGCCCTGGCCGGGGTGCGCATCCGCCAGCGCGACAACGAACTGCACTACGACTTCAGCGAGCCGGCCTGAAAGCCAGAAGCAAGCGGCAAGCTTCAAGCTTGTCGCTAGCCACTTGCCGCTTGCCGCTGCTTTCACCATTCAACGAGACCGACGATGTTATTTCAGCAATCCACACGACTGGCACAGGTCAACTGCCCGCTGGGACCGGATGTCCTGCTGCTCAAGAGCATGGGCGGCGGCGAGGAGCTGGGGCGGCTGTTCGACTACCAGCTGCAACTGACGTCCAGCGACGCCAACATCGACCTCAACCAGCTGCTGGGCAAGCCCATGGGCCTCAGCGTGCAGCTGGACGGCGGTGGCCAGCGGCACTTCCACGGCATCGTCGCGCGCTGCAGCCAGAACATCGACAGCGGCCAGTTCGCCAGCTACCAGGTGACCCTGCGGCCCTGGCTGTGGCTGCTCAGCCGCACCTCCGACTGCCGGATTTTCCAGCACCTGAGCATCCCGCAGATCATCAAGCAGGTGTTCCGCGACCTGGGCTTTTCCGATTTCGAAGACGCCCTGAGCCGCCCCTACCGGGAGTGGGAGTACTGCGTGCAGTACCGCGAGACCAGCTTCGACTTCGTCAGCCGGCTGATGGAGCAGGAAGGCATCTACTACTTCTTCCGCCACGAAAAGGACCGCCATGTGCTGGTGCTGGCCGACGCCTACGGCGCCCACAGCAGCGTGCCCGGCTATGCCACGGTGCCCTACTACCCGCGGGACGAGCAGCAGCGCGAGCGCGACCACCTGTTCGACTGGCACCTGGCCCAGGAAGTACAACCCGGCTCGCTGGAACTCAACGACTACGATTTCCAGCGCCCCAGCGCCAGGATCGACGTGCGCTCGGCCATGCCCCGGCCCCACGCCGCCGGCGACTACCCGTTGTATGACTACCCGGGCACCTACGTACAAAGCAGCGACGGCGAGCACTACGCGCAGACCCGCATCGAAGCCCTGCAAAGCCTGCACGAGCGCATCGAGCTCAGCGGCAACGCGCGGGGCCTGGGGGTGGGCAACCTGTTCACCCTCAGCGGCTTCAGCCGCCAGGACCAGAACCGCGAATACCTGATCGTCGGCATCCGCTACTACCTGGTCCAGGAGAGCCTGGAAACCGGCGGTGGCGGCGGCTCGGCGCAGTTCGAAAGCCACCTGACCTGCATCGATGCCCAGCAGAGCTTCCGGCCCCTGGCCAGTACCCACAAGCCGATGGTCCAGGGCCCGCAGACCGCGCGAGTGGTGGGCCCGGCCGGGGAAGAGATCTGGACCGACCAGTACGGCCGGGTCAAGGTGCACTTCCACTGGGACCGCCACGACCAGTCCAACGAAAACAGCTCGTGCTGGATTCGCGTGTCCCAGGCCTGGGCCGGGAAAAACTGGGGCTCGATGCAGATCCCGCGGATCGGCCAGGAAGTGATCGTCAGCTTCCTCGAAGGCGACCCCGACCGCCCGATCATCACCGGCCGGGTGTACAACGCCGAGCAGACCGTGCCCTACGACCTGCCGGCCAACGCCACCCAGAGCGGGATGAAGAGTCGTTCGAGCAAGGGCGGCAGCCCGGCCAACTTCAACGAAATCCGCATGGAAGACAAAAAGGGCGCCGAGCAGCTGTACATCCACGCCGAGCGCAACCAGGACATCGTGGTCGAGGTCAATGAAAGCCACTCGGTGGGCAACAACCGCAACAAGAGCATCGGCCACGACGAGTACGTGACCATCGGCAACAAGCGCACGCGCATCGTCCAGCACGTGGATGAGCTGACGGTGGGCGAGAAGAAGCTCGACAGCATCGGCCAGAGCTACGTGATCGAGGTCGGCGAACGCCTGCGCCTGGTGTGCGGGGCCAGCATCCTGGAGCTCAATGCCAGCGGCCAGATCAACCTGTGCGGGGTCAACATCAGCGTGCATGCCTCGGCCGATGCCGAGATCAATACCGGTGGCGTGCTGCACCTGAACAACGGCGGCGGCCCGGGCACCACCACCGAGGGCCAGGGCGTGCAGGGTGCCATCAGCGCCAAGGCCAAAGCCCCCTTTTCCGCCCCCAAAGGCTAATGAACGGATGCCCATGCCATGACCTATCGCCTCAATGAATTGCAGTTCCAGCTGCCTGCCAGCGAATTGCAGGACGCCTCGATCAACATCCTCAAGTTCCCGGCCCTGGGCACTTCGCTGATCGTCAGCCGCAGCCTGCTGGGCGACGGCGAAACCCTGGAGAGCAGCCTGGCCAGCCAGTTGCAGCGGCTGGAGCAGCAAGTGCAGGAACTGCGGGTCAAGGGTCCGCAGCCGGTGCTGCTGGGCCCGGCCCAGGACATTCCGGGCCTGGAGCTGCGCAGCCAGTTCAGCAAGGGCAGCGAGCAGGTGTTCCAGTACCAGCTGGCCCTGGCGCTGCCCGGCACCCGGCAGATGCTCGCCATGAGCTACGTCAAGGCACAGAAGCTCGGCGACGCCGAAGCCGCCCATTGGGCGCAGATCAAGAACACCCTGGTGCTGGGCTGAGGCGGGCCCATGTCTGACGCGCTGTGGGCCGCCCGACTGGGCGACGGGCTGGAACACACCTCGGTGATGGCCGACATCCTCGGCGGCGTGCTGGAGGTAGCGGCCAACGTCGCCATAGGCGCCCTGGCGACCATGGCGGTGGCCGCGGCGGCGGGCATCACGGTGGCCACCGGCGGCCTTGGCGCCTGCGTGCTGGGGCTGGTGGTGGGCGTGGTGGTCGGCGTGGTCATGAGCAAGACCGGGGCCGACAAGGGCCTGAGCAATTTATGCGAGGGCTTCGCCAATGCCCTGTTCCCGCCCTCGATCCAGGCCACCATCGCCAGCGGCTCGAAAAAGGTCCTGACCAACAACAAACCGGCGGCCCGCGCGGCCGGTATCGCCCCGCCGTCGCAGATCAGCGGCGACGGCGCCGAGGAAGGCGAAGCCACCGACACCCCTTCGGCCACCCCGGAGGAAGGCCCGGGCTTTCTCGACATGGCCAAGGAATTCTTCTCGCAGATGTGGCGGCCCACCGTGGCTTCCCCGGCGCCCGGCTCGCAGACCAAGGAACTGGACCTGGTGACCTGCACCAAGCACCCGCCGATGCCCGTGCAGTACCTGGCCGAAGGCTCGGAAAAGGTCAGCATCGACGGCCAGCCGGCGGTGCGCAGCGGCGACCGCAGCACCTGCGACGCCAAGGTGGTGTCCGCCGGACCGATCTCCCCCGACGTGACCATCGGCGGCGGCTCGGTGGTGGTGCGCGAGATCCGCAGCGGCAAGACCCCGGGCGTGGGCCTGGCGGTGACCGTGCTGATGATGCTCAAGGGTGGCAAGGGCAAGTTCCTCAGCAACCTGCCGTGCATGCTGATGGCCGGGGTCAATTCGTTTGTCGTCAGCCAGGCGACCAATGCGCTGACCCAGGCCGTCGTCGCCTCGACCCATCCGGTGCATGCAGCAACCGGGGCCAAGGTGCTCGGGGCCGACGACGATCTGGACTTCACCCTGCCAGGGCTGGTGCCCATCGAATGGCAACGCTTCTACAACAGCCGCGACGAACGCCGTGACGGCCTGCTCGGGGCCGGCTGGAGCCTGCCTTACGAGGTCAGCATCCAGATCGAGCCCCATCCCGAGGGCGGCGAACGCCTGCTCTACATTGATGAGCAGGGACGCCGCATCGACATGGGTGCCATTGCCCTGGGCGGTGGAGCCTTCAGCCCCGGTGAAGGCTTGAGCGTGCGACGCAACGACAACGGGCAGTTGCTGATCGAAAGCAGCGACGGCCTCTACCGTCTGTTCGAGCCGCTGGCGAGCGATCCTTCGCGGTTGCGCCTGAGCCAGCTGGGGGACCGCAACGACAATCGCCTGCACCTGGAATACGACTCGTCCGGGCGGCTCTGGCTGCTGCGCGATACTTTTGAACAGGCGCAGCTCGAACTGGGCTACAGCACGCGCTGGCCCGGTCGGATTGCCCAGGTCGAACGGCTGTACCCTGACCAGCAACGGGAAGTGCTGGTCAGCTATGACTACGATGCCGCAGGGAACCTGGCACAGGTCCGCGATGGCGAAAGGCAGGTACAGCGGCGCTTCGCCTATGACGCCGGCCACCGGATGACCGAGCACCAGTTGGCCACCGGGCTGCGCTGCTTCTACCAGTGGACACTGTTCGCCGACCAGCAGTGGCGAGTGACCCGTCACTGGACCGACGAAGGCGATAGCTATCAGTACGACTATGATCTGGAGGCCGGAATCACCCAGGTCACCGACAGCCTGCAACGCATCAGCCGCCGTCGCTGGAACAGCCAGTTGCAGATCGTCGAGTACACCGACAACCTCAACCAGACATGGGCCTTCGAGTGGAACGACGAACGCCAACTGCTCAGCGCCACTGACCCCTTGGGAGGGCGCTATGCCTATAGCTACGACGAAACCGGCAACCTGATCGCCGAGACCGATCCTCTGGGGCACAGCCACTCGACCTTGTGGCTGGAGCACTGGTCGCTGCCACAGACCCTGACCGATCCTGCCGGCAAAAGCTGGCACTTGCGCTACGACCCCCGAGGCAATTGCATCGCCGAAACAGACCCGCTAGGCCAAGTGACTCAGTACCGCCACGACGCACACGGGCAGGTGGTGGAGATCATCGATGCCACGGGAAGAAGCCGGAAGATGCGCTGGAACTCGTCCGGGCAATTGCTTGAACACCTGGATTGCTCGGGCTATCCGACCCGCTTCGAATACGATCGACGTGGCAACGTGAAAGCCATCATCGATGCCCTTGGCGAGCACACTCGCTTCCATTACGACGGCCAGGGACGGTTGCTGAGCAGCCAACTGGCCGATGGCCGCGCCGAGCATTTTCAACGCAGCAGCAACGGCCAGCTGCAGGGCTACACCGACCCGTCCGGCTACACCACGCTCTACCAGTACAACCGGCGCGGGCAGATAAGCCAGCGCACCGACGCCCATGGCCGGCAGGTCCGATTCGACTATGACGCGTTCGGACGGCTGCTGGCGCTCACCAACGAAAACGGCGAAAGCTATCGCTTTGCCTGGGATGCCGGCAACCGTCTGAGCGAACAGCAGGACCTCGACGGCAGTGCCAAGCGCTATGGCTATGACTCACTGAACAACGTCGTCGAACTCCAGGCCCATGCCGCGCCTTATGGCTCCGGATTGAGCGCCGTGCCCGCGCAACCAATCGCACCAATCATCCACAAGTTCGAGCGCGATGCCGTGGGGCGGCTGCTGGCCAAGACCACGGACGATGGGCGCAGTCAATACACCTACGATCCCTTGAACCAACTGATCGCAGCCAGCTTTACCGACAACCTCGGCAACCAGCAGGCAGTGAGTTTCAGCTACGACGCCCTGGGCCAATTACTCGAAGAACACACAGCGGCCGGCAGCCTGAAACACCGATACGACGAACTGGGCAATCTGATTCAGACCCAGCTACCGGACACGCGCTGGCTCAATCGGCTCTATTACGGCAGCGGCCATCTGCACCAGATCAATCTCGATGGCCAGGTAATCAGCGATTTTCAACGTGATCGCCTGCACCGTGAAGTGCTGCGCACCCAGGGTCAGATCAGCACCCGCAGCGAATACGACCGTTGTGGCCGCCTGCGCGCACGCCTGCGGCATTCCAGCCTGCTGGCAAACACCCTGCCGACAGCCCCGGAACGGCACCTCGAGTACGACGACAGCGATAACCTGGTGGGCCTGGCCGAGCGGCATGTCAACGGCCAATATCGGCAACTGTTCCATTACGACGCGACCGGGCGAATCATCGCCAGCCAGGACGGCCTGCAGGGCCAGAAGGAAACCTTCGCCTACGACGCCGCCGCCAATTTGCTTGACGGCCCGAAAGCGGGCGCCGGGCTGGTGGTGCACAACAAGTTGCTGACCTACCAGGACAAGCGCTACCGCTACGATGCCTTTGGCCGAATGATTGAAAAACGCAGTGGTCGGCGAGGCGTGCAACGGTTTGCCTACGATGCCGAACACCGCTTGATCGAAGTGCGCAATCAGACCGCCAGCGGCGAAACCCTGGTCAGGATGAGTTACGACGTCCTGGGTCGACGCATCAGCAAGCGTGAGTACGACAGCCAGGGCAACCTTCTGGGTGAAACCCGATTCATCTGGGATGGCCTGCGGCTGCTGCAGGAACAGCGTAATCAACAGACCAGCCTCTATGTCTATGAAGACCAGGGCCACGCGCCCCTGGCGCGGGTCGATGGCCTCGGCGCGCAGCAGAAGATCCGCTACTACCACAACGACCTGAATGGCCTGCCCCACCAGCTTTGCGAGCCTGACGGCCACAGCGTCTGGCAGGCCCGCTATCAGGTCTGGGGCAACACCATCGAAGAAATACGCGAGCCCTACTACATCGAGGAGCAGAATCTCAGGTTCCAGGGCCAGTACCTGGACCGCGAGACCGGGCTGCACTTCAACACGTTCCGTTTTTACGATCCGGATATCGGGCGCTTCACCACGCCGGACCCCATCGGCCTGGCCGGAGGCTTGAACCTCTATCACTATGCTCCCAACCCGATCGGCTGGATCGACCCGCTGGGCTGGATCTGCAAATCGGCCTACAGCGGCAGAAGGGGCACTACAAAGGCCAAGGCCGACCTCGAGAGGAACGGTTTCACTGTGGTAGCTGAAGAACTGACCATGAAGGTCAAGCATCCTGTCACTCAGAAGTCCTACCGCATCAGGGCAGATATCATCGCCCAGGACAAAGCCGGCAACTACCACGTGTTCGAAGTCAAAAATGGCAGCGGCAAACTGACCAAGAACCAACAGGGATCGGGGATGTTCGACATGAGCAATACGGCCAATACCAACGGTGGCCTGGGCGGCGGCCTGATCAAACCGTCGGGCGCCACCCAAGGCCAGTTCGAAGTTGCGACCAAAAGCGGCAAAGGCACACCGTTCGGTGGAAATGGCGCACAGCATACGGCCAACTTCTGGCTTCTTCGCTATTGAACGAGTAATCGAGAAATGAAAGCAGACACCAAGGAATTGCGCAGCAACTTCGAAAAGGCACTCCAGCTTTTCTTGAAGAGCGAGCTCTCGGCTTATCCCGGCGTCAAAGTCACCCGGAACAAAGTGGTGATTGCCCATAAAGAATCGGGCGCCGTGGCGACCTTGCATTTCGAGTACCTGGCCAACACCCGCGCCTACGAAATCATCATCTTCGTCGAACACCCGGCCCTGCAGGCGGAGATCGAGCGGATAAGCCCGCCCTACCCATCCAACCTGGCCAATCCGAAACTGGTCTACTGCATGTCGACGGTCAGCGAAAAAGACGGCTGTCCACTGCTGCCCGTGACCGAACAAGGCATTGAAAATACCTGCCAGGTGATGCTGCGCCGGCTCCAGGATGTTCACCTGCCTATCCTGTACAACCTCCTCAATGTCAGCCCCGCACTGGTGAACGATGTCATCGAGAGGCCAAAGTATTACGCCTATCCGGTCCCGCTGATCGTTATCGCCTTGAAAACCAACGCAATCCAACCGGACGACGCAACGCTGGCGAAGATTCTGAGCGAGCAGACCCTGGGCTACACCAACAACCAGGAACTGAAAGAGTCGTTCAACAAGCAACTCCTGGCAGCGCTGAGCTGAGCAATTGCCGGAGTGCCGGGGCAGATCAGGCCGAGCCGCGATTCTTGCCCGGCTGGATGATCAGCAACCGATCCAGCTCGCGCCGTCTGGCGCGGGTGACGAACGCCAGCGCGGCGGGCAGGTCCTGTTCGAACCGCTCGAAGGTCGCGCGATCGATGGCGTAGAACTCCTCGTAGTCGACCACGCCGAGGCTGACCGGGAAGGAGACGTAGTGCTGGCCGCTGAGTGCTTCGATGCCCATGGAGAACATCTCCTCGCGGTTGACCAACAGATCGATGAATTTCATCTCGGTCCCGTGTAAGACCGCCACTGACCAAGGGTGGTCTTTCGAGGCGGACGATCAGACCTCGACCAGGTGATAGCGTCCGGGCTCGCGCCAGGAAACCCGGGTGAAGGTGCCGCTGAGCAGGTTCATGTCGCGCAGGTATTCAAAAACCTCGGCCGGGCACCATTCCTTGCCATCGGCGAAGGCCACGCCGAGCGTGCGCAGGGCATCGAAGAGCTGCGCCTTGCGCCCGTCGTCCGCTACGTCCAGGGCATACACCCCCGGTTCGATCGTTGCGCCAAACCCCAGGGCCACCAGGGCCGCGTCCAGCGAGGCGTCCATGACCCGAACACGTACTGTGTCGGCATCCGCCTTTTCCACATAGGCCTGCAATTCTTGCTCAGTCACTTACAAACACCTCAGTTAAGGTTTTGACCTCACTCAGATACTGGCGCGGGGCCTGGCATAACGGTGCATGTGGCTACCGGGGCAATTTCTCTGATATGGGATGGTCTGGCGCCCCAGCGCCCAGCGGCTCGATCTCAACGAGATCAGGCTTCTTGAGGACTCCCAGAGGATGGATCAGATCGCCGAGCCGCGATTCTTGCCCGGCTGGATGATCAGCAACCGATCCAGCTCGCGCCGTCTGGCGCGGGTGACAAATGCCAGCGCGGCTTGCAGGTCCTGTTCGAACCGCTCGAAGGTCGCGCGATCGATGGCGTAGTACTCCTCGTAGTCGACCACGCCGAGGCTGACCGGGAAGGAAACGTAGTACTGGCCGCTGAGTGCTTCGATGCCCATCGAGAACACCTCCTCGCGATTGACCGACAGATCCTTGAACAGCATGGCGCCCTCCGGCGGCATCACGGATAACCAAAGACGTGCCTCAGGGCAGGTCGACCTTCAAGCCACGCCCGGTCTGTACCGCCACGTAATATGCGTCTTTCAACGCCCGGGCCAGCTCCGGGTCGGTTTCGTCGAACTCCTTCACGGCAATGGCGCCAATGCTGATCTGGTGTAGCCCGGAGCGGTCCAGGCTGCGGTCCAGCAGCACCGCGCGAACGTACTGCAGCTGTTTTTGCAGGCTGTCGAAGACTTCGTAACCCGGCAGGACCAGGGCCCGCTTGGCTACCAGCGCCAGTGCGTGATCAATGTAGTCGATTGGTTTCATGGTCCACCGGAAGGAAGCGCGCCGAAGGCGCCTTTGTCATTGGAGAACAACTGCTGCGCCCCGCCCTTGGCGGGATAGGACTGCCCCTTGACCGACCAGAAGTCGTTGGTCGGCGCAGCCGTGCTGCGCAGGACCTGCACCTTGCGCGTTGTTCCATAGGAGTTGAGAACCTTGGGTTCAATGGTGTTGGCGGCGCGGTTGGTGCCCATGGGGTTGATCCCCAGCTCGGTCGGCTGCACCCGCGGGCTGAGAGTATACCAGTTGCCCTGGGGCGCTCCGGGGGACTGGTATTGCCACAGGTTCTTGCCGGGGGCCAGGGTCTCCACGCGCACCGGATGATTGAAATCCAGGCCGTTCATGTAGGACTGTGCATCGACCTTGGAATAGCCCTGGGACTCGAAGAAGTTCGCCGCCACTTCACGGTTGCCACGGTAGTTGATGTCGCCGTGCATGTCGCCGGAGCGGCCGAACTTCTGATTCAGGTAGGCACGCCGCGAGGTCAGCTCGGGCACCGCGGTCGCCGGTTTGCGCGCCGCCAGCTTCGGCCCCAGGCCCAGCAGGGCCATGCCGGCCACCCCTTGCAGCAGATCGCGATAGCCCGGCCCCAGGCGGTCGCCCAGGTCCCCCAGCAGGGCCATGCCGCCATACACCGCGACGCCCACTGCCAGGGCACCGGCCAATGCCGCTACGCCTGCCATGGCCGCCACTACCAGCCCGGCGCCGAGCGCCGCCAGCCCCAGCGCCTCCAACCCGGTGTGCATCCAGCCTTCGATATCCAGGACGAACGCCACCTGCACCGTGGGCCCGCCAATGAAGGTGTTCTCGCTGCCGGTCTTGATGTGGGCGCCGCAGACCATCTTGCTTTGCAGGCGCGCCGCCGGCTTGCCGTTGATGGTGACCTTGGCGCTGCCCTCGGCGATCAGTACCGGGAACGGCCAGATCGGGTGGTTCAGCGGCAGGCCGCTGCACGAGGACGAGTGATCCTGACCCGCGCGCATGGCGTTGCGCAGGTTGATGCGGACATTGAAGCTGCCCTCCACCAGCACCCCCGTGCCGGGTTCGGGCAGGTTGAAGATCGTGCTCAGGCCCTTGGCGATCTGGAACATCGACAGGCCGCCGGCGGCGACCGAACCGGCGATGATGGCGATCGCCACGCCACCGGTGGCCACGGTCGCCGCCACCACCGCGGCGCCGATCAGGGCGCCGACAACGGCTCCCGCCACCATCGCCGCCACGCCAAAACCGTGGGCGATTTCATCGCCCAGGCGCGCTGCTGCCAACATATCCATGGTGCGCTACTCAGCGAAGGGATCAGGCCCGCGAAGGCTGAGGCTTGAGGCTCTGCATGGCCTGTTTCCAGGCCGGCTCGTGGTGCACCAGGTCTTGCCGCGTGGTGGTCAGGGTGGTGATCAGCACCGCCGGCTTACGCTCGATGAACACCTGGCGCAGCATCAGCTCGCGGCCCTCGCGTTGCCAGCTGTAGTCCAGCAGGACCGAGGCGTGGCCGTGCATGTCGAAGTCCCAGCGCTTGATCAGGGTGAAACCCGGCAGTTGCTGCTCGGCGCTGCTCAGTTGCCGGGCCACGTAATCGGCGAATGAGGCCTCGCCCTGGCTCGGGTCGCGGCTGATGACGAAGCTGGCTTCCTGGGCGCCGCCCACGGCCGGCAGCTTGAAGATGTTGATGCTCTGGTCCTGCCAGGCGTCAGGAATATCGAGATCGGCTTCTTGAATGCGGTAGGAGGACAAGAGATTCGCGTTCCATGCTGAAAGGGTGATTCGGATGACGGCGAATTTTCAAGCAATGACTGGCAACAATCAAGGAACCACTCGGCAACTCTGCACTGCGCCAGTGGCGGCTGGCCGAGGCCTAGCGCGACTCCAGGCAGGACGCATAGGCCCGGGCAAAACGCGGGTCGAACTTGAGCGCCTGGGGCTCTTGCGGGTCGATGCTGACATTCCACAGTGCCTGCTGCGGCACGTCGTAACGGACCCAGCCGATGATTCCGCTGCCGGAGGTTTCGTAGAACAACTGCAGGCTCAACTGGTCACCATCATCACGGTCGATCAACAGCTTGAGGTGCTCCGGGGTGGTGAAGTCGCGGTAGGGAAAATCGCTGCTGCGCACCAGTTCGGTGAGGTGGCCATAGCAGCCCTGGCCCGGGTTGGCCTCATCGGCCAGGGCCGGCAGGCTGACGCCTGCGAGCAGCAGGCTCAGGCCCAGGGAGTTCAAGTACCGCATGATTGCCCCTTGAGGGTGAGGGTTTCGACCTGGTCGTTGATCTCGATGCGCGCCAGTACCTGGCGGTCGTGCGACTCCTGGTACTCGCTGAAGTTGTTGCGCTTGAGGATGTTCAGGGTGACGCGGATGTGGGCGCTGGCGTTCTGGTACTCGCTGCGCTCGGGGCCCTGGGCGGCGCCGGTCAGTTCCACCAGTTGGCCGGCGGACTTGAGGTAGAGAAAACGCTGGTCCACTTCCACCAGCAGACGCGGAGCCTTGGGCGCCACGCTGTAGTCCTCGCGGGCCAGGGAATAGCCGCACAGCCAGGCGCCGGAGCTGTCGTATTGCTGACTGTGGAACCAGTTGAGGGCTTCGCGATAACCGATCTGCCCCAGTTGCGAGCCGTTACCGGCAGAGGCCGATGACAGGCCAAGGGCGAGCAGGCAGCCCAGTATCAGGGTCGCTGGACCGGGGCTTCCCAGGCAGCGCAACAACACTGTCCATGAAACGGATCTGTCAGTGGGGCGGGTCATCCTTGGCCTTAGATCACAATTCAAACAAGCGCGCATCCTAGCCACGCCATTGCCGCTTCGCAAGCGGATGCACGGGCAATCGACAGGCAAAAAAAATAGGCACCCGATGCGCTCGGCGTGCCTATTTTCCCCTGCGCGCTCCCGCTGTGGGAGCCCGCGCAATGCTTATGGGTTGACGCTGTCTTTCAGCGACTTGCCCGGCTTGAATGCCACGGTGTTGCTGGCCTTGATCTTTACCGGCTCACCGGTTTGCGGGTTCTTGCCGGTACGGGCGCCACGGTGGCGTTGCAGGAACGTACCAAAACCGACCAGGGTGACGCTGTCTTTACGGTGCAGAGCCCCGGTGATTTCCTCAAGGATGGCGTTGAGCACGCGATTGGCCTGCTCTTTGGTCAGGTCCGCTTTCTCGGCAATGGCTGCGGCGAGTTCTGGTTTACGCATAGTGTGAAGCCTCTTTGACGGTTTTTTGTTGTTATGTCCGTGCTGTTCACGGGAACAGCGCCCAAGGCGCCGCAGGCTCTACGCTGCGGCAGACGGGTGTGAGGATGGCACGCGCTTGAAAGTGGCGCCAGTCTTGGCGCGACCTTTGTAGGGGCAAAATCCCGGTTATTCCGACAGAACGACCGGTATTTAAGCCAGCAGGGCCGGGAGTTCCTTGTTCAGGGCCAGTTTTTCCATCACCGCCGCCCCGGTCAGGGCGTAGCCCAGCAAGCGGCCGCTGGCGTCACGGCACAGAACCTTGATGTCGGCGCCCTGCCCTTCGACGCTCCAGACACCTTCGGCGCCCCGTGGCGGCGGCGACACCACCAGCGGGCAGACCGGGGTCTTCACGGTGATCGGCATCGGCCCGTAGCTGACCGCCGTCGGCTTGCCGGCCAGGGTCTGCGCCAGGGCCCGGGCGCAGCTCATCAGCGGCATCACGTACAGCAGGTTGAGGCCATCGACCTCGGCGCAATCGCCCAGGGCGTAGATGTTGGCGTGGGAGGTTTTCAGCTCGCGGTCCACCACCACGCCGCGATTGACCACCAGCCCGGCCGCCGCGGCCAGATCGATGCGCGGGCGCAGGCCAATGGCCGAGACCACCAGGTCGCAGGCGATCACCTGGCCATCGGACAGATGGGCCTCCAGGCCGTCATCGCTGCGTTGCAGGCGGTTGAGTACCGGGCCCAGGTGGAAGCGCGCGCCCAGGCTTTCCAGCCCGGCCTGCACCGCCGCCGCGGCGGCCGGGTGCAGCAGGGTCGGCATCACCTGCTCGCAAGGCGCCACCAGGTCCACGCCGTAGCCGCCGAGGATCAGGTCGTTGGCGAACTCGCAGCCGATCAGTCCGGCGCCCAGCAACAGCACCCGGCGCTTGCCGGCCGCCGCAGCGCGAAAGCGGGCGTAGTCTTCCAGGTCGTTGATGGGGAAAATCAGCTCAGAGGCGTCGCCCTGCACCGGCACGCGCACGGTTTCCGCGCCCCAGGCCAGGATCAGGTCGCGATAGGCCACCGCCTCTTCACCGATCCACAAGCGTTTGTGGCCCGGGTCGATGCCGCTGATGCGCGTGTGGGTGCGAACCTCGGCCTTGAGCTGCTCGGCCATGGCGCCGGGCTCGGCCATGCTCAGGCCGTCGGCATCCTTGTTCTTGCCGAAGCCGGTCGAAAGCATCGGCTTGGAATAGGAACGGCCGTCATCGGCGGTGATCAGCAGCAACGGCGTTTCACCGTCGAGCTTGCGAAATTCCCGGGCCAGGTTGTAACCCGCCAGGCCCGTACCCACGATCACCACCGGTGCGCTCATGTCCTAATCCTTGTTATGGGTTGTTCAGACTAAAAAGAGTCGATCAAGCGATCTCGATCATTTCGAAATCCGCCTTGCCCACGCCGCAATCCGGGCAGAGCCAGTCTTCGGGCACATCTTCCCAACGGGTCCCCGGCAAAATGCCGTCATCCGGCCAACCTTCCGCTTCGTTATAAATCAGGCCGCAGACCACACATTGCCACTTTTTCATTGCTGCATTTCCTCGGGAGTTCAGGCTCGGTCGATGAATCGACTCTAAAGGCCACGCTGATCAGCGTTCGGCACTGGGGTTTTTTACTGATCACTACCGGCAGATGCAAGCAGGTTCGTGCCGCCGGACGTCCTGGATCAATCAAAATCGCCGGTCGTCATGCTAAGCTCGCCGCCTCATTTGCTGCCAATACTGACCCACTGTGCCGCACTCAATGCCCCCCGCTCCGGCCCCGACCTGGCTGGTGCAAAGCCGTTTGTCCCCGTTCCCTGGCGCACCTGTTGCGAACTGGCTGTTCGACGAAGGATCGCTGACCCGGCGCCTGACCCGACTTTCGCAAAACGGCTTCAGCGTCACGCCGCTGGTGGAAGAGTGGCAGACCCTGCGCCACGACGAATGCGCGGCCCTGGGCCTGCCCGCACAGAGCGAAGGCTGGGTCCGCGAGGTGTACCTGCGGGGCCACGGCGAAGCCTGGGTCTTCGCCCGCAGCGTGGCCGCCCGCAGCGCCCTGCTCGAAGGCGGCCTGAATATCGACGAACTGGGCAGCCGCTCGCTGGGCGAGTTGCTGTTCTGCGACCAGGCCTTCACCCGCCAGCCGATTGAAGTCTGCCGTTATCCTCAAGACTGGCTGCCCGCCGCCGTTGCCAGCAGCGGCCTGTGGGGCCGGCGCTCACGCTTCGATCGCGGGCCCCTGAGCCTGCTGGTGGCGGAAGTCTTCCTGCCCAGCCTGTGGACCGCCATAGACGCCCGACCGGAGGCCTGCTGATGTACCTGAGCCTGCTCAAATCCCTCAATCGCCTGCACCCGCGGGCCTGGGACTTCCTGCAACTGGCGCGCATGGACAAGCCCATCGGCATCTACCTGCTGCTGTGGCCGACCCTGGTGGCGCTGTGGATCGCCGCCGAGGGCCAGCCGTCCCTGAGCCATGTGCTGATCTTCACCTTCGGCGTGGTGCTGACCCGCGCCGGCGGCTGCGCCATCAACGATTTCGCCGACCGCAAGGTCGACGGCCAGGTCAAGCGCACCGACCAGCGGCCCCTGGCCACCGGCAAGGTCAGCGCCAAGGAAGCCCTGGCGCTGTTCGCCATCCTCATGGGCGCGGCCTTCCTGCTGGTGCTGTGCACCAACGCCACCACGGTCTGGCTGTCGTTCGGTGCCCTGGCCCTGGCCGCCTGCTACCCCTTCATGAAGCGCTACACCTATTACCCGCAGGTGGTGCTGGGCGCGGCGTATTCCTGGGGCATCCTGATGACCTTCACCGCGCAGAACGGCGAATTGCCGGCCACTGCCTGGCTGCTGTACATCGCCAACCTGCTGTGGACCGTGGGCTACGACACCTACTACGCCATGACCGACCGCGACGACGACCTGAAGATCGGGGTCAAGTCCACGGCGATCCTGTTCGGCGATGCCGACCGGGTGATCATTCTCACCCTGCAGGGCCTGTCCCTGGGCTGCCTGCTGCTGGCCGGGGCACGCTTTAACCTGGGGGGCTGGTTCCATCTGGGGCTGGCGGTGGCGGCGGGATGTTTTGCCTGGGAGTTCTGGTACACCCGGGATCGCGACCGGATGAAATGCTTCAAGGCCTTCCTGCACAACCACTGGGCGGGCATGGCGATCTTTATCGGCGTGGTGCTGGATTACGCGTTGCGCTAGAGCGTCAAGCAAGGCCCTGCGGGCCTTTTCGCAGCTTCGCAGGCTCAGCAGCGGCTACAAGGTGTAGCCGCTGTCAGGCAGGGTCAGTCGGACTTGGCGACCTTCCAGGCGCCGTCCATCTTGCCTTCGCCGGTCATGTCACCGGCCTTCTTGTCCATCACGAAGCCATACAGCGGCTTGCCGTCATAGGCCCATTGCATCTTGCCATCGTCGCGCTTGATCACCGTCCACTTGCCCATGGCCTTGTCACTGCCCTCGACCATCAGCGGCGGCCAGTTGGCAGCGCATTTGTCGTTGCACATGGACTTGCCACCGGCATCCTTGGCAAAGGTGTAGAGGGTCATGCCCTTGTGATCCACCAGCACGCCGTCCTTGCTCATCGCCGGGTCGGCGGCCAGGGCGAATGTCGGCAGGGCCAGGACCGCGCCCACCAGCAGGACTTTCAACGATTGCTTGAACAGAGTCATGGAAACCTTCTTTTGTGGTTGTCAGGAATCGGACTCAAAGCTTAGTCGAGGAAGCTGAAGTGCGTTGCGCCACCTGAAATACTGTCACACGACTGCAATAATTCCGTTATCTAATGCGGCGCAAGACAGTTAAATGACAAGAGGTTCCAGCATGGTTGGCAGAAGCATTCTGATCGTTGACGACGAAGCGCCGATTCGCGAAATGATCGCCGTCGCGTTGGAAATGGCCGGCTATGACTGCATGGAGGCCGAGAACTCCCAGCAAGCCCATGCCATCATCGTCGACCGCAAGCCGGACCTGATCCTGCTGGACTGGATGCTCCCCGGCACCTCCGGCATCGAGCTGGCGCGGCGCCTCAAGCGCGACGAACTGACCGGGGACATCCCGATCATCATGCTCACCGCCAAGGGCGAAGAGGACAACAAGATCCAGGGCCTGGAAGTCGGCGCCGACGACTACATCACCAAGCCGTTTTCCCCTCGCGAGCTGGTGGCCCGCCTCAAGGCCGTGCTGCGCCGCGCCGGCCCCACCGATGGCGAGGCGCCGATCGAAGTCGGCGGCCTGCTGCTGGACCCCATCAGCCACCGGGTGACCATCGACGGCAAGCCGGCGGAAATGGGCCCCACCGAATACCGCCTGCTGCAGTTCTTCATGACCCACCAGGAGCGCGCCTACACCCGCGGCCAGCTGCTGGATCAGGTCTGGGGCGGCAACGTGTATGTCGAAGAACGCACCGTGGACGTGCACATCCGCCGGCTGCGCAAAGCCCTGGGTGACGCCTACGAGAATCTGGTACAAACCGTGCGCGGCACCGGCTATCGTTTTTCCACCAAGGCCTAACCACAGCGGCAAGCTCCAAGCCACAAGCGGCACGTTGATCACCGACGGCCTCTGAACTTGCAGCTTGCGGCTTACAGCATGGAGCTGCTCCCCAAAGTGAATCAAAACTGGCATGGCACCCTGATTCGCCACTTGTTGCTGTTGATCACCGGCTGTTTGCTGGTGGGCCTGATCAGCGGCTACTACGGCTGGAGCCTGGCCGCCGGCCTGGGCCTCTACCTGGCCTGGACCCTCAAGCAGCTGCTGCGCCTGCATGAATGGCTGCGCCTGCATCAACCCGATGAAGCGCCGCCCGATGGCTATGGCCTGTGGGGCGAAGTGTTCGACAGCATCTATCACCTGCAACGCCGCGATCAGCGGGTACGCGGGCGCCTGCAAGCGGTGATCGACCGGGTCCAGGAGTCCACCGCGGCGCTGAAAGACGCGGTGATCATGCTCGACAGCGACGGCAACCTGGAATGGTGGAACCGCGCCGCCGAAACCCTGCTGGGGCTCAAGACACCCCAGGACAGCGGCCAGCCGGTGACCAACCTGGTGCGTCATCCGCGCTTCAAGGAGTACTTCGAGCAGGACAACTACGCCGAGCCACTGGAGATCCCTTCCCCGGCCAACGACCGGGTGCGCATCCAGCTGTACATCACCCGCTACGGCAATAACGAGCACCTGATGCTGGTGCGCGACGTGACCCGCATCCACCAGCTGGAACAGATGCGCAAGGACTTCATCGCCAACGTGTCCCACGAGCTGCGCACGCCGCTGACGGTGATCTGCGGCTACCTGGAAACCCTGCTGGACAACGTCGAGGAAGTGAACCCGCGCTGGAACCGCGCGCTGCAGCAGATGCAGCAGCAAGGCGGGCGCATGCAGACCCTGCTCAACGACCTGCTGTTGCTGGCCAAGCTGGAGGCCACCGACTACCCGTCGGACAACCAGCCGGTGCCCATCGACGTGCTGCTGCAATCGATCAAGAGCGACGCCCAGGCGCTGTCCGGGGAGCGCAACCAGCGCATCACCCTGGAAGCCGACGCCTCGGTGCAACTCAAGGGCAGCGAGGCGGAACTGCGCAGCGCCTTCTCCAACCTGGTGTTCAACGCGGTGAAATACACCCCGGCCGAAGGCAACATCCGCATCCGCTGGTGGGGCGACGACCAGGGCGCGCACCTGAGCGTGCAGGATTCGGGGATCGGCATCGACAACAAGCACCTGCCGCGCCTCACCGAGCGTTTCTACCGGGTGGATTCAAGCCGCAACTCCAACACCGGCGGCACCGGCCTGGGCCTGGCCATCGTCAAGCACGTGCTGCTGCGCCACCGCGCGCGCCTGGAAATCAGCAGCGTGCTGGGCCACGGCAGCACCTTTACCTGCCATTTCGCCCCGGCCCAGATGAAAAAAACCACCGCCGCCGGCCTGACCGAACAGCGCTGACCGTGGCGTGCCCCTAGGCAATCGCCCTGTCAGCCGCTACATTGCGTAGCTTGTGCCTGCCTTTCAGGCACCGCCTTTCCTTCTTTTTCGAATACACGGAACCCGCAAAACTCCATCATGGACCCTTCCCCTGGTTTTACCCTCGCGTCTCTGTTCGCCGACTTCGGCATGATTCTTTTTGCTCTGATCCTGGTCCTGCTCAACGGTTTTTTCGTTGCGGCGGAGTTCGCCATGGTCAAGCTGCGCTCGACCCGGGTCGAAGCCATCGCCCACAAGAACGGCTGGCGCGGACAGATCCTGCGTACCGTGCACAGCCAGCTCGATGCCTACCTCTCGGCCTGCCAGCTGGGCATCACCCTGGCCTCCCTGGGCCTGGGCTGGGTCGGTGAGCCGGCGTTCGCCCACCTGCTGGAGCCGCTGCTGGGCGCGGTGGGCGTGAACTCCCCGGAAGTGATCCGCGGCGTGTCGTTCTTCACCGCGTTCTTCATCATTTCCTACCTGCACATCGTGGTCGGCGAGCTGGCGCCCAAATCCTGGGCGATCCGCAAGCCGGAGCTGCTGTCGCTGTGGACCGCGGTGCCGCTGTACCTGTTCTACTGGCTGATGTACCCGGCCATCTACCTGCTCAACGCCAGCGCCAACACCATCCTGCGCATCGCCGGCCAGGGCGAGCCCGGCCCGCACCACGAGCACCACTACAGCCGTGAAGAGCTCAAGCTGATCCTGCACTCCAGCCGCGGCCAGGACCCCAGCGACCAGGGCATGCGCGTACTGGCCTCGGCGGTGGAAATGGGCGAACTGGAAGTGGTGGACTGGGCCAACTCCCGGGAAGACCTGATCAGCGTCGAGTTCAACGCGCCGCTCAAGGAAATCCTCGCCCTGTTCCGTCGTCACAAGTTCAGCCGCTACCCGGTCTACGACAGCGAGCGCAACGAGTTCGTCGGCCTGCTGCACATCAAGGATCTGCTGCTGGAACTGGCGGCCCTGGACCACATTCCCGAGTCGTTCAACCTGGCCGAGCTGACCCGCCCGCTGGAGCGCGTGTCGCGGCACATGCCGCTGTCGCAGCTGCTGGAACAGTTCCGCAAGGGCGGCTCGCACTTCGCCCTGGTGGAGGAAGCCGACGGCAAGGTCATTGGCTACCTGACCATGGAAGACGTGCTGGAAGTGCTGGTGGGCGACATCCAGGACGAACACCGCAAGACCGAGCGCGGCATCCTCGCCTACCAGCCGGGCAAGCTGCTGGTGCGCGGTGACACGCCGCTGTTCAAGGTCGAGCGCCTGCTGGGCATCGACCTGGACCATATCGAAGCCGAAACCCTCGCCGGCCTGGTCTACGAAACCCTGAAACGGGTGCCGGAAGAGGAAGAAGTGCTGGAAGTCGAAGGCCTGCGCATCATCATCAAGAAGATGAAAGGACCGAAGATCATCCTGGCCAAGGTGCTGATGCTGGATTGACGGGCCGTTCGCCGGCAAGCCGGCCCCTGCAGGCAAAGATCATTTTTTGCCCAGGGCAAAATTCGGCAGATCCCCCAGCGGCTGGTTGAACTGATAGGGAATCGACACCAGCCCCAGCCCGGTATTGCGCTGCACCACGAAATGCAGGTGCGGCCCGCTGCTGTTGCCGGTGTTGCCCGACAACCCCAGCGGGCTGCCCACCGCCACCCGCTGCCCTTCCCGCACGCTGACCGAACCTTGCTTGAGGTGCAGGTACACGCCCATGGTGCCGTCGTCGTGCAGCACCCGGACGAAGTTGCCCGCCGGGTTGTCGCCCCGCCCGTTCTGGGCATTCTCGGTCTTGACCACCACCCCGCCACGGGCGGCAATGATCGGTGTACCCACCGGCATGGCGATGTCCATCGCGTAGCGGCTCCTGGGCCCGAAATGGCTGTATTGGCCATTGGCCCCCTGGGTCAGGCGAAACGGCCCGCCACGCCAGGGCAACGGGTAGCGGTAGGCCTGGGTGGCCTCTGCCGGGTCGCCCAGGGAGTAACGGAACCGGGGCACATAACTCAGGGGCTGATCGGCGTTAATCGCCGTGAGCAGCGCCAGACGCTGCCTGCTGCGGGCCGGCAGCACCTGACGGATGGGACGCCCGGGTGCACCCTTGACGTTGCGCAGGGCGGCAAAGCCCAGCTCGATCTCCACCGGCGCATACAGGTCATTGCGTACATACAGCGCATCCACGCCCTTTTGCTTGTGGATATCCAGGCGCACCTGACGCTCCAGGTGCTCTTCCATACGGTCGTGAAACACGAACGCCTGGGCTCCCGGCGAAGGCCGGTCGCTGTAGGACACCACGCCATCGGCGTCGACGGATTTGTAGACGGTCATCGCCGCCAGCGACGTGGCCAGCAGGGACAGTCCGCACAACAGCAGCAGGCGCACAAACATTGGGCAGCTTCTTGGCAGGTGATGCAGGCACGCTAACAGCCGGATATGCAGCTTGTGTGAATCAGGCCGGCACCAGGGGTTCCAGGCCTGGCCCATCGAAGCGCAGATCCACCCCCAGATGGGCCGCCTCCGAGAGGTTGACCAGGGCATCGAGGGAGAACTTGTTGATCTTGCCGCTGAGCACGTCGTTGAGCCGTGGCTGGGTGATATTGAGACGCTTGGCCGCCTCCTTCTGCGAGAGGCCCCAGGCTTGCACGGTCTTGCCCAGTTCGAGCATCAGCTTGGCCCGCAGGCGCATGTTGGCGGCTTCCTGGGGAGTGGCCTCAAGGGCATCCCAGACACTGGTGAACCGCTGAGTAACCGGTGAATCAGTCATGGCGTGAACCTGCTTCCTGATATCTGGCGCGAGCCAGTTCGATATCCCGCGCTTCGGTCTTGCGGGTGGTCTTGCGCACCGCGTGCAGCACATAAATGGCTGCGGGCCGCCTGACCACATAGAACACCCGAAACGCCCCTGAATCCTCATGGATCCTGATCTCGAAAACGCCCGGGCCAATGGTTTTCACCGACCTGCAATCGTAGGGCTGTTCACCCTGCTGCAGCAGATCCAGCTGGAAACCGGCGGCCCGCCGGGCATCTTCAGGGAACGCCCTGAGATCCCGCAGCGCGCTCCCGACAAACACCACATCCTTGTGCCTGGGCATCGAACCTCTCCTGTTAATGACCAGGGACAAGGCTAATCAACATGGCCAGGACCGGCCGCGCCGGGTTGTTTCAAGGCATGGCCGCAAGCGCTGAAAGACACGGAGCGCTCTGTGCAATCTATATCCAAACAGATATAAATCAAGAACAAAAAGATCAATCGGACGTACGGCAGAAAGTACCGAGGGGTACGGCGAGGGCCTTGTGGCTTGAGGGTTACGGCCTAGGTTGCGAGTGGTTCGCTCGATAGCGGGATGGCGCGGCAGGCTGCCTCAGCGCAAGGCAAAAATCCGCAACGGGAAAAGTGTTTTCCGCAGGTTTCCGCAGACTCGATCCTCGGAGGAGCCGGCTTGCCGGCGAAGAGGCCCGCAAGCCTTGTGTTGCTCTTGTGGGCGCTTTCGCTGGCAAGCCAGCTCCTACAGCAAGCCAGCTCTTATAAAGCGGATTGGGGAGATCAGGCGCCGGGAACGAAATGCTTCTGCGCGGTGCCGCGGGCGATCAGGCGCGAGATGTAGTCGAGCTTTTGTGCGTCCTGGTCGACGAAACGGAAGGTCAGCTGCAGCCACTCGCTGTCCGGCTTGGGCTCCAACGCCACCACCGCATGCAGGTAGCCATTGAGCCGCGCCACTTCGGCGTTGTCGCCCTGCTCCAGGTCCAGCACCGCGCTTTCCAGCACCTGCGGCAGGCTGTCGGTGCGCTTCACCACCAACAACGCTTCCTTGATGCTCAAGGCCTTGATCACGCACGGCTGGTTGCCGCTGGACAACCGCAGTTGACCCTGGCCACGACCGCCACTGGCCGCTGCCGCGGGCGTCGGGGCCTTGACCGGAGGGCTGTTGAGCAGGCCACGAGCCGGAGCCGCCGCGCCAGCAGCAGGCGCTGGAGCCGCCGCTGGTTTGGCGAACGGATTGACCGGAGCGGAAGCCGCCCCCACCGTCGCCGGCTTGCCGCCGGTCAGGGCGCTCAGGGAGTCGTTGCCGAAGGCCGAGTTCATCTTGGTCGGCGCGCTGTTCATCAAGGTGTCGAGCTTGCCGACCTTGTTCAGCGCCTGCTTGACCTTGGTCAGCAGCTGTTCGTTGGTGAAGGGCTTGCTCACATAGCCGGACACCCCGGCCTGGATCGCCTGCACCACGTTTTCCTTGTCGCCCCGGCTGGTGACCATGACGAACGGCATGGACTTCATGGACTCTTGCTCACGGCACCAGGTCAGCAGCTCAAGGCCGGACATTTCCGGCATCTCCCAGTCGCACAGGACCAGGTCGAAGGCTTCGCGAGCGAGCATCGCCTGGGCCTTCTTGCCGTTGATCGCGTCTTCGATCTTGATGCCAGGGAAGTAGTTGCGCAGGCACTTCTTCACCAGGTCACGAATGAACGAAGCGTCATCCACCACCAACACACTTACCTTACTCATCGACCACCCCTTTAAAAATCCCGGCAAGCATAACGCTGGCTGATGGCACTTTGCCAAAACTCTTCAGTCACGCCGGGACTTTTCGTTCGCGGGTGCTGCTTTTCAATTTTGAGGCGCCCAAACAAAAACGCCCGGCCAAAGGGCCGGGCGCTCTTCTAGGGCACTCTTACTTATCGTCAGCTTGATCCGGAACATTAGCGGATTCGCCACTTGTGCCTTCAACTTCTTCCTTCATGCGCTTGAGTCCCAGATGGCGCACATCGGTGCCGCGCACCAGGTAAATCACCAGCTCGGAAATGTTGCGCGCGTGATCGCCGATCCGCTCCAGCGAGCGCAGCACCCAGATAATGCTCAGAACCCGCGAGATAGAGCGCGGGTCTTCCATCATGTAGGTGGCCAGCTCGCGCAGCGCGGTCTTGTATTCGCGATCGATGATCTTGTCGTACTGGGCCACGGAAAGTGCCAGGTCGGCATCGAAGCGGGCAAACGCATCGAGGGCGTCGCGCACCATGTTGCGCACCTGGTCGCCGATGTGCCGCACTTCCACGTAGCCGCGCGGGGCCTCGCCCTCTTCGCAGAGCTGGATGGCCCGACGGGCGATCTTGGTGGCTTCGTCGCCGATGCGCTCCAGGTCGATCACCGACTTGGAAATGCTGATGATCAACCGCAAGTCGGAAGCCGCCGGCTGGCGACGGGCGAGAATGCGCAGGCATTCCTCGTCGATATTGCGTTCCATCTGGTTGATCTGATCGTCGATCTCGCGCACCTGCTGGGCCAACCCGGAGTCGGCTTCGATCAGCGCGGTGACCGCGTCGTTGACTTGTTTCTCCACCAGCCCGCCCATGGCCAGCAGGTGGCTGCGCACCTCTTCCAGCTCGGCATTGAACTGCTGGGAGATATGGTGAGTAAGGCCTTCCTTCGAAATCATCGTGTTCGCTCCGCGAAAGTTGCAAGCTTCAAGCCGCAAGCTTCAAGCAGTTAAATATTGATCCGGATACCGCCGCTGTCTTGCCGCTTGAAGCCTGCGGCTTGCAGCTGCTTTCTAGCCGTAACGCCCGGTGATGTAGTCTTCGGTCTGCTTCTTCGCCGGGTTGGTGAACAGGGTATCGGTATCGCCGAACTCCACCAGCTTGCCCATGTACATGAACGCGGTGTAGTCGGACACCCGCGCCGCCTGCTGCATGTTGTGGGTCACGATGACGATGGTGAACTTGGATTTCAGCTCGTAGATCAGCTCTTCGACTTTCAGGGTCGAGATCGGGTCCAGGGCCGAGCAGGGTTCGTCCAGCAGCAGCACTTCCGGTTCCACGGCGATGGTCCGGGCAATCACCAGACGCTGCTGCTGACCGCCGGACAGGCCCAGGGCCGAGTCGTGCAGGCGGTCCTTGACCTCATCCCACAGCGCCGCGCCCTTGAGCGCCCACTCCACGGCTTCGTCGAGCACGCGCTTCTTGTTGATGCCCTGGATACGCAGACCGTAGACCACGTTTTCGTAGATGGTCTTGGGGAACGGGTTGGGCTTCTGGAACACCATCCCAACCCGACGACGCAGCTCGGCCACGTCTTCGCCCTTGCGGTAGATGTTGTTGCCGTAGAGGTTGATCGCACCCTCTACGCGGCAGCCGTCTACCAGATCGTTCATGCGGTTGAAGGTGCGCAGCAGGGTCGACTTGCCGCAACCGGACGGGCCGATAAAGGCGGTCACGCGCTGCTTGGGGATGTTCATGCTGACGTCGAACAGCGCTTGTTTCTCGCCGTAGAACAGGCTCAGGCCGGGCACTTCGATGGCCACGGTTTCCTGTTCCAGGCTCAGGCTCTGCTTGTCGCGGCCCAGGGCGGACATGTTGATGCCATGGGTATGAGTTTCGTGTTGCATGGGCTCACTCCGTTCGTAGCTGCAAGTTGCAAGCTACAAGCTTCAAGTTGTGCGCAAGCTGCTGATCGCGGCTTGCCGCTTTGGGCTCGCTACGCTCGTAGCCGCAAGTTGCAGGCTACGAGCTTCAAGTTACACGCAAGCGGCTTGCCGCTAGAGGCTTGCCGCTTGCCACTGTTCTTCTTAGCTGTCCAGCGCCTTGTACTTCTCGCGCAGGTGGTTACGGATCCACACCGCCGACAGGTTCAGGGTGGCGATCACCAGCACCAGCAACAGCGCGGTGGCGTACACCAGCGGCCGCGCGGCCTCGACGTTGGGGCTCTGGAAGCCGACGTCGTAGATATGGAAGCCCAGGTGCATGATCTTCTGGTCCAGGTGCAGGTACGGGTAGTTGCCGTCCAGCGGCAGCGACGGTGCCAGTTTCACCACGCCCACCAGCATCAGCGGCGCCACTTCACCGGCGGCGCGGGCCACCGCGAGGATCATCCCGGTCATCATCGCCGGGCTGGCCATCGGCAGGACGATCTTCCACAGCGTCTCGGCCTTGGTCGCGCCCAGGGCCAGGGAGCCTTCACGCACGGTGCGGGGAATCCGCGCCAGGCCTTCCTCGGTGGCCACGATCACCACCGGCACCGCCAGCAGCGCCAGGGTCAGCGAGGCCCAGAGCAGGCCCGGGGTGCCGAAGGTCGGCGCCGGCAGGGCTTCGGGGAAGAACAATCGGTCCACGGAACCGCCCAGCACGTAGACGAAGAAGCCCAGGCCGAACACCCCGTAGACGATGGCCGGAACCCCCGCCAGGTTGTTCACCGCAATGCGGATCACCCGGGTCAGGGCGTTCTGCTTGGCGTATTCGCGCAGGTAGACCGCCGCCAGCACGCCGAACGGGGTGACGATCATGGCCATGATCAGGGTCATCATCACGGTGCCGAAAATCGCCGGGAAGATCCCGCCTTCAGTGTTGGCTTCACGGGGGTCGTCGCTGAGGAATTCCCAGACCTTGCTGAAGTAGAAGCCGATCTTGGTGAACGTGCCCATGGCGTTCGGCTGGTAGGCGTGCACCACCTTGCCCAGGCCGATCTCGATTTCCTTACCGTTGGCATCGCGAGCGGTCAGGCTGTCGCGGTTGAACTGGGCGTGCAGGTCGCTCAGGCGTGCCTCGATCTCCTGGTAACGGGCATTGAGCTCGGCGCGCTCGGCGTCCATGTCGGCCTGGGCGGCGGGGTTCATCTTGCCGTCCAGTTCCAGCTTGCGACCGTGCAGGCGGATGCGTTCCAGACCGGCGTTGATCGCGCCGATGTCGGATTTTTCCAGGGTCTTGAGCTGGGCCGCCAGCTGGTTCACGCGGTTGATCCGTGCTTGCAGCTCGGGCCAGGCGGCTTCGCCTTCGGCGATCACCTTGCCGCTTTCCTTGACGTTGACCAGGTAGCCGTAGAAGTTGCCCCACTCACGGCGCTCGATGGCCATCAGCTCCTTGGGGTAGCTCTGGTTGGTCAGCCACTCGCCGACGATCCAGGTGAAGTCGTTGCCGTTCAGGTCACGGTTGCCGACCTTGATCAGTTCGCGGGTCATGAACTCCGGGCCCTGGTCGGGCACCGGCAGGCCGGCACTCTTCAGGCGCGCCCGGGGCACTTCTTCCTTCTGCACCACTTCACCGATGACCAGGTGGTTGGCCTGGCCCGGTACGTCATAGCTGGCGTGCACCAGGTCGGCCGGCCAGAAGTGGCCGAGGCCGCGCACGGCGATCACCGCCAGCAAACCGATGGTCATGATGACCGCGATGGACACCGCGCCACCGCTGATCCAGACGCCCGGGGCGCCGCTCTTGAACCAGTCTTTTAGGGAGTTCTGTTTCACAGACTTCTACCTTTCTTAAAGCGACGAGTATTTCTTGCGCAGACGCTGACGGATCAGCTCGGCGAGGGTGTTCATGACGAAGGTGAACAGCAGCAGCACCAGCGCCGAGAGGAACAGCACGCGGTAGTGGCTGCCGCCGACTTCCGATTCGGGCATTTCCACCGCGACGTTGGCGGCCAGGGTGCGCAGGCCTTCGAACAGGTTCATTTCCATGACCGGGGTGTTGCCGGTGGCCATCAGCACGATCATGGTTTCGCCCACGGCGCGGCCCATGCCGATCATCAGTGCCGAGAAGATGCCCGGGCTGGCGGTGAGGATCACCACCCGCGTCATGGTCTGCCACGGCGTGGCGCCCAGGGCCAGGGAGCCCAGGGTCAGGCCGCGCGGCACGCTGAACACGGCGTCTTCGGCGATGGAGTAGATGTTCGGGATCACCGCAAAACCCATGGCCAGGCCGACCACCAGGGCGTTGCGCTGGTCGTAGGTGATCCCTAAGTCATGGGAGATCCACATGCGCATGTCGCCGCCGAAGAACCAGTTCTCCATGAACGGGCTCATGTACAGCGAGAGGAAGCCGACGAAGATGATCACCGGGATCAGGATCGCGCTTTCCCAGCCGTCCGGCACTTTCAGGCGCAGCGACTCCGGCAGTCGGCTCCAGGCGAAACCGGCCACCAGGATGCCGATCGGCAGCAGGAGCAGCAGGCTGAAGATGCCCGGCAAGTGGCCCTCGACATAAGGCGCGAGGAACAGGCCGGCGAAGAAGCCGAGGATCACCGTCGGCATCGCTTCCATCAGCTCGATCACCGGCTTGACCTTGCGGCGCATGCCCGGGGCCATGAAGTAGGCGGTGTAGATCGCCGCGGCCACCGCCAATGGCGCCGCCAGCAGCATGGCGTAGAACGCCGCCTTCAGGGTGCCGAAAGTCAGCGGCGAGAGGCTCAGCTTGGGTTCGAAATCGGTGTTGGCCGCGGTGGATTGCCAGACGTACTTAGGCTCGTCGTAGTTCTCGTACCAGACCTTGCTCCACAGCGCGCTCCAGGACACTTCCGGGTGCGGGTTGTCGAGCAGCAGCGGTTGCAGCTTGCCGCCGGCCTCGACGATCACCCGGTTGGCCCGTGGCGACAGGCCGAACAGGCCCTGGCCGTCCACCACCTGGTCCACCAGCAGGGTGCGATGGGCGGTGCTGTGGAACACCCCGAGCTTGCCGGCGGCGTCCAGGGCGACGAAGCCCTTGCGGCGCTCTTCGGCGGTGATTTCCACGATCGGCGCGGTGCCCATCTGGAAGGTGCGGATCTGCTTCAGGCGCAGCTCGCCGTCCGGGTCGCGGGCCATGAACCATTGGGCCAGGCCACCCTTGGAAGTACCGATAATCAGCGAGATGCCGCCCACCAGCTGGGTGCTGGCGGTGACTTCAGCGCTGGCGTCTTCCAGCAGTTTGTAGCGACCGTTGAGGCTCTTGTCGCGCAGGCTGAAGACGTCGGCCTGGGCCCGGCCATTGATCACATACAGCCATTGCTGGCGCGGATCGATGTACATGGCCTTGACCGCCTCGGTCATCTGCGGCAGCTCGATGCGGTTCTGCTCGCTGGTGACCTCGCCGGTCATCATGTTCTCTTCGCGGGTCAGCTTCAGTACATGCAACTGAGCACCGGTGGAACCGGCGACGATCAGCGACGAATCGGTGGCGTTGAGGTTGACGTGCTCCAGCGCGCCACCCTGCTCGTTGAGGGTGATCGGGGTGTCGCCGTAGGGGTACTCGATGGCCGGCGAGATGGTCTTCTTGCCGTCCGGGTAGCTGACCTTGTAGGTGTGACGGAACACCAGGGCCTGGCCGTTGGACAGACCGACCACCACCAGCGGGTTGCCGGGCTGGTCCTTGCCAATGGAGGTGACGCTGGCGCCAGCGGGGATCGGCAGGTCGACCTTGCGCAGCTCCGCGCCACTGTCGATGTCGAAGAACAGCGCCTGGCCCTTGTCGGAGACGCGCATGGCCACCTGATTCTGCTCTTCCAGGGAGAACATCAGCGGCTTGCCGGCGTCCTGCATCCAGGCGGGCGTCAGCGGGTCCTTGGCGGTCAGCTCGGCGCCCTGGAACAGCGGCGCAACGACGTAGGCGAGGAAGAAGAAGATCAGGGTGATCGCGCCCAACACGGCCAGGCCGCCAACAAGGACGTACCAGCGGGTCAGACGGTCTTTGAGCGCGCGGATGCGGCGCTTGCGTTGCAGCTCAGGCGTATTGAAGTCAATGCGCTTGGGGGGAGAAGTCGTAGTCATGGTGGAGTTGGCCAGATCATTCATGCGCACACCCTAGCGATCCTGTATGACAGAAAGATGACAATGCAGTGACGCAGCAAATCCGCCGCATAGCAGGGCTGGCAGCGGACAGAAAAATGAGGTTGCAGGAGCCGGCTGGCCGGCGCACCGGCCTTGAGCCTGGGTCGCCCTTTCGGGCGCTTTCGCCGCCCGGCCAACTCCTACGAAAACGAGAAGGTCCGGGGAGCCCGGACCTTCGGCGGCGACTTATGCGCCTTCTTTCAGGCCCAGGTCAGCCAGGGCCTTGGCGGCTACCTTGGCTGGCAGTGGGATGTAGCCGTCTTTGACCACTACTTCCTGACCCTGCTTGGACAGGACCAGTTTCACGAACTCGGCTTCCAGCGGGGCCAGAGGCTTGTTCGGGGCCTTGTTGACGTAAACGTAGAGGAAGCGCGACAGCGGGTACTTGCCGTTCAGGGCGTTTTCTTCGGTGTCTTCGATGAAGTCGCTGCTGCCTTTCTTGGCCAGGGCCACGGTCTTCACGCTGGCGGTCTTGTAGCCGATGCCCGAGTAGCCGATGCCGTTCAGCGAGGAGCTGATGGACTGCACCACCGACGCCGAACCAGGTTGTTCGTTGACGTTAGGCTTGTAGTCGCCTTTGCACAGGGCTTCTTCCTTGAAGTAGCCGTAGGTGCCGGATACCGAGTTGCGGCCGAACAGCTGAACCGGCTTGTTGGCCAGGTCGCCCTTCACGCCCAGGTCGCCCCAGGTCTTCACTTCTTCTTTAGCGCCACACAGACGAGTCGAGGAGAAGATCGCATCGACCTGTTCCATGGTCAGGTGCTGGATCGGGTTGTCCTTGTGCACGAACACCGCCAGGGCGTCCACGGCCACCGGGATAGCGGTTGGCTTGTAGCCGTACTTCTGCTCGAAGGCCGCCAATTCGGTGTCCTTCATCTTGCGGCTCATCGGGCCCAGGTTGGAGGTGCCTTCGGTCAGCGCGGGTGGCGCGGTGGCGGAGCCGGCGGCCTGAATCTGAATGTTGACGTTCGGGTATTCTTTTTTGTAGTTCTCGGCCCACAGGGTCATCAGGTTCGCCAAGGTATCGGAACCGACGCTGGACAGGTTGCCCGACACACCAGTGGTCTTGGTGTAGCTCGGGATAGCAGGGTCAACAGCGGCAACCGCGTGGGCAGTCGCAACGCCAGCGGCGACAAAGGTCATTGCCGCCATCAAACGCTTCAGTTTCATGCCTTACTCCTAGCAGATAGGGTGTGTTAAGTCGGGGCCAAGTATCTGTAGGCCGTGTGAACACTCTATGTCCGGAATATGACAATTAGATGAAAGGCCAGCACTCCTGAACGCAAGCGGGCCTTTCTTTATAGGGCGCTAAAACCTCTGTAGCCGCTGCCGCAGGCTGCGATCGACCCGCAGGGTCGCGACGCACTTCGGCGCACAGCAGGGCCTGCGCCCTGTCGCCGCCTGCGGCAGCGGCTAGAAGATGGCTAGGCTCAGCGGCCCTTGACCCACAGGTACAGCCCCACCAGCAGGCCGATGCCGCAAATGATTGCCACATAGTAGGCCGGGCCCATCGGGCTTTCCTTGAGCAGCCAGGTCACCACCATCGGCGTCAGGCCACCGAAGATCGCGTAGGCCAGGTTGTAGGAAAACGACAGGCCACTGAAGCGCACCACCGCCGGGAACGCCTTGACCATCACGTAGGGCACCGCGCCGATGGTGCCGACAAACAGGCCAGTCAGGGCATACATCGGGAACAGCCACTGCGGGTTGTCCAGCAGGCCGTGATAGAAGGTCCAGGAGGTGGCCAGCAGCAAGGCGCTGCCGAACACGAACACCTTGCCGGCGCCGAAACGATCCGCCAGAACCCCGGAGATCACGCAGCCCAGGCTGAGGAACACAATCGCCACGCTGTTGGCTTCCAGGGCGGTGATGGCCGGGAATTTATAGACCGTCTGCAGCACGGTCGGGGTCATCAGGATCACCACGATGATCCCGGCGGACAGCAGCCAGGTCAGCAGCATGGAAATCACGATGGCGCCGCGATGATCGCGCAGCACCGCGCGCAGCGGCAGCTCTTCGGCCAGGGCCTTGCGCTGCTGCAGTTCGGCGAACACCGGGGTTTCGTGCAGCAGGCGGCGCAGGTACACCGAGAACAGACCGAACACCCCACCCAGCAGGAACGGGATCCGCCAGGCGTAGTCGGCCACTTCCACCGGGGTATAGATGCTGTTGATGGCGGTGGCCACCAGCGAGCCCAGGAGAATCCCGGCGGTCAGGCCCGAGGTCAGGGTGCCGCAGGCATAGCCGATATGCCGCTGCGGCACGTGCTCGGAAACGAAGACCCAGGCGCCGGGCACTTCACCGCCGATGGCCGCGCCCTGGATCACCCGCATCAGCAACAGCAGGATCGGCGCCCACAGGCCGATCTGCGCGTAGGTCGGCAAGAGGCCCATGATCAGGGTCGGCACCGCCATCATGAAGATGCTCAGGGTGAACATCTTCTTGCGCCCCAGCAGGTCGCCGAAGTGGGCCATGACGATCCCGCCCAGGGGGCGGGCCAGGTAACCGGCGGCGAAGATGCCGAAGGTCTGCATCAGGCGCAGCCACTCGGGCATGTCCGCCGGGAAGAACAGCTTGCCGACCACGGTGGCGAAGAACACGAAGATGATGAAGTCGTAGAACTCCAGCGCCCCGCCCAGGGCGGACAGGGACAAGGTCTTGTAGTCACTACGGGTCAGCGGACGGGCGGGTTGCGCAGATTGCGCGGCGCTCGCAGGCACAGTGGTCATGGCAAGGGCTTCTCTTATTAGTCGGTTCTGGAAGCCGCAACAGCGCTGGTTGGGGCCTGGCAGGTTCGGCACGATAGCAAATTGTTCGAATGCGTACACAGCAGCGCACAAATGACTCACAAATTTGCGAACCGAGTGGGTCGTCGCGGAGTCTATCGACCGATATACTCGCAAACCTCGGAGCGCAAAGCCGCTCCTGGCAAGGGTTGCTGTGCGAAAACGCTGCTGCGCGCCCCAGTCCCTGGACAGTGCCAGTCGATTTCGCAGAGTTTCCCTTTAGCACGCCTTAGAAAGAACGTGACGAACGCAGTGTGTTCGGGCTGAATCGTTTTTCCTGAAGACGGCTATTCACCTGAAGTACCTAAGAAGCGTCACGGGTCAGAGGCCCCTCGGCATGATAGAGCTCGAACAAGAAGATCCAATCCCGCAAGGCGACCTGGCCCTGCAAATCACCGCCTTGCCCCGTGAAACCAACGGTTTTGGCGATATTTTCGGCGGCTGGCTGGTGGCGCAGATGGACCTGGCGGGCACCGCCATGGCCAGCCGCGTCGCCGGTGGCCGGGTGGCCACGGTGGCCATCGATCGCATGGCGTTCCTGGTGCCGGTAGCAGTGGGCGCGCAGCTGTCCTTCTATACCCAGACCCTGGAAATCGGCCGCAGCTCGATCCAGATGATGGTCGAAGTGTGGAGCGACGACCCGCTGTCCAGCGAATGGCGCAAGGTCACCGAGGCGGTGTTCGTGTTCGTCGCCATCGACGGCAGCGGCCGCACCCGCTCGGTCCCGCCCCGCGCACGTTAAACCTGGAGGCGGTCATGCGCGCCATGACCGCCCAAACCTTGCGAACGAGAACAGCAGCATGCCTACGCCCCAGGTCGAAACGGTCAAACTGGATGAACTGAACTGCTGGCGCATCCGCCACGGTGACGCCGAACTGCTGCTGGCCCAGCAAGGCGCGCACATCCTCAGTTATCAAGTGGCCGGGCAACCGCCGCTGATCTGGCTCAACGACGAGGCTGTGTTCAAAAGCGGCAAGAGCATCCGCGCCGGAGTGCCGGTGTGCTGGCCCTGGTTCGGCAACCTGGCGCGCAACCCGCAAAGCGTGCAGGCCATGCGCCAAAGTGCTGAACCGGCGCCGGCCCACGGCCTGGTACGCGCCACCGACTGGGAACTGCTGGGCATCGAAAGCGACGGCGACAGCCTGCTGGTGGAGCTGCGCCTGCCCTGCCCCGCTGACGGTTTTCCCGGCTGGCCCCATACAGTGGAACCGCGCCTGAGCATCCGCCTCGACCAGCAACTGCACATCAGCCTCAGCAGCCACAACCTGGGTACTGAAAGCGTGAGCATCAGCCAAGCGCTGCACAGCTACTTCGCGGTCAGCGATGTACGCAAGGTGCAGGTGGAGGGCGTGGATGGGCTGAACTACATCGAGACCCTGGAAGACTGGAAAACCAAGGTCCAAAGCGGCGCCCTGCACTTTAGCGGCGAGACTGATCGCATCTACCTGAACGTGCCGGCGCTGCTGGAGATCGTCGACCCCGAGTGGCAGCGGCGGATTCGCCTGAACAGCGCAGGCTCGCGCACTGCGGTGATCTGGAACCCCTGGATCGACCGCGCCGCGCAATTTGGCGACATGGCCGACGACGGCTGGCAGCGCATGCTGTGCATCGAAACCGCCAACGTGATGGACGACATCGTCACCCTGGCCCCCGGCGCCCGCCACACCCTGAGCGTGAGCATCAGCGCCGCCCCGCTCTGACCCGCGCTTGCGGCGATGGGCCCTGTGTTTAAGCCGGATGTGGCGAGGGAGCTTGCTCCCGCTGGAAGGCGCAGCCTTCCCAAGGCCTGAGTCCGCAGCCTGCCAGGCAGATCGCGGATTCAGGTCTTGCGGCCGCTACGCGCCCGAGCGGGAGCAAGCTCCCTCGCCACAACAGCCCTCCTGGCCGCAAATTCCTGACTGATCACCTGTCCCGATTACAGGTCCGACTCCTGCACCACCCGCACCTTCGCCGCATCCAGGGCGTAGGCCGCGTCGGCCAGGTCATTGCTGACCTTCTCGATCTTCAGGGTGCCGGTCACCCACAGCGGGGTGTAGATGTCATCCAGCTTCACGCCCTTGGGAAAGCGCACCAGCACCAGCTGGTTGGGCGGCGGTGGCGGCACGTGGATGCAGGCCCCCGGGTACGGCACCAGGAAGAACAGCGTGCTGCGCCCCTTGGCATCGGCTTCCAGCGGCACCGGATAGCCGCCCAGGCGAATCTGCTTGTCGTTCATCGCCGGCACGGTCTTGGTGGAATACATCACCGCCGGCAAGCCCTTGCTCTGCTTCAGGCCGCCCTTGTCGGTGAAGGTGCCATTGGCTTCGGGGGAGTTGTGGTCGATTTCCGGCATCTGCTCCAGGGCCTTCTGGTCCGACTTGGGCATCAGCTCCAGCCAGTCGGTTTCCGGCAGTTCGCCAGCGTGGGCCAGGCCGCAGCCCAGCAGAACAAAGGTCAATAGAAGACGGCGCATGAGAGGGTGGCTCGGTCAAAAAGAAAGGACGGAAAAAACCCGCGCATTCTAGTGCGCAACACGTCGGCTGCGTTGAAGTTTCAGATGAACAAAGGGGCTCCCCTCCGCCCGAGCGGCAGAGGGGGCTTGCAGGGGGGCATCAGCTTTTCTTGACGAAGCCGTAGATCACCAGCAGGACGATCGCGCCCACCAGTGCACCGATGAAACCGGCGCCCTGGCCCGCGTGGTAGATACCCAGCGCCTGACCGCCATAAGTGGCGGCGAAGGAGCCGGCGATGCCCAGCAGGATGGTCATGATCCAGCCCATGCTGTCGTCTCCCGGCTTGAGGAAACGCGCCAGCAGACCAACGATCAAGCCGATGAAAATGGTTCCGATAATGCCCATGGCTGTTCCTCTGTAAGGGGGGATCAAGCCAAAGCCTAGTCAGCGCTCTGGCCTCCCGCTATCAGAGATCGGCGGGAAACGAAGGTTCCCGCCAGCCGGTGGATTTGTTACTCGGCGATCAGCGCCTGCACCTTGAGGATCTGCGCTTGCAAGGTCGCCTGATCGGCGCAACGCAGGTTGGCGTGGCCAACCTTGCGCCCGGCCTTGAAGGCCTTGCCGTAGTGATGCAGGTGGCAGTCGTCGATGGCGATGACGTGGTCCACCGGCGGCACTTCGCCGATGAAGTTGATCATCGCGCTCTCACCCACCTTGGCGGTGGAGCCCAGAGGCAGCCCGGCCACCGCCCGCAGGTGGTTTTCGAACTGGCTGCACTCGGCGCCTTCAGTGGTCCAGTGCCCGGAGTTGTGCACCCGCGGAGCGATCTCGTTGGCCTTGAGGCCACCGTCCACTTCGAAGAACTCGAAAGCCATGACACCGACGTAATCCAGCTGCTTGAGCACGCGGCTGGAGTAGTCCTCGGCCAGGGCCTGCAACGGGTGGTCGCTGCTGGCCACCGACAGGCGCAGGATGCCGCTGTCGTGGGTGTTGTGCACCAGCGGGTAGAAACGGGTTTCCCCGTCGCGGGCACGCACGGCGATCAGCGAGACTTCGCCGGTGAAGGGCACGAAGCCTTCCAGCAGGCAGGGCACGCTGCCCAGTTCGGCGAAGGTGCCTTCGACATCGGCGGCGCTGCGCAGGACCTTCTGGCCCTTGCCGTCGTAACCCAGGGTGCGGGTCTTGAGCACGGCCGGCAGGCCGATGCGCGCCACGGCGGCGTCGAGATCCGCCTGGGACTGGATGTCGGCAAACTCCGGGGTAGGAATCCCCAGGTCCTTGAACATGCTCTTCTCGAACCAGCGATCGCGGGCGATGCGCAGGGCTTCGGCGCTCGGGTAGACCGGCACGAACTGCGAGAGGAAGGCCACGGTTTCCGCTGGCACGCTCTCGAATTCGAAGGTCACCAGGTCCACTTCATCGGCCAACTGGCGCAGGTGGTCCTGGTCGCCATAGTCGGCCCGCAGGTGTTCACCGAGGGCGGCGGCACAGGCGTCCGGCGCCGGGTCGAGGAAAGCGAAGTTCATTCCCAGCGGAGTCCCCGCCAGGGCCAACATGCGGCCCAACTGGCCGCCACCGATTACACCGATCTTCATCGTCAACAACCTCAGGCGACGCGCGGGTCTGGATTGTCCAGGACGCTGTCTGTCTGTTCAGCACGGAATTTTTTCAGCACCGCATGGAACTGCGGGTGCTTGGCGCCCAGGATGCTCGCCGAGAGCAAGGCCGCGTTGATCGCACCCGCCTTGCCGATGGCCAGGGTGGCCACGGGGATGCCGGCCGGCATCTGCACGATGGACAGCAGCGAATCCACGCCCGAGAGCATCGACGACTGCACCGGCACGCCCAGCACCGGCAGATGGGTCTTGGCCGCACACATGCCCGGCAAGTGCGCCGCGCCGCCGGCACCGGCGATGATCACCTCGATGCCACGCGCCTCAGCCTCTTCGGCGTACTGGAACAGCAGGTCCGGGGTACGGTGCGCGGAAACCACCTTCACCTCGTAAGGGATGCCGAGCTTTTCCAGCATATCGGCGGTGTGGCTAAGGGTGGACCAATCGGACTTGGAGCCCATGATCACGCCAACCAGTGCACTCATCGTCGTGCCTCTTCTCTCTGGGCGCCCGCGGGCGCGTCAAAAACAACAAGCCACGCGAAAATGCGTGGCTTGACTGTACGAATAATGGCCGGACGAACCGGCCGAAGGCCGCGCAGTATACCGAAAAAGGTGCGTTAAACGCACTTTCGCCGACCATCTGTCGAACAAAGTATTTCCGGCGCAAAACCCCGGTTTTATTGACTCTGAAGTCAGTCTCCCCGAACTGAAAACCCCTCGCCGCCTGACCAGATCCCTGTAGCCGCTGCCGCAGGCTGCGAACGACGGCGCAGCCGGCGCCAGAGCCATATCCCCAATCCTTCAGACGCTCCGCAGCGCCAGATTTGGCGGCCCCTGCAGCAACGGCAACAGACTCACGTGTTGCTGGCGCTCTGTGCAGCGGCGCCTTCCAGCTTGCGCCAGAGCAAGCGCACGTTGGCCTTGCGCACCAGGGCGCAGCGGTACAGGCGGATCTCCAGCGGCACATGCCATTGCGCGCCGCCGCACACCACCAACTCGCCCCGGGCCAGTTCGGCGCGCACGCTCAACTGCGGCACCCAGGCAATTCCCAATCCTTCCAGGGCCATGCTCTTGAGGCTGTCGGCCATGGCGGTTTCATAGACGGTGGTGAAACGCAGATTGCGCTGGCGCAGCAGCAGGTTCACCGAACGCCCGAGAAAGGCCCCGGCGCTGTAGGCCAGCAGCGGCACGCTGGATTCGCCTTCCAGGTCGAACAGCGGCTTGCCCTGAGGATCGGCGGCGCACACCGGCAGCATCTCGGTATGCCCCAGGTGCAGCGAGGGGAAGATTTCCGAGTCCATCTGCAAGGCCGCGTCCGGGTCGTAGAAGGCCAGCATCAGGTCGCAACCGCCTTCGCGCAGGGCGTGCACCGCATCACCGACGTTGGTGGCCACCAGCCGCGTGGCGATGTTCAGCCCTTCGTTGCGCAGTTGCGCGATCCAGCGCGGGAAGAAGCCCAGCGCCAGGGAGTGGGCTGCCGCCACCTGCATCACCTCACCCTGCCCGCCTTCCAGGTGGTGCAGGTGGCGCACCACCTCGCCAAGCTGTTCGACCACGGTGCGCGCGGTAACCAGGAACAACTGCCCCGCCGCCGTCAGTTCCACCGGCGTGCGCGAGCGGTTGACCAGGGTCAGGCCCAGGGCCGCTTCCAGACTGCGGATCCGCCGACTGAAGGCCGGCTGGGTCACGAAACGTCGCTCGGCAGCCTGGGAAAAGCTGCGGGTGGCGGCCAGGGCACTGAAGTCCTCAAGCCATTTGCTTTCCAGATTCATCACGTCCTCCCGGACACGCACCATTTTAGGTCACACGCTCGCCGGCAAAGCGGCGTCACACCGGCATTATGCCGAATATGCATAGCCCAGTGTTTAACAGCATTGGCCCAAAAATTCCCTTCGGCCTAGGATTCGCAGCGTTCCCGGCACAGACCGGGTCCCTACCGAGATGATCTCCGTCATGTCCTCCGCTGCATCTTTCCGCACAGAAAAAGACCTGCTTGGCGTACTCGAAGTACCGGCTCAAGCGTATTACGGCATCCAGACCCTGCGAGCGGTGAACAACTTCCGTCTCTCCGGCGTTCCGATTTCGCACTACCCAAAACTGGTCGTGGCCCTGGCAATGGTCAAGCAGGCAGCTGCTGACGCCAACCGCGAACTGGGTCATCTGAGCGAAGCCAAGCATGCGGCCATCAGCGAGGCCTGTGCCCGCCTGATCCGCGGCGACTTCCACGAAGAGTTCGTGGTGGACATGATTCAAGGCGGCGCTGGCACTTCGACCAACATGAATGCCAACGAAGTCATCGCCAACATCGCGCTGGAGGCCATGGGCCACAGCAAGGGCGAATACCAGTACCTGCACCCGAACAACGACGTGAACATGGCGCAGTCCACCAACGACGCCTACCCGACCGCGATCCGCCTGGGTCTGCTGCTCGGCCACGACGCCCTGCTGGCCAGCCTCGACAGCCTGATCCAGTCGTTCGCCGCCAAAGGTGAAGAATTCAGCCACGTCCTGAAAATGGGTCGTACCCAGCTGCAAGACGCCGTGCCGATGACCCTCGGCCAGGAATTCAAGGCCTTCGCCACCACCCTGAGCGAAGACCTGGCTCGCCTGAAGACCCTGGCGCCGGAAGTGCTGACCGAAGTCAACCTGGGCGGCACCGCTATCGGCACCGGCATCAACGCCGACCCGCGCTACCAGGCCCTGGCCGTACAACGCCTGGCCACCATCAGCGGCCAGCCGCTGGTACCGGCCGCCGACCTGATCGAAGCCACCTCCGACATGGGCGCCTTCGTGCTGTTCTCCGGCATGCTCAAGCGCACCGCGGTCAAGCTGTCGAAGATCTGCAACGACCTGCGCCTGCTGTCCAGCGGCCCACGCACCGGCATCAACGAAATCAACCTGCCAGCGCGTCAGCCCGGCAGCTCGATCATGCCTGGCAAGGTCAACCCGGTGATTCCGGAAGCGGTCAACCAAGTGGCGTTCCAGATCATCGGCAACGACCTGGCCCTGACCATCGCGGCCGAAGGCGGCCAGCTGCAACTGAACGTGATGGAGCCGCTGATCGCCTTCAAGATCTTCGACTCGATCCGCCTGCTGCAACGCGCCATGGACATGCTGCGCGAGCACTGCATCACCGGCATCACCGCCAACGAAGCCCGTTGCCGCGAACTGGTGGAGCACTCCATCGGCCTGGTCACCGCGCTGAACCCGTACATCGGCTATGAAAACGCCACCCGTATCGCCCGCATCGCCCTCGAAAGCGGCCGCGGCGTACTGGAACTGGTGCGCGAAGAAGGCCTGCTGGACGACGCCATGCTCGACGACATCCTGCGTCCGGAAAACATGATTGCCCCGCGTCTGGTTCCGCTGAAAGCCTAACCGCCGCGCCCCCGAAACACGCAACACCGCTCACCAGGTTGAGGGACTAGACACCTCTCACCTTTTGAGGGCTTGGAGATACGTCTCCAGGCCCTTTTTTTTGCCTGGAGAAAAGCAGAGATTGTCAGGCGATGCCGCCCAGCATCGAAGCAGAATCTCTTTGTTTTGTAGGGCAAATCCGAGAGAATCCCCCACGCCTTTGAGCGCCTTGTACCCCTTCGAATGATCAGGCAGTCTCCCGGTGCCGCTGCAAAATCAGCGGCCCGGATGTGGAAGTCTGGGATAAAGGACGTGCAGTCGTCTCATTCGAACACCCTTGCCGATCCGGCTTGGGTGAACTCGATCTATGGCGGCTGTGCGTAGGGCACCTTCGGGTGCGCCGGTTCCTTTAGCCCGGTCTTCCACACCTGCGCACGGCTGCCACCCTCTCATGTGGAAGTGAGATCCGGCGGTTTCTTAAATTGCTAAAGGAACCAGTCTCATGAAAAAGCTCGTCCCCGATCCACCCTTGCCCACCGATCGTCCGCGCCGCGACCCGGAGCTGGACCGCGCCAAAGCCAACCTGCTGGCCGCCTTGCACGGCACCCGCCATCGCCCCTTCGGCCTGCGCGACGCTCAAGGCCATCCACTGTTCGCCGTACAGCCCCAGGTGAATGCCGAAGACGCCCTGATGCACGTTTCCCTGCTGCTCAAATGCGCCGAGGAGGTGTCCGATGAAATCACCGAACGGGCCAGCGGCATCGAACGCGGGCTGATCTGGTCCATGGTGCATTCCGTGGAAATGGCCCGCGCCGTGGTGGACGCCCTGCTCGACGGCGCCCGCCCCGGCCCCTGACGGCCTGTAGCCGCTGCCGAGCTCGCGAGGCTGCGAAAAGGTCCGCAGGACCTTCAACGACCTTGAGAACCCTGCGTCCCTTCGGGCCGTTCGCAGCCTGCGGCAGCGGCTACACCCCCCAACCTGAACTGCGACCGCGACCTCATTTGTAGCCGCTACCGAGCCTGCGAGGCTGCGAACGGCACCGCAGGGGCCGCAAAACCTGCCAGCACACGCTGACTGCCCTACCCCACTCGCACATTCAACAAAGCCCCTATCCCCCCTGCCCAGCACCCGATTTGTCAGGGAATACCGCCCAGTGCCGGAGCCGTTTCGCTTTGTTTTGTAGGGCAAATCCGAGAGAATCCCCCACGCCTTTGAGCGCCTTGTACCCCTTCGAATGATCAGGCAGTCTCCCGGTGCCGCTGCAAAATCAGCGGCCCGGATGTGGAAGTTCGGACCTGGGTAAGCATGAGCGCTCATGAGCATGGCTCGACGCATTGTCGTCGGCATCGCTTTATGGCGGTTGTGCGCGGGACACCTTCGGGTGTGCTGGGTTACTCAGTCCCGGTCTTCCACACCCTCGCACAACTGCCACCCCTCATGTGGAAGTGAGCTCGGCAGTCCGTTAACTACTGAGTGAGTGACCGTCATGAAAAAGCTCGTCCCCGATCCACCCTTGTCCACCGATCATCCGCGCCGCGACCCGGAGCTGGACCGCGCCAACGCCAACCTGCTGGCCGCCTTGCACGGCACCCGCCATCGCCCCTTCGGCCTGCGCGACGCTCAAGGCCACCCGCTGTTCGCCGTGCAACCCCAGGTGAATGCCGAAGACGCGCTGATGCACGTTTCCCTGCTGCTCAAATGCGCCGAAGAGGTGTCCGATGAAATCACCGAACGGGCCAGCGGCATCGAACGCGGGCTGATCTGGTCCATGGTGCATTCCGTGGAAATGGCCCGCGCCGTGGTGGACGCCCTGCTCGACGGCGCCCGCCCCGGCCCCTGACGCCCTGTAGCCGCTGCCGAGCCCGCGAGGCTGCGAAAAGGTCCGCAGGACCTTCAGCGACCTTGAGAACCCCGCGGCCCTTCGGGCCGTTCGCAGCCTGCGGCAGCGGCTACAGGTTTTGCCCGGCGCGGTGGATAATCAGCCTCCCGCCGCAGCCGGCAATGAATATCAAGGCACCCTGTCGATGGACCCGACGCACACCCAGGCCCTGCAACAGCTACGCAAGCTGATCCCCATCGGCCTGCGCCATGCCCAGGCCTTGCTCGCCCGCTGCGCCAATAATCCGCAGCAAGCCGCCGAGCTCTACAAAGCCGAGCTGTTGCAGGTGCTGGTAGACAAATCCGGCCTGCCCGCCGAGCAAGCCCGGGAACACTTGCTCAACGCCGGTTACGACCTGAACCGCGCCCTGCACGCTATAGAAGAAGCGCGTTTCACCCTGACCCAGCGCATCCTGCGCAAGCACCACCGGGACCCGGGCCAGGCCCTGGACCTGATTGCCCTGGCCATCGAAACCGCCGAGCAGCTGCCGCGTCAGTACTGGCTGGATTTCGCAGCGCTGGAGCAACTGCCCCCGGCACTGCGCTGCTTCATGGTCCTGCACGAATGGCTGGCCTTCGAGGGCTGGGAAGGCTTCGACAGCGCCCTGCACTTTCATCTGCCCCAGGCCATCGCTCAGTTCAGGCTCCTGCATCTGGACGCCCTGGCGGACACCCTGGAGCAGGCCGATCAGCGCCAGCAGCAACTACGAGCCGCCCATGCCGAGGGCGAAAGCCCCATCGAGCTGGCCCTGAGCATCAACCAGGACCCGTTCTTCAACCGCTGCCAGGACCACTTCAACCAGCAGCGGCCGCAACTGGACGAGCGCCTGTACCAGTGGGTGGAGCAACATCTGAAGCAGTTTCCAGCCTGAACAGCCGCTTGGCGTTGGTGCACACGCCGCTGCTCACCACACCCCAGAAGCCGGTAGACTGCCGCCCTCACCGAACACGGACCTCGGATTCAGCCCCCATGGAATTGCACTACCGCATCACCCCCGCCCACACCGAAGCCTGGATTGCCGAACCGCTGAAGCAGGAATTGCTCAAGGATGATCAACAGCATGTCCGGGTCATGAGCACATTTGCCCGGTGGCAAAGCCGCTTGATCGGTCCCGTGATGTTCACCCTGTGTCTGATCGGCGGCTGCCTGTCGATCTATTTCCCCGAGCGGACCTTCACCCCGGAGAAGGTCATCGCCATGGTGGCGTTCGCCTTGATCTTCATCCCCCTGTGGTGGCGCTTTTCCGGACGCTGGATCAAGCACCTGCAAGCCCGGATTGCCGCCACCCCGATCAAACCCCAAGCGCCGCTGCGCGGCCTGAACCAGCGCTTGATCGAAGCCCGCCTGCGGGCGCCCTTGAAGGCTACCGAAGGCACTTACACCCTGACATTCGACGACCAGGGTTTCACCCTGAGCAAACTCCCACGCGCCAAGAGCAGCCTGACCTGGGAGCAGGTCGTGTACCTGCGTGAAGCGGCCCACTTCTATGACGTGGCCAGCGCCGAGATGCAGCGCAAGGGCCAGGCCTGCCGCATCGCCAAACACAGTGAACTGATGGACGACGAGGCATATCAGCAAGGGCTGCAAGCCTTTCTGAGCCATTGCCCGGTCGCGCCGTCCGCCACCTGATCAAGCTCCCCCAACGCGTCACAAACGGAATTTGCATGCACACATCAGCGTCCTCCCCCCGCCCGGCCCGTGCGCTGGCCATCCTCGGCACCGGCCACGCCCTGCCGCAGCGGGTGGTCACCAGTGCCGAGCTGGACCGCCAGCTCGGCCTGGAAGCCGGCAGCGTGGCGCGCATCAGCGGAGTGCAGCAGCGCCACGTCGCCGATCCTGCGGACACCGCCGCCAGCCTCGGTGCCAGTGCCGCGCGCCAGGCCCTGGACGCGGCGGGCCTGGCGCTGGATCAGCTGGACCTGATCGTCTGCGCCAGCGGCACCCAGGACCAGGGCATGCCCTGCAACGCCGCGCTGCTGCAACGGGAATTGGGCCTGGGGCAGTCGGGCATTCCGGCCATGGACATCAACGCCAGCTGCCTGGGCTTTATTGCCGCCCTGGACACCCTGTCCTGGCCGATCCAGGCCGGGCATTACCGGCGCGTGCTGCTGGTGTGCGCCGACATCGCCTCCTGCGGCCTGGACTGGCAGCAGGTGGAAGTCTGCGGCATCTTCGGCGACGGCGCGGCAGCGGTGGTGCTGGAGGCGGGCGACGGCGGCCCGAAGATCCTCGCCTCGCGCCTCAAGACCTACGCCGAAGGCGCCGCGCTGTGCCAGATCCCCGCCGGCGGTTCGCGCTTTCATCCGCGACGCATCCAGGTGCCCTTCGAGCCCCTGACCAGCTTCGCGATGCAGGGCAAAGGCGTGTTCCGCCTCGCCGCCAAGCACCTGCCGGACCTGATGGACGATCTGTTACTGCAAGCCGGGGTCTCCCTTGCGCAGATCGACTGGATCATCCCCCATCAAGCCAGCCAACAGGCCATGCAACATGCGGCCAAACGCCTGAGCCTGGGGCCGGAGAAAGTCATCGATATCTTTGCCCAGCATGGCAATCAGGTGGCGGCCTCCCTGCCCACCGCTCTGGATATCGCAGTGCGCGACGGGCGCATTCAACGCGGACAAACCCTGATGCTGATCGGCACCGGCGCGGGCCTGTCCCTCGGCGGCATGATCCTGGAGTTTTGATGAAGATCCTGGTCACCGGCGGCACCGGTTTTATCGGACGGCATCTGGTCTGGAAGCTGGCCGCCGAAGGCTGCGAGGTGCAGTTCAGCGGGCGCAACCCCGAGGCGGCGGCGCAAGTCATTGCCCACAGCCCGGCGCCCGTGCGCTGGCTACCCCTGGAGCACGGCAGCCCGTTGGCCAAACGCCTGCTGGCCGATGCCAGCCGCGAGCATGACGCCATCGTGCATTGCGCCGCCTTGTCTTCACCCTGGGGTTCGCCCCAGGCCTTCGCCCGGGCCAACCTCGACTCCACCGCCGAGGTGATCCACGCCTGCGGCAAGAACCGCATCCCGCGGCTGGTGCATATCTCCACCCCCAGCCTGTACTTCAACTTCAGTGATCGCCTGGGCATCCGCGAAGACCAGCCGCTGCCGCCACCGGTGAATGACTACGCCCGCAGCAAGGCCCAGGCCGAAACCCTGCTGGCAGACGCCAAGCTGCCCGAATGCGTGATCCTGCGCCCCCGGGCGGTGTTCGGCCCCTGGGACGCAACCCTGATGCCGCGCCTGCTGCGGGTGATGCAACGGGGGGCGATTCCGCTGATGCGCGGCGGCCAGGCACAGCTGGACCTGACCTGCGTCGACAATCTGGTGCACGCGGTGTGGCTGGCGCTGACCCGGCCCCTGCCGCGCCCGCTGTGCGTGTACAACCTGAGCAATGGCACACCCCTGGCCTTCAAGGACCTGCTGCAACAGATGGCCGAGCACTTCCGCCTGCCCCTGCGCACCCGTCGCCTGCCCTGGCCTCTGGTGCACGGCGTGGCGCGCCTGCTGGAGCTCAAGGCACGGCTGGGCAACGGCGCCGAACCCTTGATTACCCGCTACGGCGCAGGCGTCCTGGCCTTCAGTCAGACCCTGGACATCAGCGCCATCCAGCGCGAGCTGGGCTATCGCCCGGTGATCAGCCAGGACCGGGGCATTGCCCAGCACGCCCAATGGTGGTTGGCCCAACAGAGACAAAAACCATGAGCCGCAGCGTCAGCTTGAAGATCCTCCGGGCCGGCTGGTGCCAGCATCTGGAATGCATGGCCGACCGTGGCGGGCGCCTGGCGCCGGTGCAATTTCCGGCACTGTGCGGGCTGATCCAGCACCCGGACCACGGCTGGATTTTGTACGACACCGGCTACGCCGAACACTTCTTCCAGGCCACCCGCGCCCTGCCCGAGCGCCTGTACCGCAGCGCAGTGCCGGTGCAGTTGCCGGTGGTCGAGCAATTGGGCGCGCAGCTGCATGAGTTGGGCATCGGCCCGGGGGATATCCGCCATGTGATCATTTCCCACTTCCACGCCGACCATATCGCCGGGCTGCGGGATTTTTCCAATGCGCGCTTTATCGCTCTGGAAGCCGATTACCGGCATATCGACAGCCTGCGCGGCCAGCGTTGGCGCGCCACCCTTGGCGGCCATCTGCCGGGCTTGCTGCCGGACGACTTCAGCACCCGCCTGCGCCTGGCCGAAGCCAGCCCCAGCTGTGCGCTGCCAAGCTGGATGGCGCCCTTCGAGCAAGGCCTGGACCTGTTCGGCGATGGCAGCCTGATCGGCGTGCCGCTGCCAGGGCACAGCAAAGGCCAACTGGGCCTGTTCATCCCCGACGCCCAGGGCCGGCCGGTGTTCCTGGTGGCCGACGCCTGCTGGTCGGTGCCGGCCTGCCGCGCCGAGCGCCTGCCGGCCGCCCCGGCGCTGTGGTTTGCAAGCGCCGACCGTCAGCAATATGTGCGCACCTACAGCGGTCTGGGCCAGTTGATCCGCCGCGAACCGGCGGTGGCAGTGCTGCCGTCCCATTGCACCCAGGCCTGGGAGGCCTTCGCCAATGAACAGTGAGCGCCTGCTGGGCACCCTGCGCAGCATCGGCGCCTTCGTGTTCAGCCGCTACGTCCTACGCTTTCGCCGTCGTGAGCGGCTGGAAGCCTGGCAGGCCCGACGCCTTAAGCACTTCATGGGCAAAATCATGCCCCGTGGCCAGCGCTTCAACGGGCTGACCCACGACGGCCTGCACAGCTTGCCGATCATGGACAAGGCAGCACTGATGAGCGACTTCGCCGCCTTCAACACCCGCGCCCTGAGCCTGGAGCAGGTGTTGCCGGTAGCTCTGCAGGCCGAGCGTTCCCGGGACTTCAGCCCGACCCTGGGCGACATCACCGTGGGCCTGTCCAGCGGCACCTCGGGGGCCCAGGGGGTGTTCCTGGTCAGCAGCGTGGAACGCCAGCGCTGGGCCGGCATCCTGCTGGCGCGCACACTGCCCCGGGCGCTGCTGCCGCGGCTGCTGTGCCCCTGGCTGGCGCCGCTGCGCATCGCCTTCTTCCTGCGGGCCAATAGCCGCCTGTACACCACCCTGGCCAGCCGCCGCATCGACTTCGCCTTTCATGACCTGACCCTGGGCCTGACCGCCTCCCTGCAACACCTGAACCAGCAGAACCCGGACGTGCTGGTGGCCCCGGCCACGGTGCTGCGGGGGCTGGCCCAGGCGGCCCTGGCCGGGCAGCTGACGATCCGCCCACGGCACATCCTGTCGGTGGCCGAAGTGCTGGAAAGCACCGACGCCGAGCTGGTGCAGCAAGCCTTCGGGCGCAAGCCGCAGCAGATCTATCAGGCCAGTGAAGGCTTTCTCGGCTACACCTGCGAGGCCGGCACCCTGCACCTGAATGAAAGCCACCTGCATATCGAACCGCAATGGCTGGACCCTGAGCGCACGCGCTTCCAGCCGATCATCACCGACTTTTCCCGGCGTACGCAGTTGATCGTGCGTTATCGCCTCAACGACATTCTGCGGGTCGCCAGCGCGCCCTGCCCCTGTGGCCGTGCGGAGCGGGCCATCGCCGCGGTGGAAGGCCGCGCCGACGAGATCCTCTGGCTGCCGCGGCTCGACGGCCAGCAGCTGGCGCCGCTCTATCCCGATGTGTTGCGCCGGGCCCTGCTGATGCTGGGGGCGGAACTGGAGGAGTACCAGATCCAGCAGCGCGGGCTGCTCTGGCAGGTCAACCTGCGTGCCTCGGGCGACTACCACGGGCTGTGCCAGCGCTTGCGCGAAGCCCTGGCCGAACTCTGCGCGCAACAAGGGCTGCAGACGCCGCAGCTGAGCTTCGGCCACTGGCAGGCACCGCCGCCACAGACGAAAAGACGCCGTCTGCTGATGCTGCAACTTCCCGAGGGACTGCCATGCGTGTACTGATTCTCGGCGCCCGGGCCCCGGCCTGCCTGGAGTGGGCCCGGGCCTTTGGCCAAGCCGGCTGGACGGTGACCGTGGCCGATTCCCTGGCCCAGCCCCTGAGCCGTTTCAGCCGCGCCGCCGAGCACTTCGTGCGCCTGCCAGAACCCCGCCACGACCCGGATGCCTGGATCGATGCCCTGGCCGGGGTCATCCGCCAACAGGCCATCGACCTGCTGCTGCCAACCTGCGAAGAAGTGTTCTACCTGGCCCACGGCCTGGAGCGCTTGCGGCCTTTGTGCCGGGTGTTCACCAGCGACTTCGAGCTGCTGCACCGCCTGCATCACAAGGGCGATTTCGCCGCCATGACCCAGGGCTGGGACGTGGCCGCGCCGCCAACCCAAGTGCTGCATGACCCGGCCGCGCTGCAAGCGCTGGCGGCGGAGCACGACGCCCTGGTGTTCAAGCCGGCCTATTCGCGCTTCGCCTCCCAGACCCTGATCCGCCCGAGCCCGGCGCAACTGGCCAAGGTCCGGCCCAGTAGCGATGCGCCCTGGGTGGCCCAGCAGTTCGTCCCCGGCCAGGAATACTGCAGCTTCAGCGTGCTGGTGGACGGCCAGTTGCGCGCCCACAGCAGCTACCAGCCGCGCTACCGGGTCGGGCGCGGCTCGGGGATCTACTTCCACAGCTGTGCCCCAGCGCCGATTCGCGCCTTTCTGGAGCAGTTCGGCCGGGCCACCGGCTACACCGGGCAAGTGGGTTTTGACTTTATCGAGGACCAGCAGGGCCGCTTCCACGTGCTGGAATGCAACCCCAGGGCCACCAGCGGCGTGCACCTGTTCGACGATCAGCGGGTGCAACTGGTGGCAGCGCTGGGCAGCGAAACCGACGCAACGCTGGAGGCGACCCTGGAACCGCGGATGATCGCCCTGGCCATGCTGCTTCTGGCGGCGCCGCAACGGGCCTTGAGCCGCACGTTCTGGCACGACTACCAACAAGCCCGGGACGTGATCGTGCAGGACGGCGATCGCGGCCCGCTGACCGCCCAACTGCTGAGCCTGAGCGAGATCATCGGCCGCGCCCTGACCCGCCGTTGCGGGCTGCTGGCCGCCTCCACCGCCGATATCGAATGGAACGGCCAGCCCCTGTGAGCACCGCGCCCATGAAGCTGCTGCTGCCCGAGCAACTGGCCCTGGAGCCCCCGAGCGCTGGCGACAGCCACGCCCGGCAGTACGTGCGCACCTGCGCCGGCGGCGCGCTGATCGGCAACGTCAGCACCGCCCTGGCCCTGCTGGACACCGGCCATCATCAGTTCCCCGTGAGCATCAACCACGGCCACGACCCTGTGGATAACTGCTACGTGGTGTCGCCGCAAACCGCCTACAGCGGCTACGCCCGGGAAGAACTACAGCGTCTGCAACGGCCCTGGCTGGCCTGGCCGCTGAAGCTGTTGACCCAGGGCGTGGACCGGCTGCTGAGCGCGGCCAAGGTCGACCGTTTGGTGCAGGTCAATAACTGGCTGTTGTCGACCAACCTCTACCCCGCCGATTGGGATGGTTCGGATTTGCCGGCGATCACCGAACTGCTGCGCCGGCAGTTTCCCGACCACGGCTTTGGCTTTCGCTCGCTCAACGACTTCAGCAACCGCGCACTGCGCAAGCGCCTGCAAGCCCTGGGCTACCTGGCGATTCCCAGCCGCCAGGTGTACCTGTTCGACGGCCGCGAGGGCGAGAATTCCGCCTTCCTGCGTCACCACAACACCCGCCTGGACGCCACCCTGCTGCGCCGCAGTCCGTATACGGTGGTGCCCGGCAGCGAGCTTAACGAGGCCGACTTCCAGCGCATCGAGCAGCTGTACAACCTGCTGTACCTGGACAAATACAGCCGCCTCAACCCCCACTACAGCGCCCAATGGCTGCAACGCGGGCAGGCCGAAGGCTGGCTGGAGGTGCGCGCCCTGCGCAACGCCGAAGGGCGCATCGACGGCGCCCTGGGCTGGTTCGCCAACAGCGCGCTGATCAGCACCCCCATCGTCGGCTACGACACCGCCCTGCCCCAGCGCGCCGGCCTGTACCGGCAACTGACCAGGCTGTGCCTGCAAGAGGCGGTGAACCGCCGTCAGGTGCTCAACTTCAGCTCCGGCGCCGCCGCCTTCAAGCGCCTGCGGGGCGGTGAGCCGCAGATCGAATACAGCCTGATCCACGTCGCCCACCTGCCCTGGTCGCGGCACCTGGTGTGGCAACTGATGGGCCTGCTGCTGCAACGGATCGGCGTACCACTGATGAGGAAGCTCAAATTGTGAACACTCACGCGGGCTGGTGGCCCGTCGCCCTGAGCCGGCACCTGCACAAGCAGCCCCTGGCCTGCACCCTGCACGGCGTGCCGCTGGTGCTGTTTCGCGATGCCAACGGCGCCGCCGCGGTGCTGCCGGACCGCTGCCCCCACCGCTTTGCGCCGCTGAGCGCCGGGCGGGTGCGTGACGGGCAGCTCCAGTGTCCCTACCACGGCTGGCGCTTCGACCCCCAGGGCCGCTGCACCCAGTTGCCCGGCCAGGAGCAGCAGCGGTGCAGCCAGCCCTTGCTGCAACCCGTGCACAGCTGCGAAACCCAGGGGCTGGTATGGGCCAGCCTCGCCAGCGAGCGGCCGCATGCGCCGCCGGTGGCCGCCGCCGAGCAGGCCCAGGCGCTGGATGTGTTCTGGATCAGCGACCGGGTGCAGTGCAGCTTGCAGGACGCCGCGGAGAACTTCCTCGACGGCTTCCACACCCATTTCGTGCACGCCGGCTGGATTCGCCACGATCGCCAACGCCAGCGCATTCACGCCTGGGTGCATCAGCTGGACGACGGGGTTGAAGCGCAGTACAGCGAAGAAGGCACCCAATCCGGGCTGATATCGCGGCTGTTCGAAGGCGAACGCGGCATCAGCATGGGGCGCTTTCGCCTGCCGGGGCTGGCGGAAATCGAATACCGCGACAGCCAGGGCCGGCTCAACCTGCTGGTCAGCGCCTGGCTGAGCCCGGCCGCCGAGGGCCAACTGCGGCTGTTCGCGCGCATCGCCACGGCCCGTGGCCGCACGCCGGGCTGGCTCAAGCGCGGCGTGCTGCAGCCCTTGTTCAAGGTGATCCTCAAGCAGGACCGGCAGATCCTCGAACAGGTCAGCGCCAACCAGCAGCGCTTTGCCCGGGTGCCGCTGCGCTGGCAGCGGCCCACCCCTCTGGACAGCTCGCTGGATCTGCTGGGGCCGTGGATCCGGCAGTTGCTGGAGCAGGGGGAACTGAAGGATTTCCAAGAGCGCCGAGAGCAATTCTGGCTGTAATCCCGAGCCGGCTTGCCGGCGAACAAGCCCTCAAGACGGCCACCGCTCAAACGGGCCCCTTCGCTGGCAAGCCAGCTCCTACGGCTTGGCGGCGATTTCGAGGGGATGATGCGGGCCTCTGCTCGCGGGGCTTTGCGGGCCGTGACAAGAACCGTTTCAGCCTCCCGCCCGACCTGCCGTTCCTCGGCTCGACGCGCAACATGCAGACGGCGAGCCCGCGCACCGGTATAGTGCGCCCCCTCTTCACGTGGACAGCCGTCGGTAACGAGGCTCAACCCCACGGGAAACCCGAACTAATAACAACCCGCGAAATATAGAACCGGGACGAACGCTCGCCCCACCGCCTTGCCGTGCGTGCAATCAGCGGTGTAACAGAATGTTTCCGTCCGCTCTGCTTTTGCCTACACAAAAAACAGCGAGGAATAATCCATGCTCGAAGTCATCAACGACTTCCTCTCAGGGAAAGTACTGATCGTGCTCATTGTCGGGCTCGGCAGCTACTTCACGATCCGCTCGCGTTTCGTTCAATTGCGCCATTTCCTCCATATGTTCGCGGTGTTCCGCGACAGCCTGAAAAGCAGCGGCGGCCAGCTCAGCTCGTTCCAGGCGCTGATGCTCAGCCTCGCCGGCCGAGTGGGCGCGGGCAACATCGCCGGCGTCGGCATCGCCGTGACCCTGGGTGGCCCGGGCGCGGTGTTCTGGATGTGGGTGACCGCGCTGGTCGGCATGTCCAGCAGCTTCTTCGAATGCACCCTGGCCCAGGTCTACAAGCGCGCCGACGGCGACGGCCTGTACCGTGGTGGCCCGGCCTACTACATCCAGCACGGCCTGAAGCTCAAAGGCATGGCGGTGGTGTTCTCGATCCTGCTGCTGGTCACCTACGGCTTCGCCTTCATCGGCCTGCAGTCCTACACCGTGACCCACTCGCTGCAGGACGCCTTTGCCTTCGCCCCAAGCCACACCGGCATCGTCCTGGCGGTGCTGCTGGCCATCACCTTCATCGGCGGCATCAAGCGCATCGCCGCAGTGTCCGACCTGCTGGTGCCGGTCAAGACCCTGGCCTACATCGCCGTGACCCTGTACGTAATCGGCACCCAGATCGAACACGTACCGGCCATGCTGGAAACCATCATCAAGAGCGCCTTCGGCCTCGACCCGGCCTTCGGCGGCCTGCTCGGCAGCGCCATCGTCATGGGCGTGAAGCGTGGCGTGTTCGCCAACGAAGCGGGCCTGGGCAGCGCGCCTAACGTGGCCGCGGTGGCTGCAGTGAAGCACCCGGGCGCCCAGGGCGTGGTCCAGGCGTTCAGCGTGTTCCTCGACACCTTCGTGATCTGCACCTGCACCGCGCTGCTGATCCTGCTGTCGGGCTTCTACACCCCGGGCTTCGAAGGCGACGGCATCGTCCTGACCCAGAACTCGCTGGCCGCCGTGGTCGGTGACTGGGGCCGCCTGTTCGTCAGCGTCGCGCTGTCGTTGTTCGTCTTCACCTGCATCCTCTACAACTACTACCTGGGCGAGAACAGCCTGCAGTTCCTCACCCGCAACCGCGCCGTGCTGATGCTGTTCCGCGGCCTGGTGCTGGCGCTGGTGGTCTGGGGTTCGATGCAGGACCTCTCGACCGTGTTCGCCTTCGCCGACATCACCATGACCTGCCTGGCCTTCGTCAACCTGGTGGCCCTGGCCATGCTGTTCAAGGTCGGCCTGCGGGTGATGCGCGACTACGACGAGCAGCGCCGCGCCGGCGTCGACCAGCCGGTGTTCGACTCGCGCAAATTCGCCGATCTGGACCTGGACCTGAAGGCCTGGCCTGCCGAACCTTCGGCCGCCACCCAGGCCGAGCCGCAAGGCGTGCCCGCAGCGCAACGCTGACGGGTGAACGACGGGCGCGTCCTCTGCGCCCGTCGGTTACAGTGCGATAAATGTGGCCGCAGGCTTGCCCGCGGCCACAGGTACTCACCGTTTCGGAGAATCCCATGAACCCTTCGACCTACCCTGCCGCCCAGCACGTCATGGTGCTCTACACCGGTGGCACCATCGGCATGCAAGCCAGCGCCGACGGCCTGGCCCCGGCTTCGGGTTTCGACGTGCGCATGCGCGCCTACCTCGACAGCCAGCCCGAACTGGTGGTGCCGACCTGGCGCTTTCGCGAGATGGCGCCGCTGATCGACAGCGCCAACATGACCCCCGACTACTGGCAGCGTCTGCGTGCAGCGGTGGTCGAAGCCGTGGACCAGGGTTGCGACAGCGTGCTGATCCTCCACGGCACCGACACCCTGGCCTACAGCGCCGCCGCCATGAGCTTCCAGTTGCTGGGCCTGCCGGCGCCGGTGCTGTTCACCGGCTCGATGCTGCCGGCCGGCGTGCCCGACAGCGACGCCTGGGAAAACCTCAGCGGCGCCCTGTTGGCCCTGGGCCAGGGCCTGGCACCGGGGGTGCACCTGTACTTCCACGGCGAACTGCTGGCACCGACCCGCTGCGCAAAAATCCGCAGCTTCGGCCGCCACCCATTCGCCGCCCTGCAACGCAATGGCGGCGGCGCAAAGGCCGAAGCGCTTCCTGCTGCGCTGGACTACCGCCAGGCCAGGCAGCTGGCCAAGGTCGGCGTGCTGCCGCTGTTCCCCGGCATCGGCGCCGAGCTGCTGGACGGCGTGCTCGACAGCGGCATCCAGGCCCTGGTCCTGGAATGCTTCGGCAGCGGCACCGGTCCTAGCGACAACCCGGCGTTCCTGGCCAGTCTCAAGCGCGCCCAGGAGCAAGGCATCGTCGTGGTGGCGGTAACCCAGTGCCATGAAGGCGGTGTGGAGCTGGACATCTACGAAGCCGGCAGCCGCCTGCGCGGCGTGGGCGTGCTGTCTGGTGGCGGCATGACTCGCGAAGCGGCGTTCGGCAAGCTCAACGCCCTGCTCGGCGCCGGGCTGGCCAACAGCGAAGTGCGACGCCTGGTGGAACTGGACCTGTGCGGCGAACTGGCCTGATCCATCCGTAGGAGCCGGCTTGCCGGCGAAGGCGGTCTTGAGGGCCTCTTCGCTGGCAAGCCAGCGCCTGCAACCAGCTCCAGCACCCGCAGATGCAGGGCGGCATGCAACTTGCTCCGGTTAAGGGTCTTTCCCTGGCTGGAATCTGCGCATGCTGCACTCGCACCTCACCACCCTCAACGCCGTTTCCCTGGTGCTCAACACCTTCAAGGAACAGGGCCAGGACAGTGAAGCCCTGCTAGCCGGCAGCGGGATAAACCCCGCCGACCTGAGCCGCGCCGACACTCGCATCACCACCAACCAGGAGATGCTGGTGTGCGCCAATGCCGTGGCCCTGCAACGGGACATCGGCCTGGAACTGGGCCGGCGCATGCACGTTTCCTCCTACGGCATGCTCGGCTATGCCCTGCTCACCAGTGCCACCTTAGGTGACGCTTTGCGCCTGGCCATGCGCTATCCGGCGCTGTTGGGAACACTTTTCGAACTGAGCCTGGAAGCCGACGGCCCGCGCATCTGGTTCACCGCCGCCGGCTACCGCGAAAACCCGGCCCTGGCGGCGTTCAATACCGAGTTCTGCCTGGTGTCGCTGAAGGTCATCTGCGACGACTTGCTGGGCCACCCATTGCCGCTGCTGGGGGCGCGTTTCGACTACCCGGCGCCGGACTATCAACAGCGCTACCGCGAAGCCTTCGACTGTCCGCTGCAATTCAACGCCCGCAGCAACGCCTTCGCCTTCGACCAGCAATGGCTCGAACACCCCCTGCCCCTGGCGGACGCCATCACCCACCAGGCCATGGCCGAACGCTGCCGCAAGCAGAACACCGAGTTCACCGGGCGCCAGGCCTGGCTGGGGCGCATCCGCCAGCTGCTGGCGGCGCAGCTGGACGCCGCGCCGGGGCTGGAGGGGCTGGCGGAACAGATGAACTGCTCGGCCCGGACCCTGCGCCGCCATCTGCGCGACCTGGGCTGCAGCTATCAGGAACTGCTGGACGAGCTGCGCTTCGAGCGGGCCAAGCAGATGCTCTGCGAAGACCAGCTGCCCATCTACCGCATCGCCGAGGCCCTGGGCTTCAGTGAAACCGCGAGCTTTCGCCATGCCTTCATCCGCTGGAGCGGCGTGGCGCCGAGCCAGTTCCGGCCCTGAGACAAACCCCGGCATAAAGCTGCGGATTGCATTACATTGCCGACCTTTGACACCGGCAAGGGACTGCAAGCTTGAACCCAATCACAGGCGCCATCGCCCGGCGCATCGGTATTCGCGGGCTGTGTCTGGCACTGACGCTGCTGACCGGCGGCCCCGTCGCCCAGGCCTTCGAGCTGTCGAAAATCCGCTGGTGGGAGTTGCAGAGCAGCATCCTTCTGGACGATCCGGAAACCGCCACCCTGCAACTCGAACCCTTTCCCCTGCCCGGGCTGGCCCAGGCGCCGGCACGGGTGATCCTCAGCCAATACCACGGGCTGTTCTATCTCAATGGCTATACGGATGGGCAGTACCGGCAGCGGGTCTACAAGTCGCCACCCCTGCCGCTGTTCGATGCCCAGGAACTACAGGCCTGCGTGCCCGAGCAGCTCCCCGTTACGGCCACCGACAACTGGCCACCGAGCAAGCAGCTGGAAGCCGCCCTGAGCCTGACCAAACTGAGTTTCGACTGCCAGAGCCCGGGCTGGGAGTTGAGCAATCGCTACCTGCTGGTGGACAGCCGCGATCCCCAGCGGCCGTTGCTGGCCATCGGTCAGCGCCAGGGCGAGGCACGGATCGACTTCACCCCGCAGCAACCGATCAGCGCCGAGGTCCAGCAGCAATGGCTGCAAGCCCTGCAGAAGTACCCGAAGCTGCTGGCACCCTTTGACGCCAGCAGCGGCCAGCTGAGCGTCAAGCCCTATGCGCCGGAGCTCGGCGCGGAGCAGGTCTGGGCGCAGTTCCGCCAGTTGCACGCGCAACTGCGCGACGCCAAGGACAAGGCCCCGGGCATCGTCCGGGTGCAAGCCTTCTTCACCCGCCATGACTTTCGCGCGATCGCCCCCGAGCGCAGCACCTACCCGGGCCTGCTCAACGACATCGCCTATTGGGCCACCGAGGCCGGCCAGTTGCAGAGCGCCCGGCCCTGGCTGGCCTACGTACTGCGCCGCGACCCGGGGCGCATGCCGACCTACCTCAATCTGGCGGACCTGGATTGGCGCCTGTACGAGCAGCAGCCGGGAGACTCCAGGCACCTGGGCCGGGCCATGGAGAACTATCGGCTGTATTGCGGGCTGCGCCTGCAACGCCAGCTCGGGGTCCCCGCCAGGGTCACCCAGCGCCTGGGCCTTGAGGCACCCAGCGAACAGGCCTGCCAAAGCGCCTGGCCGCTGGTGACGGCGGTGGACCAGGGTGACGCGGGCGAAGTCCGGCGCCTGCTGGAGAACGGCCTGCGCGGCGACGTGATCGCCGCCGATGGGCGCCCGGCGCTGTTGCACGCCCTGGATAAGCCCGACCTGGAGATCGCCCGGCTGTTGCTGGCCCATGGCGCCCGCCCCCAGGGCCAGTACAACGGCCGCACCCAGGTGTTCCTGGCCATGCGCCGCGACCTCAAGGACAACCCGGACCTGAGCCAGGCCAAGCGCCTGAACTTCCTCCTGCAGGCCGGCGCCGCCATCGATGAACAGGATGTCCAGGGCGGCACTGTGCTGCAGGCCATGGCCAAGGAACGCGACGACATCGAGCGCTTCAACTGGTTGCTGCAACACCCGCAAGACCTCGACAAGCGCAGCGGGCCAGACGGCGAAACCGCACTGTTTCTGGCGCTCAGGGGCGGCAACTACGCCGCTGCCAGAAAACTGATAGAGGCCGGTGCCAACCTCAACCTGAGCTATGGCCGCTACGTTTGCGAACAGCAGCCGAGTCGCCAAAGCCTGCTGATGATCGTCGCCGAACAGGGCTCGCCCGAGGTCATCAATCCCTGGGTCAGCCAGCAACAGAGCCTGGACATGTTCACCCTGCTGCTGGAAAAAGGCGCCGATCCCAACGTCGGCCGCTACTGCAAGAACAACGGCTACACCTGGCTGCTGGAGATCATGGCCCGGCGCAAGCGCGACGACATGCTCAAGGTGCTGCAAGGCTTTGCGCCGCCACCGCCGGCGACGGCGTTTCGCCTTTGAGGCGTGGCGCCGAGCCCGCTGCGCCCCTGCAACAAAGCCCGGCACAACGGCGCCGATTGCATTACATTGCCGGGCTTTCTACCGGCAAGGGACTGCACACGTGAACCTATTGACCGCCATCGCCCGGCGCAACGGCATTCGCGGGCTTGGCCTGGCGCTGGCACTGCTGGTTGCCGCCCCCGCGGCCCAGGCCTTCGACGTGGACCTGGCCTGGTTCAAATGGTCGGGAATGCGCCGCAACTTCGTCCTCGACTCCCCGGAAACCGCCACCCTGGAGCTCAAGCCTTTCCCCCTGCCGGGCCTGGCGCGGATGCCGCTGCGGATTGTCCTGAGCCAGTACCGCGGGCTGTTCTACTTCAATGGCTATCAGGACCTGCAGTACCGGCAGCGGGTCTACAAGTCGCCGCCGATGGTCCTGTTCAGCCCTGAAGAGCTGCGGGCCTGTGTGACCCCGGGCGATGACATCCAGGTCAGCGATATCTGGCCCACGAGCAACAGCCTGGCCCCCGGCATCACCCTGACGCCCCTGGGCTTTCAGTGCAAGGAGCCATCCGAGTGGCAACTTAGCGGGCGCTACCTGCTGATCGACCAGCGCGATCCGCAGCACCCGCTGCTGGCCATCAGTCACCGCCAGGACCTTAGCCAGATGGAATTCACCCCGTTGCAACCCATCAGCGAGGAAACCGGGCGGCAGTGGTTGCAGGCCCTGGAGACATTCCCGCCGTGGTTCCGCCCCTTCACCCAAGGCAGCGGGCCGATCACCGTCAATGCCTTTGTGCCTGCGCCAGCCTCGACCCCGGACAGCCTCTGGAAAGAGTTCCGCGCGCTGCACGAACAACTGCGCACGGCCAAGGACAAACTGCCGGGCATCCGCAAGGTGGAAGACTTTTTCGTCACCCATGACTTTCGCAGCATCGCCACCGAGCGCCGCGAATACGCCGGCCTGCTCAATGACATCGCCTTCTGGGCCAGCCAGGCCGGGCAGCTACAAACGGCTCGCCCCTGGCTCCAGGAAGTGCTGCGCCGCGACCCTGGGCGCATGCCGACCTACCTCAACCTGGCGGACCTGGACTGGGCGCTATTCGAACAGCGGCCGCTGGACAACGCCCATCAGGGCCGGGCCATCGAGGGCTATCGGGTGTATTGCGGCCTGCGCCTGAAGCGCCAGATGAGCATCCCGCCCCGGGTGCTGCAGCGCTTGGGCTTGAGCGCCGCCAACCCCCAGGCGTGCCAAGCCTTCTGGCCGCTGGTGGCCGCCGCGGATGCCGGCGACCTGAGCGAAGTGCAGCGCCTGCTGGCCAGTGGCATCAGCGGCGAGGTCATGGCCGACGATGGCCGCAGCGCGCTGTTGCACGCCCTGGACGCACCGCACCTGGACATCGCCCGGCTGCTGCTGGAGCACGGCGCCCACACCCGCGGCCTGTACAACTGGACCACCCTGGCGACCCTGGCCATGCGCCGCGACCTGGGCGACAGCCCCGACCTGAGCCAGGGCGGGCGCCTGAAGTTCCTCATCGAGGCTGGCGTGGCCATCGACGAACCCGACAGCCAGGGCGTGACACCACTGATGCAGATGGCCGAGAACAAGCGCAGCCTGCAAGGCTTCAGCTGGCTGCTGCAGTACCCGCAAAACCTCGACCTGCGCAACAAGAATGACGGCGAAACCGCACTGTACCGGGCCTTCTCGGGCAACAACTACGTGGCCATGAAGCAGTTGATAGCGGCCGGCGCCAACCTCAACCTGAGCTACGGCCGTGCCGTCTGCAATAACCAGCCCGTGGGCGAAAGCCTGCTGACCCTGGTGGCCGACAAGACCTCCGCCGACGCCCAGTCACCCTCCGTCAGCCAGCAGGACACCCTGGAACTGTTCACCCTGCTGCTGGAGAAAGGCGCCGACCCGAATGTCGGCCAGCACTGCGAGAAAAAGGGCTACACCCTGTTGCTGGAAGCCATCGCCCGGAAAAAGCGCGAGGACATGCTCAAGGTCCTGCAGCGCTACGCCCCTACCCCGCCTGCCAGCTGAAACCGGATGGCGCCCCGCAATGGGGCGCCGCGCCTCTTTAAGGGGCGAATTTCGGTCAAACACTTTGGCCAGATCAATCCCCTTTTGGCCGCTCCTGCCGTTCTCCGAAACCCCGCGCCCCGCAAGACTGTGATCCACCGAATCAGCCTGCGGAGAACAAGAAAATGCTGACGATCTACTCGGACGATCACCACCTGCACCACGGCCGTTGCGAACTCATCGACGGGCAACTGATGCCCTGCTTCGAAATGCCTTCCCGGGCCGACCACGTGCTGGATCGGGTGAAACATCAGAACCTGGGGCCGGTGCAGGCGCCCAAGGATTTCGGCCTGGAGCCCATCGAACGCATCCACAGCCGCGCCTATCTGGACTTCTTCAAAGGCGCCTGGGAACGCTGGGCGGCCCAGGGCATCGACGGCGACCTGCTGCCCTACACCTGGCCGGCGCGCACCCTGCGCAGCGTGATTCCCACCAGCCTCCATGGCCAGCTGGGCTACTACAGCTTCGACGGCGGCGCGCCGATCACCGCCGGCACCTGGCAGGCGGCCTACAGCGCGGCGCAAGTGGCGCTGACCGCCCAGGCCCATATCCAGAAAGGCGCCCACAGCGCGTTTGCCCTGTGCCGGCCACCGGGACACCACGCCGCCAGCGACCTGATGGGCGGCTACTGCTACCTGAACAACGCCGCCATCGCCGCCCAGGCCTTCCTCGACCAGGGCCACAAGAAAGTCGCGATCCTCGACGTCGACTACCACCACGGTAACGGCACCCAATCGATTTTCTATGAGCGCAGCGACGTGCTCTTCACCTCGATCCACGGCCACCCGGAAGCCGAGTTCCCGTTCTTCCTGGGCTATGCCGACGAATGCGGCGAAGGCGCCGGGGAAGGCTTCAACTTCAACTACCCACTGGCCGCCGGCAGCGGCTGGGATGTGTGGAGCGCGGCCCTGGAGCAGGCCTGCAACGAGATCCAGCGCTATGACGCCGACATCATCGTGGTGTCCCTGGGCGTGGACACTTTCAAGGACGACCCGATCTCGCAATTCAAACTCGACAGCCCGGATTACCTGGCCATGGGCAAGCGCATCGCTGCCCTCGGCAAGCCCGTGCTGTTCGTCATGGAAGGCGGTTACGCGGTAGAGGAAATCGGCATCAACGCCGTCAACGTTCTCGAAGGTTTTCAAAGCGCCCAGTGAGGGATCCGCATCATGCAAAGACTCAAACGCTTAATGGTTCCCGCCCTGTGCGCCAGCCTGCTGGGCACCGCCGCCCACGCCGAGGAACGCACCCTGCGGGTGTACAACTGGTTCGACTACATCACCCCCAAGGCCCTGGAAGATTTCAAGGCGCAGAACAGCCAGGTGAAGCTGGTCTACGACATCTTCGACACCAACGAAGCCCTGGAAGCCAAGCTGCTGACCGGCAACTCCGGGTATGACGTGGTGGTGCCGTCCAACGTGTTCCTGGCGAAGCAGATCGAGGCTGGGGTGTTCCAACCCCTGGACCGCAGCAAGCTGCCCAACTGGAACCACCTGGACCCCAAGCTGATGAAGCTGATCGAGGCCAACGATCCGGGCAACCAATTCGCCGTGCCCTACATGTACGGCACCATCCTGATCGGCTTCAACCCGGACAAGATCAAGGCCGCCCTGGGCGACAAGGCGCCGGTGGACAGCTGGGACCTGATCTTCAAGGAAGAGAACATCAGCAAGCTCAAGCAGTGCGGCGTGGCCCTGCTGGATTCGCCTTCGGAAATCCTGCCCCTGGCCCTGCAGCACCTGGGCCTGGACCCCAACAGCAAGAAGCCGGCGGACTACGAAAAGGCTGAAGCGCTGCTGATGAAGATCCGGCCTTACATCACCTACTTCCACTCGTCCAAGTACATGGCCGACATCGCCAACGGCGATATCTGCGTGGCGGTGGGCTATTCGGGGAGCTTCTCCCAGGCCGCCAACCGGGCCAAGGAAGCCAAGAACGGAGTGACCGTGGACATGCGCCTGCCCAAGGAAGGCGCGCCGATCTGGTTCGACATGCTGGCGATCCCCAAGGGCGCCAAGAACCCGGAAGATGCCTACACCTTCATCAACTACCTGCTGCAACCTCAGGTGATTGCCCCGGTCAGCGACTTTGTCGGTTACCCGAACCCGAACAAGGACGCCACCGGACTGGTGGATCCTTCGATCCGCAACAACCCCAACCTGTACCCGACAGAAGCGGCGATGAGCACCCTGTACACACTGCAACCGCTGCCCCGTGATGCAGAGCGGGCGCGGACCCGGGCCTGGACCAAGATCAAGTCCGGCACCTGACCCTCATCCAGAACGGGAACCGCGCTCCCTGTGGCGAGCGAGCTTGCTCGCGCTGGATTGCGCAGCAAGCCCAGGGGCGGTTTCCCGGTTCTGCCTGATACACCGCGACAACCGGCTTGACGACCGCTGCGCGGCCGAGCGGGAGCAAGCTCCCTCGCCACGACAAGTGCTCAGCAGCCGGTGAGGCCTTGGGGGCTGCGTTCTTCGGTGAAGAACCAGGGCCGCAGGCGCACGCCGACGCCGTTGCCGATAAAGGCCGCCACCAGCCACAGCCAGCCGTGCAGGCTGCCGGAGGCGATGCCGCTGAAGTAGGCGCCGATGTTGCAGCCATAGGCCAGGCGCGAACCGTAGCCCAGCAGCAGTCCGCCAATCACCGCCGCCACCAGGGAACGGGTGGGGATTCTCAGGTTGGGGGCAAAACGTCCCGCCAGTCCCGCCGCCAGCAAGGCCCCCAGGACAATGCCGATGTCCATGACGCTGGTGATGTCCTGCCACACCGGGGCGGCCAGGGCCTTGGCGTTCGCCGCGCCCTGCCAGAACACCCAACTGCCCACGTCCACGCCCAAGCCACTGGCGAGTTTCGCGCCCCACAGGGCAAAGGCCGAGGTGATGCCCCACGGGCGCCCGGCCAGGGCCAGAGTGGCGAAGTTGAGCAAGGCCAGGGCCACCGCGCCCCAGACCAGTGGCCAGGGACCGCGCAACAACCGGCGCCAGCCTTGGTGCTGGCTGGCGACCGGGGCTTCGAGGCTGCCATGGCGGCGTTTTTCCAGGGTCTGGGTGAGCAAGGCGATCAGCGCGAACAGGCACAGGCTCAAGCCCAGGGCCGGGCCGACGCCGAAGCTCTGGACGATGGAGATCGGCGGCAGCGACGGCAGGGCAAACCACCAGTGCACATGCTGTGTGGCAAGCAGCGAGCCGCAGATGAAGAACGCCAGGGTCACCAGCATCCGCGCATTGCCGCCGCCGACGGTGAACAGGGTGCCCGAGGCGCAACCGCCGCCCAGTTGCATGCCGATGCCGAAAATGAAGGCACCGACGATCACCGACACCCCGGCCGGCGCCACCAGCCCCACCACCGGCTGGCCGAACAGGCTGCCCGCCCCCAGCGCCGGGAAGAACAGCAGCACCGCCAGGGCCAGCATGACCATCTGCGCCCGCAGGCCGGCACCGCGCCGATCGCGGATAAACACCCGCCAGGCCGAGGTAAAACCAAAAGCCGCGTGGTACAGGGTCAGCCCCAGGGCGGCGCCGAGCAGCAACAGCAGCACCTGTCGCGCGCCCACCTGGGCCTGCAGGAACAAGGCGCCGGCCAGCAGTAGCAGCAAGGCGAACAGGGGGGCGCCGAACGTGCGTTGCGGCGCCGCGGGGAGGGTCTGGCTCATGAGCTATCTCGGGCGAGGAAATGGCCGCGAGTATACCCGGTCAGACCCGCCAGGCCTGGCGCAGGCGGCCCAGGGCGGCCTGGATATCGGCCTCGGGCACCGCGGCGAAGCCCAGTACCAGCCCGGCCCGTTGGTCCTCGGGCAACCGGGTTTCCGGCAGCCAGTAAGTGCTCAAGCCATTGACCTCGACATCGACGCTGGCCGCCTGCTCCAGCAGTTGCTGCTCCCGGGCCAGGCTGTCCACGCGCACCGTCAGGTGCAGCCCGGCGGCCACCGTGGGCAGCGGCCCGACGCCCGGGATCGCCTGGGGCCAAGCGGCGAGCAAACAGTTGAGCCGGCTCTGCGCCGCGCGGCGCATGCGCCGGATATGCCGCTGGAAGTGCCCGGCGGCCATGAACTCGGCCATCACCGCCTGGGTGCTGACTTCGGAATGGCGCACGTCCACCGCCCGGCGCCGGGCAAAGGCCTGCACCAGATCAGGCGGCAGCACCAGGTAGCCCAGGCGCAGCGCCGGGAACGCCACCTTGCCGAAGGTGCCGACGTAGATCACCCGGCCCTGGCGGTCCAGCGCCGCCAGCGGGGCCAGGGGCGCGCCGCTGTAGCGGTACTCGCCGTCGTAGTCGTCCTCGACGATCCAGCCGCCGCTGCGCTCGGCCCAGGCCAGCAGCTCCAGGCGCCGGGCCAGGCTCATGATCACCCCGGTGGGGTACTGGTGGGACGGGGTGACATAGGCCAGGCGGCACTGGTCCAGTTGCTCCAGCTGACGGCAGTCGATGCCCTCCTGGTCCACCGCCACGCCCTGCAGTTGCGCCCCGGCCACGGCAAAGGCGTGACCGGCCGCCCGATAGCCGGGGTTTTCCACAGCCACCACGTCGCCGGGCTCCACCAGCAGCTGTGCACAAAGGCTGATGCCCTGTTGCGCGCCACTGGTGATCACAATTTGTTCAGCGCTGCATTGCAGCCCACGGGCGCTGCGCAGGTAAGCGGCGATCAGGCTGCGCAGCCGCGAATCGCCGGCGGAATCGCCGTAGCACAGCAGATGCAGGTTCGGCCTGCGCCAGAAAGCCGCATTCAGCTTGGCCCAGACCTCGAACGGGAACAGATCGAACGCCGGCACGCCGACCCGAAAAGCCCGCGGCGGGCCACTGGGTGGCGTGCTCAGATGATGCTTTTGCAGGCGCTGCAGACCACTGCTGTGGATAACTTTACTGGATGGATCACCAGTTATTTCGGTCGATTTTGTGGATAACCCTGTGGGTAAGCCTGTTGAAAAGCCTGTGGATACTTTTGTGGATAGTTTTTTGATGGGTAAGCGGGTTTCCGGCAATTGGGCCACGTAGGTGCCATCGCCGACCCGGCCTTCGATAAAACCCTCGGCATACAGCTGGTCATAGGCGCGCACCACGCTGTTGCGGGAAATCCCCAGGGCGGCGGCCAAGTCGCGGCTGGCCGGCAAGCGCGTGCCACTGGCCAGGCGCCCGTCCAGCACCCGCAGGCGCAGGGCCTGGTACAGCTGGCGACTGAGGCCCTGGCGGCGATCCAGCTCGATCCCGGCAGGGTTGAAAGACAGCGGAGGCAACGCACTGTTCATCGCGGGATCTCCCGGGAATTGGACCTATGAAATAGACCAGAGATGGCTCTTACAACGAACCATTAGCCTGCCTAGGATGCAGCCACTCGCCAAGGATTTTTTCCATGTACCTACCGCGCGCTTTCGTCGATGAAGACCTCCCCCGCCTGCAGGGCGTGATCCAGCACAGCCGTCTGGCGACCCTGGTGACCTGGGGCGCCCTGGGCCTGCAGGCCAGCCACGTGCCACTGCTGCTGGACCCCGCACAGGGGCCCAATGGCACCCTCTACGGACACTTGGCCAAGGCCAACCCGCAATGCACCGAGCTGGCCAGCGGCGCCGAGGCCCTGGTGATCTTCAGCGGCGAAGACGCCTACGTCAGCCCGTCGTTCTATCCGAGCAAGGCCGAACACGGCAAAGTGGTGCCCACCTGGAACTACGTGGCGGTGCACGCCTATGGCCAGCCGGAGGTCTTCACCGACCCGCAGCGCCTGCAGCAGGTGGTCGAGGGCCTGACCGAGCGCCACGAGGCCGGTCGCCCGCAGCCGTGGAAAGTCGCCGATGCCCCGGCCGACTACATCGACGGCATGCTCAAAGCGATTGTCGGTTTCGCCCTGCCGATCCAGCGCCTGGAGGGCAAGCGCAAGCTCAGCCAGAACCGCAATGCCGAAGATATTGCCGGGGTCCGCGACGGTCTGGCGGCCAGCGCCGACCCGCGTGACCAACACCTATCGCAACTGATGGGCTGAGTGCCCGCCCAGAACAATAAAGGAGCCTTCATGAGCCAGATCCAGATCCGCCCCGTCACCGCTGCCGACCATTCCGCCTGGCTGCCGTTGTGGCAGGCCTACCTGCGCTTCTACGAAACCGAACTGCCGGACGCCGTGACCCAGAGCACCTGGCAGCGCTTTCTCGATGCCGGCGAACCGACCCACGCCGCCCTGGCCTGGGACGGCGAGCGCGCCGTGGGCCTGGTGCATTTCATCTACCACCGTTCCAACTGGAGCATCGAGAATTCCTGCTACCTGCAGGACCTGCTGGTGACCCCGGAGCAGCGCGGCACCGGCGTCGGCCGCCAGCTGATCGAGTTCGTCTACGCCCAGGCCAAGCAGGACGGCTGCGCCAAGGTGCACTGGCTGACCCACGAAACCAATGCCACGGCCATCCAGCTCTACGAGCGCATCGCCGAACGCCCGGGCTTTATCCAGTTCCGCAAACCCCTCTGAACCCGCAAGGAGCCACTGCATGTCGATTTCACTTGCCGATTGGAAAGGCGTCCCCGCCCCTTCGGCCACCCTGCTGGAAGGCCGCTTCATCCGTCTGGAAAGGCTCGACCCGGCGCGCCACGGCGATCAGCTGTTCCAGGTGCTGCAAGGCCCTGGCGCCGACCCTGTGCTGTGGGACTACCTGCCTTATGGCCCCTTCCCCGAGCGCGCGGCGTTCGATGCCTGGCTCGGTAACCACGCCCTTGCCAGCGACCCGTATTTCTTCACCGTGATCGACCGCGCCAGCGGCCAGGCCCAGGGCCTGATCAGCCTGATGTCCATCGTCCCGGCCCAGGGCCGCATCGAGATCGGCCACGTGACCTTCGGCGCGCCGATGCAGCGCTCGCCCAAGAGCACTGAGGCGGTGTACCTGCTGGCCAAGGAAGCCTTTGCCCTGGGCTACCGGCGCCTGGAGTGGAAGTGCAACAACGCCAACGCCCGCTCGCGCTATGCCGCCGAGCGTTTGGGTTTCAGCTTCGAGGGGGTGTTTCGCCAGCACATGGTGGCCAAGGGGCAGAACCGCGATACCGCGTGGTTCTCGATTCTGGATGGGGAATGGCCGGCGATTGCCAAGGGCTTCGAGCAATGGCTCAGCGATGAGAACCAGAGTGGTTCGGGGCAGCTCAAGTCGCTGGCGGAGTGTCGCGGGTAAGCGGGATTTTCGCCGGCGAGGGGGCGGTGAACCCGGCCTGGTAGAAGATCTGTAGCCGCTGCCGCAGGCTGCGAACGGGCTGGGCGGCACCCCGACGCAGCGGGCGCCGTCGTTGAAGGCCGCGGAAGGTCCTGCGGACCTTGGCGCAGCCTGCGGCAGCGGCTACAGGGGTCAGCGCAGCTTCTGCGCCAACACCGCAATATGCTCAGGCCCGATGCCGCAGCAACCGCCGACATGGCTGGCACCGCGCTGGTGCCAGTCCGCCACCCATTGCAGATAACCCGGCGGGTCCAGGTCTTCACGCAGCGGACACAGGCCATCGTTGGCGGTGGCATCCTCGGGCTGCGGCGGGAAGGCGTTGGCGTACACGCCAATATGGATCTGCACCCCCAGGCGCTCGAAGGTCTCGCGAGCCGCATCCACCGCCGCACCAATTACCTCCGGCTGGCTGCAGTTGAACAGCAGGGTCTGCACGCCCAGTTGCGCCGCCGCGGCTGCCGCTTCGGCCACCGGCTCGCCGGAACGCAGGCGCGGCACTTCATCGACGTCTTCATCCTTGAGGGTAAAGGACAGCCAGAACGGCTTGCCGTCCTTGGGCAAGCCGGCGTGAATGGCCCGGGCCTCGGCGATCGAGCTTTGGGTTTCCGCCAGCCACAGGTCGACAAAGGGCGCCAGCCCTTGCACCAGCGGGCTCAGCACTTCCTCGACGCGGGAGGCATCGAACAGGTCCGGGCGATAGGAGCCGAACAGTGGCGGCAGCGAACCCGCCACCCGCACCGGCTTGCCGGAGGCCTCGACCGCACGGCGCGCCAATTGCCCGGCCAGGGCCGCCAGGGCCTGACCTTCAGCGGCAAAACGTTCCTCGCCGATATGAAACGGCACCACCGCGTAGCTGTTGCTGGTGATCACCTGGGCGCCGCTGTCGATGTAGGCCGCGTGCACCGCTTCCACCGCCTCGGGTGCTTCGCTCAGGGCCAGGGCCGACCATTCGGGCTGCCGGAACGGCGCCCCGCGACGCTGCAGTTCACGCCCCATACCGCCATCGAGAATTACCGTATTGCCTGCGCCCATATGCTTTTTACTCATATGCTTATGAAAATAACTCACTACCGGAGTCGTTCTTATAACTATTAAATACGCACCATCCGGTTAATAACAACTCTTTTTCAGTCAGGATTCCGATGAATTTCAAACCGCTGCTGGCCCTCGGCCTGACCCTTCTCGCCGCCTCTTCCCAAGCCTTCGCCGGCGCCACTCTGGAGCGTATCGAGCAAAAAAAAGAGCTGGTCGGGGTGCTGATGGAAAGCTACCCGCCCTTCTCCTTCCTCAATGAGCAGAACCAGCTGGACGGCTTCGACGTCGACGTGGCCAAGGCCGTGGCCGACAAGCTCGGGGTCAAGCTGCGCCTGGAAACCCCGTCCTGGGATGTGATCGCCGCCGGACGCTGGAGCGGGCGCTACGACATCTGCATCTGCTCCATGACCCCGAGCAAGGCCCGCGCCGAAGTCTTCGACTTCCCGGTGCAGTACTACGCCTCGCCGGCGGTGATCGTGGTCAATGCCAAGGATGAGCGGATCCACGGCGCCAAGGACCTGAGCGACAAGAAGGTCGGCCTCACCGCCGCCTCCAGCTACGAGAGCTACCTGAACAAGAACCTGGTGATCGAAGGCGCCGAGGACACCCAGCTGCAATATCCTTTCGAGAACGTGCAGATCGCCCCCTACGACACCGACAACGTGGCTTTCCAGGACCTCGGCCTGGGCCCGGGCGTGCGCCTGGATGCGATCCTCACCAACCTGGTCACCGCCCAGCCGCGGCTGACCCAGGATGCGCGCTTCAAGCTGGCCGGCGAGCCGCTGTATGCCGAACCCAACTCGGTGGCCATTGAGAAAGGCGATGCGCAGTGGAATGCCAAGGTGCGTGAAGTCTTCGCCCAGTTGAAGCAGGAAGGCACCCTGAGCAAGCTGTCGCAGAAATGGATCGGCGCCGACATCAGCCAATGACTGCCTACACGCCACCGCCTCAGCCACCGCAACCGGTGGCTGAGCCGCTGCTCAAGCGCCTGCTGGGCTTTCGCACCCGTCTGTACCTGACCTGGGCGGCGCTGCTGGGGCTGTTCGCCAGCTTCTTCCTGAGCTTCGACCTGAAGTTCTCGATCATCCTCGACAAGCTGCCGAACCTGCTGGGCCTGCACCTGTCCCCCAGCGGCTTTCTCCAGGGCGCGGCGCTGACCCTGTTCCTCTGCGCCTGCTCCATCGTCGCTTCGTCGCTGCTGGGCTTCATCACCGCCCTGGCACGCCTGTCTTCCAGCGCCGTGGCGTTCGGCATCGCCAGCTTCTACGCCTCGTTCTTTCGCGGCACGCCGCTGCTGATCCAGATCCTGCTGATCTACCTCGGCCTGCCGCAACTGGGGGTGGTGCCGGGCGCCATTACCGCCGGGATCATCGCCCTGTCGCTGAACTACGGCGCCTACCTCAGCGAGATTTTCCGTGCCGGCATCCTTGGCGTGCCCCACGGCCAACGCCAGGCCGCCCTGGCCCTGGGCATGAGCGACAGCGTGATCTTCTGGCAGGTGACCCTGCCCCAGGCCATGCGCACCATCATCCCGCCGGCCACCAACCAGTTCATCTCGATGCTCAAGGACTCGTCGCTGATTTCGGTGATGGGGGTCTGGGAAGTGATGTTCCTGGCCCAGTCCTACGGCCGCTCCAGCTACCGCTACATCGAGATGCTCAGCACCGCGGCGCTGATCTACTGGCTGCTGTCCATCGGCCTGGAACTGATCCAGGCGCGGATGGAAAGGCATTACGGCAAGGGCTACGCCAAGCGCGGTTGAGGTTCAAGCGAGGGCCCGGGAGCACCCGGGCTGCTTGCCGAACGCTCAAGCTCATCGAGCAACGAACGGGCGCGGCTGGTTCTCTGCACTTTCACCACCCCCATCTGCAGGCCGAAAGGCTTGAACACCGCGTTCAGTGACTTGAGGGTCGGGTTGCCGTCACCGTGTTCGATATGGATCAGGGTGCGCAGGGAAATCCGGCACATCCTGGCGAACTGGCTCTGATGCAGCCCTGTGACTTCGGTGCGCAGGCGCTTGACCGCATCGCCAATCGACAAGCGACCGCCGGCCATTTCCTGCTGTATGTCGTCGATCAGCGCCCCGCGTTCTTCCACAGTCATGTTCATCGCAATCCCCACTCCTGCAGGCGTCGGTCCAGGTGGCGCAGGTGAATGCGCGGGTGATTGAAGGTGGCTTCGGGCAGGCCGCCGGCACTCAACAGGTCCGGCAGGGCCCGCAGGTGTTCGGCATCTGCGCGCAGGCGCGTCAGGGCGGCCTCGGGATCGAGCAGTGGCTTGAGGCTGGCACACACCAGGCGCCAATCGACGTCACCGGCCACCTCCATGCGTCCGGGCCATTTGGTGGTGCGGGCAATCCCCTGGTCATCCATGACCTTGGGCGCCAGGTCATGGATCGGGGCCAGGTGCACCTCTGTATCCGTGCGAACCACCGCAAGCGTGCGGCCATGATTGTCCGTGTTGCCGAGGATCCTGTTGAGCAGATCGCGCCGCAGGTAGTCCGCCACCAGCTCGGGGATCAATGCCTCCTGGCCGGTGGCGCGCCACAGTTCGGCGAGGATCCCCAGCACTTCGGTATGGCGCATGCCCTGGCCATGGCCCACCAGCCCGGCCAGGGAATAGATCGACTCCACCGCCAGACGCTCGACTCCGGCGGGCGTTAGCCGACGGTCAAAACGCTGCATCCACAGGCTTGGCCGCCGCCCCTCTTCCAGCGCCAGCCCAGGCGCCGGGAACGTCTCGATACCCAGCTGCTGCAGCGCCCGGTAATAATGGAACTCGCTTCTGAGGATGTCGCAGGCATTCGGCGAAGCCGGGTGACGGGGGAGCTTCACCCACCAATGACGCGCGGCATAAGCGTCATCGAGCAGCGCATCGGGGTACAACAAGCCCTCGCGGTTTTCTGTCAGCAACAGCTTGGGCGCTTCGTCGCCGATGCTCGCCGTGCCACCCAAGGCCGCCGCCTGTTCATGGGCGTATTCAAGAAAACGGTTATCCAGGGTCACCACCTGTTCCCGGGTGAAGCCCAGGGCCGGACGCCTGTGCAGCCCTGCCAGGGATTCCTTGATCCGCAGATGGCCAATGGGCGCCGCGGTGCTTCGGGCCAGGAGGAACAACTCGCTGCCCATGCCATCGGGCCGCTCATGGCCGATCTGCCGGAGCAAAAAGCCGCGCGTCGCCGGCGTGGCGACCAGGTCATAAAGAAAGGCCGGCGCCCGGTCCTCTCGCCAGGGCTCCCATCCCAGAGGTATCTGGGCACTGACCGAACGGCCCAGCGGGCTGGCAACAGCGTCCAGGTTGTCCACCAGGTACTGCGGGACATAACCGAAGCTGCACGGGCTGGCAAAGCCCTCTTCAGGGTTGTCGAAACTCAGGGTCATGGCATCGGCCCACGCGCCTGCGCAGTAGAGCTGCAACGTCAGCCGGAGCATTGGGGTACCTGTCATTTGCTGCACTTCAAGAGATGTTCCGCTTCAATCATCCGTGCATTATATTGCAGTTTTTCCAAGCTAATACGCCTATAAGTGCATCAAAATGCATTTCAATAAAATATTCCTCCCAAAAAATGCATTAAATGACACTTCAGAAAAGCAAAAAAAAGGGGAGCCGTAGCTCCCCCGAGGTAAACCGTTGCAAATGAGGGCCTGAATTCAGCCCTCGATTTCGATGAGGATTTCGCCCGGGTTGACCCGGTCGCCCTTGGCCACGTGGATCGCCACCACCTTGCCGGCGACGGCTGCCTGGACTTCGGTTTCCATCTTCATGGCTTCGGTGATCAGCACCGCCTGACCTTCCTTGACCACGTCACCTTCCTTGACCAGCACATCGACGATGTTGCCCGGCATGGTGGTGCTGACATGGCCCGGCGCGCTGGCCTGCTTGCGCTTGCTGCCACCGCCGCCGACGAACTCGTTGAGCGGCTCGAACACCACTTCTTCCGGCATGCCGTCGATGGACAGGTAGAAGTGGCGCTTGCCTTCGGCCTTGACCCCGACGCCGGTGATGTCGACGCGGTAGGTTTCGCCGTGGACGTCGATGACGAACTCGGTCGGCACGCCTTCACCGCCCGGCTTGCTGACGCCGCCGGCTTCAGGGATCGGCAGCAGCGCTTCCGGAACCAGGGTGCCGGCCTCACGTTCTTCGAGGAACTTGCGCCCGATGTCCGGGAACATGGCGTAGGTCAGAACGTCTTCTTCGGAATGGGCCAGGGCACCGATTTCGCCGCGCAGCTTGGTCATTTCCGGCTTCAGCAGGTCGGCCGGACGCACATCGATCACGTCCTCGCTGCCGATGGCCTGGCGCCGCAGGTTTTCGTCGACCTGGCCCGGGGCCTTGCCGTAGCCGCCCTGCAGGTAGAGCTTCACTTCGTTGGTGATGGTCTTGTAGCGCTCGCCGGCCAGGACGTTGAAGAACGCCTGGGTGCCGACGATCTGCGAGGTCGGGGTCACCAGCGGCGGGTAGCCCAGGTCGTGACGCACCCGCGGGATCTCGGCCAGCACTTCGCCCATGCGGTTCAGCGCGCCCTGCTCTTTCAACTGGTTGGCCAGGTTGGAAATCATCCCGCCCGGCACCTGGTTGACCTGCACTCGGGTGTCGACCGAGGTGAATTCGCTTTCGAACTGGTGGTACTTCTTGCGCACGGCGTAGAAGTACAGGCCGATCTCTTGCAGCAGCTCCAGGTCCAGGCCGGTGTCGAACTCGCTGCCTTTAAGGGCGGCGACCATGGACTCGGTGCCCGGGTGGCTGGTGCCCCAGGCGAAGCTGGAGATGGCGGTGTCGATATGGTCGGCGCCGTTCTCGATGGCCTTGAGCTGGCACATCGCGGCGAGGCCGGCGGTGTCGTGGGAGTGGATGAACACCGGCAGCGACAGCTCGGCCTTCAGCGCCTTGACCAGCTCGCCGGTGGCGTAAGGGGTCAGCAGGCCGGCCATGTCCTTGATCGCGATCGAGTCGCAGCCCATGGCTGCCATCTGCTGGGCCTGGGCCACGAAGGCTTCGATGGTGTGCACCGGGCTGGTGGTGTAGGCGATGGTGCCCTGGGCGTGCTTGCCGGCGGCCTTCACCGCCTCGATGGCGACCCGCAGGTTACGCACGTCGTTCATGGCGTCGAAGATGCGGAACACATCGATGCCGTTGACCGCCGCCTTGGCCACGAAGGCCCGGACCACGTCGTCACTGTAGTGGCGGTAGCCCAGCAGGTTCTGCCCGCGCAGGAGCATTTGCAGGCGGGTGTTGGGCAGCGCCGCGCGCAGTTGGCGCAGGCGTTCCCAAGGGTCTTCCTTGAGGAAGCGCACGCAGGCGTCGAAGGTCGCGCCGCCCCAGACTTCCAGGGACCAGTAGCCGACTTTGTCGAGCTTGTCGCAGATCGGCAGCATGTCTTCGGTGCGCATGCGGGTGGCCAGCAGCGATTGGTGGGCGTCGCGCAGGATGGTATCGGTAACGAAGATCTTTTTAGTCATTGGTATCTCCTCATAGCGGCAAGCTCCAAGCTACAAGCCGCCAGTAAAAGCCGATCGGCTTCTACTTGCAGCTTGCCGCTGACAGCTTGCGGCTGCATTCAAAGGCCTGCGTGGGCGGCGATGGCGGCGGCGATGGCCAGGGCCAGCTCTTCGGGTTTGCGCTTGATCGAGTAGTTGGTCAGTTCCGGGTGGCTCTCAACGAAACTGGTGTTGAACTGACCGCTACGGAATTCCGGGTTACGCAGGATTTCCTGGTAGTAGGCGGCGGTGGTCTTGACCCCTTGCAGGCGCATGTCGTCCAGGGCGCGCAGGCCACGGTCCATCGCTTCTTCCCAGGTCAGGGCCCAGACCACCAGTTTCAGGCACATGGAGTCGTAGAACGGCGGAATGGTGTAGCCGGTGTAGATCGCCGTGTCGGTGCGCACGCCGGGACCGCCGGGGGCGTAGTAACGGGTGATCTTGCCGAAGCTGGGGAGGAAGTTGTTCTTCGGGTCTTCGGCGTTGATGCGGAACTGCAACGCGAAACCACGGTGGTGGATGTCTTCCTGCTTCACCGACAGTGGCAGGCCCGAGGCGATGCGGATCTGCTCGCGGACGATGTCGATGCCGGTGATTTCCTCGGTGATGGTGTGTTCCACCTGCACCCGGGTGTTCATTTCCATGAAGTACACCTCGCCCTCGGCGAGCAGGAACTCCACGGTGCCGGCGTTCTCGTAGCCCACGGCCTTGGCCGCACGCACCGACAGGTCGCCGATGTAGGCGCGCTGTTCCGGGGTCAGCTGCGGGCTCGGGGCGATCTCGATGAGCTTCTGGTTGCGGCGCTGGATCGAGCAGTCGCGCTCGAACAGGTGCACCACGTTGCCAAAGCTGTCCCCGAGGATCTGCGCTTCGATGTGCTTGGGATTGACGATGCACTTTTCCAGGAACACTTCCGCCGAACCGAAGGCCTTGGTGGCTTCGGAAATCACTCGGGGGAAGGCCTGCTCCAGCTCTTCACGGCTGTTGCAGCGACGGATGCCACGGCCGCCACCACCGGAGGTGGCCTTGAGCATCACCGGGTAGCCGATGCGGTCGCCTTCGGCCAGGGCTTCGTGGATGTCCGCGACGTTGCCTTCGGTGCCCGGGGTCACCGGTACGCCGGCCTTGATCATGCTGCGACGGGCTTCGGTCTTGTCGCCCATGCGGCGGATCACTTCCGCCGACGGGCCAATGAACTTGACGCCGCGTTCGGCGCAGATGTCTGCCAGTTCGGCGTTTTCCGAAAGAAAGCCATAGCCGGGATGCAGGGCATCGCAGCCGGTTTCCACCGCCAGGTTCACCAGTTTGCGTGGGTTCAGGTAGCCGGCCAGCGGCTCGGCGCCAATGCTGTGGGCCTCATCCGCGCGCTTTACATGCAGGGCATGGCGATCGGCGTCGGAGAAGATCGCTACCGAACGGATGCCCATCTCGGCGCAGGCACGCACGATTCGCACGGCGATCTCACCACGGTTGGCGATCAGGATCTTTTTTATCACTTGGAGGTTCCCTTGAGCCGTTGGAACAAACGACCCGCTAGACCGAGTCGGCGCGTGACCAAATGTTTCAGGTCAGTCGCCGCGTCACACTAGCTCTGAAGAGGGATTAACAAAAATCAATAATTATTGGGTTGGGCATAAGTAAAGACTTATAGTCACGCCACCAGCCCTTGGCGCGAGCACTCCACAAATGCGTAAGTCCTTGATGAGACTGACATTGCGTCAGTTGCAGATTTTCAATGAAGTCTGCGATCTACGCTCCTACAGCCGCGCCGCCGATGAAATGAATCTCACCCAGCCAGCGGTCAGCCTGCAGATCCGTCAGTTGGAGGAACTGATCGGCCAGCCGCTGTTCGACTACGTCGGCAAGAAGCTCTACATGACCGAAGCCGCCGAGGCCCTGCAACGGGCCAGCCGCGACATTTTCGGGCGCCTGGAAAACCTCGACATGCAGCTCTCGGACATGCAGGGCTCGCTGCAGGGCCAGCTCAAGCTGGCCATCGAATCCAGCGCCAAGTACTTCGTGCCGCACCTGTTCGCCGCCTTCAAGCGCCAGCATCCGGAAGTGCATTTGCAACTGACCGTGGTCAACCGCGCCCAGGTGATCCGCCGCCTCTCGGACAACCGCGACGACCTGGTGATCATGTCCATGGTGCCCCAGGACATGGAGCTGGAATTCCTGCCGTTTCTCAACAACCCGATCGTCGCCGTGGCGCCGCCGGACCACCCGCTGAGCCACATGGGGCCGCTGCGCCTGCAGGACCTGGAGCCCTACACCCTGGTGCTGCGCGAGCCGGGCTCGGGCACGCGCCTGGCCTGCGAGGAGTACTTCAAGGAGAAGCGCGTGCACTTCACCCAGATCCTCGAAGTGTCGTCGGCGGAAGCTCAGCGTGAGTGTGTGCGGGCGGGTCTGGGCGTGGCCTTGCTGACGCGCCACGCCCTGAACCTTGAGTTGGCGACCGGCGGGTTGATCGAATTGCCGGTCGAAGAGCTGCCATTGCTTCGCAGCTGGTGCCTGGTGCAGGCCAAAGCCAAACGCCTGTCACCGGTAGCGCATGCGTTCCTGGGATTCATCCGCAGCGAACGGGTGCAGATCAGCGGGCTGGTTGAACGCTTCGACGGGAAGCCGCGGGTGCCGCCTGCCAGTAATTGACGGCCTCAAGCTCGGGGTAATCGTTGATTTCCTGCTGCAACTGACGCAGCTCGAAGCGGTGTTCGATCGCACGACGAAATTCCATGCGGCGCTGGTCTTCCTGCTGACGACGGGTCTTGACGGCGCTGTTGCTCTCTTCGTAAGGCCGGGCCATTTCGAGTCTCCCAATGCGAGTACGGGAGCTTCACGATGGACGTCGGCGGTTACGGTTTGGCGGCGGGTCGGTTACAGGACGATGAACATTCACAGCGCCTAGCTCTCTGTAGGAGCTGGCTTGCCAGCGCAGGCGTCCGTCAGTGCGATGCGCAGCCCAGAGGCCTCATCACCGGCCAGAGAGGCTCAGTCGTCCAGGGCTTTGACCGACTTGGGCGACAGACGCAGGCTGCGCAGACTGCGCTTGACGCTCTTGAGGTGGTTGACCAGGCTCGGGCCGCGGGCCATGGCCACGCCCATGGCCAGCACGTCGATCACCACCAGGTGGGCGATACGCGAGGTCAGCGGGGTGTAGATCTCGGTGTCTTCATGCACGTCGATGGCCAGGTTGACCGTGGACAACTCGGCCAAGGGCGTCTGGCTCGGACACAGGGTAATCAGCGAGGCGCCGCTTTCACGCACCAGGTTGGCGGTGATCAGCAGGTCCTTGGAACGCCCGGACTGGGAAATGCAGATGGCCACGTCGGTGGGCTTGAGGGTCACCGCCGACATCGCCTGCATGTGCGGGTCGGAATAGGCCGCCGCGGTCAGCAGCAGGCGGAAGAACTTGTGCTGGGCATCCGCTGCCACCGCGCCGGAAGCGCCGAAGCCGTAGAACTCCACGCGCTGGGCCTGGGACATGGCGGTCACCGCCTGCTGCAAGGCCACCGGGTCGAGCTTCTCGCGCACTTCCATCAGGGTGTGCAGGGTGGTGTCGAAGATCTTCAGGCTGTAGTCGGCGACGGAATCGTCTTCATGGATCGCGAACTGGCCGAAGCTGGCACCAGCGGCGAGGCTCTGGGCCAATTTGAGCTTCAGGTCCTGAAAACCGGAGCAACCGATGGCACGGCAGAAGCGCACGATGGTCGGTTCGCTGATGCCCACGCTGTGGGCCAGATCCGCCATGGAACTGTGCATCACCGCCGCAGGATCAAGGAGCACGTGATCGGCGACCTTGAGTTCCGATTTGCGTAACAGATGACGTGACTGAGCGATGTGCTGCAACAGGTTCAAAGGGCTGGACTCATTGTTATTGGCTGACGCCGGAGATGTAGCAAGCTTGTAGTTATACTACAGGAATCGTCTTTTTGCCTGCTCAATGCATCACGAAGTTGCCGGCCTACCCCCCATTTTCAGCCGGGTACGCCTTATGTAGCCGTTGTGGCGAACGCCGATAAAGGCTAGCGGGTCTGGGCCTGCAACAGCAGCGCCAGGCCCTCGGCGTTCACCGGGCGACTGATCAGATAGCCCTGCACTTCATCGCAGTGTTCGGCCCGCAGGAACGTCAGTTGGCCGGGCTCTTCAACGCCCTCGGCCACCACCTTCAGCGACAGCCCATGGGCCATGGCAATGATCGCCCGGGTGATGGCGGCATCCTCGCCTCCGTCGGCCAGCCCACGGATAAAGGCCTGGTCGATCTTCACGTAGTCCACCGGAATCCGCTTGAGGTAACTCAGGGACGAGTAACCGGTGCCGAAGTCGTCGATGGCCAGCTTCACCCCCAGGGCGCGCAGCTGCCGGAAGGTGGCAATGATGTGCTCGACACTGTCCAGCAACTGGCTTTCGGTCAGCTCCAGCTCCAGCAGGTGCGGCTCCAGGCCGGTCTCCTCCAGCACCTGGCGCACCAGGCTCACCAGCTTGCCCTGGCGCAGCTGATACACCGACAGGTTGACCGACACGCGAATCGGCTCCAGGCCCTGGCGCTGCCATTCACAGGCTTGCCGGCAGGCCTGGCGCAAGACGAATTCGCCGATGGGACCGATCAGCCCGGTTTCTTCCGCCAGACCGATAAAGTCTCCCGGCGGCACCCGGCCCATGGTCGGGTGATCCCAGCGCACCAGGGCCTCGGCAGCATTCAGGCGGCCCGTGGCCAGGCACAGTTTGGGTTGGTAGAAGACCATCAGCTGGTGTTCTTCGATGGCCTTGCGCAGCTGGTTCTCCAGTTGCAGCCGCTCCAGGGTGCTGGCTTGCAGGCTTTCGGTATAGAACTGGAAGTTGTTGCCGCCCAGGTGCTTGGCATGGGCCATGGCCATGTTCGCCTGACTGACCAGGGCGGCGATCTCCCGGGCACTGTCCGGCAGCATGCTGATGCCGATGGAGGCGCTGACCACCAACTCGTGGCCCTCGACGGTGATCGGCAGGCGCAACTTGCTCAGCAAGCGGGTCGCCACCCGGGTCAGGCTCGACAGGCTGCCGTAGGCATCGAACAGCACAGCGAACTCGTCCCCGGACAAGCGGGCGATGGTGTCGGCTTCCGGTAGCGCGTTGACCAGCCGCCGGGCCATTTTCTGCAACAGCTGGTCGGCCACTTCATGGCCGAGGCTGTCATTGAGCAGCTTGAAGCGATCCAGATTGATGTGCAGCAAGGCCAGGCTGCGGCTGCCCTGGCGCACCCGCTGATGGGCCTCGCGCAGGCGCTCGCGGAACAGCGAACGGTTGGCCAGCCCGGTGAGCTCGTCGTAGTGGGTGAGGTAGCGCATGCGCTCCTCGGATTCACGTCGGGCTGACAGATCGGCGAAGAAGCCCACGATATGCCGGACTTTTCCCCGCCTGTCGCGCACGACGTTCAGTTGCAGCCACTGCGGATAAAGCTCGCCATTCTTGCGGGTTTCCACCAGTTCGCCCTGCCAGCTGCCGTGCTGCTCCAGGGCCTGATGAATCATCGGATAGTGACGACGGGCGTCGCGGCTGCAGGACAGCTCCACCACGTTGCGCCCGAGCATGTCTTCGACCTGATAGCCGGTGACCAGACTGAAGGCCTGGTTGGCGGCGATCAGGGCGTAATCGGGGTCCAGGATGACAATCCCTTCGCTGGCCGCCTCGAACACCGTGGCGGCCAGGTCGCGCTGCGCTTCGAGCTCCTTGTCGGCACTGATGTCGCGCCGCGTGCCCACCATGCGCAGCACCCGTCCGTCGGGGCTGCGCTCCACCGCCCGACCACGGTCCTCGATCCACACCCAGCGGCCATCGCCATGGCGCACCCGGTATTCCACCTGATAGTCCTCGCTGCGGCCCTTGAGGTGCTCCACCAGGGCACGCTTGAGCACGGGCAGATCCTCGGGATGCAGACGCGGCTTGAGGTGGCTGAGCATCGCCGTGACGTCTTCAGGCTCCAGGCCGAACAGTTCCTTGAGTTGGGTGTGATGGACCTCGTCGGTTTGCAGGTTCCAGTCCCACAAGCCCAGTTCACTGGCATCCAGGGCCAGGGCCAGGCGCGCCTCGCTCTTGCTCAGGGCCTGGTTGGCCGCGTCCAGCTCCAGGCTGCGCTGAGCCACCCGCTGCTCCAGTCCGGCCTGGGCCTCGCGCAATTGCTCCTCGGCGCGACGGCGTTGCTCCACTTCCCGGGCCAGCTCGCGGTTGAGCTGGTTGCTGCGGCTCTGGGCGTCCTGCAGGTGCTCGATCAAGGCCTGATTCTGAAAGCGTCGCAGCAAGCCGCGCTGGATCAGGCGATTGACCTGCCAGGCCACCACGCTCAGGGACACCAAGAGAATCAGCCCCAGCCAGCCCCAGCCCCGCTGCTGCTCGTCACCGCCCCAGAACAGGTAGGCAATCGCCGGCAGCAGGCAAGGCAAGGTGAAGGAAAGAAAGGCTTGCAGGCTGACCGCATAGGCCACGCTGGCCGAAAGAATGGCCGCGCCGATCAGGCCGAAGACCCAGGCCTGCTGGAGAAAGTTGTCGGTGGGCACCAGGGCAATGCCGGCGCAGGCCAGGGTCAGGCCACTGACCGTCGAGCCCAGGAGAAACATGCGCTGCCAGACCGGCTGTGCCTGGCGACTGGGGATTGCCGAATCGAAAGCCGCTACCTGAATCACCCGCAAGGCCACCAGGGCCAGCAGCCAGACCATCCACACACTGAGCAACAGATAGCGCGCCGGGCTCCAGAGCAGCCAGGTGCACACCAGACCATTGAGCAACATGAACAGGGTCGGCAGCAGCGAGCCCTGATACAGCAGACGCGTGCGTTCCACCGCTATCTCGACGGCGTAGCGCAGAAGAATAACCCGCGGCTCCACCAGGGGTCCGGACAGGTCGGGATTATGGGTCATAGGCAGTGTTCTTATAATGGTTGAGCCCGAAACGTCGGCGGAGCATACACAAGCAAAGGCGCGAGCCAAACTGCTCCAAGTCATAAAATCGATAAAACCGATCCCCCATCAATCCACGGCGCAACAGCCCGGACTTGAAGCGCCGAAGGCTGCGACCTGTGACCGACCGGTCGTCACCCGCGGTTGTTTTATCGGCTAATGCAAAGCCGGGTTTGCCCGGGGTGGCGCGGCCCCCTAGAATGCCCCGATGCGCGATGATCTCTCCCTCCTGTTGAACTCCCTCAACGATGCCCAACGCCAGGCCGTAGCCGCCTCCGTGGGTCGTCAGTTGGTCCTGGCCGGTGCTGGCTCCGGCAAAACCCGTGTGCTGGTGCACCGTATCGCCTGGTTGATCCAGGTCGAGAACGCCTCGCCCCACTCGATCCTGTCGGTGACCTTCACCAACAAGGCTGCCGCCGAGATGCGCCACCGCATCGAGCAATTGCTGGGCATCAACCCGGCCGGCATGTGGGTCGGCACCTTCCACGGCCTGGCGCACCGCCTGCTGCGGGCCCACTGGCAGGAAGCCGGCCTGAGCCAGACCTTCCAGATCCTCGACAGCGACGACCAGCAACGCCTGGTCAAGCGGGTGATCCGCGAGCTGGGCCTGGACGAGCAACGCTGGCCGGCCCGCCAGGCCCAGTGGTTCATCAACGGGCAGAAGGACGAAGGCCTGCGCCCACAACATATCCAGGCCAGCGGCGACCTGTTCCTGGCCACCATGCGCAGCATCTATGAGGCCTACGAGGCCGCCTGCCAGCGCGCCGGGGTCATCGACTTCTCCGAGCTGCTGCTGCGCGCCCTGGACCTGTGGCGCGACCACCCGGGCCTGCTGGCGCACTATCAGAAGCGCTTCCGCCACGTGCTGGTGGACGAGTTCCAGGACACCAACGCCGTGCAGTACGCCTGGCTGCGACTGCTGGCCCAGGGTGGCGACAGCCTGATGGTGGTGGGCGACGACGACCAGTCGATCTACGGCTGGCGCGGGGCGAAAATCGAGAACATCCACCAGTATTCCGCCGATTTCCCGGACACCGAAGTGATCCGCCTGGAGCAGAACTACCGCTCCACCGCCGGCATCCTCAAGGCCGCCAACGCCCTGATCGCCAACAACACCGGGCGCCTGGGCAAGGAGCTGTGGACCGACGGCGGCGACGGCGAAGCCATCAACCTGTACGCCGCCTTCAACGAGCACGATGAAGCCCGCTATGTGGTGGAAACCATCGAAAGCGCGCTGAAGACCGGCCTGGCCCGCAGCGACATCGCCATTCTCTACCGCTCCAACGCCCAGTCCCGGGTGCTGGAAGAGGCCCTGCTGCGCGAGCGCATTCCGTACCGCATCTATGGCGGCCAGCGCTTCTTCGAACGGGCCGAGATCAAGAACGCCATGGCGTACCTGCGCTTGCTGGAAGGCCGTGGCAACGACGCGGCCCTGGAGCGGGTGATCAACGTGCCGGCCCGGGGCATCGGCGAGAAAACCGTCGAAGCCATCCGCGAACACGCGCGCCACAGCGATGTCTCGATGTGGGAAGCGATGCGCCAGCTGGTGGCCAATAAAGGCCTGACCGGTCGCGCCGCGGGCGCCCTCGGGGCCTTTATCGAATTGATCGAGAACCTCGCCGCCAAGACCCTGGACATGCCCCTGCACCTGATGACCCAGACGGTGATCGAGCAGTCCGGGCTGATCGCCTACCACGAAGCGGAAAAAGGCGAGAAAGGCCAGGCCCGGGTGGAAAACCTTGAGGAACTGGTGAGCGCCGCGCGCAACTTCGAGAACAGCGAAGAAGACGAGGACCTGACGCCGCTGGCGGCCTTCCTCGGCCACGCCTCCCTGGAAGCCGGCGATACCCAGGCCGACGAGCACGAAGACAGCGTGCAACTGATGACCCTGCACAGCGCCAAGGGCCTGGAGTTCCCCTACGTGTTCCTGGTGGGCATGGAAGAAGGCCTGTTCCCGCACAAGATGAGCCTGGAAGAGCCCGGCCGTCTTGAGGAAGAACGCCGCCTGGCCTACGTGGGCATCACCCGGGCCATGCAGAACCTGGTGATGACCTATGCGGAAACCCGTCGTCTATATGGCAGCGAAACCTACAACAAGGTGTCGCGCTTCGTCCGCGAGGTGCCCAAGGGGCTGATCCAGGAAGTGCGCCTGTCCAACAGCGTCAGCCGGCCTTTCGGCGGTGGCCAGTCGCAGAGCACCAGCAGCCTGTTCGGCGGCAGCGAGATTCCGGACACCGGCCTGAGTCTCGGCCAGGCCGTGCGGCACTCGGTGTTCGGCGACGGGGTGATCCTCAACTTCGAAGGCGCCGGCGCCCAGGCCCGGGTCCAGGTCAACTTCAGCGAAGGCAGCAAATGGCTGATGCTCGGCTACGCCAAGCTGGAAGCCATCTAACCCCACACGATCCGTAGGAGCTGGCTCGCCAGCGAATCTCACTGGCGAAGATCGGCTCCCGGGCCTCTTCGCCGGCAAGCCGGCTCCTCCAGTCAGTGCAGAAAAGGCAGCGCGAACATGGGTTCAGGCTTTTTTTCTTCGTGGACATTCTGGGCGCTGCTCTCGGCCACTTTCGCCGCTTTGACGGCGATCTTCGCCAAAGTCGGGATAGAAAACGTCAACTCGGATTTCGCCACCCTGCTGCGCACCGTGGTGGTACTGGTCAGCCTGGCCTTGATTTTGTACGCAACGGGCCAATATCAGTCCCTGGGATCGATTTCCGCCAAGAGCTATCTGTTCCTGCTGCTGTCCGGGCTGGCCACCGGGGCCTCCTGGCTGTGCTATTTCCGCGCCCTGAAACTCGGCCCGGCTTCCCTGGTAGCACCGGTGGACAAGCTCAGCGTGGTGTTCGTGGCCCTCATCGGCGTGGCCTTGCTGGGAGAGAAACTCGATCTGCGGCAATGGGGCGGAATCGGCCTGATCACCGCTGGCGTCGTGCTGCTGGCACTGCGTCGCTGAACGGCGGCGGGATTGAACCAAAGCCGCGTCCTTGAGGACAAAAAACCTATCGGCGAGCATGCCGGCGAACGGAGCTGAACCGAGCCTGTCAGGCAAAAGCCCGAAACATTATGCCGCTCGCCACTGACACTTCACCTGTGCAATATGGCGCGCGTGCCATCCACAAATGGGAACCCCCTTTATGAAACGTTTTCTTAGCATCGCCATGGCGCTGTGCATCGGCCTGACGATGAGCCTCGACGCCAACGCCAAGCGCTTCGGTGGCGGCAAAAGCGCCGGCGCTGCCCCAACCCACCAGACTCGCCAGGCGGCCCCGGCCACTCCGGGCGCGCCTGCCGCTGCCGCCACCGCTGGCGCAGCCGGTGCTGCAGGTGCCGCGGCCAAGGCCGGTGGCGCTTCGCGCTGGCTCGGCCCTCTGGCCGGCATCGCCGCCGGTGGTCTGCTGGCCTCCATGTTCATGGGCGGCGGCTTCCAGGGCATGCAGATCTTCGACATCCTGATCATGGCGGTCATCGCCTTTGTGATCTTCCGCTTCATCGCCGCACGCCGTCGCAAGCAGCAGGAGCAGTTCGCTCCAGCCGGCCACGCGCCCATGCAGCGCGAGGCGTTCGAACCTCAGCAACCGGCTGGCGGCTCGATCTTCGGTGGCTCGGCAGCACCTGCCGCGCGTCCTGTGATCAACGCTCCGGCCTGGTTCAACGAAGAGCGCTTCATTGAAGCGGCGCGCAACCACTTCCAGTCCCTGCAGCAACACTGGGACGCCAATGAAATGGACAAGATCGCCGAGTTCGTGACCCCGCAGATGCTGCAGTTCCTCAAGCAGGAACGTGCCGATCTGGGCGACGGCTTCCAGTCCACCTACATCGACAACCTGCAAGTGCAACTGGAAGGCGTGGATGACCGTGCCGACAAGACCATCGCCACCCTGACCTTCAGCGGTGTATCGAAGACTTCGCGCTTCGACCAGGGCGAAGTGTTCAGCGAAAGCTGGAACATGGAACGCGCCCAGGGCGACAACCAGCCATGGCTCGTGGCAGGTATCCGCCAGAACGGTTGATTCATGCCGTTGTCACAGCAGTAAGGCAAAACCCCGACTCAAGTCGGGGTTTTGCATTTCACGATTGCACTTATAGCGAGCTACTGTATAAACCGCCGTCAAACAACCGCGCCATAGAGCTAAGAGGACCCAGGCCGTGGAAGAAGTCATCGAACAACTCCGAGAAGCCAACGAACCGGTACCCGTCCCCCTGGAACTGCCGGACGAAGACCTGCTGGTGGAAATTGAGGAACAGCTGTTCATCAATATCCCGTTCGTCTTCAAAGAGTTCCTGTTGACCGTCAGCGATGTGGTTTACGGCAGCCTGGAACCGGTCACCGTCACCGACCCGCAATCCCACACCTACCTGCCGGAAGTGGCCGCCACCGCCTGGGACATGGGCGTGCCGCGGGAGCTGATCCCGATCTGCCAGGACGGCGACGACTACTACTGCGTCGAGGAAGACGGCACCGTGGTGCTGTGGTCCGGCGAAGAAGAGCTGATCACCGAAGAATCCTGGGAATCGGTGTGGCACTGGGCGCGGGACGTCTGGCTGGAAAGCTGAGTCGACTGCAGCGACGGACAGGCTCGCCAGCGCCCTGCTGGCGAGCGGCAAGGTCAATGCCCGCCGTTGTCCTTGCTGTGATCGAGGGTTTCGATCAGCGCCACCTGCATCCGCGTGTGCACGCGGATGAACCAGCGCCACAACACCGCGGCCACCGCTGCCGCCACCACCGCAATCAGCACCAGCAACTCCAGGGTTGGCAGGATGCTCGACGACAGCGCCGCCAGCAGCAGAAAGATCACCAGCAGCGACAGGATCGGAATCACCTCGGCGATCACCCGCCGCACCCGCTGGGTATGGCGCCCGGCCATCTCCGCCTTGACCCCCATTTCCGCCAGCAGCATCGACAGCGCCTTGAGCTTGCGATAGGCGGCGATCAGGAACGGCAGTGACAGCAGCAGGGCTGCGCCCCAGATCAATGCCTTCTGCCAGCTCGGATCACTGACCCAGCCCTCCAGATAAGCGCCAATGCGCCTGGCGAAATAACCGCCGGCAAAGAAGATCGCCACCACCAGCGCCAGATTGACCCCCACCTGCAGCAGGATCTTGCGGATCATCGATGCCAGCAAAGCGCCCTCGCCCTGGGGCTGGATGCTGCGCAGCCACTCGCCATACATCCCCAGCACCCGGCTCAGGCGCTGGGGCACAACCCCCGCCAACTTCGACGACAAAGGATCGGCCGCGCGGATCAGATAGGGCGTGAGCAAGGTGGTAATGGCGGATACCGCCACCGCCACCGGGTAGAGAAAGTCGCTGGTGACCTGCAAGGTCATGCCCAGGGCGGCGATGATGAAAGAAAACTCGCCAATCTGTGACAGGCCCATCCCCACGCGCAACGAAGTTCGGCCGTCGTTGCCGGCGATAAAGGCACCCATGCCGCAGGAAAACAGCTTGCCCAGGACCACCGCCACGGTGATCACCGCAATCGGCCAGGCGTATTGCAGGAGGATCTGCGGATCGATCATCAGACCGATGGCGACGAAGAAGATCGCGCTGAACAGATCGCGAACCGGCTCGATCAAGCGCTCGATCTTCAGCAACTGACGGGACTCGGCCATGATCGCGCCAATCAGGAAGGCCCCCAGGACCATGCTGTACTCCAGCTTGACCACCAGCAGGCAGAAACCGAAACACAGCCCCAGCACGGTGATCAGCAGCATCTCGTTGCTGTCGAACCTGGCCACGTAGGCCAAGAGGCGCGGCACCAGCAGAATGCCCACCACCAGGGCCACGATCATGAACAGCGAGAGCTTGCCGACCGTGGAAAACACCTCGCCGGAGCTCACCGTGCCGCTGACCGCGATGCTCGACAGCAAGGCGATGATGCCGATGCCAAGGATGTCCTCGACGATCAGCACGCCGAAGATCAGCTGGGCGAAGCGCTCGTTCTTCATCTTCAGGTCATTAAGTGCCTTGACGATGATGGTGGTGGAGGAAATGGCCAGGATCGCCCCGAGGAACAGCGAATCCATGGTGCTCCAATCGAACCAGCGACCGATCTCGTAGCCGATCCAGATCATCAGGACGATTTCCAGAAAGGCCGCGATAAAGGCCGTGGCCCCCACCTTGAACAGCTTGCGCAGGCTGAATTCCAGCCCCAGGCAGAACATCAGGAAGATCACCCCCAGCTCGGCCAGGGTCTTGATGGTCTGTTCGTCGTGGATCAGGCCGAAGGGCGGCGTGTGCGGGCCGATGAGGAAGCCGGCGACGATGTAGCCCAGCACCACCGGTTGCTTGAGTCGATGAAAGAGAATGGTCACCACGCCTGCGACCAACATGATCACGGCCAGGTCCTGAATGAAGCTGATGGCATGCATGGCCAGGGTTCTCCTTGAAAGCTGGGCGGCGCAGATCGCCTAATTAGAAAGCTCTGATCGGCAGTAGGAAAAATCCTTAAGGAGTGTCGGAAAAAGCCCTGGAACGGGTGTTTTGCAGGTTAACACCGCGACTTCCGGCGGCAAGGCGGTGCAATATTAGGAAACAGATCCCCCGGGGCGTGACGGCGTGGCCCGGCCCGGCGTCCCGTTATCGATGGTTTGAAAACCTTGAACCCAGCACCCGCAGAGGTGCTCCAGCAACCCCTGCCCAGAACCGTGAGCGTGCTATGGAACCCGGAAACGCCCAGCTGTCGATGACGGTATTGATGACCCCTGACATGGCCAATTTCTCTGGCAATGTGCACGGCGGCACCCTGCTCAAGTACCTCGATGAGGTCGCCTATGCCTGCGCCAGCCGTTATGCCGGTCGCTACGTGGTGACCTTGTCAGTGGACCAGGTAATCTTTCGCGAGCCGGTGCATGTCGGCGAACTGGTGACCTTCCTGGCCTCGGTCAACTACACCGGCAACACCTCCATGGAAGTGGGGATCAAGGTGGTGACCGAGAACATCCGCGAGCGCTCGGTGCGCCACACCAACAGCTGCTTCTTCACCATGGTGGCGGTGGACGACCAGCGCAAACCGGCCCAGGTGCCGCCCTTGCAGCCCGAAACCGCCGACGGCAAGCGGCGCTTTATCCAGGCCCAGCAGCGCCGGCAGATCCGCCAGGAACTGGAAAAGCGCTACCAGGAAATCAAGGCCGACGGTCCTTGATACCCCCGCTGCATCGCTGATTCAGCAGGACCACGGACGGTCCTCCCCGCGTCACCCTCCCCAGCGCCTTCAGCGCTCCGCTGCCTGCCCTCGCGCATTTTCCAGCAGGCTTCTGCGGTCATCCCGAATGGCCACATCCATCCCTTTTTGACCACATAGAGAGTTATGCCCCAGGGGCACCGCTGCCAGAATCGATGGGCAAGGCACAAGCGCACTCCCCGTTTGGGGAGCCTTCGAACCCACGAACGCGTGAGAACAATAACAATGCCCAGCGCCAATACACTCTCCGACAATCCCGCCCTCGCCCCCGGCGATTTCACCCACAGTGCCCAGGGCACCTCGTTGCGACGCATCCTCGGGCTGCCGGCCCTGGTGTTCTTCGGCCTGGTGTACATGGTCCCGCTGACCGTCTTCACCACCTACGGCGTGGTCACCCAGATCACCGGCGGACGCACCGCCGCTGCTTACGTGGTCACCCTGTTGGCCATGCTCTTCACCGCCCTGTCCTACAGCGTCATGGTCAAAAAATACCCGATTGCCGGCTCGGCCTATTCCTACGCCAGCCTCAGTTTCGGCCCGGGCATCGGCTTTCTTGCCGGCTGGTCGCTGCTGCTGGATTACCTGTTTCTGCCGATGATCAACTACCTGGTGATCGGTCTGTTCCTCAACCTGGCCTTTCCCGCCGTGCCGGCCTGGGTCTTCGTGGTGGCGACCATCGGCCTGGTGACGCTGCTGAACATTCGCGGCATCGGCTCGGTGTCGAGCATGAGCAACCTGATCGTCTGTGCGCAGATGGTCTTCGTGGTGGTGTTCGTGGCCCTGGTGATGCGCCAGTTGGCCGGGGCCGAGAGCCTGGACCTGAGCGCGCCCTGGGTCGGCGACGGCAGTCAGGGCGGACTGTTGCCGCTGATGGCCGGGGCGGCGGTGCTGTGCCTGTCATTCCTCGGCTTTGACGCGGTATCGACCCTGGCCGAGGAAACCCGCGACCCGCGCCGGGACATCCCACGGGCGATCGTCATCACCACCCTGGGCGCCGGCCTGCTGTTCATCCTGCTGGCCATGACCAGCCAGCTGGCCTTCCCCGGCAGCAGCTTCAAGGACGCCGACTCGGCGGCCAGCGAAGTGATGCTGCACGCCGGCGGACGCTTCCTGGAGATGTTCTTCACCGCCACCTATGTCGCTGGCGCCGCAGGCTCGGCCCTGGCCTCCCAGGCCTCGGTGTCGCGCATCCTGTTCAGCATGGGCCGCGACGGCATCCTGCCGCGACGGGTGTTCGGCACCTTGTCCGAGCGCTACAAGACCCCAGTGGTGGCCATTGTCCTGGTATCGCTGGTGTCGTTGCTGGCGGTGGTCATCGACCTGACCACCCTGGCGTCGATGATCAGCTTCGGCGCGCTGGTGGCGTTTTCGGTGGTCAATCTGGCGGTGATCAAGAGTCATCTGGGCCAGGGTCAGCCGCGCACCGGGGCACGACTGCTGCAGTACGGCCTGCTGCCGTTGATCGGCTTTGGCCTGATCGTCTGGCTGTGGACCAGCCTCTCGGCCCTGACCCTGGGAATCGGCCTGGCCTGGTTCGCCCTGGGCGTGCTGTACCTGGCGGCGCACACCCGGGGCTTCCGGCAGCCGGCGCCGACGGTGCAGTTCTCCGAGCAGGCCTGAGTCACTGCACGCCGGTCGCCATCAGAAGCCGATCGGCGTCGCTTCAAACCGCACCCGTGGATGGGCAATGCGATCCTGGGCCCGCACCAGCTCCAACTCGTAGCTGGCGCAGGCCTGGGTTTCCAGCAGCACTTCATGCACCGCCGCGGCGGTGAATTCGAACGCCGCCACCAGGCTGTCGCCCAACAGCACCCGGGCCAGGAACAGCCCGGAAGTCAGGTCGCCCACGCCCACCGGCTGCCGGGGGAACGCCAGCAACGGACGCCGCAGGTGCCAGCTGCCCTCGGCGGTCACCAGCAGCATCTCGAAGCCTTCCGCCAGCTTGCCCGGGTAGTCCAGGTGCTTGACCAGCACCGCCTTGGGGCCTTTCTCCAGCAGCGAACGGGCCATGCCCAGGCAATCGAACAGCGATTGCGGCTTGCGTCCGCAGAAGCTGTCCAGCTCCAGCTGGTTGGGGCACAGCAAGTCGGCCATGGCCACCGCCTCGTCCAGCAGGAAGTCGCTGACCTCCGCCGGTACACTGCAGCCCTTTTCCGGATGCCCCATCACCGGGTCGCACAGATAAAGGGCCCGGGGATTGACCGCCTTGATCCGCGCCACGCCACTGAGAATCGCCCGGCCCTGGGCCGCACTGCCCAGGTAGCCGGAGAGGATCGCGTCGCAGTTGCCCAGCTCGCCGATGGCGGCGATGCCTTCCACCAGCTCGGGAATCTGCTGCGGCGCCAGCACTTCTCCGGCCCAGTGACCATACTGAGTGTGGTTGGAAAACTGTACGGTATTCAGGGGCCAGACATTCACCCCGACCCGCTGCATGGGAAACACCGCAGCACTGTTACCGGCGTGGCCGAAAACCACATGGGACTGGATCGCAAGCAGGTGGGGCGTACGTTTCATGCAGGATTTTCCATAAAACCGGTGGAATTCAAGCCGCGCAGTATGCGACTAAACGCAGCCTGTACGACAGACCGGAGACGCAGTTAAGCTGATGCCACTTCGTTGGAGCAAACCTTCATGCTGACCCTTGGAAACATCTTTGTGCTGATGCTGCTGGCGACCGGCGCCGCCTGGCTGTGGCACAACCACGGCCTGCGCGAGCGGGCGCTGGAGCGGGTCAAGCAGCACTGCGCGCGGCTGGATATCGAGCTGTTGGACGGCAACGTCGCGCTCAAGCGCATCGGCCTGGTCAAGGACGCCAATGGCCGCCGGCGCCTGGCGCGCATCTACAACTTCGAGTTCACCGTGACCGGCGAAACCCGTCACGCCGGAACCATCACCCAGTTCGGCGCCCACAGCGCCCATATCGAGCTGGCGCCTTATCCGTTCGAGGCCAAGGAGCCGCTGCCCAGCGCCGAGGTGATCGAGCTGAGCCAGTGGCGCGAAGAGCATCGCAAGTTCAAACCGTGAGGTGCGCCTACAGGCGGCAGGCAGCGAGGCTGGCTTGCAGGGCCGCCATGTCCTGAGGGGCGCTGAAGATCAGCTCCAGGCGTGAATCCCGGCGCCATTCGCTGGGCAGCCAGTTCAGCGGTGAATTATCCAGGCCATTGCCCGAGCGCCAGCCTTCGTCGCTGTGGATCACCAGCTTGGCCCGACGCCAGTCGAGGTTCTGCAGCCAGTGCTCGACCCGGACCAGATCGAAGCGCTGGCTCGGGTGCCAGCGCCAGCCAATGCTCCAGCCATCCTGCTGAGACTGACTGAGGCAGATCGGCTGCTGTGGATCGCTCCACAACGCCGGTAACTGTGCCAGTCCCTGAGGAACATCCAACTCTTCCAGCGCCGCCCCGGCGCTGACCTCCAGGCCCGGCAGCTCGGCCAGGGGCAAGGCGGCGTGGCGGGTCCAGAACAGGGGAATATCCGGCAACTGCTCCAGCACCCGCAGCCGATCGCTGTCGCTGAGCAGTTCGTCCTTGTTCAACACCAGCAAGCCGGCGCTGGCCAGGGCGTCCTGCTGGGCCTGGGGCAGCGCTTTGCCGGCGGCCAGGGCCTGGGCATCCAGCACCAGCACACAGGGCTGCAACGCCAGCACGCCTTGCCAGGGCGCAACACTCAGTTGCTTGAGCAGTTGCGCCGGGTGGCCGAGGCCGGACGGCTCGATGAACAGCCGATCCGGCTTGGCCTTGCGCAACAGCCGCCCAAGCCCAACCTGAAACGGCGCGCCGTTGACGCAGCACAGGCAGCCACCGGCGACCTCGCCGAGGGCGATGCCGTCTTCATCGCGAGTCAGCAAGGCCGCGTCCAGGCCAATCTGGCCGAACTCGTTGATCAGCACCGCCCAGCGCTCGGCGGCCGGGCGCTGGCTCAGCAGATGACGGATCAGGCTGGTCTTGCCGGCGCCCAGGGGGCCGGCGATCACGTGGGTGGGAATGTTCTGCAGCATGGGAAGGGGGTCCGGAAAGCCTGTGAGGTGATGCTACGCCCTTCCCGGTCGTGACGAAAATCCGCCGACCGCCGTAGCTGCGGGCTTGCCCGCGAACGCTGGCGGGTCATCCCAGCCAATCAAGGGTGAGGATCAGCCGCCGCTCCCCCGGCGCCGGTTGCGGCGAACGGTGAATCAGCCCGAAGCCCTGGTTGCCATGCCACTTCTCACCCTTGAACAGTGCCACCTCACCAGCGCCGATCTGCTGGATCAATGCTGGGTCCCTGGGTTCGGCCGCGGCCTGCCCCAGTTGGCGGCGATCCATCGCGCCCTCGCGCAACCACTGGCTGCCAATCCCGGCGTAGGTGGTGATCAGGCGCACCGGCACATGGTCGACGTGAAAACGCGGACACATGGCCTTGTCCAGCACCCGCAGGCGCAACCCGACGCGCTTGGCGCCCAACAGGCAGGCAAAGGCGCTGACCAGCCAGGAAACGTCGGCGATAAAGCCGTTATAACCGTGCAAATCACGGAAGCCCGACGCCAGGCCCTGCAGGTTCGGTGGGCAATCCTCATCCGGCAGTTCCAGGGACAGGGACTCGGCCAATGGCTCATTGAGGGACAACAGCAACTCGCCGAAATCCTCGATGTGCGCCGGCAACTGGCGCTGCCACAGACCGAGGTTGACCTCATCGTCCAGCACCTCGGCCAGCACTGCTGGGGTCTGGCCAATGGCCGCGCGCCGCGAAACCTGCGGCACCGCACAAGGCCGCAGCAGGCGCTTGGCCGCCAATGGAAGGCTCAGTGGAGTCACCGGGGAACTCAGGGTCAGCATCAGGCCGCCTCCTCTTCATGCCAGGACCCGAACGGGTCGCTCATCAGGCTCCAGCCCTCGACCCCCAGGGCCATTTCATCGTCATCCAGCAGGCACAGGTCGAGCTCGGCGCAGAGCCGGGCAAAGTCGATGTTCTGGCCGATGAACACCAGTTCCTGGCGGCAGTCGCCGGTGTCCGGGGTCCAGTTGTGCAGGATCGCGGCGGTGCTTTCCTCGTCCTGGGGCCAATGCTGCTTGGGCACGAAGCGCCACCAGCGCCCAGCGAAACCGTGGCGCATCAAGCCCCCGGCCTGGGACCAGCTACCCGCCTCCTGGTACTTGCTGGCCAGCCAGAAGAAGCCCTTGGAGCGCAGCAGCTTGCCGTTGACCCAGGGCCGGTTGATGAAGTCGAAGAAGCGTTGCGGGTGAAAGGGTCGCCGGGCGCGGTAGGCCGTGGAAGCGATGCCGTATTCCTGGGTTTCCGGCACATGCTCGCCGCGCAGTTCCTGCAGCCAGCCCGGCGCCTGGGCCGCCCGTTCAAAGTCGAAACGCCCGGTATTGAGGATCTTGGCCAAGGGCACCTGGCCCATGACCATGGGGATGATCTCCGCCTGGGCGTTGAGCCGCGCCAGGATCGCCAGCAGTTCCTGGCGTTCGGCGCTGCTGATCAGGTCGATCTTGCTGACCAGGATCACGTCGGCGAACTCCACCTGCTCGATCAGCAGGTCGGTGATCGAACGCTCGTCCTCCTCGCCCAGGGTTTCACCGCGGCTGGCCAGGCTTTCCGCGGCCTGGTAGTCCAGCAGGAAGTTCATGCTGTCGACCACGGTGACCATGGTGTCGAGACGGGCAATATCGGCCAGGCTCTGGCCCGACTCATCGCGAAAGGTGAAGGTTTCCGCCACCGGCAACGGCTCGGAGATCCCGGTGGATTCGATCAGCAGGTAGTCGAAACGCCCGTCGCGGGCCAGCTTGCCCACCTCCTCCAGGAGGTCTTCGCGCAGGGTGCAGCAGATGCAGCCGTTGCTCATTTCCACCAGTTTTTCTTCGGCGCGGTTGAGGCTGACATCGCGCTGCACCTCGCTGCCGTCGATGTTGATCTCGCTCATGTCGTTGACGATCACCGCCACCCGCAGGTTGTCGCGATTACGCAGGACGTGATTGAGCAGGGTGCTCTTGCCGGCGCCGAGAAAGCCGGACAGCACGGTAACGGGAAGTCGCTCGGTCATGGGTGTTTCCTCATCAGGTTCGCGGCGGGGTCAAAGCGCCCGTTGGTGGCGTTCGCGCAGCTCTTGGCGTTCTTTGGCTTCGATGCACAGGGTGGCGGTGGGCCGCAGCAGCAGGCGCTGCAGGCCAATGGGTTCGCCGGTGTCGGCGCACCAGCCGTATTCCCCACGGGCCAGGCGCTCCAGGGCCTCGTCGATCTTGTCCAGAAGCTTCTTTTCCCGCTCCAGCAGGCGCAGTTGCCATTGCCGCTGTTCTTCGGCGCTGCCGATGTCGGCGGGATCGCTGTGGGGTTCCTGTTCGCGCAGTAGGTCGAATTCCGCGGCGATGCGTTCCTGCAGCTCAGTGCGCTGGGCCAGCAGCCGTTCGCGGAAGAAGCCCTGTTGGGCGTCGTTCATGTAATGGGCTTGGGGTTCGGCGAGGAGCTCTTGTTCAGTCATGGCGGGTCACGGATCAGGCTTTATTTAATGTTATATTATAACAACACAAATTAGCCAACCCTCCCTTGCCGCCCGCGACGAAGGGCGCGATGCTGGGTCCCTGCCATCACGAGAATCGCCATGCGCCTCGCCCTGCCGCTCCTGCTTTCAAGCCTGATCCTGACGTTTGCCGGTCACGCCGGTGCCGCCGTGCCCAACCCCCTGGCCACCTGCACCCGCAGCGCCACCCTGCTGGCCTGCGTCGATCTGTTGGGCAATGCCTACAGCGTCGCCACGGCAGGCAGCACCACCTACTTGCGCGGGTTCGAGGTGATCGGCAAACGCTATTGGGTGCAGACCAACAGCCGTTACGGGCAACTGACCTTCTTCACCGGCCTGGCTTCCGATGGCGAGGCCTGGGTGGGCTACAGCCAGCGCGTGGGCTGGACCACCCGCAATCGCTTCTCCAGCTCCGGCGGCAGCCGCGCCCAGTTCACCTGCAGTCGCATCAGCGGTTGCTAGCCGCCCCAACACCGCGCCAAGTGCAGGCGCCGGCGGCTGTAGGAGCTGGCTTGCCAGCGAAGGCATCCTTGGAAACGGCGCGCCATTCACTGACCTGTTCGCCGACAAGCCGGCTCCTACACGGGGCGGGTGATCCTGGTTTCCTGCAGCCAGGCCAGGTAGCTGTTGACCGGCGGGTTCTTTTCGAAGTAGCGCTGCAGGCCGTTGAACAGGCCATCGGCAATCGCCTGCTGGTGCCGCGCGGTGACCAGGCGCTGGCTGTCGCGGCTGTTGGAGATGAAGCCGGTTTCCACCAGGATCGACGGTACGTCCGGTGACTTGAGCACCGCAAAACCCGCCTGTTCCACACGCTTCTGGTGCAAGGTGGTGACCCCCGACAGGCTGTCCAGCACGGTGCTGCCCAGTTGCAGGCTGGCGGCGATGGTGGCGTTCATCGACATATCCACGATCACCCCCGCCAGCATCGGGTCCTTGTCCTTGAGGTTGAGCAGCGTGCTCGCCCCCAGCAGGTCGGCGCCGTTTTCCCGCTGCGCCATCAAGCGCGCGGTGGCCGATGTCGCGCCGCCTTCGGACAGGGCGTACACCGAAGCACCGGACGCCGTGAGACGCGGCGCCGCGTCGGCATGCACCGAGATGAACAGGTCGGCCTGGTGCTTGCGGGCTATCTCCACGCGCTTGCGCAGCGGCACGAAGAAGTCGTCGTTGCGTACCAGCTTCACGTCGAATCCCTTCTCGCGCTTGAGCCGCTTGGCCAGCAAGCGGGCGATGGCCAGCACCACGTCCTTCTCCCGCTCGCCCTTGGCCCCGACCGCGCCCGGATCCTTGCCGCCATGGCCAGGGTCCACCACCACCATGATGTCGCGCTTGGGATGAGGCTTGCCCGGCGCCGCCTCGGGCTTGGCCAGGGCTGCGCCGGCCGCAGCGATCGGCAGCGCTGCCTTGCCGGGGGCGGACAGGTCCAGCACCAGCCGGTGCCCCTGCCCATCCTGGGGCGGCAGGAGAAAGCTGTTGAGCTGCAGCGGCTGAGTCAGGTCAAGGACGATCCGCGTGTCGCCCTGGCCAAAAGGCCCGGAGCGGATCGCGCGAATCGGTGTGTTGGCCAGGTTCAGCTGGCTGAAGTCGCTCCCCAGGCGAGCGCTGCTGAGATCGATGATCAGGCGTTCCGGGGCGCTGAGGCTGAAGGTCTTGTAGTGCACCGGCCCGCTCAGATCGAGCACCAGGCGCACTTTGTCCGCCGAGTTCCACAGCCGGGCATTGCGAATCTGCGCGGCGCTAACACTCCAGGGCAACATCAGGGCCGTACCGGCCAACAGCAGGTTGAGCAATTGACGTCTGTGCATGGCAAACACCGCAAAAAAGGAGCGTCCGTACTCACAAGGCAGGATGAACAACCGTCGAGGAAAAACTTCCCATCGAACGTATTGTTATAATATAACATGTCGAATTATTTCCCACGACGGACCTGTCCATGAACGCGCTGACTCTGCCGGATATCGCCGCGCAGGCCTCAAGCCAAGCCTTGCCTCTGGAATGGGTGGGCATGTGCGGCATTGCCTTACCTGTAGTGATCGACGGCCAGCGAACCGCGGCCAAGGCCGACGCCGGTGTCAGCCTCGACGATGGCGAAGCGCGGGGCATTCATATGTCGCGCCTGTACCTGGCCCTGGAAATGCTCGAACAGGAAAACCTCAACCCGGCGCTGCTGCGCCGGCTCTTGCAGCGTTTTCTCGACAGCCATGACGGCCTGGCTCACAGCGCCTACCTGCGCCTGCACGTGGATCTGCTGCTCAAACGCCCGGCCCTGGTCAGCCCTTTGGCCGGCTGGAAGCGCTATCCGCTGAGCATCGAGGCACGCTTGAACAACGCGATGTTCCACGTGGAACTAAAAATCGACGTGCCGTATTCCTCCACCTGTCCCTGCTCGGCAGCCCTTTCGCGGCAATTGATCCAACAGCAATTTGTCGAGGACTTCGCCAACCGGCCGCTGCAGCACGCGGATGTCCTGGCCTGGCTCGGTTCGACCCAAGGCATAGTCGCCACGCCCCACAGCCAACGCAGCAATGCCCACTTGCGCCTGCGCCTGGACGATTTCCTCGATGAGCTGCCTTTGATAGCGCTGATCAACGACGCGGAAAGCGCCCTGGGCACCGCCGTGCAGACCGCGGTCAAACGCGCCGATGAACAAGCCTTTGCCCTGGCCAACGGACAGAACCTGATGTTCTGCGAAGACGCCGCCCGCCGCCTGCATCTGGCCTTGCGCCGCTCCCCCGGCATCAACGCCTTCCACCTGCGGGTGGTGCATGCCGAAAGCCTGCACGCCCATGACGCCGTGGCGGAAAGTCGCTGGAACTGGGAGGCCTGATGCTGCGCTGCCACGCTTTGCTCTGGGGCACGCCGGGCCAGCCGTTGACCCCACCGCTGGATCTGCACCTGCCCGCCGGCAGCCTGAGCGCGGTGATCGGTGCCAACGGCTCGGGCAAGAGCAGCCTGCTGAAAGTCCTGGCCGGGCTGCAAAAGCCGTTGGCCGGCAAGGTCGAACGGGCCATTCCGCAACGGGGTGGCCTGGCGTTCGTGCCGCAACAGCAAACGCTGGACCGGCAATTTCCCATCAGCCTGCAAGAGCTGGTAGCCGCCGGGTTCTGGGGCCAGCGCGAACCCGCGAAAAGCCGCCGGGACAAGCTCCAGGCCGCCCTCGCCGCCTGGCACCTGAGCGGTTTGGAACAACGCCCTTTGATGGCCTTGTCCGGCGGCGAATTGCAGCGTGCGCTGCTGGCACGGATGAGCCTCACCGACGCCCCCCTGCTGCTTCTGGACGAACCCCACGCCGCCCTCGACGAAGCGGGCCAGGCCCTGCTCTGGCAGCAACTGCACGCCTGGCATGCCCAGGGCCGGACCCTGCTGCTGGTCTGCCATGACCTGGCCGCGGTCCGCCAGCACATCCCCCAGGCCCTGCTGATCAGAAGCACCGGCTGCGTCTACGCGCCGAGCCGCGAACTGATTGCCGCGCCCGTCCAGACGCAGGTGGCTTGATGCAGTTCGCCGCGCATTTCTGGCAGCCCTTCAGCGAGTTCCTGTTCATGCGCCGGGCGCTGCTCGGCGGACTGGTCCTGGCCTGCAGCATCGCGCCTCTGGGGGTGTTTCTGATCCTGCGGCGCATGAGCCTGATCGGCGACGCCGTGGCCCACGGCATTCTCCCCGGTGCGGCCCTGGGCTTCTGGTTGGCCGGCCTCAGCCTGCCGGCCCTGACCCTCGGCGGACTCGGCGCCGGCCTGGGCATGGCCGGGCTGGCCGCCTGGATCACCCGCCGCACCGGCCTGCGGGAAGACGCCAGCATCGCCGCCATCTATCCCATTTCCCTGGCCAGCGGCGTGCTGCTTCTCGGGCTGGCGGGCAAACGCCTGGACCTGCTGCACCTGCTGTTCGGCTCGGCCCTGGCGGTGGACGGTCCGACTCTCAACGCCATGCTCCTGGTTTCGGCCTGCAGCCTGCTGGCCCTGGCCCTGATCTACAAGGCCCTGTTGCTGGACACCCTCGACCCGTTGTTCCTGCACAGCGTGAGCCGCCTGGGCCCGCTGGCCCACGGCCTGTTCCTGACCCTGGTGGTGCTCAATCTGGTGATGGGTTTCCAGGCGATCGGTGCGCTGATGGTGGTCGGCCTGATGATGCTGCCGGCCGCCGCCGCGCGCTTCTGGAGCCGGCGCCTGCCGAGGCTGCTGGGCATCGCCGCCGTGCTCGGCTGCCTGTCGGTGTGGCTCGGCCTGTTGCTGTCGTTCCACTACTCGTTGCCCAGCGGCCCGGCCATCGTCCTGGTGGCCGGCGGCCTCTACCTGCTGTCCGTGGTGTTTGGTCCGGTGCACGGCCTATTGCACCGCCCGCCTTTGCTCACATCCCCATGAGGTGTTTCCCGATGCGCGCTCTACTCGTGTTGTTCAGCCTGCTGCTGCCATTGTCGTGGTCCAGCGCCCAGGCCGCGGACAAGCTGGCCGTGGTCACCAGCTTCAGCATCCTTGCCGACCTGACCCGCCAGGTCGGCGGCGAGCATGTACAGATCACCAACCTGGCAGGCGCCGACGAAGACGCCCACACCTACGAACCCACGCCGGACGATGCCAAGGCCCTGCTCAAGGCCCGGCTGATCATCAAGAACGGCCTGGGCTTCGAACCCTGGCTGGATCGCCTGGTGGCCAGCTCGGCCAGCCAGACGCCGGTGATCACCGCCAGTCGCGGGGTGATTCCACGCACCCTGGACGAAGACGGCGAACAGATTCCCGACCCGCACGCCTGGCACAACCTGGCCAACAGCGAACTCTACGTGCGCAACATCACCCAGGCGCTGATCGCCGCCGACCCGGCTCACCAGGCCGACTATCAGCGCAACAGCCAGGCCTACCTGCAACAGATCTACCGCCTGCTGGCCGAGGCCAAGGCCAAGCTCGGCGCCCTGCCTGCGGGCAACCGCAAGATCGTCACTTCCCACGACGCCTTCGGCTACCTGGGCCAGGCGTATGGCATCGACTTCATGGCGCCCCAGGGCCTGTCCACCGAACGCGAACCCTCGGCCGCCGAAGTCGCGGCGCTGATCACCCAGATCCGCAACGCCAAGGTCAAGGCGGTGTTCATGGAAAACATCAAGAACCCGCGCCTGCTCCAGCAGATCGCCGACGAAAGCGGCGCCCACATCGGCGGCACTCTGTACTCCGACGCCCTGGCGGCCACGGGCCCGGCCAGCACCTTCATCGGCTTGTTCGAACACAACCTCAACACCCTGTACGACGCCTTGAGCCAGCCATGATCCAACGCCCTGCGCTATCGCTGCTGGACCTGGAAAGCGCTGCCCAGGGCAGTCGCTGGCCACTGACCGCGGTGCTCGACGCCCTGCCCTGGAACAGCGACGGGCTGATCGCCGCCATCGCCCAGCAGCACGACAGCGGCGAGGTGCTGATGCTGGCCTGGATGAACCGCCGGGCCCTGGCCGAAACCCTGGCCAGCGGTCAGGTCTGCTACTGGTCGCGCTCGCGCCAGTGCCTGTGGCGCAAGGGCGAAAGCTCGGGCCATCGCCAGCGCCTGATCGAAGCGCGCCTGGACTGCGACGGCGATGCCGTTTTGCTGCAAGTGGATCAGCACGGCCCGGCCTGCCACACCGGACGCCCCAACTGTTTCTACAACGCCATTCGCGATGGCGCGGTGGAAGTCATCAGTTCCCCCTTGAAGGACTCGCGTCATGATTCGTAAAAACCCTTCCGGCGATCTGCCGGTGATCGCCGAATCCGCCTACGTCGACAAGACCGCCATCATCTGCGGCAAGGTGGTGATCGGCGATAACGTATTCGTCGGCCCCTACGCGGTGATCCGCGCCGATGAGGTGGATGCCAGCGGCCAGATGCAAGCCATCACCATCGGCGCCAACTCGAACATTCAGGACGGCGTGGTGATCCACTCCAAATCCGGTGCGGCGGTGACCATCGGCCAGCACACCTCCATCGCCCACCGCTCCATCGTCCACGGCCCGTGCGTGGTCGGCGATCGAGTGTTCATCGGTTTCAACAGCGTGCTGTTCAACTGCGAGGTGGGCGACGGCAGCGTGGTCCGGCACAACTCGGTGGTGGACGGTCGCGACCTGCCGCCGGGCTTCTATGTGCCCTCCACCACCCGCATCGGCCCCAAGACCGATCTGGCGCAGTTCCCTCCGGTGAGCATCAGCGCCTCGGAGTTTTCCGAAGACGTGGCCCGCACCAACGTCGATCTGGTGCGTGGCTACAAGGCCCTGCAGAACGAGTTTTGAGCATGAGCCGAATTCTTATCCGCAATGCCCGGCTGGTGAACGAAGGTCGCGAGTTCGACGCCGATCTGCTGGTCAATCACGGGCGCATCGAGACCATCGGCAGCCTCGACCACCTCAGCGCCGACCTGGAGATCGACGCCCAGGGTCAATGGCTGCTGCCGGGAATGATCGACGATCAGGTGCACTTTCGTGATCCCGGCGCGCCGGAAAAAGGCAGCATCCATAGCGAGTCCCGCGCCGCGGTGGCCGGAGGCATCACCAGCTTCATGGACATGCCCAACACCTCACCGGCGACCCTGTCCCTGGCCGCCCTGGCGGACAAGAAGCGCCGCGCGGCGGCCACCTCGGTGGCCAACTACGGCTTTCACTTCGGCGTCAGTAACGACAACCTGGACACCGTCGCCGCTCTGGACCCGACCCAGGTCGCCGGGGTCAAGGTGTTCATGGGGGCCTCCACCGGCAACCTGCTGGTGGACGATCCCCAGGTGCTGGACCGGCTGTTTCGCCAGGTGCCCACCCTGCTCCTGGCCCACTGCGAACACACCCCGAGCATCCAGCTCGCGCAACAACGCTGGCAGCAACTGTATGGCGAACAGATTCCCGCCGCCGCCCATCCGCGCATTCGCGACGCCGAGGCCTGCTACCGCTCCTCGTCCCTGGCGGTGGAACTGGCGAAGAAACACGGCACGCGCCTGCACGTGCTGCACCTGACCAGCGCCCGGGAACTGGCCCTGTTCGAGGACCGGCCCCTGGCCGAAAAGCGCATCACCGCCGAAGTCTGCCTGCACCACCTGCTGTTCGATGACCGCGACTATCCGCGCCTCGGCCACCTGATCAAATGCAACCCGGCGATCAAGACCCAGGCCGATCGCGATGCCTTGCGCCAGGCCCTCAACAGCCAGCGCCTGGACGTCATCGGCAGCGACCACGCGCCTCACACCTGGGAGCAGAAACAGCAGCCCTACACCCGCGCGCCCGCCGGCCTGCCCCTGGTGCAGCACGCCCTGCCGGCCCTGCTGGAGCTGGTGGCCGACGGGGTCCTGCCGCTGACCACCCTGGTGGCCAAGACCAGCCATCGGGTGGCCGATCTGTTCGCCATCCCCGACCGCGGCTACCTGCGCGAAGGCTACTGGGCCGATCTGGTGCTGATCCGTCCCGAGCCCCAAGGGCTGGCCGTGGACAGCCAGCCGATCCTCGCCCAATGCGCCTGGACGCCATTTGCCGGCCGGCGCTTTCGCCACAGCGTCGCCACCACCCTGGTGTCCGGCCAGCTCGCCTGGCATCAGGGTCGCCTGTACGACCACTGCCAGGGCCTGCCCCTGCGCTTCGACCGCTAATCCCCAAGCCTGACCAAGGACCACCGAAGATGATCCGCATCACCCTGCCTGATGGCGCGTGCCGTGAGTACGACCAGCCGTTGTCCGTGTTCGAGGTGGCCGCCAGCATTGGCAGCGGCCTGGCCAAAGCCGCCGTGGCCGGGCGGGTCGATGGCCGGCTGGTGGATTGTGACTACCTGCTGGACACCGACACCCACCTGAGTATCGTCACCGCAGCCGATGCCGATGGCCTGGAAGTCCTGCGTCACTCCTGCGCCCACCTGCTGGCCATGGCGGTGAAGCAGCTGTACCCCTCGGCCCAGGTCACCATTGGCCCGGTGATCGAGGACGGCTTCTTCTACGACTTCGCCTACGAGCGCCCTTTCACCCCCGAGGACCTGGAACGGATCGAGGCGCGCATGCACAGCCTTGCCGCCACCAACCACACCTTGCGCCGCCGCGAGCTGTCCCGGGAGCAGGCGCTGGAACACTTCGCCGACCAGGGCGAGCACTACAAGGTCGAGCTGATCCGCGACCTGCCCCCGGAGGCCGTGCTGTCGCTGTACCGCCAGGGCGATTTCGAAGACCTGTGCCGCGGCCCCCACGTGCGTACCACCGGCCAATTGCGGGCCTTCAAGCTGACCAAGGTGGCCGGCGCCTATTGGCGCGGCGATGCCAGCAACGCGCCGTTGCAACGGATCTACGGCACCTGCTGGGCCACCCGCCAGGATCTGGACGTCTATCTGCTGCGTCAGGAACAGGCCGCCAAGCGCGACCACCGCAAGCTGGGGCAGCAACTGGACCTGTTCCATTTCGACGATTGCGCGCCGGGTTCGGTGTTCTGGCACGCCAAGGGCTGGACCCTATTCCAGCTGTTGATCGGCTACATGCGCCAGCGCCAGGAACAGGCCGGCTACCAGGAAGTGAACACCCCGGATGTGATGGACCGCAGCCTCTGGGAAACCTCCGGGCACTGGCAGAACTACCGCGACCACATGTTCACCACCAGCACCGAGGATCAGCGCACCTTCGCCCTCAAGCCCATGAACTGCCCCGGCGCGGTGGCGATCTTCGGCCACGGTTTGAAGAGCTACCGCGACCTGCCCCTGCGCATCGCCGAGTTCGGCAAGGTCCATCGCTACGAGCCTTCAGGGGCACTGCACGGCTTGCTGCGGGTCCGCCACTTCACCCAGGACGACGCCCACATCTTCTGCACCCCGGAGCAGATGCAGGACGAATGCGCCCGCACCATCGCCCTGGTGTTCGACATCTATAAGGAGTTCGGTTTCGACCAAGTGGCGGTGAAGCTCTCTACGCGCCCGGCCAACCGCATCGGCAGCGACGAGGTCTGGGATCAGCTGGAAAGCGCCCTGGTCGGCGCCCTGCAGAGCATGCAGATCGACTATCGGCTCAACCCGGGAGAAGGCGCCTTCTACGGTCCGAAACTGGAGTTCGTGCTGCGCGACGCCATCGGCCGCGATTGGCAGTGCGGCACTCTGCAAGTGGATCTCAACCTCCCCGAGCGCTTTGACATCAGCTACATCGCCGACAACGGCGAACGCCGGCAACCGGTGATGCTGCACCGCGCGCTGTTCGGTTCACTGGAACGCTTCATCGGCATCCTCATCGAGCACCATGGCGGCGCCCTGCCCTTGTGGCTCGCGCCGCAGCAGGTGGTGGTGCTCAACATCAGCGAGGCGCAGGCGGACTATGCCTGGGAAATCAGCGAGCGCCTGCGCCGACAGGGGCTGCGCTCCAGTGCTGACCTGCGCAACGAAAAGATCGGCTACAAGATCCGTGAACACAGCCTGCAGAAAGTGCCCTATCTGCTGGTGATCGGGGACAAGGAGAAAGCGGGAGGCTACGTCAGCCTGCGCAGCAGAAATGGTGAGGATCTGGGACAACTGACGCTGGAACAGGTAGTGGAACGGATCGGCTAGCCGGTGCCCGGGCTTGTCGGCGACGGCCCTGGTCCAGGTGACTGGAGGGCCGCCGCCGGCAAGCGCAGCGGCCGTCGCTGCTACAGGGTCGGTCAGGAAGCGCGGGGCTTGACCGTGCCGCAGTCCTGGCCGAGCCACACGGCGCGGGTGTCCATGCTGCCTTTTTGCTGTATGCCGGTGGCATTGAAGGTGCCGATCACGTTGGTGGTGAATTCGCGATCACTGATGAACCTGGCCACCCCGTTGCCCTGGGCCTTGGGACAACTGAAGCGGAACTTCCATTGGTTGCCGTTGCGCTCGGTGACCTGCTGCTGGCAGCCCGACTGCGGGTCCTGCAGCGGAATGGTGTCGGACTTGACCTGATCCGGCGTCAGGCACACGCGAATGCCCTTGCCGCCCATGGTCACCCCCTGTTTCTCCAGCATGGCCCGTTGTTCCGGGGTCATTTGCTGTTGCAACTGGCCGAGGATCAGCGACAGGTCCGGCAGGTTCTGGTCATCGACCTTCATGTTGCGGCTGGTCAGTTCCCACAAGCCCGGTTGCAGCATCTGCGCCTGCGCCGCCAGTGGCAGCGCCATTCCCGCCGCCAACGCCCAACCCAGTAAACGAAGTTTCATCGAATGACTCCTAGACAATAGTGGCCGTTAGACTTCGAGCAAGGCACGGCGTTGCATGCAGAATAAAATAGCGACATTCGCCGTGGAACATGGTCTGTTAGGCATTGAATCTTCAGGAGCAAGGCTGCCCCCATGGATTATTTTGGCCCGCACCTCTTTGGCTACCTCATCGCACTGCTGCATTTTCTCGGGCTGATCGCCGCGATCCACGCGGTGTTCACCGTCAGGACCGCCCAAGGCGCCATTGCCTGGGCCCTGTCGCTGATGTTCATCCCCTACCTGACCCTGATCCCTTACCTGGTGTTCGGCCGCAGCACCTTCGATGCCTACATCAAGGCCCGGCGCCAGGCCAACGTGGAAATGCACAAGGCCATCAACGAGCTGAACTGGCGCCCCTGGGTCGAAGAAGCCCTCGCCGCCCGGGCCTCCCAGGCCTATGCCGCGCTGCGGGCCATGCCCAAGCTGGGGCGCATGCCGTGCCTGGCCAACAACCAGGTGCGCCTGCTGGTCAATGGCGACGCCACCTTCGAAGCGATCTTCAACGCCATCCGCCGTTCCCACAGGGCGGTACTGATCCAGTTCTTCATCATTCACGACGACGAGTTGGGCCGGCGCCTGCAACGCCTGCTGCTGGAAAAGGCCGCCGAAGGGGTGTCGATCCACCTGCTCTACGACGGTATCGGCAGCCATTCCCTGCCCGCCGCTTATGTGCAGACCCTGCGCGACGCCGGGGTCCAGGTGCACGCCTTCGCCACTCGCAGTGGCTGGCTCAACCGTTTCCAGGTGAACTTCCGCAATCACCGCAAGATCGTCGTGGTGGACGGCTTGCTGGGCTTTGTCGGCGGGCACAACGTCGGCGACGAATACCTGGGCAAGAAGCCGCCCCTGGCGCCCTGGCGCGATACCCACGTGCAGGTCAGCGGCCCGGTGGTGGCCTGCCTGCAGGAGTCCTTTGCCGAAGACTGGTTCTGGGCAGCCCGGGAACTGCCGCCGCTGATTCTTTCGGACACTTACCCGGACGACGGCGTGCTCTGCCAATTGCTCGCCAGCGGCCCCGCCGACGCCTACGAAACCTGTTCGCTGTTCTTCGTCGAAGCGATCCACGCCGCCACCGAACGGGTGTGGATCACCAGCCCGTATTTCATTCCCGACGAGGCGGTGTTCGCCGCCCTGCGCCTGGCGGTGCTGCGGGACGTGGACGTGCGCATCCTGCTGCCGGCGCGCCCGGACCATCGCATCGTCTACGCCGCCTCCAGTCTCTATGCCTTCGAGGCGGTGCGCGCCGGGGTCCGGGTGTTCCGTTATCAGCCCGGGTTCCTGCATCAAAAGGTGGTGTTGATCGACAACGAGATCAGCGCCATCGGCAGCGCCAACCTGGACAACCGCTCCTTCCGCCTGAATTTCGAAGTGATGTTGCTGACCGTGGACGACGACTTCGCCACCGAGGTGGAGGACATGCTCAAGGCCGACTTCGCCAAGGCTCGGGAAATCGCCAAGGAAGACAGCCGCCAGACCCACCGCCTGCAACAACTGGGCATGCGCGTCGCGCGGCTGATTTCGCCGATTCTGTAAGCTGCCGGTCAGGGTCTGCCTAAGGGTGGTAAAGGTCGTCGCGGGTCCAGGGCAACTCATGGCTGCCATCGGCATGGGTCCTGACCGCGAGAATCTGGTGCAGGTTGATCCAGCCCTTGGCGAAGGCATAGGCGCAACCCGCCAGGTACAGCCGCCAGATCCGTAGCGCCTGCTCGGGAACCTGGCGGGCGGCGGCCTCCAGGTTGTCTTCCAGGCGTTCGCTCCAGTGGTCCAGGGTCCGCGCGTAATGCAGGCGCAGGCTTTCGACATCGACGATTTCCAGCCCGGCGTCGCTGATCTGCGCGGAAATCATCGCCAGGTGCGGCAGCTCGCCATTGGGGAACACGTAACGCTCGATGAAATCACCGGCGCCCCGGCCCACGGGACGTCCATCGATGTGCTTGGCGGTGATCCCGTGGTTCATCACCAGGCCGCCTTCGCGCACCGCGTTGAACAGGGTCCGGCAATACTGCGCCAGGTTGGCGTGGCCCACGTGTTCGAACATGCCGACGCTGACCACCTTGTCGAAGCGGCCATCCTGGGGCAGATCGCGATAGTCCAACAGCTGCAGTTCCACCAGATCGTCCAGGCCCTCGGCACTCACCCGTTCCCGCGCCAGGGCCAGTTGCTCCTTGCTCAAGGTGATGCCAAAGACCCTGGCGCCGAACTCGCGGGCTGCGTAGCGGGCCAGTCCGCCCCAGCCGCAACCCACGTCCAGCAGGTAGTCCCCCGGTTGCAGGCGCAGCTTGCGGCACAAATGGCGGAACTTGGCTTGCTGGGCCTGCTCCAGGGACTCGCTGCCGGTCTCGAAATAGGCACAGGAATAGGCCATGTCGCTGTCGAGCCACAGTTGGTAGAAGGCGTTGGAAAGGTCGTAGTGATAGGAAATGGCGGCCGCGTCCGTGGCCTTGTCGTGCAGGGTGCGCACTGGCTGATTGTCGTCGTCTTCATCCAGCAGGGCTTGGCTCAGCTCGTCGCAGACCCGAATGACTTCGCTGATGGAACCTTCGAGTTCCAGTTTGCCTTCGACAAAGGCGCCCCCCAGCGCATCGAGGCTGGGATGGGTGAATTGCGCGACCAGCTGCGGGTCCTTGACCACGATGGTGACGCTGGGCTCTGGCCCAAGGTTGAATTCATGGCCATCCCAGAGCCGCAGGCGTAAGGGTAATTGCAGATTCTGTAAGGCCGGTGGAAGTTGCGCGAGCATGAAAAATCCCCCCTGTTTCAGACGTCTGAAATGAGGGTAGACCATCTTGAAAAAATAGCTGGCTATCGAATTTCCAGCGTTTTTTCAGGATTCGCGGCGAACCACCAGGCCCTCTTCGACCCACTGTTTCAGCCAGGTAACCGCCTGCAACGGGGCCCCCTCGGCATAAGTGACGGCCAGCTCGGCGCAGAGTTCCGCGAAATTCCACTGTTGCTCGATCATGCCCCGCAGTGCCGCGGCTTCTTCGGCGGTCAGGCTGCGATACCGGCAGACCCGCTCCGCTCGCCAGACCAGGCACACCTGTTGCTGATCGAGTAAAGCGCTGTCGGGGAAATCCCCCTGCTCCTTGACCGCGCGCCACTGGGCCAGGCTGTTGTAGCGACAGTCGAGCCACTGCACACAGGGCGCCAGGCGCAGTTGCAGCAGCGGCCATTGTTCGGCCTCCAGCCCGGCCATGGCTTCCACCGTCAGCACCTGGGCTTCGGCGGCATCGAAGGCCAGGGTGAAGGCCCATTCCAGGCGCGCCAGTTCCGCCAGGGGCGCGCCCTGCTCCGGCACCAGATGGCCCTGGATAAACTCGGCAAAACCCTGCCCCAGCCAGCGCAGGCTGAAATGCCGGGACGGGCATTGGCGAATATAGGCGCCGGTCAGTGCCTGGAATTCAGCGTCCCCCAGCCAGTGCCAGATGGCCGGGAAGTCGCTGCCCATGACCTCCTGCAGCCGGGCCAGGTAGGCGTTGTGATAGATCGCCAGGCCCGTCTCGACATCCAGGGTCGGGCCACCGATCAGGCTCTCTTCCAGGGCTGCGCGAGCCTGGGCCTGTTCGCCCAGCAGATAGCGTTCGAAAGCCAATTGCCAGTCATTCAGGCGCATCGCTGCCTCCCGGCCAGAGCCTGTTGCCCGAGCGCGCGAGCCTTGTGCAGTTCGGTGAGCAGCTCGTGCAAGGGTGGAAAATGATCGTCGCGCTCCAGCAGGGTCGCCACCGGACCCAGGTGTTCAAGGGTGCGTTGATACAGTGCCCAGACCGGATCGCACACCGGATGGTCGTGGGTGTCGATCACGTAATCGCCGTAGTCCTGGTGCCCGGCCAGATGCAGTTGCCGCACCCGCTGCGCCGGCAGCCCCTGGATGAACTGCCAGGGATCGAAACCGTGATTGCGCGAACTGACATAGACGTTGTTCACATCCAGCAACAGCTCACAGCCGCTGAGCTGGCTCAAGGCCGCGAGAAACTCCCATTCGCTGAATTGATCGGCCGCGGCGCGCACATAACTGGAGACGTTCTCCAGCACCAGGGGCCGCTCCAGCACCTCCTGCACCTGCCGCACCCGACCCGCCACGTATTCCAGGCTCTCCTCGGTGTAGGGCAAGGGCAGCAGATCGTGCAGTTGATGAGCGTTGCCCCGGCTCCAGCACAGGTGATCGGAGATCCAGGCCGGGTCCACTCGTCGGGCCAGTTGCTTGAGTTGCTTGAGGTAGTCCAGGACCAGGGCATGGGGGCCGCCAATGGACAGCGACACCCCATGCATCACGATGGGGTAACGCTCGGCAATGGCGTCCAGGTAATACAGAGCCTTGCCGCCCTCGACCATGAAGTTCTCGGACACCACTTCAAACCAGTCGACGTCCGGTGCTTCATCGAGAATCTGCTGGTAGTAGGCGCTGCGCAAACCCAGGCCGTAGCCCAGGCAGGAAGAAAGGTCAGACATCGCGAACTCCTCGCAACGTGGCCGCAGTGGTCGTCAGTCGCCACTGCGGCAGCACGGATTCGCCGCTTACTCGCCGACTTTGCCGCCGGCTTTTTCGCACGCCGCCTGGGTCATGGCCTTGAAGCCCTGGCCCTTGCAAGCGCCCATGCCTTTGCAGGCGTGGTCCTTGGTCTTGCAGTCGTTCTGGCCTTTACAGGCGTTGACGCCGTAGCAGTGCACCTGGGCATCGGCAGCAGACACTTGAGTCACGACACCGGCAAACATAGTGGCGGCAGCGAAGGCCAGGGCAGCACCGGCAGCGGTTTTCTTCATGTTCATTTTTTATTCCTCAATAGTCGCAAGGGGTCGACGGGCAGCTTGTGCAATCCCGTCATAGCACTAGAGAGAGGAGGCATCCCGGCGTTACAGCCGGGATGAAAAAAAACTGCACAGCCGCGTTTCGCCGGCAAGCCAGCGGCTACAGCTTGAGCAACGGCTCCTGGAACCGCAGCAGGCGCCCGGCATTGCCCAGCACCAGCAAGGTGCTGAGGTTGTGCAACAACGCAGCGATCATGGCCCCCGCCGCTCCCAGCCAGCCAAAGGCAGCAAAGGCGACGATGGCCAGGGTCCAGCCCAGGCCGATGATCACATTGACCTGCAAGGTGCGCCGGCATTCGCGGCTCAGGCGCACGCAGGTGCCCAGGCGGCGCAGGTCGCTGCCGATCAGCACCACGTCCGCCGACGCCAGGGCGATGTCCGCGCCACCGGCGCCCATGGCCACGCCCACCACCCCGGCTTTCAGCGCCAGGGAATCGTTGATGCCGTCCCCCACCACCATCGGCCGGAAGCCCTTGTCGATTTCCCCCAGCACGCGCTCGAGTTTGTCTTCCGGCAGGGCCTGGGCCTGGACATCGCTGATCCCCACCTCCAGGGCCAGAGTGTCGGCCACGCTCTGTCGGTCGCCGGTGAGCAGCAACTGCCGCCCCAGCCCCAGTTCGCGCAACTCCGCCAGTGCGTGCTGAGCCTCCGGCTTGACGCTGTCGGCCAGGAGCAGCCAAGCGCGGAACTGGCCATTGAGCGCAAGCCCGGCAATCGGTCCGTCATGCTCCGGCACCGGGCTGGTAGTGATGCCCAACTGGCTGAACAGCTCCGGGCGACCCAGGGCCGCTTCACCCTGTCCGGTACGGGCCACCACGCCCAGGCCCTGGCGTTCATGGATGTCGCTGAGCGGCCATTGGTCTTCCTGGGGCACCAACCCGGCCAGGGCCCGGCTGACCGGGTGACTGCTGGCCGAGCCGAGGCTGGCGGCCAGGTTGAGCACGCCGTGCGGGTCCGGCTCGGGGCTGTCGATGGCCTGCAGGCGCAAGGTGCCGAACGTCAGGGTGCCGGTCTTGTCCACCACCAGGGAGGTCAGGTCCGCCAGTTCTTCAAGAAAGGCCGAACTGCGGATCAGGATACCGTGGCGCGCGGCCACGGCGATCCCGGCGATGGCCGTGGCCGGGGCCGAGAGCACCAGGGCACAGGGACACGCCGCCACCAGCACCGCGAGCATGGCCTGGGCATCGCGGGTGATGAACCAGGTCACCGCCGCCAACAGCAGCACCAGCACCAGATAACTGCCGGCATAGCGCTCCAGCAAACGGGTGATGGGCGGCTTGGCCCGCTCGGCGCTCTGCATCAGGCCGATGACCTTGCCCAGGGTCGACTCTTCACCGGTGCGGGTCACTTGCAGCCGCAACAAGCCGTCCAGGTTGATCGCCCCGCCGAATACCTGCATGCCCACCGTGGCTTCCAGAGGCACCGACTCGCCGGTGATCGGCGCGGTGTCCAGGCTGGCCTGACCGGACAGCACCAGGCCGTCGGCCGGCACGCGGTCACCGGCGCGCACCTCCACCCGATCACCGGCCTTGAGGCTGGCGTTGTCCACTTCCAGCACGCTGCCGTCGGCCTGGACCTTGCGCGCCAGGCTGCGGGTCAGACGGCCCAGGGCGTCGATGGCTTCCTGGGAGCCGATCACGCTGCGCTCCTCCAGCACGTGGCCGAAGATCATGATGATCGGCAGCAAGGCGGCGGTCAGCAGATCGCCGGTGGCCCAGGCACCGAGCATGGCCAGGGCGATCAGTTGATCGGTGATGCCGTGCAGGCTGGGATAACGCAGGCTGAACCAGGCCGAACGCATCACCGGCACCGCCACCAGCAAGGACGCCACCCCCAGCAGCAACTGGCTCACGCCCTCCTGCTCCGGGGCCTGCCAGCGCCACAGCAGGCCCAGCCCCAACAGCCCCAGGGCCAGCATGGCCAGGGTCAGTTGGCGCGCGGCGCTGCGTTGCTCGGCGCTGGTCAGCATGCTGGCGGGGGCCGCCTGGGTTGAAGCAGTCATTGTTCAGCTCCCTGAATGATCAGGCGGGAATCGTCTTTGGGGTTGACCGTGGTCACCGAGCCGGCCTGCCCGAGAATCTTCGGCAGGCGTTCGCGATAGATGCGCAGGAGCATTTGCGGATCGGTGCCATCGCGTTGTGCCTGGGCCAGGCTCTGCACCGTGGCGGTCTGGGCCCGGGCCAGGGCCAGGCGTTCGCTGGCCTGGGCATGGGCCACCTGCAGGCTGTGATCGGCTTGCTGGTTGGCGCTCTGGGTCAGCTTCTCGGCCTCGGTGCGGGCATTGGCCACCGCCTTGTCGGCTTGCTGGCTGGCGGTCAGCACCGCGTTGAAGGCACTCACCGCCGGTTGCGGCAGGCTCGACTGCACGTCCACCCGCGTCACTTCCAGGCCAATGCCCTGGCCGCTGGCGCTCAGTTGCGCCAGCCGCTGGTTGATGCTTTGCAACAGATCGCCGCGCAGCCGTTCACGGCGTTCGGCGGCCTGATTGTCGGTGCCCATCAACTCCGGACGCGCCACCAGGATGGTGTCCAGATCTCGGGCGGCGGCCAGGGCCAGGGCGCTGCGGGTGACCAGGCGATCCAGGGCCGGCAGCACATGGTCGCCCTGCAGCACATAGGCGAAGGGGTCACTGACCTTGTAGAAGACCCGCACATCCAGCTGCACCACCCCGGCATCGCCGGTGAGCAGATAGCCCGAACCGGCCAGGGTATCGTTCAAGGGCGTGGCCAGACTCGCCACCCGATCCCCTTCCAGGGCGGCATCGGAACGCAGCAAGCCTTCGATCCGCCGCTCCAGCACCCGGTCGGCGGCGGGCAACAACACCACCTGCTCGAAGGGCTGCGGCCAGGCCAGGAGCAAACCGGCGTTCTGCACCCGCTGCAGAGCGCCAAAGTGCAACACCAGGGCGCGGTTCTGTGGATCGATCTGCCGCACATTGGATACCGCCCAGGCCACCGCCGCCAGCACCGTGACCACGTACAGCGCGATAAAGGCCAGACGTCCGGCCTGAATCCACGGGCTGCTTGATTCATGTGTTCCACGTGGAACCTTATTCATGGCTGCGACCCGGAAGCTTTACCCGGCAGGCTCGGCGGGCCGTCCACCAGCACCCGGAATGGCGCGGCATCGGTGCGCAGAATCAGCTTGGTGCCCGGCGTCACCACAGTGCCCAGGGTGTCCAGGGAACGCAGCAGGTTGTACAGCTGTGGCGAACTGGCGTAGGCGCGGCCATAAATCTGCGCCGCTTCCACCCGCGACTGGGCTTCGATATCCGCGGCTTTTACCGAGGCATCGGCCTGGACAATCCGCGCATCGCGCTCGGCGGCGGAGCGGATCTGCGCCGCCTCGCGCTTGCCAATGGCGGTGCGTTCGGTGGCGATGGTTTCCCGCTCGGCGCGCATGCGATCCACGGTGGCGGTGAGGGTCACCGACGGCAGGGTCAGGCGCTCGATGCCCACCTGCACCACCTGCACGCCATAAGTGGCCAGCAGTTGCTGATCGATCTGCTTGCGCAATTGCCCTTCGAAATCGGCGATCCGCACCTTGCCGGCATCGGTGTTCACCAGATTGGCCAGGTCGAAACTGCTGGCCGTGGTTTCCAGCGCCGAGCCGACGAAGGTGCGGATCTGCCGCGCCGCTTCATCGGGCTGGTTCTGCACGGCACGCATAAAGCGCTGCACGTTGTCCGGGTCGCCCTGCACCCGCCACGCCACATAGGCCTGGACGATGATGCGCAAACCGTCGCGGGTGCCCACATCCTGCAAACCGCTGGAGGTGGTGCGCAGACGCAGATCCACTGGAATCGCCGCTTCGAATGGCGCCGGCCAGCGCCAGCTCAGGCCCGGTTCCAGCAGCACCCGCGCCGGGTTGCCGAAACGGGTGATCACCGTGGCCTCGCCGGAGCGCACCTGCACCAGGCTCGCGGCGGCGACGGCGAACAGCACCAGCAGCAACGCCCAGCTCATGCGCCGCCAGGGAAAGGGCCCGGCCTCGGCCGGCGCGCCGTGATGGTGGTGGTGATGACCGTGATGGTGATGATGGCCGTGCCCATGGTCATGAGCGGGGTGATCGTGAGAGTGGGCAGACTGGCTCAATGGACGGCTCCTGGCTGAGCGGCTTTGCCCCGCGCCACAGGGTCGGCGGGCGGGGTGAATGTACGCAGATCGAGGGTCGGCGCGCTGTCGCCCCCCAGACGATGATCGAGAATCAGCAGCCGGGCCTGGCTCAGCCCTTGGCTCAGTTGGCTCAGGTACTGCTCCAGGACAAAGGCCTGCCCGGCGCTGGCATAGGCTTTTTGCTCGGCGCCAAAGCGCAGGTCGGCGGCCTGGGCCGTGGCCTGGAGCTCCCGGGCGCTGGCCCGGGCCTGGTCATTCGCCACGCTGGCCTGCAATTGCGCCTGATTGGTTTGTTCGGCGGCGGCGCCGCGCTCCCGCGAGATCAGCGCCTGGGCCGCAATCTGCGCCGCTTGCACACCGTGATAGGCATTGGCGGCGCCGGCCGGCGGATGGATGGCTTCGACCACGGTGGCGAGGATTTCCACACCGCTGTCCAGCTGGTTCAGATCGGCCTGCACGGCCTTGCCGATGTCGTCCGCCAGCCCGGTTCGGTCCTCGCCCAGCAGACCGTCGAGGGTGCGCGAAGCGAAGTCGTGCACCAGCACCCGGCTGGCGGTGCTGCGGATCAGGGTCGGCACATCGCTGCTGTTATAGGTCGCGGCCAGCGCCGCCTTGTCGTCCAGGCCGATGCGGTAGACGAAGCGCACGTCCATGTTGACGATCTGGAAGCTCTGTTGCTGGTCGCTGCCACTGGCGATGACCTGGGATTTGTCATTCACGTGGCTGGCGTCCCACAGGCGGTTGGCAAGCGCCGGCGCCGGGCCTTCGGCGGCCGCCGGCAGCGGCGCTTGCGGGCTGTCGCCGACGCTGGTGGCCAACTCGTGGACCACGCCGTTTTCCACCCTGATGACCCGGCCCAGCGGCCAGGGCAAGCCCACATGCAGCCCCGGCCCGAAGACCTGCACCGGCTTGCCGAAACGCTCATAAATGCCGCGACTTTGCAGCGAAAGTTCATGAACGCCGGTCAACAGCCAAGCGATCGCCAGCACCACCGCGAGCACCGGCAGCAGCGCCCGGCGCATGTAGGTAAAGGCCCAGATCTGCCGCAGATCGATGCCGAACCGGTTGTGCAACTCGTGCTGCAGACTGAGCAGCGGTTGCGGCGGCCAGCGCAGCATATCGGCGATCACGCTGTGGGCCAGCAAGCGCGGCTCAAGCTGCTCACGCTGCGGGCTGAACAGCGACAACAGCGCCCGCAGCAGCAACTCCCCCGCCACCAGCGCCGGCAGCAGGCCAGTCAGCACCGCCAGGCGCACCGGCCACAGCGCCGTGTCGCTGCTGAACAACAGGCACAGGGCACTGACCAGCAGGCACAGGATCGACACCCGCAACAGTTGCGCCAGGGCGCCGGCCTCCGGCCACTCCAGGGCCGGTTCCTGGGCCAGTTGGCGTTCCAGCACCAGCAGGGCGAAGGCCAGCAGCAACGCCAGCACCGCGGCGACACTGGCACTCAGGCCCAGGGCCGTGGCGGGCAAAGCCAGGTTGAACACCTGCGACAGGCTGTACAGGATCAGCAGCGACCAGCCGCCGAGCCACAAGGTCGGGGCGCCGATCTGCCGCAACAGGCGCCGCCAGCGCAGCGCCAGGGCCGCCGAGAGGCCGGTGCGTGGCGGCTCCTCCTCGGGCAGCGCCGCCAGCGGCACAGGGTTGATCGCCTCTTCCCGCCAGCGACTGAGCCAACAGGCCGACTGCAGGCCCGCCACCGCCACCAGCAAGGCGCAGGACAGGTTCACCAGCAGCGCCGGCCAGATCGTCTGCGCGGCGAACAGGTCGACGAACACCGCCGACACCAACCCCAGCAGCGCCAGCCCGAGCAGGCCCACACCCCAACGCTGCAAGCGCCCGGCGTGAACCGCCGCCCGCTGAAACCGTGGCAAGGCGGCCACGTCGGCGCCCTGTGTCTGAAGATCGACTTGCATACCACCCCGCCGCTCTGGCCCGGCCCTGTGGATAATCCCCGGGCCGAAAGAAGTTGAAACAATTCGTTACTGTATAACCCATCGAGTGAAATTTTTGTCGCACGTCATGCCTTTTCATCTATGGCGTGCGTCGAAGACACAACTGGCAGCCATTTGCTGGAGCAGAAACTTCTGATGTCAGCCCCCTGGCATTTATGGCAATAATCCAGCCCTGCTCACCGCGTGCGACAAGGAACCGTCCCATCATGCTCTCGATTTACCAGCTCAAACCGCGCTTTCAGAACCTGCTGCGGCCGTTGGTGCAGCGCCTGTACGACAACGGCACCACGGCCAACCAGATCACCGTCCTGGCTGCCGCCATCTCACTCCTGGTCGGCACCGTCATCGCCCTGTTCGCCAGCCACGCCTGGCTGTTCGCCCTGATTCCGCTGTGGATGATCCTGCGCATGGCGCTCAATGCCATCGACGGCATGCTGGCCCGGGAATTCGGCCAGCAATCGCGCCTGGGCGCCTACCTCAATGAACTGTGCGACGTGGTCGCCGACAGCGCGCTGATCCTGCCCTTCGCCCTGCTCCCGGGCGTCAGCCTGCTGCTGGTGCTGGCGGTGACCCTGCTGGCGCTGTTCAGCGAATACGCCGGGGTGCTCGGGCCGATGGTCGGCGCCTCACGGCGCTACGACGGGCCCATGGGCAAGAGCGACCGCGCTTTCATCCTCGGCGTGCTGGCCACCGGCATCGCCCTGGGCTGGCTCGGCGCCCTGTGGATCAACGGCGTGCTGGCACTGGTTGCCGCCTTGCTGGTCTACACCCTGATCAATCGGGTCCGTCAGGGCCTCAAAGAAGTTCAGCACAACGCTCCCTCTGCATAAGGAAATGGCAATGCGCGACGCTCAACACCAGACGTTCCGGACCCATGACGGCGTCGAACTGTTTTACCGCCACTGGCCGGCCACTGAAGTGGTGCCCGGCGAACCGCGTCAGGCGGTGCTGCTGTTCCATCGCGGGCACGAACACTCCGGGCGCATTGCCCACCTGGTGGACGAGCTGAACCTGCCGCAGTTCGACTTCTTCGCCTGGGACGCTCGCGGCCACGGCCAATCCCCGGGTGCCCGGGGCGATAGCCCGAGCTTCGCCACCAGCGTGCGCGACGTGCAGACCTTCTGCGACCACCTGAGCAGCGCCCACGGCATCGACGAAGAAAACATCGCCGTGGTGGCCCAGAGCGTCGGCGCGGTGATCGCCTCCACCTGGGTCCACGACTACGCGCCGCGCATTCGCTCCCTGGTGCTGGCCTCGCCGGCGTTCAAGGTCAAGCTGTACGTGCCTTTCGCCCGCCCGGGCCTGGCGCTGATGCGGCGTTTTCGCGGCAACTTCTTCGTCAACAGCTACGTCAAGGCGCGCTTCCTGAGCCATGACCCGGAACGGGTGCGCAGCTACGACGCCGATCCACTGATCACCAAGGCCATCTCGGTCAACGTGCTGCTGGGCCTGTATGAAGCAGCCGACCGGGTGGTGGCCGACGCCCAGGCGATCCAGGTACCGACCCAGCTGCTGATTTCCGGCGCCGACTTCGTGGTGCACCGCAAGCCCCAGGAGCAGTTCTTCGAGCGCCTGGGCAGCCTGCACAAGGAAAAACACATCCTCCCGGGCTTCTTCCACGACACCCTGGGAGAAAAGCACCGCGCGCCGGCCATGGCCAGCATCCGCCGCTTCATCCTGCAGAACTTCGCCCGCCCGCTGAACCGCCCTGCCCTGCTGGACGCCGACCGCCTGGGCGTGACCTGCGCCGAATCCGAGGCCCTGGCCGCGCCGCTGCCGCACAACTCCCTGCGCGACCTCTACTGGCGCGCCACCCGCGCCAGCATGCGCCTGGGCAGCCAGCTGTCGGCGGGGGTCAAGCTCGGCTTCGACACCGGCTTCGACTCCGGCAGCACCCTGGACTACGTCTACCGCAACCAACCCACCGGGCATTCCGCCCTGGGCCGGTTGATCGACCAGAACTACCTGAACTCCATCGGCTGGCGCGGCATCCGCCAGCGCAAGCTGCACGTGGAAGAACTGCTGCGCCTGGCCATGGAAAAACTCCGTGAGCAGAACAGCGAAGTGCGCATCGTCGACATCGCCGCCGGCCACGGCCGCTACATCCTCGAAGCGCTGCAAGGGGTCAGCCCGCTGCCGGAATCGATCCTGCTGCGCGACTACAGCGACATCAACGTGCGCGACGGCAGTGCCCTGATCCAGGAAAAGGGCCTGGGCGATATCGCGCGCTTCGTCAAAGGCAACGCCTTCGACCGCGAGGACCTGGCGGCCCTCGATCCCAAGCCGACCCTGGCGGTGGTGTCCGGGTTGTACGAGTTGTTCGCCGACAACCAGATGGTCGGCGGCTCCCTGGCCGGCCTGGCCAGCGCCGTGGAACCCGGCGGCTACCTGGTGTACACCGGCCAGCCGTGGCACCCGCAGCTGGAACTGATCGCCCGCGCCCTGACCAGCCACCGCGAAGGCCAGGCCTGGGTCATGCGCCGCCGCACCCAGGCGGAGATGGACCAACTGGTGGAAGCCGCGGGCTTTCGCAAGATCACCATGCGCGTGGATGAATGGGGGATCTTCAGCGTATCCCTGGCGCAACGGGTGCAATGATGAGCGCAGCTGCCTTGCCAGCGCGGGAGCCGGGCCTGCTGAAACCGGCGGTGCTCTGGCTGCTGCTCCTGGCGCCGCTGTTTTTCAGCACCTACGGCTTCGCCACCTGGGTCACCGCCCAGCGCGACGATGTCGGCAGCCTGGTCTTCGACTGGGAGCGGCACATGCCGTTCTGGGCCTGGACCATCGTGCCCTACTGGTCCATCGACCTGCTCTACGGCTTCTCCCTGCTACTGCCCCGCAGCCGGGACGAGCTCAAGCGCCACGCCCTGCGCCTGCTCAGCGCCCAGCTGATCGCGGTCAGTTGCTTTTTGCTCTGGCCGCTGCGCTTCACCTTCCCCCGGCCGGAGCTGGACGGGGTGTTCGGCTGGCTGTTCGAGGTGCTGGCCGGCTTCGACAAGCCCTTCAACCAGGCGCCGTCGCTGCACATCGCCCTGCTGGTGGTGCTGTGGGTCTGCTACGCCCGGCACAGCCAGGGCTTCTGGCGCTGGCTGGTGCATGGCTGGTTCGGCTTGATCGGGGTGTCGGTGCTGACCACTTATCAACATCACTTTGTCGATGTGCCCACCGGCGCCCTGGCCGGCTGGCTGTGTGTCTGGCTGTGGCCGCTGGATCGCCCCAGCCCGCTGTTCAGCGCACAACCGGCCCGTGACCCGCGACGCCGCCAGCTGGCCGGACGCTACGGTCTGGGCGCGGCGCTATTGGCGGTGGCTGCCTTCACCTGGGGCGGCACCGGGCTGTGGCTGATCTGGCCCGCCGTGGCGCTGCTGCTGGTGGCCCTGAACTACGCACTGCTCGGCGCCACAGGGTTCCAGAAGCGTCAGGACGGCTGCCTGAGCCCGGCCGCCCGCTGGCTGCTGGCCCCTTACCTGGCGGCGGCCTGGATCAACTCGCGCTTGTGGACAAAAAACCATCCACAGCCGGATCAGGTTGTGGATAACGTCTGGCTCGGCCGCCTGCCCACCCCGGTGGAGCTCAGGGACAGTCCGTTTGTCGCGGTGCTCGACCTGTGCGCCGAGCTGTCCCTGGACAGCCGCGGCTTGCAGGCCTACCAGAGCCTGCCGGCACTGGACCTGTGCGCCCTCAGCGCCGAACAATGCCTGGCCGCGGCACAAGCGGTGGAACGCCTGCGCCGGCAAGGCCCGTTGCTGGTGTGCTGCGCCCTGGGCTATTCGCGCAGCGCCACGGCGATTGCCGCCTGGCTGCTGCACAGCGGGCGCGCCGCCACGGTGGACGCGGCCATCGTGCAGATCCAGCGGGCCCGCCCGCAGATCGTCCTGCAGGCGGCCCAGCGCCAGGCGCTGCAGACCCTGATCCCCGCCAAGAGCCCGGCCCATGTCCAGTGAAATGCAGCTGTACAGCGTGGCCAGCCTGCTGCGCCGGGGCCGGGCCCTGGATCAGTTATCCACAGGCCTGACCCTGCTCGGAGCGCTGTATGGCCTGGGTCAGTACCTGCTGGCCAGCGTCACCCTGGGTGGGCTGATCGTCAGCCTGGCCCTGGTGCTGCTGGGGCTGGTGGAAAAGTACCTGGCGCTGCGGGTGGCCTTCGACGCCGACCTGTTCCAGCGCGTGGCCGATGGCCCCGCGTCCCTCGAACACAGCACCCAGGCCCTGGACCAGGCCCTGAGCGCCCTCGGTCTGCAGCCCGCCCAGCGCGGTGGCCGGCCCTGGAACGAACGCAGCCGCGGGGCCCTTGGCCTGCTGCGCCGTCAGGCGTTGCTGCTGGCGGCCCAGGTGCTGGTGCTGTTGAGCTTGATCCTGGCCAGCCCCTGGCTGACCTTCGCCGGATAAGGAATGCCCATGTTCGAACCCCTGGTTGCCAACCTCATCACCTCCGCCGCCCGCAGCATCACTGGCGCCCGCAGCCTGTGGCTCGGCTCCGCGCCGCGACCGGTGCAGCGGATCTACTTCGCCAACCACAGCAGCCACGGCGACTTCGTGCTGCTCTGGGCCTCGCTGCCGCCGGCCCTGCGCAGGCTGACCCGGCCGGTGGCCGGTGCCGACTACTGGCAGAAAAGCGCCCTGCGCCGCTACATCATCAACCGGGTGTTCAACGGCGTGCTGATCGACCGCGAGCGCAAGGAGGCTGTGGATAACAATCCCTTGCAGCCGATGCTCGATGCCCTGGACCAGGGCGACTCGCTGATCATCTTTCCGGAGGGCACGCGCAACCCGGAAGACGGCCTGCTGCCGTTCAAGAGCGGGATCTACCACCTGGCCAAACGTTATCCACAGGTGGAGGTGATCCCGGTGTGGATCGCCAACCTCAACCGGGTCATGCCCAAGGGCCGCTTCCTGCCCCTGCCGCTGCTGTGCACCACCAGTTTCGGTGCGCCGCTGAGCCTGGAAGAAGACGAAACCAAGGAACACTTCCTCGAACGCAGCCGCGCCGCGCTGCTGGCCCTGGCCCCGGAGCACGCCTGAGATGGATAAGCAGACCCTGATGTTGTTCGGCGGCATCGGCGCCATTCTGGTGCTGGCCTCGCTGATCGGTTTCATCCTCCAGTGGCGCACCCGTGGCACGCCCAACCCGGTGATCGACAACCTCAATGCGCGGATCAACGCCTGGTGGGTGATGGTGCTGGTGATCGGCATCGCCTTCTGGCTCGGCACCGCGGCGGTGATCCTGCTGTTCTATGCGGTGTCGTTCTACGCCCTGCGCGAGTTCCTCACCCTGACCCCGACCCGGCGCAGCGACTATCCGGCCCTGGTGGCGGCCTTCTACCTGGCCCTGCCCCTGCAGTACCTGCTGATCTACTCCGACTGGTACGGATTGTTCTCGATCTTCATCCCGGTCTACGTGTTCCTGCTGCTGCCGATCCTGGCGTCCCTGGGCGGCGACAGCACGCACTTCCTGGAACGCGCCTCCAAGGTCCAGTGGGGCCTGATGATCGCGGTGTTCTGCGTGTCCTTCGTGCCGGCGCTGCTGACCCTGGACATCGATGGCTACGAAGGCCGCAACCTGCTGCTGATCGCTTACCTGGTGATCGTGGTGCAGCTCTCGGACGTGCTGCAGTACGTCTGTGGAAAACTCTTCGGCAAGCGCAAGATCGCCCCCAACCTGTCGCCGTCCAAGACCGTAGAAGGCTTTGTCGGCGGCATCCTGCTGGCGTCGCTGATCGGCGGCGCGCTGTTCTGGATCACCCCGTTCAATGTCTGGCAGTCGTTCCTCATCGCCCTGCTGATCAACCTGCTGGGCTTTGCCGGCGGCATCGTCATGTCGGCAATCAAGCGCGACCGCGGGGTCAAGGACTGGGGGCACATGATCGAAGGCCACGGCGGCATGCTCGATCGCCTGGACTCGGTGTGCTTCGCCGCGCCGATCTTCTTCCACCTGGTGCGCTACTGGTGGACCTGAGCCCCTGTGGCTTGCTCGCGCTGGGCTGCAACGCGGCCCCAGGCCCGGCCAACGCAAAGTACCTGACACCCCGCGTAGCCAGATTCTGCGGCCGCTGCGCGACCGAGCGGGAGCAAGCTCCCTCGCCACAGTAGCTAGAGCATGCCGGTGAGGCGCTGCCCCGGCTGGCCAGGATCATCAGCCGGGCAAGTGCCCCAATGGCAAGGGCCCTGGGGTTTTCACCGTGTGAATGGCGAAGTTGCTGCGGATGTCGCTGACCCCGGGGATCTTCAGCAGGCAGCCGGTGAGGAAGCGGTCGTAAGCGCGCAGGTCCGGGACCACCACCTGCAGCAGGAAGTCCGACTCGCCGGACACCAGGAACGCCGAGATCACCTCCGGCAACTGCAACACCGCCTGGCGGAAGGCTTCGGCCTCGGCGTCGTTGTGCCGTTCCACCTTGACCCCGACGAACACCGTCAGCCCCAGCCCCACTTCGTCGCGGTCCAGGGTCGCCTGATAACCGCGAATCACCCCGGCCTCTTCCAGCATGCGCACCCGGCGCAGGCAGGGTGACGGCGACAGGCCGATCTCCTCGGCCAGTTGCACGTTGCTCAGGCGGCCATCGCGCTGCAGCGCGGCGAGAATCTTGCGGTCGTAGGCATCGAGTTTCATCTTTGGCATATCCGGCTGGTCATCGCAGTGAAAGCTGGAAGGTTATGCCAATTTTCGCCGTTTTGCTGGCTGATTACGCAAGCACCTGCCCGCCCCTGTGGCCCTAAACTGGGCGCACCGACTCGACAACGAAAGGGGGTGCAAGGTGGCGCAACTGTGGATGTATTTCCTGGCTCTGGCGGTGGTCTACCTGCTGCCCGGCCCCGACATGATCCTGCTGCTGCAGACCGGCGCCCGCCAGGGCAAGTCCCAGGCACTGGCCACCGCCCTGGGGCTGGCCATCTCCCGCGGCTGCCACGTGGCCCTGGCCGCCCTGGGCCTGGCGGCGCTGTTCAAGGCCGCGCCCTGGACCTTCGACCTGGTGCGCCTGGCGGGCGCCGCCTACCTGTTGTGGATCGGCATCCAGTGCCTGCGCGCCAACCTGCTGCCCAACCTCGACGGCGGCGGCGCGGCGGCCACGCCCCTGCGCTGGCGCCAGGCGATCCAGCGCGGTGTGCTGACCAACCTGCTGAACCCCAAGGCGCTGTTGTTCTGCTCGGTGCTGTTGCCGCAATTCATCGATCCCCAGGCCGGGGCAGTGGTCCCGCAGTTCGTCACCCTGGGGGTGCTGCTGGTGGCGGTGGGCGGGCTGTTCGACTGCTGCTACGCCCTGGCGGGAGCCGGGCTGGGCCGCTGGATGCAACGCAGCCGGTCGGCGCAGCGCGTGCAGCAATGGCTGTTCGGCAGCCTGCTGATCGGCTTCGCCCTGCGCCTGACCTTTGTCCAGCAGGCCTGACGGTTCTGTAGCCGCTGCTGAGCCTCGGCGAAGCTGCGCGAAGGTCCGCAGGACCTTGCTTGGCGATCCCCGAAAAATGTGCGCCCCAGAGATCGCCGCGACCGCTGCGTCGGAGTGCCGCCCAGCTCGTGCGCGGCCTGCGGCAGCGGCTACAGGGTCCTGGGCACGCCTTTATGTCGCCTTGTGCGAGGACACCGCGCGGCGGCGGCGGAACAGGTAGGCCGCCCCCAACAGCAGTACGCCGGCACCGGCGCCGGCAACCAGCCTGTGCTCGGCCACCGCGGAACGGGATGCGTCCAGCCACTGGGTCAGGTAGCGCTTGTTGGCGCTGCCGAAGTCCGGCTCCTGGCAGTTCATGCCGAAGTTGCCGGCCCATTCCACAAAGGGACCGTTCTCTACGTAGCGCCGGTAGTAGTCGATCTCGGCATCGCTGCCGCGGGTCCAGCGCGCCGCCTTGCACAGCACCGCGGCGTAGGCCTGGCTGGTGTGTGGCAGGAAATCCGCCGCCCGGTTGCCCAGTTCCCCGGCCACGTAGCGGTAGTGGTAGCGCACGTCGGGCTCGGCGGTGGTGGCCTGCTGGCGCTGCACTTCATCGGCACTGATCAGGGGCCCGGCCTGCACCGGCGGGATATCCAGGCTATAGCTGCCCCAGAGGCTGTGGTAGTCCGGGCCCATTTCGTAACCCAGGATCTCCATTCCAGAGGTCCGCGCCAGCTTGCCGGCCTGGTAATAGGCCTCGGCCCGGCGGGTCGGCAGCCACGCCGACTCGGCGCGGCGTCGGTACTCGCCGTAGGCCTTGGCGATGGCCTGGCGCTCGGGGCTGTCGAAGTAGCCCCAGCCCTCTTCGTAGCGGCCCTCGCGCAACAGCCGCCGGCCCAGCAGTTCGCGCAACTGGGCGGCAATCGGCAGGCTCTCGTAGTAGGCATCGGGTTGCTTGGGCGTCGGCGGCGGCGCGGGCACCTGGGTGTCGACGAACTGCTTGAGCTCATCCAGGGTCAGCACCCGCTCCGCCACGGTCGCCGCGTCGTGCCAGTAGATGTCGCCACTGCGATAGAGCAGCTCGAATGCCTGCACGTAGTCACCCCGATCCAGGGCCAGCACGGCACTTTCGCCGTCGACCCGGCAGCCCGGCTTGAGGTCTTCATAGTTGCCGTCGTAGTCGCCGCGAAAGCCCCAGCTCTCGTCCCGGGGAAAGGCCGCGGCGGCCTTGGCGTAAGCGGCAGCAGCCGCCGCCTTGTCGCCATCGCGCACGGCCAGCTTGGCCCGCAGCCACCAGGCCAGGCCGCCGTCGCCGGCATGCTCCAGCAGCATCCGGGTGGTGGCGAAATCGCCGTTCTGGTAATTCAGCGCCGCCAGCCGGTCGGCGTTGTCGAAGCTGCCGGCGGTGCCCTGGCTCAGCAGCTTGATCAGTTTCACCTCGGACTCGGGACGCTCGCCGAAGGACCAGCCCAGGTGCGAGATCAACGAAGCCGTGAGCAAGCGCGCCACCGAAGGCTGCTTGAGCTGCTCCAGCAATTGCGCGTCCGACAGGCCGCCCAACTCGCCCACCACCTGCTTCAGCGAGCTGTAGCCGACCTCCGAACCCGCCAGGTTCTGGCTGGCATACAGGTCGATGGCCTCACTCCAGTGGTTCTGGTTCTTCAGGATGCGCGCCTCTTCGCCGAGGCTGGCGACGCCCAGTGCCAGGGGGTCGCTGAAGCCGTCGATGCTCAGTTGACGGGTCTGGCCGAAGGCCTGGCGCGCCGCCAGCAGGGTGTCGCTGCGCCCCTGGTCGTCCAGCGCGTTGGCTTCTTCACTGATGGCCTGCAGGGCCCGGCCCAGGGAATAGGTGGCCCAGGTGCTGCGCAGGGCGCGCTGCTCGGCGGGCAGCGCCAGCACCTTGCGGAAGTACTCCGCCGCCAGCTCATGATCCCCGGCGCTGAAGGCCACGGCGCCCGCGGTGTAGAGGTTGATCTCCGGCGGCAGGCTGGCGCCTTGTTGTTCCGCCACGCGCCCGTCACTGAGTTTGCGCAGCTGGCCGACCAGGGTTTGCTGAGCCTGGTCCAGCCCTTGCTGTTCGGCCCAGTTACGCTCTTGCACCTCGTAGCTGTCAGGCAGGTTGTAATCGCGGGTGAAGTCGTTATTGACGACTGGCTTGAGCCCGACGACAGGCTTGCCCAGGCGGCTGATTTCGAACTGGAAGCTGCCTTCGGGCAACTGCGCCAAGGTCTGCGGGCGATCCCCCAGCAGGCGCATGGGGAACGTCGGCCCGCACGCCAGGGCCGGGGCCAAGGGCAGGCACAAGCTCAGGCACAGCAGGTAGCGGGATCTAGGGACGAACATGTGCAGCTCCTTGGTCAATTTTTGTACAGCGGGCCCAGCCCACGGCCCGGGTGCCACCCGCCGCCAGCCGGCCGGCCTGCTGGCGGGTCAATAACAGCTGGCCGTCACGCCACTCGGCGGAATACCCCCCCAGCCCGTCGAATCCGGCGCATTGGGCAACGGCCAGGGTCAATTGTTCAGGCAGGGGTCGATCGAGATTGCCCGGGTTGCTCAGGTAGATATCGAAAAGACCGTCCTGTTCCTGCAGGCTGATGCCCAGTCGGCTGTCCAGAACATCGCCCCGAGCCACCGCGCGCAGGGTGTCCAGGCTCCAGGCGCGGACATCGCCCTTGAGCGGCAGGCGAAACCAGATCAGCCCGGCCAGATGGGCTGGCGGGTCATGGCGCAGGGTCATGGCCAGTTGGCGCAGTTGCTCGGGGTCGGCCATCAGTTCACGGCGCTCGCCAGCGCGGGCAATGGGCGCTTCGCTTTCCACCACCGGAACACCCGTGGCGCTGGGCAACAAGGCCACGCCGTAAGCCGGCAGCGCCAGGTAAAAAGGTTTGTCGCTGATCTTCGCCCAGCGCCTGGCCCACTGTTCAGCCTGGCGCGGATCGAAAAGCCCGCGCCGGGGATCGCTGACCGCGTGCACCTGGAGCACGCTGCTATCGACCTGGGCCAGCAGCCCGGGCAGCTCGCGGCTGTCGAGCCAGGCAGGCAGTGCGGTAATGCTCAGGGCCAGGTGCTGCGGCAGCACCCCGCGCAGCCGCTGCAAAAGCGCGGCGTAGGCTGGCAAGCGGGCGCTGCCGGCGTCGTGGTCAATCTCGATGCCCGCCAGGGTCAGGCCCTGCCCCTGCCAGTCGGCCAGCACTTGCTGCACCTGCTGGAGGATTTCGTCCTGGTTCAAGGACGGCAACTGGCCGTCCAGGCGCACCACGGCGATCAGCGGGCGGCCATCCTGCTTGAGCAGCTCGGCATCGATGCGCGCGCGGATCCAGCCAGCCTGTGGAAAAGCCTGCAGGGCCAGCACCCGGACTGTGGAAAAGTCCGCCCGCGAGCCCGCCAGGGCATCGGCGTGAGCCGGGGTCCACTGGCGTTGCCAGATATAGAGTTGCTGGTCGAGCGCAGGCGCGTCTTCATTGCGGCAGGCGTTAAGCAACAGCCCGCAGAGGAGCAAGGCACAGAGACGGAGCAAGACCCGGGGGAGCATGAATCGTTGATTCCCTTTAACGCTGAAAGCCCTCGATTGCCTGGGCCGAGGCCATTGATCGATGGGCCCGCAGGGTTGCCCTCGGTGGCGTCTGGCCGGCTGGGCAACGGCTGTAGAATGCACGCCAGCCTACGCAGAGGCCGCCTTGGCGGCAATCGCCGGGAAGGACTTTTTTCCGTGCCTTAAAGGTCCAGCACCAGCGCGGGCGCAAGGTTATCCACAGCTGCGGGCACAGCGCAGCAAATCAGCACCTGACCCGGCTCGGGCAACTGCGCCGGCACCTGTGGATAATTCACCTGACCACTGATCAGGCGCGTCTGGCAGGTGCCGCAGGAACCGCCGCGGCAGCTGAACGGCGGATGCAGGCCGGCACTTTCCGCCAGTTGCAGCAGGCTGCCACTGGCGGGCTCCCAGGACAGCTCCCGGCCGGCCTGCTGCAAGCGCACCCGCACCGCCTGGGTGGCGGCCGGCGGTTGGCTGAACGGCACCGCCTCGGGATCCGGCCGACGGCGCAAGGTCGAGGGGCCGAAAGTCTCGGCGTGGATCTGCCGGTCCTCGATATCCAGGTCCCGCAGACTGTCGTACAGGCCCTGGGTAAAGGCCCCGGGGCCGCAGAGCACAAAGTCCGCGCTATCCCAATCCAGGTCCGGCTGCGCCAGCAGCACCTGCGCATCCAGGCGTCCGCAGTGCTCGAAGTCCTGACCCGGCCGGGCTTCGGCTTCCGGCTGGCTGAGCAGGCGCAGCAGCCGCAGTGAATCCCCGGCCTGTTCCCGCAAGGTCTGCAGCTCGCCAGCAAAGGGCTGCTCGGCGAGGTTGCGCGCGCCCTGAAACAGCCAGGTGGGCCGGGTACGACGGGTGCGCAGGCCCTGGTACAGCACCTCGCGCAGCATCGACAGCAACGGCGTGATGCCCACCCCCGCCGCCAGCAGCACCAGTGGCCGGGGCGACAGCGGATCGGCCGTGAAACGCCCTTGCGGGGCACGGGCCTGCAGCAGATCACCAACCTTGAGTTGCTGGTGCAGGTAACTGGAAACCCGGCCTTCGCGCTTGACGCTGATGCGCAGGAAACCATCGGACGGCGCGCTGGACAGGCTGTAAGTACGAATCAGCGGCTGGCCGTCGAGCATGACCTGCACCGGCAGATGCTGGCCGGCCAGGAAGACCGGGGCAGCCGCGGCATCCGCCGGCTCCAGGTAGAAGGAACGGATGCCCAGGCTTTCGTCCACGATCCGCGTCACCCGCAACGGCCGCCATTGCTGGCCCAGGGCTGCGGCCCGCAGGCGAGCCTCGGCTTGTGGCCAGTTACCGGTCAGCAGGCTGTTGGGGGAGATGGCCTGCAATTGCCAGCGCAGGGACAGGGCCGCCGGACGCCGTACCAGATGCTCCACGGTAAAGCGCCAGAGCCGCTCGGCGCCCTGAAAGGCACTGACCAGCGGCCCGTCGAGAATGATCTCGGTACGACCGCTCAGTTGCAGCAATTCACCGCTGTGAAAATCGATGAACAGCAAGCCGGCCCGGGGGTTGAGCAGCAGGTTGCCCAGGGTATTGAAATACAGGTTGCCGGCGAAATCCGGAATGGTCAGGCAGTTGCCCTCGACCCGGACGAACCCGGCCTGGCCGCCACGGTGGGACACGTCCACCGAGCGCTGCCCTTGCAGGTCGACGTAGCTGGCGACAAAGAAGGTATCGGCAGCGCCGATCAGGGCCTGGGCCGCAGGGTCCAGACTTACGCGGTGCTCGGCCGGCCGGCTGGCCGGGTCGCTCAAGGGCTGCTGTTGCAGCTCGCGCAGCTGGATGTATTGCGGGCAATTGCCGAAGGACTGCTCGACGCTCACGCTGAAACCGTCGCGGTCGAGGCTAGTGATCCGCCCATTCAGGCGATTGCGCCGCCGGGTGTGCAGTTCGATGCCCAATAGACCCAGCGCCGCGCCGTCCTGCAACTGCAGCGGATCGTCCGCGGCAGGCAGGCTGTCGATGCGCAGCAGGGTCGCCTGGGGCGCCTCGGCAAAGCCCGGAGGCCCTTCGAGAATGCTCGCCCAAGGGTTGCCCGCGGCGTCCACCGCGCCCAGCAGGATGAACGGCAGCTGGCCGTAGAACTGCCGGTGCTGGTCGGGCATGGCCTGGCGGATGGCCTGGCCGCCGAAGGCTTGCATGCGTTCGGCGACCCCGGCCAGGGCCTGTAGCTGCCGTTCGCCGGCGTGCCAAGGAGAACGGCTGCTCATGATGGCTCCTTCTTAACCAGGTCTTAGGCGCTTTTCAGCCCCGCCGCCGTGGACGGCATGGGCACGAAGCCCGGCAAGGCTTCGATCCGCGCCAGCCAGGCCCTTACGTTGGGGTAGTCCGCCAGCGACACGTTGCCTTCCGGAGCGTGGGCAATGTAGCTGTAGCCTGCGACGTCGGCGATGGTCGCCTGCTGGCCCACCAGGAACGGCCGCCCCGCCAGCTCCTGGTCCATGACCTTGAGCAGGGCATGGGCACGGGCGATGACTTCCTCGGCGTTGAAGGTGGCGCCAAACACCGTGATCAGGCGCGCCGCCGCCGGGCCGAAGGCAATCAGCCCGGCCGCCACCGACAACCAGCGTTGCACCTGCGCCGCGCCGACCGGGTCGCTGGGCAGCCAGCGACCGCCGCCGTAGCGTTGCGCCAGGTACACCAGGATCGCATTGGAGTCCGCCAGGACTGTGCCCTGGTCATCGATCACCGGGACTTGGCCAAAAGGGTTGAGGGCCAGGAACTCGGGCTGCTTGTGCGCGCCCTTGGCCAGGTCGACGAAGATGTTTTCAGTGGGCAGGTCCAGTAGCGACAACATCAGCTCGACGCGATGGGCGTGGCCGGACCGGGGAAAGTTGTAGAACTTGATCGGAAGCAGGGACATGTTGGACTCCGCAGGCAGGAACGCGGTGCAAGTGCCGCGCTGGCCGAGCCATCTTGATCCCTGCCGCAAAACAACAGAATCACCAGAAAACGCAATCCGGCATTTCATCCAGCGCAATAAAGCGGATCACGCATTGAGCGCTGGATGCTCGCGCAGGGCCTGCACGGCGAAGTCGACAAAGCTGCGCACCCGCGCCGGCGCCTTGCGCCCGCCCTGGTACACCACGTGGATCGGCAGCGGCGGCAGCTCGAAATCCGCCAGCACGATCTGCAACTGGCCAGCGGCCACCTGGTCGGCCACCTGATAGGACAGCACCCGGGTCAACCCCAGCCCCAGGCAGGCGGCACTGATCGCGGCCTGATTGGCACTCACCAGCAAACGCGGTTCGGGGCGGATGCTCAGGGCACGGCCGGCGTCGTTGAATAGCCAGTGGCGCGCCTGCCCGGTGGAAGACGGCGCAATGACCGGGGCCTGGCGCAGGTCATCGGGGTGTTGCGGGCAACCATGGGCAGCGAGAAACCCGGGAGCCGCGCACACCACTCGACGCACCTCGCCGACCCGAATGCCGTGCTGGCCGCTGTCGGGCAATTCGCCAATCCGCACCGCCACATCGACGCCCTCCTCGACCATGCTCACCACCCGGTCCACCAGCAGGGCGTTGACGCTGACCTGTGGATAACTGTCCAGGTAGCGCACCAGCAGCGGCGTGACGAACAGCTCACCGAACAGCACCGGCGCGGTCAGGGTCAACAGCCCTCGGGGCTGGGCGTGGAGCCCGGCAGCCGAGGCCTCGGCATCCTGGACCTCGGCGAGGATGCGCCGGCAGTCCTCCAGGTAACGCTGCCCGGCGTCGCTCAGGTGCACGCTGCGGGTGGTGCGCACCAGCAGTTGGGTGCCGATGCGCTGTTCCAGGGCCGCCACCGCGCGGGTAACGCTGGCGGCCGACAGGCTCAGGCGCCGCGCGGCAGCGGCAAAGCCCTGCTCCTGAGCGACGCAGACGAATACCTGCATTTCCTGAAATCTATCCATGGGCCGGCTGCCATTGGCTGAAAAAAACTGCTGGCGGCAGAGGTTACAGGCTGCCTTCGACATCCTCCAGGCTGAACGTCTCGGTGTTGTCGTCGTAGGAAAAGATTTCGGCGTAGCGCCCCCAACTGATCACCGACTCCAGGGTTTCCTCCACCGCCGAGTCATTCAGCGAGTCCTCCAGCTCCTGTTCGAAACGCACCCGTGGCGCCCAGTGCCCGCGCCGCTCCTGCAACACCCCGCGAATCCGCGCCGCCAGCGGCACATAGCGGATCAGGTGCTCGGCAAACAGGGTCTTGCGCTCCTGGGTGCCGTAGTCGGCGAACAAGCGGCCGGCGTCGGTGAGGTGGATGTCGGCGCCCTTGAGCTCGACGAACCCCAGGTGTTCGAGGATCTCGGTGACCGGGAACAGGTCGTCGACCTCCAGCAGCAGGCGCTCGGCCACGCTGGAGAGCCCGGCCTGGCCATGGTAAGGCTCGGCGGCCAGGGCGCCGATCAAGCCGGCCATCAGGTTGGTGGAGACTTCCGGCAGCGGGCTGCCCACTTGCAGCTCGGCCTTGCCACTGCCCGGGTCGGCGCTGCGGCGGTCGGTCATCAGCGCGTAGATGTCATCGACCATGCGCCGGAACGCCGGGTCCAGGCGATTGCGCGGCTGGGCGAAAGGCACGGTGATCTGCGCCACCACCCGCCCGGGATTGGACGACAGCACCAGGATGCGGTCGCACATCAGCACCGCTTCCTCGATGTTGTGGGTGACGATCAGGATCGACTTGATGGGCAACTGGCCGCCACTCCACAAGTCCAGCAAATCGGTCCGCAGGGTTTCCGCGGTGAGCACATCCAGGGCCGAGAACGGCTCGTCCATCAGCAACAGGGTCGGGTTGACCACCAGGGCCCTGGCGAAGCCGACCCGCTGGCGCATGCCGCCGGACAGCTCCCGGGGATAGGCGTTTTCAAAACCGTCGAGGCCGATCAGGTCGATGGCCGCCAACGCCCGCTTGCGCGCCGCCTTGGGCTCGACCTGCAAGGCCTGGAGCCCGGCCTCGACGTTTTCCAGCACCGTCAGCCAGGGGAACAGGGCAAAGGTCTGGAACACCATGGCCACGCCCGCCGCAGGCCCGGTGAGCAGCTCGCCGTTGTAGCGCACCTCGCCGGACGACGCCTGGATCAGCCCGGCGATGATCCGCAGCAACGTGGACTTGCCCGAGCCGGAGCGCCCGAGCATGCCGACGATCTCCCCTTCCCGCAGCGTCAGGTCGACATCACTCAACACATGCAGCTCGTCCTTGCCCTTGCCGAAGCCATGGCTGACGTTGTTCAGCGAATAGATTTCCCGCGCTGGGGTGTTTTTTTCGGTATGGCCATTCATCGGATCGCTACCCATCAGTCCAGTCGCAGCTTGTTCTCCGCCATGGCATACAGCGGCCGCCACAGCAGACGATTGAAGGCCACGACAAAAAACGACATGACCACCACCCCGAGGGTGATTTTCGGAAAGTCGCCGGCCGCCGTGGTCTGGGCGATATAGGCGCCCAGGCCGTGGGCGACCACTTTGTCCTGCCCCCAGGAAACGAATTCGGAAACGATGCTGGCGTTCCAGGCCCCCCCGGAAGCGGTGATCGCCCCGGTGATGTAGTAGGGGAAGATCCCCGGCAACATCACCTGGCGCCACCATTGCCAGCCACGGATGCGGAAGTTGGTCGCGGCCTCGCGAAAATCATTGGGAAAGGCGCTGGCCCCGGCGATCACGTTGAACAGGATGTACCACTGGGTGCCCAGCACGATCAGCGGGCTGAGCCAGATATCCGGGTTGAGCTGGTAATGCAGGATGAAGATGACGAACACCGGGAACAGCAGGTTGGCCGGGAACGCCGCCAGGAACTGCGCCAGCGGCTGGATCTTCTCCGCCAGGTGCGGACGCAGGCCGATCATCACCCCCAGCGGCACCCAGACCAGCGATGCCAGGAAAATCAGCAGCACCACCCGCAACAAGGTGATGCAGCCCAACCCCAGCACGTGCCACAGCTCGCCGAAGGTCACTTCGGTGCCGACGTAGAGCACGATGTGGTACAGCGCATAGAGCGTCAGCAAGGCGATCCCGGTGCCCCACAGCCAATCGATCAACCGCGACGCCCGCGGGCTGGCCAGCCGCGACCGGTGCGAGGTGCGCGCAGCGCCCAGGCGCAGATTGCCGATCCGCGCCAGGCCACGGGTCAGCGGGCGCAAGAGGCGCTGCACGACCCGGGTACGCTGGATCAGGTTAAGCACCCAGGACTCTGGCGCACCGCCCTGGGAGGCGGTGTTTTCCATGCGGAACTTGTCGGCCCAGGCCACCAGCGGACGGAACAGGAACTGGTCGTAGATCAGGATCACCACGATCATGGTCAGGATCACGTAGCCCACGGCGTGCAGGTCACGCTGTTCGATGGCCGTGGCCAGGTAGGCCCCGACGCCGGGCAAGGTGATGGTCTTGTCGCCGACGGTGATCGCCTCCGAAGCCACCACGAAGAACCAGCCGCCGGACATGCTCATCATCATGTTCCACACCAGCCCGGGGATGGCGAACGGCGCATCGAGCTTCCAGAACTTCTGCCAGCTGGACAATTGCAGGTTGCTCGCCACCTCCTCCAGGTCCCGCGGCAACGTGCGCAGGGACTGGTAGAAGCTGAAGGTCATGTTCCATGCCTGGCTGGTGAAGATGGCAAAGATCGCCGCGCACTCGGCGCCCAGCACCCGGCCGGGAAACAGCAGCAGGAAGAAGGTCACGGTGAACGAGATGTAGCCCAGCACCGGCACCGACTGGAGGATGTCCAGCACCGGCACCAGCAGCTTGCCGGCGCGCCGGCTCTTGGCCGCCAGGGTGCCGTAGACCAGGGTGAAGATCAGCGCAGCGACCATCGCCGCCAGCATGCGCAAGGTGGTGCGGATCGCGTATTCGGGAAGGTTGGCCGGGTCCAGGGAAATGGCCTGGGTTTCCAGGGTCGAGATCGGCGCCCAGGTCTGGTGCGCCCCGATGGAAAAGAACAGCAGGAAACCGATCACCAGCGGCATGGCGATCAGGTCCCAGCGGTTGGGCAGCAAGCGCCGGGTGCCAGCCGGTATGTAGTGACGCAATACCCTGTTCATGATCAGTCAGGTTCCCGGTACGTTCAGGAGGGCGCACCTGCGGCATAACCCGATCCGCGACCGCAGCGCGCTACCTACACTCTAGCGGGGCAGCGAAACCATGGAGGGAGGCTGGGCAGGGAAATATCGGCAGGTGGGTCGAGCGCAAAACCAAAAACGGCGCAAGCCGGGTTTACCCGTTTGCAGGACCAGGGCGAGTATAGGTTTCAAAATATTACAAAGGGATAAAACTGACGTAACTTTTACCCAGTCACGCCGGCCTGTGGATAGCTCGCCGAGTCACCGAAACAAATGAGCAAAGATGGATTTCACCTCCGCAGGAAACCTTTGCACGACAGCATTCGGGGCAGTACTTCCCGCTGATGCTGGCAGCGGCATGGCGCCGAGATGGACTTGCCAATCTGGCAACCCATCACAGTAGAGAGAAACCTGATATGCCCACTTTGGATCCTGCAATCACGCTGGTCGGCGAACACCACCCGCTCGCTGCCACAGTGAGCACCGGCATGTGGTTATCCACAAGCACCGGCAGCATGATTCATGACCGGAGTTTCAGGGTCGGCACCAGGTGCGCACGTCGTGCCTGTCGAAGCCTGGGCAGCGGTTGTCCCTGGCGATCAGCTGATACGGCTGATCCTCGGCGTAGGAAAAATAGAAGTAGTGCTGCCGGTCTTCGCCGTACAGCCAATAGGAAGCTGCCCCCTGGTTGATCAGAGTCGGCTCAAAGGTCCAGATCGAGGATTCGGCGGGAATGAAGTTGTCCCGGTCCATCAACAGCAACAGGCTGTTGGACAGCACCGGCGTCAGCCCGCCCAGCAGCAGGACCACCAGGATCAGGGCAATCGTCCATCCATGAATCAAGCGCAGCTTCATAGGTTTTCCACAGCTCAATAAAAAAATCCCGGCCTGTGCACAAGCCGGGACTTCCTTGGGTGATGGGGTCACAGCTGTCTGGCGGACAGCTGTGGATAACTCACTCCACGGTCACCGACTTGGCCAGGTTGCGCGGCTGGTCGACGTCGGTGCCCTTGAGTACGGCAACGTAGTAGGACAGCAGCTGCAACGGGATGGTGTAGAGGATCGGCGAGAGGATGTCGTGGATGTGCGGCATCTGGATCACGTGGGTGCCTTCGCCATTGGTCATGCCGGCCTGCTCGTCGGCAAACACGATCAGCTCGCCGCCACGGGCCCGCACTTCCTGCAGGTTGGACTTGAGCTTTTCCAGCAGCTCGTTGTTCGGCGCCACGGTGACCACCGGCATGTCGTTATCCACAAGGGCCAGCGGGCCGTGCTTGAGCTCACCGGCCGGGTAGGCTTCGGCGTGGATGTAGGAGATCTCCTTGAGCTTGAGCGAGCCTTCCATTGCCACCGGGTACTGGGCGCCACGGCCGAGGAACAGGGTGTGGTGCTTGTCGGCGAACAGCTCGGCGGTCTTTTCCACCACGCTGTCCATGGCCAGGGCTTCGCCCAGGCGGATCGGCAGGCGACGCAGTTCTTCCACCAGCTCGGCTTCGACGCCGGCGGCCAGGGTGCCGCGCACCTGACCCAGGGACAGGGTCAGCAGCAGCAGGCCCACCAGTTGGGTGGTGAAGGCCTTGGTCGAGGCCACGCCGATTTCGCGACCGGCCTGGGTCAGCAGGGTCAGGTCGGACTCACGCACCAGCGAGCTGATGCCGACGTTGCAGATCGCCAGGCTGGCCAGGAAACCCAGCTCCTTGGCATTGCGCAGGGCGGCCAGGGTGTCGGCGGTTTCACCGGACTGGGAAATGGTCACGAACAGGGTGTCGGGCTGCACCACTACCTTGCGATAACGGAACTCGCTGGCCACTTCCACCTGGCACGGAATGCCGGCCAGTTCTTCCAGCCAGTAACGGGCAACCATACCGGCGTGGTAGCTGGTGCCGCAGGCAACGATCTGCACATTGCGCACCTTGGCGAACAGCTCGGCGGCTTGCGGACCGAAGGCCTGGACCCGCACCTGATTGGCGCTCAGGCGGCCTTCCAGGGTGCGTTGCACCACGGATGGCTGCTCGTGGATTTCCTTGAGCATGAAGTGGCGGAACTCGCCCTTCTCCGCCGCTTCGGCGCCATCGCGGTACTGCACCGCTTCGCGCTCCACGGCCTGGCCGTCGATGTCCCAGATCTGCACGCTGTCGCGGCGGATCTCGGCGATGTCGCCTTCTTCCAGGTACATGAAGCGGTCGGTGACCTGGCGCAGGGCCAGTTGGTCGGAGGCGAGGAAGTTTTCCCCCAGGCCCAGGCCGATCACCAGCGGGCTGCCGCTGCGGGCCGCGACCAGACGGTCCGGCTGGCTGGCGCTGATCACCGCCAGGCCATAGGCACCGTGCAGTTCCTTGACCGTAGCCTTGAGCGCCACGGTGAGGTCGCCCAGGTCCTTGAGCTTGTGATCCAGCAGGTGGGCGATGACTTCAGTATCGGTGTCCGAGGTGAACGCGTAGCCCAGGGCGCTGAGTTGCGCGCGCAGGGCTTCGTGGTTCTCGATGATGCCGTTGTGCACGATCGCCAGGTCGCCGGAGAAATGCGGGTGCGCGTTACGCTCGCACGGCGCGCCATGGGTGGCCCAGCGGGTGTGGGCGATGCCCAGGCGGCCCACCAGCGGCTCGCCGGCCAGGGCCTGTTCCAGTTCGCTGACCTTGCCCGGACGGCGCATGCGCTCGAGCTTGCCGGCGTTGGTGTAGACCGCCACACCGGCGCTGTCGTAGCCGCGGTATTCGAGGCGCTTGAGGCCTTCCAGCAAAATGGCGGTGATATTGCGTTCAGCAACGGCGCCAACAATTCCACACATGGTTTTTCTCCTAGCTGACAGCCGCGCAAATCAGAGTTATGCCGCGGGCCTGGATTTGGTCGCGGACCTCTAAGGGCAGGCGATCATCGGTAATAAGGGTATGGACGCTGCTCCATGGCAGCTCCAGGTTGGGAATCTTGCGGCCGATCTTGTCGGATTCGACCATCACCACCACTTCACGAGCCACTTCGGCCATGACCCGGCTCAACCCCAGCAACTCGTTGAAGGTGGTGGTGCCACGGGCCAGATCGATGCCGTCGGCACCGATAAACAACTGGTCGAAGTCGTATGAGCGTAGAACCTGTTCGGCCACCTGGCCCTGGAAGGACTCGGAATGCGGGTCCCAGGTGCCGCCGGTCATCAACAGCACCGGTTCGTGCTCCAGCTCGCTCAGGGCGTTGGCCACGTTCAGCGAGTTGGTCATCACCACCAGCCCTGGCTGCAGGCCCAGTTCGGGGATCATCGCGGCGGTGGTGCTGCCGCTGTCGATGATGATCCGCGCGTGTTCGCGAATGCGCTGCACCGCGGCGCGAGCAATCGCCTGCTTGTAGAGAGACACCGGCTGGCCGAGGTCGCTGACCAGTTCCTGGGGCATGGTGATGGCGCCGCCGTAGCGCCGCAGCAACAGGCCGTTGCTCTCCAGGGCGGCCAGATCCTTTCGAATCGTAACTTCAGAGGTTTCGAAACGCTTGGCCAGGGCATCCACGCTCACTTCGCCCTGTTCATTGAGCAAGGTGAGAATGTTGTGGCGGCGTTGAGGAGTATTGCGTTTCGACATGGCGGCTTAAGTTTCGATTCGAAAGATAACAGGCGCAATAAAAACCTATGATCGAAACTTCGTCAAGCGGGGGAGATGAAAAAATTCGCCGGCAAACCGGCTCCTACACCCATCGGTAGGAGCCGGCTTGCCGGCGAACAGGGTTCCACGGTTGTGGATAACCTCAGTCCTTCTTGATCTTCTCCGGCCGCTTCCAGCCGTCGATGTTCTTCTGCCGCGCACGACCCACCGCCAGCTGGGCTGGGGCCACATCCTGGGTGATGGTGGAACCGGCGGCGGTGGTGGCGCCGGACAAGATATCCACAGGCGCCACCAGGGAGTTGTTGGAGCCGATGAACACGTCTTCGCCCATCACGGTCTTGTGCTTGTTCACCCCGTCGTAGTTGCAGGTGATGGTGCCGGCGCCGATGTTGGTGCGGGCGCCGATCACCGCGTCGCCCAGGTAGGTCAGGTGACCGGCCTTGGCGCCCTGCCCCAGATGGGCATTCTTCAGTTCGACAAAGTTACCCACATGGGCACGGGCCTCCAGCACGGTGCCGGGACGCAGGCGGGCGAACGGGCCGGCATCGCTGCCCTCGCCCATGACCGCGCCGTCGAGGTGGCTGTTGGCCTTGATCACCACGCCCTTGCGCAGGGTGCTGTCCTTGATCACGCAATTGGGGCCGATCACCACGTCGTCCTCGATCACCACCCGGCCTTCGAGAATCACGTTGATGTCGATCAGCACGTCGCGGCCGACCGTGACTTCGCCACGCACATCGAACCGCGCGGGGTCGCGCAGGGTCACGCCCTGGGCCATCAGCCGGCCCGCGGCGCGCAGTTGGTAGTGGCGCTCCAGCTCGGCCAGTTGCTTGCGGTCGTTGGCGCCCTGCACTTCCATGGCGTCGTCTGGCTGTTCGGTGGCAACGATCAGGCCGTCGCTGACCGCCATGGCGATCACGTCGGTGAGGTAGTACTCGCCCTGGGCGTTGTTGTTGGACAGGCGGCCGGTCCAGTCGCCGAGGCGCTTGCCGGGCACCGCGAGAATCCCGGTGTTGCCTTCGGTAATCGCGCGCTGGGCCTCGTCGGCATCCTTCTGCTCGACGATGGCGGTGACCTTGCCACTGGCGTCACGGACGATGCGCCCATAGCCGGTCGGGTCATCCAGCTCGACGGTGAGCAGGCCCAGTTGCTCCGGCCCCGCTTGCTTGAGCAGGCGCTGCAGGGTTTCGACTTCGATCAGTGGCACGTCGCCGTAGAGGATCAGCACCGTGTCGGCGGTAATGAAAGGTACGGCCTGGGCCACGGCGTGGCCGGTGCCCAGTTGCTTGTCCTGCAACACGAAATTCAGGTCATCGGCCGCCAGGCGCTCGCGCACCGCATCCGCACCGTGGCCGATCACCACGTGAATGCGCTGTGGATCGAGTTGCCGGGCGCTGTGGATAACATGCCCGAGCATGGAGTTGCCGGCGACCGGATGCAGTACCTTGGGCAGCGCCGAGCGCATGCGGGTGCCTTGACCTGCGGCGAGGATAACGATTTCGAGAGACATGACTGGCTACCAATCCTGGGGGGCCGGCGACTGCGACCAAGGGGGGTGAATGGCGGAAAATAAAAAGGGTAGCCGAGGCTACCCTTTTTAAGCAATCACACAGAAAGCCTGCGACTTAGCCGCCGAACTTCTTGCGGATCTGCTGGACGGTACGCAGCTGAGCTGCGGCCTCGGCCAGACGTGCAGCAGCAGAACCGTAGTCGAAATCTGCGCCTTTTTCATTCAGGGCCTTCTCAGCAGCCTTGACGGCTTCCTGAGCGGAGGCTTCGTCCAGGTCGGCAGCACGTTGCACGGTGTCGGCAAGAACCTTGACCATGTTCGGCTGAACCTCGAGGAAACCACCGGAGATGTAGAACACCTCGGCTTCCCCGCCCTGCTTGATCAAGCGGATCGGACCTGGCTTCAGGTTGGTGATCAGCGGTGCGTGACCCAGAGCGATACCAAGATCACCCAGCTCACCGTGCGCAACCACCATCTCCACCAGACCGGAGAAGATTTCCCCTTCCGCGCTGACGATATCGCAATGGACTGTCATAGCCATCTGCTTGCCTCAACCTAAATTAGCGCCCGTTGCCGGGCGCCGGGATTACAGTTTCTTGGCTTTCTCGATCGCTTCTTCGATGCCGCCGACCATGTAGAACGCTTGTTCTGGCAGGTGGTCGTAGTCACCGTTGAGGATGCCTTTGAAGCCCGCGATGGTGTCTTTCAGGGAAACGTATTTGCCTGGAGAACCCGTGAAGACTTCAGCCACGAAGAACGGCTGCGACAAGAAGCGCTGGATCTTACGAGCACGGGATACCAACTGCTTGTCGGCTTCCGACAGCTCGTCCATACCCAGGATCGCGATGATGTCCTTCAGCTCTTTGTAACGCTGCAGTACGTATTGAACGCCGCGAGCGGTCTCGTAGTGCTCGTTGCCGATCACGTTCGGGTCCAGCTGACGGGAAGTCGAGTCCAGTGGGTCTACCGCTGGGTAGATACCCAGGGAAGCGATGTCACGGGACAGAACGACGGTGGCGTCCAAGTGGGCGAAGGTGGTCGCTGGCGACGGGTCGGTCAAGTCGTCCGCAGGTACGTATACCGCTTGGATCGAGGTGATCGAGCCTTGCTTGGTCGAAGTGATACGTTCTTGCAGAACGCCCATCTCTTCAGCCAGGGTCGGCTGGTAGCCTACTGCGGAAGGCATACGGCCCAGCAGTGCGGATACTTCGGTACCGGCCAGGGTGTAACGGTAGATGTTGTCGACGAACAGCAGAACGTCGTTACCTTCGTCACGGAACTTCTCGGCCATGGTCAGGCCGGTCAGTGCTACGCGCAGACGGTTTCCTGGTGGCTCGTTCATCTGGCCGTAGACCAGAGCAACCTTGTCCAGAACGTTGGAATCCTTCATCTCGTGGTAGAAGTCGTTACCCTCACGAGTACGCTCACCCACACCGGCGAACACGGAATAACCGCTGTGCTCGATGGCGATGTTACGGATCAGTTCCATCATGTTTACGGTCTTGCCTACACCGGCACCACCGAACAGACCGACTTTACCGCCCTTGGCGAACGGGCAAACCAGGTCAATTACCTTGATCCCGGTTTCCAGCAGGTCGTTGCCGCCTGCCTGTTCTGCGAAGGAAGGAGCTGGACGGTGGATACCCCAACGCTCTTCTTCACCGATAGGACCGGCTTCGTCGATTGGGTTGCCCAGTACGTCCATGATCCGGCCCAGGGTCGCTTTACCGACCGGTACGGAGATGGCTGCGCCAGTGTTGTTGACGTCCAGACCGCGCTTCAAGCCTTCGGTGGAGCCCATCGCAATGGTACGCACCACGCCGTCGCCCAGCTGCTGCTGAACTTCCAGAGTGGTTTCGGCGCCTTGAACCTTCAAGGCGTCGTAGATGCTCGGTACGCTGTCGCGTGGAAATTCCACGTCGATAACGGCGCCGATGATTTGAACGATACGTCCGCTACTCATAGCTGGATCCTCTGAATATTTGAACCGTTAAACCGCGGCAGCGCCGCCGACGATTTCCGAGATCTCTTGGGTGATCGCAGCCTGACGCGCCTTGTTGTAGATCAGCTGCAAATCGCTGATCAAGTCACCGGCGTTGTCGGTAGCGTTCTTCATTGCGATCATCCGCGCGGCTTGTTCAGCTGCGTTGTTCTCGACCACCGCCTGGTAGACCTGCGACTCCACGTAACGGACCATCAAGCCGTCCAGCAGCTCCTTGGCATCCGGTTCGTAGAGATAGTCCCAGTGGTGCTTGAGTTCTTGATCCGGGGTTGCCTCCAGTGGAATCAACTGCTCCACGGTCGGCTGCTGAGTCATGGTGTTGATGAACTTGTTGGATACCACGGACAGGCGGTCAATCCGGCCTTCCAGGTACGCATCCAGCATCACCTTGACGCTGCCGATCAGATCGTTGATCGACGGCTCTTCACCCAGATGGCTGATAGCTGCTACGACGTTACCGCCGAAGTTGCGGAAGAAGGCCGCACCCTTGCTACCGACCACACACAGATCGATCTCGACGCCTTGTTCGCGGTTTACCGCCATGTCCTTGACCAGGGCCTTGAACAGGTTGGTGTTCAAGCCACCACACAGACCACGGTCACTGCTCACCACGATATAACCGACGCGCTTGATAGCACGGTCGATCATGAACGGGTGACGATATTCCGGGTTGGCGTTGGCCAGATGACCAATAACCTGGCGGATGCGCTCCGCATAAGGACGGCTAGCAGCCATGCGCATTTGTGCCTTGCGCATTTTGCTGACCGCCACTTTTTCCATGGCGCTGGTAATTTTTTGCGTGCTTTTGATGCTCGCAATCTTACTGCGAATCTCTTTTGCGCCTGCCATGTAACACCTATCAGGTTAGCAAGCGGGAGCCTTGCGGCTCCCGCTGCGGCTTACCAGGTTTGGGTGGCTTTGAACTTCTCGATACCGGCTTTGAGGCCAGCGTCGATTTCGTCGTTGAAGTCACCCTTCACGTTGATCTTCGCCATCAGGTCGGCGTGATCGCGGTTGAAGTAAGCAATCATGGCCTGTTCGAAGCTACCAACTTTGGCAATCTCGACGTCCGTCAGGAAGCCACGTTCAGCGGCGTACAGGGACAAGGACATGTCGGCGATGGACATCGGCGCATATTGCTTCTGCTTCATCAGCTCGGTAACGCGCTGACCATGCTCAAGTTGCTTACGGGTCGCTTCGTCCAGGTCAGAAGCGAACTGGGCGAATGCCGCCAGTTCACGGTACTGAGCCAGAGCGGTACGGATACCACCGGACAGCTTCTTGATGATCTTGGTCTGAGCGGCACCACCCACACGGGATACCGAAACACCGGCGTTCACAGCAGGACGGATCCCGGAGTTGAACATGGCCGATTCCAGGAAGATCTGACCGTCGGTGATGGAAATCACGTTGGTCGGAACGAACGCGGAAACGTCGCCAGCCTGGGTTTCGATGATCGGCAGAGCGGTCAGGGAACCGGTCTTGCCAGTCACTGCGCCGTTGGTGAACTTCTCTACGTACTCTTCGGAAACGCGGGAAGCGCGCTCCAGCAGACGGGAGTGGAGATAGAACACGTCACCTGGGTAGGCTTCACGGCCTGGTGGACGGCGCAGCAGCAGGGAAATCTGGCGGTAAGCCACTGCTTGCTTGGACAGATCGTCATAAACGATCAGCGCGTCTTCACCGCGGTCGCGGAAGTATTCGCCCATGGTGCAACCGGAGTACGGTGCCAGGAATTGCAGTGCTGCCGATTCCGAAGCACTGGCCGCCACGATGATGGTGTTGGCCAGAGCGCCGTTTTCTTCCAGCTTGCGAACCACGTTGGCGATGGTCGATTGCTTCTGACCGATCGCTACGTATACGCAGAAAATGCCGCTGTCTTTCTGGTTGATGATCGCGTCGATCGCCAGAGCGGTTTTACCGATCTGACGGTCACCGATGATCAGCTCACGCTGGCCACGGCCGACAGGGATCATGGCATCGACAGCCTTGTAGCCAGTCTGTACAGGCTGGTCTACCGACTTACGCCAGATCACGCCTGGAGCAACTTTCTCGACCGCGTCGGTCTCGGTGTTGTTCAGCGGACCTTTGCCGTCAACTGGGTTACCCAGTGCGTCGACTACGCGACCCAGCAGTTCCTTACCAACCGGAACTTCGAGGATGCGGCCGGTGCACTTGGCGCTCATGCCTTCAGCCAGAGTGGTGTAAGCGCCCAGTACTACGGCACCTACAGAATCTTGCTCAAGGTTGAGGGCCATACCGTAGACGCCGCCCGGAAACTCGATCATCTCGCCGTACATAACGTCGGCCAGACCGTGAATCCGCACGATGCCGTCAGATACGCTGACGACAGTGCCTTCGTTACGGGCTTGGGAGGTCACATCGAGCTTGTCGATGCGGCCCTTGATAATTTCACTTATTTCGGAAGGATTGAGTTGCTGCATTGCTCTGCTGCCCCTTCAAACTCAAGATTTCAATGCTTCGGCAAGGTTCGCGAGTTTGCCGCGAATCGAGCCATCGATAACCAGGTCGCCGGCGCGGATTACGACGCCACCAATAAGGCTGGCATCCTCCGCAGCGTGCAGTCGCACTTCCCGGCCGAGCCGTGCACTGAGAACCTTGGCGAGTTTGTCTTGCTGTTCTTGGTTCAATGCGAACGCACTGGTCACATCCACATCCACCGATTTCTCTTGCTCGGCCTTGTACAGGTCGAACAGAGCGGAGATCTCCGGCAACAGCAGGAGACGGTCGTTTTCGGCGGCAACGTGAATGAAATTCTGTGCCTGTGCATCAAACTTGTCGCCACACACTTCGATAAAAGTGTTGGCCTTTTCTGCGCTCGTCAGTCGCGGGGCCTTAAGCACGCGCTGCATGGTGTCATCTTGTGACACCGCTGCAGCCAGGCCGAGCATGGCTGACCAAGAGGCCAGCTGCTGGTGGGCCTGAGCGTGCTCGAAGGCCGCCTTAGCGTAAGGTCGGGCCAACGTGGTCAGTTCTGCCATGATCGCCCTCGCTTAAATTTCAGCAGCCAGTTTGTTAACCAGCTCTGCGTGCGCGTTTTGATCGATTGTGGCACCCAGGATCTTCTCTGCGCCGTTGACTGCCAGGCTACCCAGTTGGGCACGCAGCGCGTCTTTGACACCGTTCAGTTCCTGTTCGATCTCGGCCTGAGCCTGAGCCTTCACACGTTCAGCTTCGACACGAGCCTGTTCACGGGCTTCGTCGACGATCTGAGAACCGCGCTTCTTGGCTTGCTCGATGATTTCAGCTGCCTGAGCTTTAGCTTCGCGCAGTTGCTGACCCGCTTTATCTTGGGCCAGTTCCAGGTCACGAGCTGCTCGGCTGGCAGCGTCCAGTCCATCCGCGATCTTCTTTTGACGTTCGTGCAAAGCAGCAATGACCGGAGGCCAAATGAACTTCATGCAGAACAATACAAAAATTAAGAACGCAACGGACTGGCCAATCAGGGTTGCATTAATGTTCACGCCAACACCTCGCTCGTTCGTTGTCCGTCACACCAATCAACTCGAATACTCGAGTGATTAGCCAGCGAGTTGACCAACGAAGGGGTTTGCGAAGGTGAAGAACAGAGCGATACCAACACCGATCATGGTTACGGCGTCGAGCAGACCGGCAACGATGAACATTTTAACTTGCAGCATTGGAACCATTTCTGGTTGACGCGCTGCGCCTTCCAGGAACTTGCCGCCCAGCAGGCCGAAACCAATTGCGGTACCCAGTGCGCCCAGGCCGATCAACAGTGCAACAGCGATAGCGGTTAGACCAACTACAGTTTCCATCTTTCCTCCCGACTTTTACGTCGTATGGTTTAGGTTTTTTAGATTAAAGCGGTAAAACAAATCGTTTCATCAAGCCCGAGAAGGGCACCCCTCTCGCCGCAACGAGAGGGACATCAGACTGGCCGAAACCGGTCTTAATGGTTCTCTTCGTGTGCCATCGACAGGTAGACGATGGTCAGCATCATGAAGATAAAGGCCTGCAGGGTGATGATCAGGATGTGGAACACCGCCCACGCCCATTGCAGGACTACACCCATGCCGCTGAGCCACAGCAGGCCGCTGCCGAACATCACAGCGATCAGGATGAACACCAGTTCGCCGGCATACATGTTGCCGAACAGACGCAGTGCCAGAGAGATTGGCTTGGCTACCAGGGTCACGAACTCCAGCAGGAAGTTCACCGGAATCAGCAGCGCCTGAACCAGGATGTTCTTGCTGCCGAACGGGTGCAGGGTCAGTTCGCCGATGAAACCGCCGATGCCCTTGACCTTGATGCTGTAGAAAATGATCAGCGCGAACACCGACAGGGCCATGCCCAGGGTGGCGTTCGGGTCAGTGGTGGAAACAGCACGGAATGGAATGTGCTGATCGCCCGAGATCAACATGGCCAGTTGTGGAATCCAGTCCACGGGTACCAGGTCGATGGCGTTCATCAGGAACACCCAGACGAAAATGGTCAGTGCCAGCGGTGCGATCACCGGGCTGCGACCGTGGAAACTGTCCTTCACGCTGCCATCGACGAAGCCAACCATGACTTCAACGAAGTTCTGCAAAGCGCCCGGCACGCCGGAAGTCGCCTTCTTGGCCGCCATGCGGAAAAGAAGAATGAAGATCACACCCAATGCGACAGACCAGCCGAGGGTATCGACGTGGAATGCCCAGAAGCCCATTTGCTTGGCTTCTGCTGCGGAGTGGGCAAAGCCCCAGCTCCCATTGGGTAGCTGACCGAAGGTCAGGTTCTGCAAGTGGTGCTGGATATAGCCCGAAGCGGTTGTTTCTGCTGACATGGTTGCCTCAAACGCCCTAAGGTCTCGAAAGTCTTGTTCTCATTAGCAGGGGAGCGAACCAGCTGACCAGTTGGGTCAGCACGAAGACGCCGAATACAGCCAGCGGCGCCAATGGCTTCACACCTGCGAACGTCAGTGCAAACAGCACAGCCGTCAAAATCAGTTTGCCCGCCTCACCGGCATAAAAAGACCGGACGATGGCTTGGGCCGCTCGGGCGCCGGAAAACCGAAATGCCCTGTGAGCGAAATACACATTGGGTAGCAAGGCTATCAGTCCTCCGCAAAGGCCTGAGTATCCGGCTACGACTCCACGCCATTGCCAGAGCGCCAGAGCGGCTATCAGTAGAATGACCAACTGAGCCAATAAAACCGGGAAAACCGCCAAGCGATGAAACGGCAAGCGGTTTGGCGTGCGGGTTTCCATCGCTCTTGCTCCTCAAGGGTCGGCTGCCAGAATTCAATAACTTGGCATAATTTGTGCCGACAAAATGCGCGCAGAGTATAGGGGCGGTTCAGCCCCTATTCAACTGCCGGGTAGTGATTTCCGACTGCGCGCTACATAAGGAAATGTTTCAGCGGATGTGGGCAAGGACGCCTTGCAGCTCATCCAGGGAGTTGTAGCCGATCACCAGCTGTCCCTTGCCCTTCTTTCCGTGGCGGATCTGCACCGCAGAGCCTAGGCGCTCGGCCAGACGCTGCTCGAGACGGGCGATATCCGGGTCTGGCTTGACCGGTTCAGCAGGCTCCTGTTTACCGCTCAGCCACTGGCGAACCAGAGCTTCGGTCTGGCGCACGGTAAGGCCTCGTGCGACAACGTGTCGCGCCCCTTCAACCTGTTGATTTTCCGGCAATCCGAGCAAAGCACGGGCATGACCCATTTCCAGGTCGCCGTGGGACAACATGGTCTTGATCACTTCCGGCAAGGCAATCAGGCGCAGCAGGTTGGCCACGCTGACACGGGACTTGCCCACCGCTTCGGCGACCTGTTGCTGAGTCAGCTGGAACTCCTGCTGCAGGCGCTGCAGGGCCACGGCTTCCTCGATGGGATTGAGGTCTTCGCGCTGGATGTTCTCGATCAATGCCATGGCGATGGCGGTTTCATCCGGCACATCGCGAACCATGGCCGGGATGGTTTCCTGGCCGGCCTGCTGGCTGGCGCGCCAGCGGCGTTCGCCGGCAATGATCTCGAAACGACCACCACCGATAGGGCGCACCACGATCGGCTGCATCACGCCCTGGGTCCTGATGGAGTTCGCCAGTTCTTCCAGCGCTTGAGGATCCATGTCCCGGCGCGGCTGATACTTGCCGCGCTGGATCAGGTCCAGGGGCAGGTGCTGCAACTCGCGCTGGTCAGCCTGAACCGCTTGTTCTTCAAGGGCGCTGACAGTCGGACCACTCAGCAGTGCATCCAGTCCACGTCCGAGACCTCTTTTCTTGACGGCCATGGGGATTCCTTAAGTTGGCTGGGCGGCTGCGGCGCGGGATTGTTTACGTTGCCGGCGAACCATCTCGCCCGCCAGGGCCAGATAGGCCAGCGCGCCACGGGATTGTTTGTCGTACGCCAATGCCGGCATGCCGTAGCTCGGCGCCTCGGCCAAACGGATGTTGCGCGGAATCACGGTGTCGTACAGCTGATCACCGAAGTGTTCCTTGAGCTGTGCGGAAACATCGTTCATCAGGCTCAGTCGCGGATCGAACATGGTCCGCAGCAAGCCTTCGATCTTCAGCTCAGGATTGAGCAGCTCGGCGATACGCTTGATGTTATCCACAAGGTCGCTCAAGCCTTCCAGCGCGTAGTACTCACACTGCATGGGGATAATGACCCCATCGGCGGCCACCAGCGCGTTGAGGGTAAGCATCGACAGCGACGGCGGGCAGTCGATCAGAATGTAGTCATAGTTCTCGCGAATCGGCGCCAGGGCGCTGCGCAGACGGCTTTCCTTCATCTGCATTTCCAGCAGAACCACTTCCGCGGCGGTCAGGTCGCGGTTGGCCGGCAGCAGTTGATAACCGCCGTGCTCGGAGAAATGCATGGCCTGGGCCAGGTCGCACTCACCGATCAGCAGGTCATAGACCGAGTTTTCCAAACCGTGTTTATCCACACCGCTACCCATGGTGGCGTTGCCCTGTGGATCAAGATCGATCAACAGCACCCGGCGCTTGGTCGCTACCAGGGATGCTGCGAGGTTGATGCAGGTGGTGGTCTTGCCCACGCCACCTTTCTGGTTCGCTATCGCGAATACCTTAGCCATTCTTGCTTGTGTTCCCAATCATGCCGTGCGGCGCAGTATCAGCAGATGGCGTTGGCCTTGGCAACCGGGTACGGCCAAGGCGTGTTCGCTATCGAGGTGGAAGTCTGCCGGCAATGCTAACAGCTCATCCGAGGGATGGACGCCCTTCATTGCCAGCCAGCGTGTATCGCGGTCGCCCAGGTGGCGGGTCCAGCTGGTGAAGTTCTCCATGCTGCTGAACGCCCGGGAAATGATCCCGTTGAATGGCAGTTCAGGGGTGAAGGCTTCGACCCGGCTGTGGATAACTTGCAGGTTATCCAGCTTCAGTTCGAGTTTGACCTGAGTCAGGAAGCGGGTTTTCTTGCCGTTGCTGTCCAGACAGGTGACTTGCGACTCGGGAAACAGGATCGCCAAGGGGATACCGGGCATCCCGCCGCCGCTACCGACATCCAGCCAGCGGCCGTTTTCGATGAACGACATCACGCTCAGGCTATCGAGCAGATGGCGAGAGACCATTTCGTCGGGATCGCGCACCGCGGTCAGGTTGTAGGCCTTGTTCCACTTGATCAACAGGGCCAGGTAACCCAGCAGCTGTTCGTGCTGGGTTGCGCTCAGATTGACACCGAGCTGGCGAGCGCCTGTGGATAACTCATCCGCGTGTTGTGGGGTGACCATAGAACTCAAGCGCTTTGCTCCAACTGACGGCCGGCGCCGCGTTTTTTCAGGTGAATCATCAACAGGGAAATGGCCGCCGGGGTAACGCCCGGGATTCGCGATGCCTGGCCCAGGGTTTCCGGACGGGTCGCGCCGAGCTTGCTCTGGATTTCCTTCGACAGCCCGGAAATGCCGGTGTAATCGATATCCACAGGCAGTTTGGTGTCCTCACTGGCGCGCAGACGGGCAATTTCATCCTGCTGACGATCGATGTAGCCGGCGTACTTGGTCTTGATCTCGACCTGTTCCGCGACTTGTGGATCTTCGGCGCCCTGCCCGGTCACTTCGACCAGACCAGCGTAGTCGATTTCCGGACGGCTCAGCAGATTCAACAGGTTGTACTCATGAGTCAGCGGCGTGCCGAATTTCTGGGCAATGGCATCGCCCTGTTCGGTGCCCGGACGGACCCAAGTCGACTTCAAGCGTTGCTCTTCCTGGGCGATGCCTTCGCGTTTCTTGCAGAAAGCGGCCCAGCGCACGTCATCCACCAGCCCCAGTTCGCGGCCCTTTTCGGTCAGGCGCAGGTCGGCGTTGTCTTCCCGCAGAATCAGGCGGTATTCGGCCCGGGAAGTGAACATCCGATACGGTTCCTGGGTACCCAAAGTGATCAGGTCATCCACCAGCACACCGATATAGGCCTCATCGCGACGCGGGCACCAGCTGTCTTTGCCCTGGGCACGCAGTGCGGCGTTGGCCCCGGCCAGCAAACCCTGGGCGCCGGCTTCTTCGTACCCGGTGGTGCCATTGATCTGGCCGGCGAAGAACAGACCGCCGATAACCTTGGTTTCCAGGCTGTGTTTCAAATCCCGCGGATCGAAGTAGTCGTATTCGATGGCATAACCCGGGCGCACGATGTGTGCGTTTTCCATGCCGCGGATCGATTGCACGATCTGCAACTGCACGTCGAACGGCAGGGATGTGGATATCCCGTTCGGGTACAGCTCATGAGTGGTCAGGCCTTCGGGCTCGATGAAGACCTGATGGCTTTCCTTGTCGGCAAAGCGATGGATCTTGTCTTCGATCGACGGGCAATAACGCGGGCCAATGCCTTCGATCACTCCGGAGTACATCGGCGAACGGTCGAGGTTCGAGGCGATGATCTCGTGGGTGCGGGCATTGGTATGGGTAATCCAGCAACTGACCTGTTGCGGATGCTGTTCTTTGGAACCCAGGAACGACATCACCGGAATCGGCGTATCCCCAGGCTGTTCGGTCATGACCGAGAAATCCACAGAACGGCCATCGATGCGTGGCGGAGTACCGGTTTTCAGGCGGCCGACCCGCAGTGGCAACTCCCGCAGACGTTGTGCAAGGGCGATCGAGGGTGGATCACCTGCGCGACCGCCGGAGTAGTTCTGCATTCCAATGTGGATAAGTCCGCCGAGGAAGGTGCCGGTGGTCAGCACCACCGATTCGGCGAAGAACCGCAGTCCCATCTGAGTGACCACGCCCCGCACCTGATCCTGTTCGACGATCAGGTCATCAGCGGCTTGTTGAAATATCCACAGGTTGGGCTGGTTCTCGAGAATCTCGCGTACCGCGGCCTTGTACAGAACGCGGTCGGCCTGGGCACGGGTTGCGCGCACGGCTGGGCCTTTGCGGCTGTTCAACACACGAAACTGAATACCACCTTTATCGGTAGCCATGGCCATCGCGCCGCCGAGGGCATCGATTTCCTTGACCAGATGGCTTTTGCCGATCCCGCCAATCGCGGGGTTGCAGCTCATTGCTCCGAGGGTTTCCACGTTATGCGTCAGCAACAGGGTTTTGGCCCCCATGCGTGCTGATGCAAGTGCTGCCTCGGTACCGGCATGACCGCCGCCGATGACGATCACTTCAAAACGGGAAGGGAAATCCACCACGCACCTCGTGCCTGCTTCAAGTAGGAGTAATTAGGAGTAGTTGTCGGGTTGGTTTTTGGACCAAGGCGGCAAGTATAGGGACTTAGCCCTTCCTAAAGAACCCTTTGCACAAAATTTAACCAGCTGTGGATGAATCACGGTCAATAGAAATTAAAAGAGAGAAATTTATTAAATCCTTGTTTTTATGTTTATTCTTATGCACATGCCTTTCTGTGGATAGATTGCTACAGGCCTTTATATTCAATATGTACAGAGGTTTTAAACTCTGTGATTAGGTGGCCAGGAGGCCCTTGGATAAGCGCTTTAAACCTGTGGATGAATGGGGTGGTTATCCACAGAGGTGGTTTTCCTCAGTTTTGAAGCCTGGTTATCAACCGAGCTGAAGGGCAGTTATTCACAGGGCTTAATCCACAGAAAACATCCATGTCGAGGGAAACTCAGGCACAGGTCGACCTTGTTGTAGCCTCAACGGCGACAACGGATCGATCAGGGAGGGGGAGAAACAGACAGGCTGCGCGAGCCTGTCTGTGGATAACACCAGGTGATGATTGCAGCGCTTACTCGGGGCGCTTGGCCAGGCGAGCTTGTATCCACCAACTCAACCCCAGCGTGACAATGACCAGGACCAGCCAGTACTTCTTCAAGCCAGCCTTGGCGCTATCGAGCTTCGAGGCGCTGGCCATGTTATTGCCCGCCAGAGATGGGTTCGTCGAGATCCCGTCGCTCAAGCTTTCAGCTTCAACCTCTGGGGAGTTCTGGGCCGAAACGGCGGACGGCTCGAAGGCGGCGACACCCTCCGCCACAGGCGCCTGATCCGAGGGAAGTTGAGCCCAGCTGCCTTGGCAGACAAGGGCCAGAGCCAGTACCGCGAGATAGCTACAAAAGCGCATAAACACCCTTCCATCCATTTGATAGCAGCGACCGCGGATGCTGGCCGGGGCTTGTACGAATGAATATCAGCTGATTCCGATTCTGCCGGCGGCCTCAAGCCGCTGATCCGCCGGTTTCTGAACCGGCTTCATTTGCCCTGGGATGTCCACAAGCAAGGGAAAAGCTCATGTTCCATCGGCGCCCCGGCAGGCAGAGCCGTGGCCAGCCCGGGAAACTCGGGCGAGGTGCGCCAGGGTCGGGGGGCATGACGCATGTCCTCCCCCAGAAAACGCAGCGAAAATGCCCGCCGCCGGCGATCGCCCCCCACACCGCCAGAGGCGTGCAGGGTGAGCATGTGGAAGAACACCGCGTCCCCGGGTTCCAGGGCCCAGCCGAGGATATTGAAGGCCGAGCGATCGGCTTCGATGTCCGGCAGGTCCGCCAGACTGCCTTCGGGAAACCATTTGGCCTGATTGTCCAGAAAGGTTCGCGGCATCAGCCAGGGACCACGGTGGGAACCGGCGACAAACTCCAGTGTGGACGCCCGCGTTACCGGGTCCACGGGCATCCACATGCTGCAGTTTTGTTGTCCTTCGACGTTGTAGTACGGCTGATCCTGATGCCAGGGCGTGGGTTGCCGAGTGTTGGGTTCCTTGACCAGCAGGTGATCGTGATACAGCCGCACCTTGTCGCTTTGCATCAGCTGGCTGGCGACATGGCCTACCCGGCTGTTGAAGATGAAGCGCCTGTAGTCGGGGTTGTCCTGCCAGTTGCAGAAGTCCTCGAAGAACCAGCCAGGATCATCCGCCTGGCTAGCGACCTTGGCCCGCTCGCTGGGGCTGGCCAGGTTGTGTTCGATACCCCGCTCCAGCAGCGCCACTTCGTCAGCACTGAACAGCTGGCGAATACACACGGCGCCATCACGCTGAAACGCCTCGATGGTTGAGGGGGGCAGGTGGAACGCTTGCATGGTGTTTTCCTTTTCATCCAATGGAGGGCGGCACAACGGCCGGGAGCTTCAATCCGGGAGGGGCACATCAGTGAGGGCAGTGTGCGGCCTGATCCATATCCAGTAGGCCAGTGACAGCAAGGCCAGCCAGCCGACACCGACATAAAGCGCCAGGCGGGTTTGCGCAAAGGCGCCGAGCACCCCAAAGATGAACAGCATGAAGAGCACCGCGCAGACCTGGCCAGCGGCGCCAAAAGGTACGGGAAAGCCCAGGGCGGCGATTTCTTCCGGGGTCATGCTACGGCGCATGGCCATCTGCGAGAGCAGGATCATCAGCCAGACCCAGACCACCGAGAAGGTCACCAGCGAAGCGAACACCAGGAACAACTCCTCGGGCACCAGGTAGTTGAGCAAGACACCGAACAGCAGAGCCACCGACATCACCAGCACCGTCATCCAGGGCACCCCGAAGCGCGAGGTGCTGGCAAACGCCGCCGGGGCCTGACCGATCGCCGCCATGCCGTACATCATGCGGCCGGCACTGAAAATGTCGCTGTTGATCGCCGAGAACACCGCGGAGATCACCACCAGGTTCAGTGCCGTTGCCGCCGAATTTATCCCCAGGCCGCTGAAGATCTGCACGAAGGGACTGCCCTGGCTGCCGATACCGGACCAGGGAAACAGCATCAGCAACACCAGCAGGGTCAGGATGTAGAAGATCAGAATCCGCAGTGGCACGGAGTTGATCGCTTTGGGAATCATGCGTTGCGGGTCCTTGGCTTCGCCCGCCGTGATGCCGATGACCTCGATCCCGCCAAAGGCGAACATGACAATGGTGAACGAGGCGATCATGCCCTCCAGGCCATTGGGGAAAAAACCGCCATAGGCCCACAGGTTGCTCAGGCCCACAGAATGCTGCCCGTCGCCCAGCTGGATACCGAAAAGCAGCACCGCAAAGCCACCGCCGATCATTGCGATGATCGCCGCGACCTTGAGCAGCGATAGCCAGAATTCCATTTCGCCAAAGATCCGCACACTGCACAGGTTCAAGGCGCCGATCCCCAGCACGATGCTGAGCACCCAGATCCAGCGGGGCGTGTCGGGGAACCACAGGCTCATGTAGACACCAAAGGCGGTGACGTCCGCCAGGCACACCATGAGCATCGAAAAAGCATAACTCCAGCCGGTGAGAAACCCCGGAAAGCGTCCCAGATAACAGCTGGCGTAATGGCCGAAGGAACCGGACACCGGGTTTCTCACAGCCATTTCCCCCAAGGCGCGCATGGTCAGGTAGATCGCCGCTCCACCGATCAGGTAGGCCAGCAGTACCGAAGGACCGGCCTGCTTGATGGCGGCCGCCGAACCGTAGAACAACCCGGTGCCAATGGCTGAACCCAGCGCAATGAAGCGGATGTGCCGGGTGCTCAAGCCACGGTTTAATGCAGTCGTGCTAGCCATTTCTGTTCCTTGAATGCCGGACTGTCGACCCCGGCGGCGTCCATCGGCCGACCCAGGGGCAATAGCCGGACTATTTCCTCAGGTGTACAAACCTGTACATCTGCCAGGATGCAAATCAGGTACCACTTGGGGAATGAAGGGGAAAAGTAGCGAATGCGTCGGCTACTGCGGATAACTGGCGGAAAGTTGAGCGATCGACGAAATGCGCCTGTTACTCAAGACCGCAGGTTCATTGGCTGGAATCGGGAAAGGGGGCAAAGGTAACGTCGTTGTCCCCTGGGGCCGGTAAAAATCGCAAAATCTGCAAATCTGCCGTCGCTACAGTGGCGTGCCAAGGAGGCCTTATGAAACCTGCAACCCGAATCCATTACGGCCAGCGCATGGAGCCGGTGCTGCGTTGGCTGGCAAGCCATCCACACAGCGATCCGGACCTGTACCACCTGGCGGACCTGGCCTGTATGTCGGCTTACCACTTTCACCGCATCTACCGCGCAATGATGGGAGAAACGCTGAACGCCACGGTGCAACGGATGCGCATGCACCTGGCTGCCGCGGCGCTGGCGGGTACGCAAGAGGACCTGGCCGAGGTGGCGTTGCGTACCGGCTACGAGTCGGGGGCGGCGTTCAATCGGGCATTCTCTGGCGTTTTCGGCTTGCCGCCTGGGCGTTATCGCGCAACCCGTTCCCGTCCTTTCGACCCTGAGGTGTCAAATATGTACCCCATTACCATCGAAACTTTCCCCGGCGTTGTTCTGGCAGCCCTGCCTCATCAGGGCTCCTACCAGGAAATCGGTCCGGTGTTCACCCGCGCTTTCATGCTGGCCGCCAGCCGGGGGCTGATGCATTCGGACACCAGCGGATTCGGTGTGTACTTCAATGACCCCGAGCAGGTCCCGACTGAGCAATTGCGTTCGCTGGCCGGAGTCTCGGTCGCGCCCAATGCCGACCTGGGCGAACAGCTGGAAAGGTTCGACATTCCTGCAGGGCGCTACGCAGTCCTGAATTACGTGGGTCCGTACAACGAGATGGGTAAAGCCTATGCCTGGATGTTCTCCGAGTGGCTGCCTGACAGTGGGCTGACGCCAGGGCACTTTCCGATGTTCGAACACTATGTGAACGATCCACGCATCACCCCACCCGCACAGCTGCAGACACGCATCTACCTGTCGGTGGAATAAACGCCGTCCGCGACCGGCAGGGGTGTGGATAACCTATGCCGGTACGCACCGGGGGCGGCTCTACTTGCCGATGCAGAAGCTGGAGAAGATCCGTCCCAACAGGTCATCGGAACTGAAGGCCCCGGTGATTTCTCCCAGGGATTGCTGGGCCTGCCGCAGATCCTCGGCCAGCAGCTCACCGGCGCCGGCCAGGGTCAGCTGGGCCCGGCCATGCTCCAGCGCGGCACTGGCGTAGCGCAACGCTTCGAGGTGCCGGCGGCGGGCACTGAAGCTGCTTTCCGACGTCTGTTCATAACCCATGCACGCCTTGAGATGCTCACGCAGCAAATCCAGCCCGACACCGGCGGACATGGCGCTGAGGCTGATGGTCACATGGCCATCCTCACAGGTTTCCAGAGCGATGGGCTCGCCAGTCAGATCGGCCTTGTTGCGGATCAAGGTTACCTTGGCCGGGTCCGGACGCTGCTCAAGAAATTCCGGCCACAGGGCGAAGGGATCAGCTGCCTCTGCTGCAGTGGCGTCCACCACCAGCAATACCCGGTCGGCTTCACCGATGGCCTTGAGTGCACGTTCGACGCCGATCTTTTCCACTTGATCCTCGGTGTCCCTGAGGCCGGCGGTGTCGACCACGTGCAATGGCATGCCGTCGATGTGGATATGTTCCTTGAGAATGTCCCGAGTGGTGCCGGCGATATCAGTGACGATGGCCGCCTCGCGCCCGGCCAGGGCATTGAGCAGGCTGGACTTGCCGGCGTTCGGACGGCCGGCGATCACCACCGTCATGCCGTCACGCAGCAAGGCGCCCTGCCCGGCTTCCTTCAGTACTGTGGATAACTCATCGCGGACCGCATCGAGCATGGTCAACACGTGGCCATCGGCGAGAAAGTCGATTTCCTCCTCGGGAAAATCAATCGCCGCCTCGACATAGATCCGCAGGGCAATCAGCTGTTCGGTCAAGTTATGCACACGCTGGGAGAACGCACCCTGCAGTGAGCGCAAGGCGTTGCGCGCGGCCTGTGCAGAACTGGCCTCGATCAGGTCGGCAATGGCTTCGGCCTGGGCCAGGTCGAGCTTGTCATTGAGAAACGCGCGCTCGCTGAATTCTCCAGGTCGGGCCAGTCGGCAACCCAGCTCCAGGCAGCGCTGCAGCAGCATGTCGAGAACGATGGGGCCGCCATGGCCCTGGAGCTCCAGCACATCTTCGCCGGTGAAGGAGTTCGGCCCCGGGAAATACAGGGCGATGCCCTCATCCAGCACCTCTCCCTGTTCACTGAGAAAGGGGCCGTAATGCGCAAACCGCGGTTTCAGCTCACGGCCGCTGATGGCCTTGGCCGCCGCGCCCGCCAGGGGGCCGGAAATCCTAACGATACCCACGCCGCCGCGGCCTTGGGCGGTGGCGATGGCGGCGATGGTTTCACGAGGGACATTCATAACCCGACATCCAGACAAAAGTGACAGATAGCAAAACGCCCCACTAGGGGGCGTCTTGTGTGGTTATCCACAGCGTAGGTCAGGCAGCCGCTTTCTTGGTGGCCGCTTCGATCTTACGAGTGATGTACCACTGTTGAGCGATCGACAGGCAGTTGTTCACGACCCAGTACAGCACCAGACCGGCCGGGAACCACAGGAAGAAGAAGGTGAAGATGATCGGCATCATTTTCATCACCTTGGCCTGCATCGGATCCGGAGGCGTCGGGTTCAACTGCTGCTGGATGAACATGGTGGCGCCCATGATGATCGGCAGGATGAAGAACGGATCCTTGATCGACAGGTCGGTAATCCACAGCATGAACGGCGCCTGGCGCATTTCCACGCTTTCCAGGAGCACCCAGTACAAGGACAGGAAGACCGGCATCTGCACCAGGATCGGCAAGCAGCCGCCCAGCGGATTGATCTTCTCTTTCTTGTACAGCTCCATCATCGCCTGGGACATTTTCTGACGATCGTCGCCGAATTTTTCCTTCAGCGCGGCCAGTTTCGGAGCCACGGCACGCATGCGCGCCATCGACTTGTAGCTGGCAGCCGACAGTGGGAAGAAGATCCCCTTGATCAGCATGGTCAGGAAGATGATCGACCAGCCCCAGTTACCCACCAGGCTGTGGATATGTTGCAGCAACCAGAAGATCGGCTGGGCGATGAACCACAGGAAACCGTAGTCGACAGTCAGTTCCAGACCTGGGGACAACTCTTTCAGCACCGCCTGGCTTTTCGGGCCGGCGTACAGAATGGCACTGGTTTCAGCCTTGGCACCTGGAGCCACGGTCATCGAAGGGCCGGTGTAGCCGATGATGTAGTTGCCTTTGCTGTCCTTGCGCGCCAGAACCTGGTTGTTCTCGCCTTTTGGCGGAATCCAGGCGGTCACGAAGTAGTGCTGCAGCCAGGCTACCCAGCCACCCTGAACATTTTCAGTGATTGGGGCCTTGGTTTTATCCTCGTTCACCTTGTCCATGTCTTTCATGGACACTTTTTTGTACGGCTCGGAACTTGTCCACAGGGCGGCGCCCAGGTAAGTCGCAGTACCGGTGGCGGTGCTGGAGGATGGATCGGAACTGGCGTCACGCTTGAGCTGGGCAAACATTGCACCGGTCCAAGGTTGTGCGCTTTCGTTGTCGATCAGGTAGGAAACAGTGATGTCATACAGGCCACGTTTCAGGGTGAAACGCTTGATGTAGTTGACGCCGTCCTTGCTGAACTTCAGGTCGACCACCAACTGGTCCTGACCATCGGCCAGTTGATAACTTTTCTTCTCCGAGGAGTAGATCGGACGACCAGCCGGGCTTGCGTCCGGGCCGCTGCTGCCAATCAGGCCGCTTTGTGCCAGGTAAGTCCGCTCGTTGCCGTTATCGAACAGCTGGAACGGGATTTCCGGGTGGTCCTGACGACGTGGATACAGTGGCAGACGCAGTTGTGCGATATCCCCACCTTGTGGATCGACAGCCAGGTCGAGCACATCCGTTTTGATCTGAATGAGATCTTTGCTTGCAGCAACGGGGGCTTCAGCGGGTGCAGTAGTGTCGCTTGCTGCGCGCGGAATATCGTCGTTGGCAGCGGAAGTGCCATTTGGCGTGTCCGGCAAGCCCGGAGTGGTCGTGCTGGAAGCAACATTCTGAGTCGGCAGGGCAGCCTGGCCATAATCCTGGTTCCATTTAAGAACCATGACATAGGACACGATTGCCAGGGCGACGATCAGGATCGTGCGTTTGATATCCATGATTACTCGGCCATCGAAGAAGAACGGGAGGTAGGGATAGGTGGAACCGGGTCATAACCACCGGGATTCCACGGATGACAGCGACCTAAACGACGAAAGGTCAGCCAGCCACCGCGCAGAAGGCCATGATTTTCGATGGCTTCTAACGCGTAGCAGGAACAACTGGGGTAGAAACGACAGTGATTGGCCATCAGGGGACTAATGGCATAGCGGTAAAACTGGATCGGAACGAGTGCCAGTTTACGCATCAGGACTGTCTACCCCTACAGTTTCGGATTTGACTGCTGGTTCCGGCTTGTTGCGTGCCAGACGTTTCCAGAGTTTGCCGAAATGCTGAATCAATTCGGGGTTTTCTACATCGCCCAAACCTTTGCGCGCGACGATAACGATATCCCATCCGACCAGTGAATCCTGGTGGAGACGAAACGATTCGCGCATCAGACGCTTGAGGCGATTGCGCTCAACGGAGAGCTTTACGCTCTTTTTCCCGATCACGAGCCCCAGACGGGGATGATCCAGGTCGTTGTTGCGCGCAAGGAGCAGGAGATTTTTCCCCGGAACCTTGCCGGTAGGGGAGTCAAAGACCGCCTTGAAGTGCCGGGGGGTAAGCAGACGCTTTTCCCGACTGAAGTCCTGACTCACCTCCAGTGCCGGATTATCAAACTGCCAGACGCGCACGACCTTTGGCGCGACGACGCGACAGGACGGCACGACCGTTCTTGGTAGCCATGCGAGCACGGAAACCGTGGGTACGAGCGCGTTTGATAGTGCTTGGTTGGAAAGTACGTTTCATGTCGTGTTACCTGGTTCGTCCACAACGGGCCGGAATGGCCCCCGTTTTAAGAGATCGGCGATTCTAGAGAAAGCAAGCCTCTAGGTCAATTTCCAACCAGCTTTTCCTTTATCTATGTATGTCCGGGGACTGGGTTGTGAGCCAGGGTCGAGTAGATATAAAAATAAAGAAGGAAAGTATTTAAAGCTTTTCTGTAAAGCTTATAAAGGCTAGGGACGGCACCTTCTGTGGATAACTGCCTTAAGCCCTTCTATTCCGTACTGTACAGAGAATGACAACACGGTTGAGAAACGGTGTCCTGCCTGTGCTGCGCTATCGGAAAACCTGTGCGTGGAACGAGCAGTTATCCACAGGCGAGTTACCCACAGCGTTTCGACCCGAGTTGTGCAACGACCTCACGCGGGGTTATCCACAGAGCTTATGCACATACCGCTGGTCGTGTTTATTCAGGGTAAGGCGTTGATTCTTAGTGTCCTCAGGGCACGCTACATGTGGATAAGTGGGCGGCTGATCGCTACAATGGCCGCTTGTTTTTGCCTCACCGGCTTTCAACTTAGGGGATATCCGTGTCAGTGGAACTTTGGCAGCAGTGCGTGGAGCTTCTGCGTGATGAGCTGCCTGCCCAGCAATTCAACACTTGGATCCGTCCGCTACAGGTCGAAGCCGAAGGCGACGAGTTGCGTGTTTACGCACCGAATCGTTTTGTTCTCGATTGGGTCAACGAAAAGTACCTGGGCCGCGTGCTCGAGCTGCTGGATGAGCACGGCAACGGCAGTGCGCCGGTTCTTTCCTTATTAATAGGCAGCAAACGCAGTTCGGCGCCTCGCGCTGCACCTAATGCGCCATTGGCCGCCGCTGCTTCGCAAGCACTGCAAGCGGCAGCAGCCAATGCCTCCCCGGCGGCGGCTCCTGCGCCAACTCCGGCACCCGCTTCCGCCCCGGCCAAGAAAGCCGCGGCGCAGAAGAGCGCCGAGGTCAGCGAAGAACCCTCTCGTGACAGCTTCGACCCGATGGCGGGCGCCAGCTCGCAGCAGGCACCGGTACGTGCCGAGCAACGTACCGTCCAGGTAGAAGGTGCGCTCAAGCACACCAGTTACCTGAACCGCACCTTCACCTTTGAGAATTTCGTCGAGGGCAAGTCCAACCAGCTGGCCCGCGCGGCGGCCTGGCAGGTGGCGGACAACCCCAAGCATGGCTACAACCCGCTGTTCCTGTATGGCGGCGTCGGTTTGGGTAAGACCCACTTGATGCACGCTGTGGGTAACCACCTGTTAAAGAAGAACCCGAATGCCAAGGTCGTGTACCTGCATTCCGAGCGCTTCGTGGCGGACATGGTCAAGGCGTTGCAGCTCAACGCCATCAACGAATTCAAGCGCTTCTACCGTTCGGTCGATGCGCTGCTGATCGATGACATTCAGTTCTTCGCCCGCAAGGAGCGTTCCCAGGAAGAGTTTTTCCACACCTTCAACGCCCTCCTCGAAGGCGGCCAGCAGGTGATCCTCACCAGCGACCGCTATCCGAAAGAGATCGAAGGCCTGGAAGAACGCCTCAAGTCCCGCTTCGGCTGGGGCCTGACGGTGGCCGTCGAGCCGCCGGAACTGGAAACCCGGGTCGCGATCCTGATGAAGAAGGCCGACCAGGCCAAGGTCGAACTGCCCCACGACGCGGCGTTCTTCATTGCCCAGCGGATTCGCTCCAACGTCCGTGAACTGGAAGGCGCGCTCAAGCGGGTCATTGCCCACTCGCACTTCATGGGGCGCGACATCACCATCGAGTTGATTCGCGAATCCCTGAAGGACCTGCTGGCGCTGCAGGACAAGCTGGTGTCTGTGGATAACATCCAGCGCACCGTCGCCGAGTACTACAAGATCAAGATTTCCGATCTGCTGTCCAAGCGACGTTCGCGTTCGGTGGCTCGTCCGCGTCAGGTGGCCATGGCCCTGTCCAAGGAACTGACCAACCACAGCCTGCCGGAAATCGGCGATGTGTTCGGCGGCCGCGACCACACCACGGTGCTGCACGCCTGCCGCAAGATCAATGAACTTAAGGAATCCGACGCGGACATCCGCGAGGACTACAAGAACCTGCTGCGTACTCTGACCACTTGATGACTCCAACGCAGCTTATTAAGGCAAGGGACTAGACCATGCATTTCACCATTCAACGCGAAGCCCTGTTGAAACCCCTGCAACTGGTCGCCGGCGTCGTCGAACGTCGTCAGACCTTGCCGGTGCTTTCCAACGTGCTGCTGGTTGTCGAAGGCCAGCAACTGTCGCTGACCGGTACCGACCTGGAAGTCGAGCTGGTCGGTCGTGTGCAACTTGAAGAACCGGCCGAGCCGGGGGAAATCACCGTCCCCGCGCGCAAGCTGATGGACATCTGCAAGAGCCTGCCCAACGACGCCCTGATCGATATCAAGGTCGATGAGCAGAAGCTGGTGGTGAAGGCCGGGCGTAGCCGCTTCACCCTGTCGACCCTGCCGGCCAACGACTTCCCGACCGTGGAAGAAGGCCCGGGCTCGTTGACCTGCCAGCTGGAGCAGAGCAAGCTGCGTCGCCTGATCGAGCGCACCAGCTTCGCCATGGCCCAGCAGGACGTGCGCTACTACCTCAACGGCATGTTGCTGGAAGTGTCCGCCGGGATCATCCGCGCCGTGGCCACCGACGGTCACCGTCTGGCCATGTGCTCGATGCAGGCGGATATCGGTCAGCCGGATCGTCACCAGGTGATCGTGCCACGCAAAGGCATCCTTGAACTGGCGCGCCTGCTCACCGAGCCGGATGGCAACGTCAGCATCGTCCTGGGTCAGCATCATATCCGCGCCACCACCGGCGAGTTCACTTTCACCTCCAAACTGGTGGACGGCAAGTTCCCGGACTACGAGCGCGTGCTGCCCAAAGGCGGCGACAAGCTGGTGCTGGGCGACCGTCAGGCCCTGCGTGAAGCCTTCAGCCGCACCGCGATCCTGTCCAACGAGAAGTACCGCGGCATCCGTCTGCAACTGGCCAATGGTCAGCTGAAGATCCAGGCCAACAACCCGGAGCAGGAAGAAGCGGAAGAAGAAGTAGGCGTGGAATACAACGGCGGCTCGCTGGAAATCGGCTTCAACGTCAGCTACCTGCTGGACGTACTGGGGGTGATGACCACCGAACAGGTTCGCCTGATCCTGTCCGATTCCAACAGCAGTGCGCTGGTGCAGGAATCCGACAACGACGACTCGGCTTACGTTGTCATGCCGATGCGCCTGTAATCATGCTCAGCAGAAGCTAGATGTCCCTCAGTCGCGTCTCGGTCACCGCGGTGCGCAATCTGCACCCGGTGACCTTCTCCCCCTCTCCTCGCATCAACCTTCTCTACGGCGCCAACGGCAGTGGCAAGACCAGCGTGCTGGAAGCCATCCATCTGCTGGGGCTTGCCCGCTCGTTCCGCAGCACCCGTCTGTTACCGGTGATCCAGTATGAGCAACTGGCCTGCACGGTATTTGGCCAGGTGGAGTTGGCTGAGGGCGGACACAGCAACCTGGGGATATCCCGGGATCGCCAGGGGGAGTTCCAGATCCGCATCGACGGGCAGAATGCCCGCAGCGCCGCTCAGCTGGCGGAAATCCTGCCGCTGCAGTTGATCAACCCGGACAGCTTTCGACTGCTCGAAGGTGCTCCCAAGATCCGCCGGCAGTTCCTGGACTGGGGCGTGTTCCATGTGGAACCGCGCTTCATGTCCACCTGGCAGCGCCTGCAGAAGGCCCTGCGGCAGCGGAACTCATGGCTGCGGCATGGTACACTTGACGCCGCTTCGCAAGCGGCCTGGGACCGGGAACTGTGTCAGGCCAGCGCTGAAATCGATGAATACCGCCGCGCTTACATCAAAGCCTTGAAACCAGTCTTTGAGCGGACCTTGGGCGAGTTGCTGCAGCTCGAGGGCCTGACGCTTAGCTATTACCGTGGTTGGGACAAGGACCGAGAGCTCAGTGAAGTGCTCGCGACCGCCCTGCACCGTGATCAGCAAATGGGTCATACCCAGGCCGGTCCACAACGTGCTGATTTGCGTCTGCGCCTAGGCGGACACAACGCCGCGGACATCTTGTCCCGTGGCCAGCAGAAGTTGGTGGTCTGTGCCTTGCGCATTGCCCAGGGGCACCTGGTGAGCCAGGCCCGCCGCGGTCAGTGTATTTATCTGGTGGATGACTTGCCGTCCGAGCTGGACGAGCAGCACCGCCGCGCACTTTGTCGCTTGTTGGAAGACTTACGCTGCCAGGTGTTCATCACCTGTGTAGACCACGAATTATTGAGGGAAGGCTGGCAGACGGAAACGCCAGTCGCTTTGTTCCACGTGGAACAAGGCCGTATCACCCAGACCCACGACCATCGGGAGTGAAGGCATGAGCGAAGAAAATACGTACGACTCGACCAGCATCAAGGTGCTGAAAGGTTTGGATGCCGTACGCAAACGTCCCGGTATGTACATTGGCGACACCGATGACGGCAGCGGTCTGCACCACATGGTGTTCGAGGTGGTCGATAACTCCATCGACGAAGCGCTGGCCGGTCATTGCGACGACATCAGCATCATCATCCACCCGGACGAATCCATCACCGTGCGCGACAACGGTCGCGGCATCCCGGTGGATGTGCATAAAGAAGAAGGCGTTTCGGCGGCCGAGGTCATCATGACCGTGCTCCACGCCGGCGGTAAGTTCGACGACAACTCCTACAAGGTGTCCGGCGGCCTGCACGGCGTGGGTGTGTCGGTGGTGAACGCGCTGTCCGAGGAACTGATCCTCACCGTGCGTCGCAGCGGCAAGATCTGGGAACAGACTTACGTCCACGGTGTTCCGCAAGAGCGGATGAAGATCGTTGGCGACAGCGAAACCACCGGTACCCAGATTCACTTCAAGCCTTCGGCTGAAACCTTCAAGAACATCCACTTCAGCTGGGACGTCCTGGCCAAGCGGATTCGTGAACTGTCCTTCCTCAACTCCGGTGTCGGCATCGTCCTCAAGGACGAGCGCAGCGGCAAGGAAGAACTGTTCAAGTACGAAGGCGGCCTGCGGGCCTTCGTTGAATACCTGAACACCAACAAGACTGCGGTCAACCAGGTGTTCCACTTCAACATCCAGCGTGAAGACGGCATCGGCGTGGAAATCGCCCTGCAGTGGAACGACAGCTTCAACGAGAACCTGTTGTGCTTCACCAACAACATTCCTCAGCGCGACGGCGGCACCCACCTGGTGGGCTTCCGTTCGGCCCTGACCCGTAACCTGAACAACTACATCGAACAGGAAGGCCTGGCCAAGAAGCACAAGGTCGCCACCACCGGTGACGACGCGCGTGAAGGCCTGACCGCCATCATCTCGGTGAAGGTGCCGGATCCGAAGTTCAGCTCCCAGACCAAGGACAAGCTGGTGTCTTCCGAAGTGAAGACCGCGGTCGAACAGGAAATGGGCAAGTACTTCTCCGACTTCCTGCTGGAAAACCCCAACGAAGCCAAGTTGGTGGTGGGCAAGATGATCGACGCTGCTCGTGCTCGTGAAGCAGCGCGTAAAGCCCGTGAAATGACCCGTCGCAAGGGCGCGCTGGATATCGCCGGCCTGCCGGGCAAACTCGCGGACTGCCAGGAAAAAGACCCGGCGCTGTCCGAACTCTACCTGGTGGAAGGTGACTCTGCTGGCGGTTCCGCCAAGCAGGGACGCAACCGCAAGACCCAGGCGATCCTGCCGCTCAAGGGCAAGATCCTCAACGTCGAGAAGGCGCGTTTCGACAAGATGATCTCCTCGCAAGAGGTGGGCACCCTGATCACCGCGCTGGGCTGTGGCATCGGCCGCGAAGAGTACAACATCGACAAGCTGCGTTATCACAACATCATCATCATGACCGATGCTGACGTCGACGGTTCGCACATCCGTACCCTGCTGCTGACCTTCTTCTTCCGTCAGTTGCCGGAGCTGATCGAGCGTGGCTACATCTACATCGCCCAGCCGCCGCTGTACAAGGTCAAGAAAGGCAAGCAAGAGCAATACATCAAAGACGACGACGCCATGGAAGACTACATGACCCAGTCGGCTCTGGAAGATGCCAGCCTGCACCTGAACGAAGAAGCCCCGGGGATCTCCGGTGAGGCGCTGGAGCGCCTGGTCAACGATTTCCGCATGGTGATGAAGACCCTCAAGCGCCTGTCGCGCCTGTACCCGCAGGAGCTGACCGAGCACTTCATCTACCTGCCGGCCGTGACCCTGGAGCAACTGTCCGACCACGCCGCCATGCAGGATTGGCTGGCCAAGTTCGATGCTCGCCTGCGCACTTCCGAGAAGTCCGGCCTGGTCTACAAGGCCAGCCTGCGCGAAGACCGTGAACGTAATGTCTGGCTGCCAGAGGTCGAGCTGATCTCCCACGGCCTGTCCAACTACGTCACCTTCAACCGCGACTTCTTCGGCAGCAACGACTACAAGACCGTCGTTTCCCTGGGCGCTCAACTGAGCACCCTGCTGGACGAAGGCGCGTATGTGCAGCGCGGCGAACGCAAGAAAGCGGTCACCGAGTTCAAGGAAGCCCTGGACTGGCTGATGGCGGAAAGCACCAAGCGCCACACCATCCAGCGATACAAAGGTCTGGGCGAGATGAACCCTGACCAACTGTGGGAAACCACCATGGACCCAAGCATGCGCCGCATGCTCAAGGTGACCATCGAAGACGCCATCGGCGCCGACCAGATCTTCAACACCCTGATGGGTGATGCGGTCGAGCCACGTCGCGACTTCATCGAAAGCAACGCCCTGGCAGTGTCCAACCTGGACTTCTGATCCTCGGGTCGCGCCACGAAAAAGGCCAACGCAGTGCGTTGGCCTTTTTAATGCCTGGAATAAACAAGGACGTCGACCTTGGCAGCCATCATTCGATGAAGCACGCTAGCCCATCGCCTGGTGTTTCAATGCCATGAAAAAACCACGCCGGATTGTGCCCGCGGTGAGTCGTCGTTGTTCTTCGAGCGGCGGCTGAGCCCGGAGGCAGGCATGCTCTGGCTGTTATGGGGCAGGTGCCGGGCAGTGCTGGGTGCAATTTTCCTTCGAGGAAAACTTCTTTTACGGACAGTTTGTGAGGCCCACGGCGGCGCCTCGGTGAGATGGAATGGATACCTCGATAGCACAGTTTCACAAGATCATTTTCAAGCTCACCGTCGATGCCGATGGTTACCCTCCGGTGGGGTATGAATCGATGTGGGGTATTCAAAGGGGCGCAGGTGTCTATGAGTTGGATAACACGCCCTGCTATCTCTACGGCGTGAGCAAGGGGGACTGGGTGCTGACTCGCGCCGATGCCCACGAGCTGATCGCAACCGCCGTGGTGCGGCAATCCGGGCATTCGACGTTGCGGGTTTTTGCCGAGCGCGAGTCAGAGCGCTCGAGCATTGTGCAGCACCTGCGCAGTCTCGGCGCCAGCTGCATGCTTACCCGGGGCCTGTCGCTGTTCACCGTGGATATCGCGCCCGAGGTCAGTTTTTGCGCCATCGACCACTACCTGTCTTCCATCACCGACGACCAACATATCGCTTATGAAGATGCCTGTTTGCAGCACGGGAACATTGATCCTGCGCGCATGAGCGAGTGCTTGTCGCTGGCTTCACTTGAGGTTCAAGCATGACCGTTGAATGGCCTGCCAGTTATTTCAGCGCAACCCTGGAGGACGATGTCTGGCTTGTGGCTTTTGCCGATACCGCCGACGAGCCCGAGCACTACCTGTTGTTGCAACGCAGTACCGAATGCGACGAACAGGACGCCGCCCTGGGCCAGGACACCTACCACCTGGAAATCTCCAGCCCCGCCCTCTCCGGCTATGGCGGGGTTGCACAAGTGCGTATCGAACAGGAGCGCATCATTTTCAGCATGGACAGCTCCGTCACCTGGTGTGCCGGCCTGGATCGGCTGGTGCTGCGGCTGGCACCTGAGCTGCAAGACGATCGGGCCATCGAACAGGCGCTTGGAGCGGTGTTCATCGAGCAGTCGACCCCGCTACGCGGCTGAGCCCGGCTTGGCTCGTTTCACCCTTTGAAAAAACAGCAATCGCGCGGAAATTTGTGATGGATGATGAAAACCAGGAAATATCGATTCGCGTGGTCGCGGGGCAGAACAGCCACGGCCCGGTCTATGAGCCGCTGCATGTACGGCGGCTCGATGAGGACAGTTACGAGATTCTCTACTCACCAGGGCTGACACTGAACCTGGCCAAGGGCGACATCATTTCAATCAAGGACCCCCAGGCCCCCGCCGTGGTGCTCAAGCGAGGCGGCAACTTCTGCATCCATATTTATGCGAAGCACATCCCTGAGGACCCTATAGTTGCCCTGGCGGCGGATGTGGCGAGCGAATTGGGCGGCACGCTCGACGGGCGCTACAAGGGCAATCTGACACTGTCGGTGCCGGCGCGAAACGGCATGGACAACATCGCCTTGTTCTTCAACCGCTTCCGCGAAACCACGGGCATCGAGTGGTACTACGCCAACATCTATAAAAACCTCGATGACACCGAGGACGAGACCTTGCTCGATTGGTGGCTGGAGCAATGAACGAAAGACAGCAGCTTATCTGTGAACGCTACGACCTCGCTCCCCAGGCACCGGAGCCGATGATTGCCCTGGCCATCGGTTCCCTGGCGCAGTCGCCCATCTATGGCACCCGGATCGAGTTGCCGGAGAACGGCACGGTCAGTTGGTTTATCCATTGCGGCGAACATTCCGCCGCTGTGGATTTCTATCAGCCGCTGTGCGCCGAGCATCTGGTCGAGCTGCTGCCGGAGGTGATCGATTACCTGTATCTGCCGAGCGGGACGCGTTTCATCATCGACCGCGCCGGCTATGAAGATGTCTGGCAGGACCCACAATGATCTCAGACCGCTGTTGAGGGCCAGCGGTCAGTGGCCCTGCTCGTCGGGCGCCGCGACGCTTTCCAGGCGGTAGCCATAGCCGTAGATGGTCAGCAGTTGCCAACCACGATCCGCGGTCAGCCCCAGCTTGTTGCGCAGGCGATAGATGTGGGTGTCCAGGGGCCGTGAGGAGGCGATTTCCTCATGGGTCCAGAACCTTTCGTACAGGTACTCCCGCGACAGTGGCCGGCCCAGGTTGGCGAACAGGCAGCGGGCCAGGCGGTACTCGCGCTCGGTCAGGCTGATGGGGGCACCGGCGCGGGTCACGGTCAGTTCCGCATCGTCGAAGGTCAGGTCGTTGAAGCTCTGGCGCTCTTCGCTGCTGTTGCGCTGCAAACCGTGGCGGCGCAGCACCGCGTTGACCCGGGCCTTGAGTTCGTTGGGACGAAACGGTTTGCTCAAGTAGTCGTCGGCGCCGGTGTTCAGGGCCTGGACAATATCGCTCTCGGCATCGCGACTGGTGAGCATGATGGCCGCCGGAGGCGAGTCCATGTGCTCCCGGGTCCAGCGCAGCAACGACAGGCCGCTGAGGTCGGGCAGTTGCCAATCGAGAATCAGCAGGTCGAAGGTTTCGCGCCGCAGTTGGCGTAGCAGGTCTTCGCCCCGTTCGAAGCGATGCAGGGACCAGGCGGCTTCACCGGGGCCGGGAATTTCTCGCAGTGTCTGTTCTACCCGTGCCAGTTCTGCGGGTTCGTCATCCAGTATCGCGACACGCATGCCAGGCAGTTCCTTATGGTTCGAAGAGCACCTGAGACACAGAGCCAGCGGCTTCAGGCTGGGGGAAGTTTAGGTGCCTTGGCTGATTCTGAACAATTGTGGCGAATTGCTCTTGAGCCCCTGCTCCCTCGGTACGCTGATATCAAATAGCCGGTAAGGCACCTGGAGCACGGGTGCCTGGGGGGCTATCGCAGCAGCACGATACCGGCTCGCTCAAGCAAGGAAAAGAACCATGGGGAACATGTTCAGCAAAGGCCAGGTCGCGTTGGTCAGAATGTTCAGCGGCGATGATCCGCTGCGCCTGGTCAGTTTGATGCTGGCGGCTTATCTGGGGATCAGTGCCAGTGGCTTGTCGTCGCCATCCGCTTCCTGCTGTGAGGCGGCCAAGGCCGAGGCTTACTCGACACTGGCCTCGCCCGACAGCCATCAAACCCGCCTGACCCTGGATGCCGAGCCGGTACTGGGCAGAACAGCCCTGCCTGCGGATTGGCAGGCACCGGCACCACGCTGGATCTTTTAGCAGGTGGGGCGATGATTCTGAACAAATATTGCAAAACCGCCCCGGCCGCTCGCCCGGCGCTACATTGGCTCTCGCTGAGTGGCACACGGGGGCACCTGGAAGTGCTCCGACACAGGGAGTGTCAACCGCCAGGCTGGCGGCACCACCCGCGCTTGCGTGCGTGGTTGAAGGGGAATACAGGGAGTGCCTCCTCAGGACTTTGGGCCGGGCGACCTGTCGCCCTGGTTCCGACACAGGGATGTGTCACTTTCTCCGGCTCCTGCACTCTTCCCTCCCAGGCCCGAACCCTGCCCTGTTCCTGGGCGCCGTCCCGCAGCGTCCGGCTTTCTGCCCATGTGCCGCCTCAGGTATGGTGCGTAGGATTTCGCCGTGGTTTTCCCAAAGGCTCAAAGCATATTCATGAATGACCTCTGCCCTTCTCCGTCCGTTGGCCGGTTGCAGGTGGCGTGCGCTGCAGTGCTGCTGGCGGGTCTGATCCTGCCATCGTGCGCCGTGCAGGCTGCCCCGCAACGCCTTGCCTATATAGATGACCACCAGCAATGCCGTGGCCAGCCCTTGCCGGCGACCGTCGAGCACCTGACGGGCGAGGCCTGGAAACTGGACGCCAAGGGCCGTGAGGTGGCCCTGGAAGAAGGCATGAGCATCGATGAGAAAGAAGGGGTGAAAACCTCGCCGTCGGCGTTCGTCAGCCTGTCCCTCGGCGATGGTTCGCGAGTGGTGTTGCCCTCCAGTTCCCAGGTCACCCTGCAACTCAATACGCAATACAGCATTCCTCGGGTGGTCCTGGAACAGGGGCAGATCGAGTCCTATGTGATCAAGCGCAACAGTGACCACGACCGCTTCCAGATCGTGACCCCCGTGGGCGTGCTGGGGGTACGGGGGACGCACTTCCGGGTGCGTAATGACGATCAGCAATCCCTGGTGGAGGTGCTCAACGGCCAGGTGGCGGTGAGCCGCGATGACCCGCCGCCGAGCCAGGCCGCCCGGCGTCCCGGCAAGCGCGTTGTGGATAAACCAGCTGGCCCGCTGCCGGGTGAGGTCCAGGTCATGGCGCGCCAGGGATTGCGCATTCACAAGCAGGGCGAGCTCAAGCCGGTGGAGCTGCTGGCCGCGCCCCGGCTGCTGGGGCAGGCCGGGCAAACCGGCGCCCTGCCCGTCTGGCAACTGATCCTGCAACCGTTGCCGGGCGCCCAGCGCTATCGGGCGCAGGTGGCCACCGACAAGGATTTCCTCAACATCAAGCAGGAACAGTTCTCCAGCACCCCGGAAGTGAACTTCACTGGCCTGAAGGCGTTTTTCTATCATGTACGGCTCTCGGCGTTCGACGAGCATGGCCTGGAAGGAGAAACCGGGGTCTATGACATCTTCTACTACCCCAGGACCACTCGTGTTCAATAAGCCGTCGACGGGCCGCCGATGAGTCTCGGCCAGCAAAGGACCGACGGCCGTGAACCGACCCAGGCCCAGCGCCTGTTTCGCCGCCTGGTACGTGAATGGTTGTGGGTCGGCCTGATACTTCTGCCCCTGACGGCCTTGCTGTCCCTGAGCCACGGCCTGGCGTTGAACAACCTGTTCTATGACCACCTGCGACGTTTTACCCCGCCGCCGGTAGACCCGCGCATCCTGTTGGTGACCATCGACGACTACAGCTTGCAGCAACTGGGCCGCTGGCCCTGGCCCCGGGCGCTGCATGGACAGTTGCTGGACCGGCTGACGGAGGCCAAGGTCAAAGGCGTGCTGTTCGATGTGATCCTCAGCGAGCCCGGCAGCACCGTGGAAAACGACACGCAGTTGGCCGCCGCCCTGTGTCGCGCCGGCACGGTGTTCCTGCCGGTGCTGCGCGAAGGTGTCGCTCGCTATGGCCAGGATCTGCAGGAGATCCCTCCGGTGCCGGTGCTGCGCCACTGTGCCCGGGGGCTCGGGCATATCAACGCAGAGGCGGATGCCGACGGCACCGTGCGCAGTGTCTACCTGCGCGAAGGTCCGCAGCAGGCGCCGCGGGCGCAACTGACCTGGTTGCTCTACCAGCTCACCGAAGCCGATCCGCTGTCGTCGCTGATGCCGGGCTCCGGGACGGCGCAGATCACCAGGGGCTGGCTGCGGGCCAACCCTGTACGTATTGCCTTTATCGACAAGGCGGCGGGCTTTCCCAGCGTGCCCTATGTCAGCGTGCTGCGTGGCGAGGTGCCGGCCGAGTTGCTGCGTGACCGGCTGATCCTGGTGGGGTCCACCGCACCGGGGCTGGGCGACCGTTACGTCACCCCGCAATCCGGCAGCCAGGGCACCACCCCCGGGGTGGAGATCCAGGCCAACCTGCTCAACGGCCTGTTGCAGCATCGCAGTATCGTCGCCCTGGGCCAGTGGCCGGGGATGCTGTTGTCCATGGCCCTGACCGCCGCCTTGCTCGGGTTGTTGCTCTGGCGTCCGCGCCACGCCTTGTGGATAACCCTGGGCTGCATGGTCCTGGCCCTGTTGGGGTCGGTGCTGATGCTGCGCTTGGGCTACTGGTGGTCGCCGGTGGCCAGCCTGCTGGGCATGCTGCTGGCGTACCTGATCTGGAACTGGCGACGGCTGAGCGTGATCCTGGCCTATTTCGGCTGGGAGCTGGAGCGCCTGGACAACGAGCCCAAGGTGTTGCCGGAGCGCCGTCGTAGCCAGACCCCCGTCGGTGATGTGCTGCAAGGGCAGATCGTTGCCCTGGAACAGGCCCTGAGCCGGACCCGGGATACCCGGCGCTTTATCGCCGACGGCCTGGAGTACCTGCCGGTGGCGACCCTGATCAGTGATCCGGACGGCAGGATTCTGCTGGCCAACCGCAATGCCCGGGACGTGTTCGCCCATTCCCTGGTGGGGCAGCCCTTGCTTGCGCAGTTGGCCGCCCTGGGCTACCCGGGCCTGACGGACGTGGCAGCGTACCCGAGCCTGGAGCAGTTGCCGGCCCTGGAGTTTCGCGACGTCCGGCAGCGCAGCCTGCGCATGGAACTGGCGCCCCTGCTACCGGTGGACAGCGACAACGCCATCGGCTGGTTATTGAGCCTCACCGACCTCAGCGTCGAGCGAGACGCCGAGCAGCAGCGTGGCGTGCTGTTGCGCTTTCTGTCCCACGATCTGCGCGCGCCGCACTCGGCGATCCTCGCGCTGCTGGATGTGCAGGGCCGCCAGCCCTCGCCGCCCAGGCAGGTCTACAGCCAGATCGAGCAGCAGGTGCGCCGGGCCCTGGGGCTGACCGAGGCCTTCGTGCAATTGGCCAAGGCCGAGTCGGAGGCCTATCAGTTCGCCCCGAGCATGTTTGCCATGCTGGTGCTGGATGCCTTCGACCAGGCCACCACCCTGGCCCAGTTGAAGCAAATCCGCCTGCTGCATGACCTGGATGAAGACCATGAGGGCATGGTCCTGGCGGACCAGTCGCTGCTGACCCGGGCCTTGTTCAACCTGCTGGAGAACGCCATCAAGTACAGCCCGCCAGGTTCCACGGTCCAGGTTGCGGTGAGCTGTGCCGAGGGCTGGCTGCGCTGCGAGATCGCCGATCAGGGCCAGGGGATTGCCCCGGCGGACCTGCCCCAGCTGTTTGGCCAGTACCAGCGCTTTGCCTCGGCCCAGGGCATCGATGGCCTGGGCCTGGGTCTGTCCATGGTCAAGGCGGTAGTGGACCGGCATCAGGGGCGGATCAGCTGTCGCAGCGAGGTCGGCCAGGGCTCCTGTTTCATCCTTGAGCTGCCTTTATTGCAGGACTGAAGCCGGTGGGATTGAGCGGGCGAAAAAAAACCGGCATCGAGGCCGGTTTTTTTTGTGTCGGAAAAACTTATGCACGTTTTTCCACATTTTATGAGCTTGGGAAATATGCATATAAATCAGTGATTTATAGGTCGATTTCCGCCGCTGTGAGAAAAGTCGTACACAGGTTATCCACAGAAGCTCATACAGCAACCTTATCCGTGGAAGTGGCCAATGGTGGCAATGAGCCCATATCCCGCTGGGCCTGTTCATTCCAGGCCGCCACCCGGTCATTGAGCTCGGCAATGGCTCGCGGTCCGCTGCCTTCGGCGTACATCGGCGCGCCAATGGTCACGGTGATGGTGCCCGGGCGCTTGGCCCAGCCGGTCTTCGGCCAGAACTTGCCGGCGTTGTGGGCCACTGGCAGCACCGGCAGGTCGGCGTTCACCGCCAGGGCGCTGCCACTGCGGGAGAACTTGCCGACGGTGCCATAGGGCACGCGGGTGCCTTCCGGAAAGATCAGCACCCAGACATTGTCCTTGAGCAGTTCGTCGCCCTTGCTCGCCACTTGCTTGAGCGCGGCCTTGGGGTTGTCGCGGTCGATGGCGATGGGCCGCAGCATGGCCATGGCCCAGCCGAAGAACGGCACATACAGCAACTCACGCTTGAGGACCTGGCTCAAAGGCTCGAAATAGGCCGAGAGGAAGAACGTCTCCCAGGTGCTCTGGTGATTGGAGACGATCACGCACGGCCGCTCGGGGACGTTTTCTGCACCCTGCACTTCCACGCGAATGTTCAGAAATACCTTGGTCAGCCAAAGCGCGCAGCGACACCAGTAGACATTGATAAAGCGGTAGCGCGCCTTGAAAGGCAGGAACGGCGCGATAAAAAAGCTCAGCGAGCACCACAGCAAGGCACTGGTACCCAACAGCAGGTAAAAGAAGAAGGTTCTGATGGCCTGCAGGATCGACATAGCGGCATTTACCATTGCGGGCATGCCCGCCTGTTAAAAAGCGCTCTCCCGAACAGTCCTTGGTCAGGATGCCAGAAGGGGCCTAATTGTGGATAAGTTCAGCGGCAACGGCCGCCAGGTCGTCAAAAATCAAGGTGCCTACCGGCAGGGTTTTCCCCAGGGTCTTTTCGCCTTTCCCGGTCTTTACCAATACTGGCTGAGAGTCGACGGCTTTTGCGGCTTCCAGGTCACCGAGACTGTCACCGACAAACCACAGGCCTGTCAGTTCTGCCTGGTAATGCTTGGCAATGGTTTGCAGCATGCCCGGTTTCGGTTTGCGACAGGCGCACCCTTCGTCGGGGCCATGGGGACAATAGACGATCAGCCCGACCTCGCCACCCTGCTCCGCCACCAGCTCGCGCAGGCGCGCGTGCATGGCGTCGAGGGTGGCCAGATCGTAGTAGCCGCGAGCGATGCCGGACTGGTTGGTGGCGACCGCCACCGTCCAGCCGGCCTTGCTCAACTGCGCAATGGCTTCGATCGCGCCGGGGATTGGAATCCACTCCTGCACCGATTTGATGTAGGCGTCGGAGTCGTGATTGATCACGCCGTCCCGGTCGAGTATCAGCAGTTTCACAGCCTTTCCTTACCTGATCAGCTCAGTACCGAAATGTCCGCCACGCCCAGGAACAGGCCCCGCAGCCGCGCCAGCAGCGCATAGCGGTTGGCCCGCACCTTGGCGTCCTCGGCATTGACCATTACCGCCTCGAAGAAGGCGTCCACCGGCTCGCGCAGGGCCGCCAGACGAGCCAGGGTTTCGCTGTACTGACGGGCAGCGGCCATCGGCTGGACTGCCTGGTCGGCCTGCTGGATCGCCGAGTACAGGGAGAACTCGTTGGCGTTGTCGAAGTACTTGGCCTCGACGGTGGTCGGCACATTGCCTTCGACCTTGCTCAGCAGGTTCGACACGCGCTTGTTCACCGCGGCCAGGGCGGCGGCTTCCGGCAACTTGCGGAAGGCCTGCACGGCTTGCACGCGCTGGTCGAAGTCCAGGGCCGAGCCCGGCTTCAGGGCACGTACCGAGAGGTAGGTGGCCACATCCACGCCTTCGTCTTCGTAACGGGCACGCAGGCGATCGAAGATGAACTCCAGCACCTGCTCGGCCAGGCCGGCGGCCTTGACCTTGCTGCCGAAGGCGCTGACGGCGAAGGCCACGGCGTCGTTCAGGTCGAGGTCGAATTTCTTCTCGATCAGGATCCGCAGCACGCCCAGGGCCGCGCGACGCAGGGCGTAGGGGTCCTTGCTACCGGTGGGCAGCATGCCGATGCCGAAGATCCCCACCAGGGTGTCCAGCTTGTCGGCGATGGCCACGGCGGCACCGGTCACGGTGCTCGGCAGCTCGGCGCCGGCGCCACGGGGCATGTACTGCTCGTTGAGGGCCAGGGCCACGTCTTCCGGCTCGCCGTCATTGAGGGCGTAGTAGTAGCCGGCGATGCCTTGCATCTCCGGGAACTCGCCGACCATCTCGGTGGCCAGGTCGCACTTGGACAACAGGCCGGCACGGGCTGCGCGCTGGGCGTCGCCGCCGATGCGCGGGGCGATGAAGGCGGCCAGCTTGGAAACCCGCTCGGCCTTGTCATAGACGCTGCCGAGTTTTTCCTGGAAGACCACGTTCTGCAGGCGCAGGTTGAAGTCTTCGAGCTTCTGCTTCTTGTCTTGCTTGAAGAAGAACTCGGCGTCGGTCAGGCGTGGGCGCACGACTTTCTCGTTGCCCTCTATGATCTGGCGCGGGTCCTTGCTCTCGATGTTGGCCACGGTGATGAAGCGCGGCAGCAGCTTGCCGTCCACATCCAGCAGGCAGAAGTACTTCTGGTTGTCCTGCATGGTGGTGATCAGGGCTTCCTGGGGCACTTCAAGGAAACGCTCCTCGAACGAACACACCAGCGGCACCGGCCATTCCACCAGGGCGGTGACTTCGTCCAGCAGGTCCGCCGGGACGATCGCCGTGCCTTCCTGCAGGGTGGCCAGTTCCGCGGTGCGCTTGCTGATCAGCTCGCGACGCTCGTTGGCGTCGGCCAGCACGTAGGCGGCACGCAGGTCGGCCAGGTAGTTGGCCGGCGAGGTGATGCGCACGCTTTGCGGGTGGTGGAAGCGATGGCCACGGGAGTCGCGACCGGCCTTCTGGGCGAGGATGGTGCAGTCGATGACGTCGTCACCCAGCAGCATCACCAGCCATTGGGTCGGACGCACGAACTCTTCCTTGCGCGCGGCCCAGCGCATGCGCTTGGGAATCGGCAGGTCGTTCAGCGAATCTTCGACGATGGTCGGCAGCAGGCTGGCGGTCGGCTTGCCCTTGATGCTCTGGCTGTAGCGCAGTTTCGGGCCGCTCTGGTCGATCTCGCTGAGTTCGACGCCGCACTTCTTGGCAAAGCCCAGGGCCGCCTGGGTCGGGTTGCCTTCAGCGTCGAACGCCGCCTGGCGTGGCGGGCCATCGAGGTTGATGCTGCGATCCGGCTGCTGGGTGGCCAGCTGGGTGATCAGCACTGCCAGGCGCCGTGGCGCGGCGTACACGTGCTTGGCCTGAAAGCTCAGGCCGGCGCTCTGCAGGCCTTTCTCGATGCCGGCCAGAAAGGCTTCGGCCAGGGTGTTCAGGGCTTTGGGTGGCAGTTCTTCAGTGCCCAGTTCAACCAGAAAATCTTGCGCACTCATTGTGCCGCCTCCAACTTAGCCAACACTTCATCACGCAGGTCCGGGGTTGCCATGGGGAAGCCCAGCTTGGCCCGGGCCAGCAGGTAGGCTTGCGCCACGGAACGCGCCAGGGTGCGCACACGCAGGATGTACTGCTGACGCGCAGTCACCGAGATCGCCCGGCGTGCATCCAGCAGGTTGAAGGTGTGCGAGGCCTTGAGGACCATTTCATAGCTCGGCAGCGGCAGCGGCTGATCCAGCTCGATCAGGCGCTTGGCTTCGCTTTCGTAGAAATCGAACAGTTCGAACAGCTTCTCGACGTTGGCGTGTTCAAAGTTGTAGGTCGACTGCTCCACTTCGTTCTGGTGGAACACATCGCCATAGGTGACCTTGCCGAACGGGCCGTCGGCCCAGACCAGGTCGTACACCGAGTCCACGCCCTGCAGGTACATGGCCAGGCGTTCCAGGCCGTAGGTGATCTCGCCGGTCACCGGGTAGCACTCGATGCCACCGGCCTGCTGGAAGTAGGTGAACTGAGTCACTTCCATGCCGTTGAGCCAGACTTCCCAGCCCAGGCCCCAGGCGCCCAGGGTCGGCGATTCCCAGTTGTCCTCGACGAAGCGGATGTCGTGCACCAGCGGGTCCAGGCCCACGTGCTTCAGGGAACCCAGGTACAGCTCCTGGAAGTTCTCCGGGTTGGGTTTCAAGACCACCTGGAACTGATAGTAGTGCTGCAGGCGGTTGGGGTTCTCGCCGTAGCGGCCGTCAGTCGGGCGACGACTGGGCTGCACATAAGCGGCGTTCCAGGTTTCCGGGCCGATGGCCCGCAGGAAGGTAGCGGTGTGGAAAGTGCCGGCGCCTACTTCCATATCGTAGGGCTGAAGTACCACACAACCTTGCTCGGCCCAGTACTGCTGGAGGGCGAGGATCAAGTCTTGGAAGGTACGCACGGCTGGCGTAGGCTGGCTCACGAAATTCACCTGTTACTTGGGCTGCGATTTAAGGAGCGGGAGTATACCCGATTCAGTCCTGCGCACGCCCCCTGGAGCCTTATGCCACGCTGCTTTTGGTGTTCCGAAGATCCGCTGTACATGGCTTATCACGATCAGGAGTGGGGCGTGCCGCTGCGCGATGAGCAGCGTCTGTTCGAGTTGTTATTGCTCGAAGGGTTCCAGGCCGGGCTGTCCTGGATCACCGTGCTGAAGAAGCGCGAGCGCTATCGCCAGGTGCTGTTCGGCTTCGATGTGCAGCGCGTGGCGCAGATGAGCGACGCCGAGATCGAAGACCTGATGCAGGACCCGGGCATCATCCGCAACCGCCTCAAGCTCAATGCCGCCCGGCGCAACGCCCAGGCCTGGCTGGAGCTGGAAGACCCGGTGGGCTTTCTCTGGTCCTTCGTCGGCGGCGTGCCGAAGATCAATCATTTCAACGACCGCAGCCAAGTGCCGGCCGTGACCCCGGAGGCCGAAGCCATGAGCCGCGGCCTGCAGAAAGCCGGTTTCACCTTCGTCGGCCCGACCATCTGCTACGCGCTGATGCAGGCTTCGGGCATGGTCATGGATCACACCCGCGACTGTGATCGCTACGCCATCCTCGCCAACGCGCGGTTAGAATAGCCGGCTCGCGACACGCTTCATGACCGACAGATCAGGAGTCATTTGTGGATAAGTTCAAAGGCGCCCTGCTGGTGGGCGCTCTGCGGTTGTTTGCCCTGCTGCCCTGGCGCGCGGTGCAGGCGGTCGGCGCGGCCATCGGCTGGATCATGTGGAAAACCCCCAATCGCTCCCGCGAGGTGGTGCGCATCAACCTGGCCAAGTGTTTTCCACAGATGGACCCCGCCGAGCGCGAGCGCCTGGTGGGCCAGAGCCTGAAAGACATCGGCAAGTCCCTGACCGAAAGCGCCTGCGCCTGGATCTGGCCGGCCGAGCGCTCCCTGGCCCTGGTGCGCGAAGTCGAGGGACTGGACGTGCTCAAGGACGCCCTGGCCTCGGGCAAGGGCGTGGTCGGCATCACCAGCCACCTGGGCAACTGGGAAGTGCTCAACCACTTCTATTGCAGCCAGTGCAAACCGATCATTTTCTACCGTCCGCCCAAGCTCAAGGCGGTGGACGAACTGCTGCGCAAGCAGCGGGTACAACTGGGCAACCGCGTGGCGGCCTCGACCAAGGAAGGCATCCTCAGCGTCATCAAGGAAGTGCGCAAGGGCGGTGCGGTGGGCATTCCCGCCGACCCGGAACCGGCCGAATCCGCCGGGATCTTCGTACCCTTCTTCGCCACCCAGGCCCTGACCAGCAAGTTCGTGCCGAACATGCTGGCCGGCGGCAAGGCGGTGGGGGTGTTCCTCCACGCCCTGCGCCTGCCCGATGGCTCGGGCTACAAGGTGATCCTCGAAGCGGCGCCGGAAGAGATGTACAGCACCGACACCGAAACCTCCTGCGCAGCCATGAGCAAGGTGGTCGAGCGTTATGTCGGGGCGTATCCGAGCCAGTACATGTGGAGCATGAAACGCTTCAAGAAGCGCCCTCCGGGCGAGGCGCGCTGGTACTGACAGCGCTGGCACGATCTGTGGATAACCTTCGTGCAGGCGTTATCCACAGCACACACAACAAGGGCGCAGAAGATGTCCGAGCACCGCAAGTCGTTTCGCATCAAGATTTCCCACGAGAGCATTGGCGAATGCCTGGGGCAGACGCGCAACCTGTCTGCCAGTGGCGTCTACGTGCAAAGCCCGGCCCTGGCGCAATTGCCCAAGGGCGCGGTGGTCTACGGCCAGGTGCAAGGCTTGCCGACGGCGGCGCCCAGGGTGCGCATGGAAGTGGTCCAGGCGGACGCGGAAGGGATCGCCCTGCGCTACCTGTGAGCAGGCGCTCAGGCCCCGGCTTGGCGCTCGAGCTTCTTGATGAACACGGTCATTTCCTTTTCCGCCTGCTTGTCGCCGTGGCCCCGGGCCGCTTCCAGCCCCTGCTCCCAGGCCTGGCGCGCCCCTTGAAGGTCGCCCTGCCCCTGACAGGCTTTGCCCAGCAGCTTCCAGGCCGCTGAATACTTGGGATCGAAGCCCACGCAGCGTTGCAGGTGCTCGGCGGCCTTGGCGAACTCGCCCTGATCCAGGTAACCCTTGCCCAGGCCGAAGCGCAGCAGGGCGTTATCCACACCCTTGGCGAGCATTTTTTCCAGGGATTCCAGCATCACCATTACCTCATCTCTAGCAGCCGGCTTGCCGGCGAATGCGTGCTCAAGGGCCCTTCGCCGGCAAGCCGGCTCCTACGGGTCAGAAGAAGCTCAGGCCGACGTGGAACAGTTTCTCCACGTCGCGAATGTGCTTTTTATCCACAAGGAACAGGATCACGTGGTCGCCGGCTTCGATCACCGTATCGTCGTGGGCGATCAGCACTTCTTCGTCACGAATGATCGCGCCGATGGTGGTGCCCGGCGGCAAGCCGATGTTCTCGATGGCGCGGCCGATCACCTTGCTCGACTTGGCGTCGCCGTGGGCGATGGCCTCGATGGCTTCCGCCGCGCCACGGCGCAGGGAGTGCACGCTGACGATGTCGCCGCGGCGCACGTGAGCCAGCAGAGTGCCGATAGTGGCCAGTTGCGGGCTGATGGCGATGTCGATGTCGCCGCCCTGGATCAGGTCGACATAGGCCGGGTTGTTGATGATGGTCATGACCTTCTTCGCCCCCAGGCGCTTGGCCAGCAGCGAGGACATGATGTTGGCTTCGTCGTCGTTGGTCAGGGCCAGGAAGATGTCGGCGTCGGCGATGTTCTCTTCCAGTAGCAGGTCGCGGTCCGAAGCGCTGCCCTGCAGCACCACGGTGCTGTCCAGGGTGTCGGACAGGTAGCGGCAGCGGGCCGGGTTCATCTCGATGATCTTCACCTGATAGCGGCTTTCGATGGCCTCGGCCAGGCGCTCGCCGATCTGCCCGCCACCGGCGATGACGATGCGCTTGTAGGACTCTTCCAGGCGGCGCATCTCGCTCATCACCGCGCGGATATGGGCCTTGGCGGCGATGAAGAACACCTCGTCGTCAGCCTCGATCACCGTGTCGCCCTTGGGCATGATCGGCCGGTCGCGCCGGAAGATTGCCGCCACCCGGGTATCGACGTTGGGCATGTGCTCGCGCAGCTGGCGCAGTTGCTGGCCCACCAGCGGGCCGCCGTAGTAGGCCTTGACGGCCACCAGTTGCGCCTTGCCTTCGGCGAAGTCGATCACTTGCAGGGCACCAGGGTGCTCGATCAGGCGCTTGATGTAATTGGTTACCACCTGTTCGGGGCTGATCAGTACGTCGACCGGGATCGCGTCGTTGTCGAACAGCCCGGCGCGGGTCAGGTAGGCGGCTTCGCGCACCCGGGCGATCTTGGTCGGGGTGTTGAACAGGGTGTGGGCGACCTGGCAGGCGATCATGTTGGTTTCGTCGCTGTTGGTCACCGCCACCAGCATGTCGGCGTCGTCGGCTCCGGCCTGGCGCAGCACTGTGGGAAAGGAGCCGCGGCCTTGCACGGTGCGGATGTCCAGGCGATCACCGAGGCCGCGCAGGCGTTCGCCGTCGGTGTCGACCACGGTGATGTCGTTGGCTTCGCTGGCCAGGTGTTCCGCCAGTGTGCCGCCCACTTGCCCGGCGCCGAGGATGATGATTTTCATCCAGTCACTCCCTTAAAACCGTTTAGCCGCGTGCGGCGGCGATCTTGATCAACTTGGCGTAGTAGAAGCCGTCGTGGCCGCCCTCTTGCGCCAGCAACTGGCGTCCGTGGGGCTGCTTGAGGCCGGCCGCAGGCTGCCCCAGTTGGCCACCGATGTCCAATTCACGGGCGCCCGGGGTTCGGCCGAGGAACGCCTCGATGACTTCGGTGTTCTCGGTCGGCAGGGTCGAGCAGGTGGCGTAGAGCAGGATGCCGCCCACTTCCAGGGTCTGCCACAGGGCGTCCAGCAGTTCGCCTTGCAGCTGCGCCAGGGCGGCGATGTCTTCCGGCTGGCGGGTCAGCTTGATGTCCGGGTGGCGACGGATCACACCGGTTGCCGAGCACGGCGCGTCCAGCAGGATCCGCTGGAACGGCTGGCCGTCCCACCAGGCCTGGGTGTCGCGGCCGTCGGCGGCAATCAGCTGGGCATCGAGCTTCAGGCGGTCGAGGTTTTCCCGCACCCGCACCAGGCGCTTGGCTTCCAGGTCCACCGCCACCACGCCGGCCAGCTCCGGCTGCACTTCGAGGATGTGGCAGGTCTTGCCCCCCGGCGCGCAGCAGGCGTCCAGCACCCGCTGCCCTGGCGCCAGCTCCAGCAGCTCGGCGGCCAGTTGCGCGGCTTCGTCCTGCACGCTGATCCAGCCTTCGGCAAAGCCCGGCAGGCTGCGAACGTCGCCGGCTGCGTCGAGGACGATGCCGTCCTGGCTGTAGACGCAGGCCTTGGCCGCCACTCCCGCTGCGCTCAGCAGCTTCAGGTAGGCGTCTCGCGCATGATGTCGGCGATTGACCCGCAGGATCATCGGCGGGTGGGCGTTGTTGGCGGCGCAGATGGCTTCCCAGTGCTCGGGCCAGAAGGCCTTGAGGGACTTTTGCAGCCAGCGCGGGTGGGCGGTGCGCACCACCGGGTCGTGTTCCAGCTCGGCCAGCAGGGCCTCGCTTTCACGCTGGGCGCGGCGCAGCACGGCGTTGAGCAGGGCCTTGGCCCAGGGCTTTTTCAGTTTGTCGGCGCAACCCACGGTTTCGCCGATGGCGGCGTGGGCCGGCACCCGGGTGTAGAGCAGTTGATACAGGCCCACCAGCAGCAGCGCCTCGACATCGGCATCGGCGGCCTTGAACGGCTTCTGCAGCAGCTTGGCCGCCAGCGCCGACAGCCGCGGCTGCCAGCGCGCGGTGCCGAAGGCCAGGTCCTGGGTGAAGCCGCGATCACGGACCTCGACCTTGTCCAGCTGGATCGGCAGCGAGCTGTTGAGCGAGGCCTTGCCGTTGAGGACCGCGGTCAGGGCCTTGGCGGCGGCCAGGCGCGGGTTCATTGGGCGTCCGCCGCTTGGCCGAGGACGGTGCCGAGGGCGAATTTCTCGCGGCGGCTGTTGAACAGGTCGCTGAAATTCAGCGCCTTGCCGCCGGGCAGTTGCAGGCGGGTCAGGCACAGCGCCTGCTCAGCGCAGGCGACGATCAGCCCGTCCTTGCTGGCGCCGAGGATCTCGCCCGGGGCGCCACGGCCTTCGGCCAGGGTGGCGGCCAGGACTTTCAGGGCTTCGCCATTGAGCGTGCTGTGGCAGATCGGCCAGGGGTTGAAGGCCCGGACCAGGCGCTCCAGCTCCACGGCCGGGCGGTTCCAGTCGATGCGCGCCTCGTCCTTGTTCAGCTTGTGGGCGTAGGTGGCCAGGCTGTCGTCCTGGACTTCGCCTTGCAGGGTGCCGGCGGCCAGGCCTTCGATGGCTTGCAGCACTGCCGGCGGGCCCAGCTCGGCCAGGCGGTCGTGCAGGCTGCCGCCGGTGTCCTGGGCGCTGATCGGGGTGCTGACCTTGAGCAGCATCGGCCCGGTGTCCAGGCCGGCTTCCATGCGCATCACGGTCACCCCGCTTTGCGCGTCACCGGCTTCTACGGCGCGCTGGATCGGCGCCGCACCGCGCCAGCGCGGCAGCAGCGAGGCGTGGCTGTTGATGCAGCCCAGGCGCGGGATATCCAGCACCACCTGGGGCAGGATCAGGCCGTAGGCCACCACCACCATCAGGTCCGGCTTGAGCGCCGCCAGTTCGGCCTGGGCTTCGGCGTTGCGCAGGGTAGGCGGTTGCAGCACCGGGATCTGGTGTTCCACGGCCAGTTGCTTGACCGGGCTGGGCATCAGCTTCTGCCCACGACCGGCCGGGCGGTCCGGCTGGGTGTAGACCGCGACGATCTGGTAAGGGCTGTCGAGCAGGGCCTTGAGGTGTTCGGCGGCGAATTCGGGGGTGCCGGCAAAGACGATGCGCAATGGCTCAGTCATGGGAATTCTCGATGTTAAACATGCGGAAAAGAAAAAGGCTTGCCGTAGCAAGCCTTTGCAAGACGGTCATCAAGCCTGCTGGCGATGCTGCTTTTCCAGCTTCTTCTTGATCCGGTCACGCTTGAGCGTGGACAGGTAATCGACGAACAACTTGCCGTTGAGGTGGTCGCATTCGTGCTGGATGCACACCGCCAGCAAGCCCTCGGCGATCAGTTCATAGGGCTGGCCGTCGCGGTCCAGGGCCTTGATCTTGACCCGCTGCGGACGATCGACGTTTTCATAGAAACCCGGCACCGACAGGCAGCCTTCCTGATACTGGTCCATCTCGTCGGTCAGGGCTTCGAATTCGGGGTTGATGAACACCCGTGGCTCGCTGCGGTCTTCGGACAGGTCCATGACCACGATGCGTTTGTGCACGTTGACCTGGGTCGCCGCCAGACCGATGCCTGGGGCCTCATACATTGTTTCAAACATGTCGTCGACCAACTGACGCACTTCGTCGTCCACTACGGCCACGGGTTTGGCGATAGTGCGCAGGCGCGGATCAGGGAATTCGAGGATGTTTAAAATGGCCATAAGCGTAATTGCTACACGTGTGAAGTAAGGGCGGAGTCGGCGCCCTGACAGGTCCTGGACCTGGGCCGCCGATGCAAAACGTGCTCTGCAAGGGAGCGAGCCGCGCAGGCTCTGGCGTTTTACGCGAGCGCACATAATAAAGGGATTCAGCCCCTGAGGAAATGTCTGTTCGCCCTGCTGCCATTGGGCTGGACCGCCATCGGTCGGACCTGCAAGCGGCTGCGCCAGGCCTGATTGGCGTGCTTGCGGTTGGCTGCACGGGGGGTTGGGCAGAGCAAGACCGACTCCGGCAGGGCATCTTCCTGGCGCGGCAGGAAACCTTTCCTCAACAAGTTACCAACAGACTTATCCACAGCTTGTTCCGGCTCCGACCGGACCGATGACGATCAAGGATGATCCATGTCGCACTCGATCAGTGGCGCCATTTCCCCTGCGGAACTGGAAGCCCGTTTACGTTTGCATGGCCTGCCCGGTCTGGGGCCCAGGCGTTTTCAGCGCCTGCTCCAGGCCTTCGGTTCAGCGGCCAAAGCCCTCAGCGCACCGGCCGCTGCCTGGCATGCCCTGGGCCTGCCGGCCGCCTGTAGCGATGCCCGGCGCAGCGTCGAAGTGCGCGAGGGCGCCCGGCGTGCCCTGGCCTGGATAGACAACCAGGCCCAGCATTTGCTGATGTGGGACCAGCCCGGCTACCCGGCCTTGCTGGCCCAGTTGGAGGATGCGCCGCCGCTGTTGTTCGTCGCTGGCGACCCTTCGATCCTGGAACGGCCGCAGCTGGCGATGGTGGGCAGCCGCCGTGCTTCGCGCCCGGGACTGGACACTGCGGCGGCGTTTTCCCGCAGCCTGGCCGCGGCCGGATTCGTGATCACCAGCGGCCTGGCCCTGGGCATCGATGGCGCCGCGCATCAGGCGGCGCTGGACGTTGGCGGGCACACGGTGGGGGTGCTGGGCACCGGCCTGGAAAATTGTTATCCACAGCGTCACCGAGCCTTGGCCCAGGCGATGATCGACCAGGGCAGCGCGGTGGTTTCCGAGTTCGCCCTGGACACCGGTCCGCGTGCGGAGCACTTCCCCCGGCGCAACCGGATCATCAGCGGCCTGTCCCTCGGCGTGCTGGTGGTGGAAGCCAGCGTGGCCAGCGGTTCCCTGATCACCGCCCGCCTGGCGGCGGAACAGGGCCGCGAGGTGTACGCCATACCCGGTTCCATCCACCACCCCGGTGCCCGGGGCTGTCACCAGCTGATCCGTGACGGCGCGGTGCTGGTGGAAAGCGTGCAGCACATTCTCGAAACCCTCAGGGGCTGGCAGCACGTGGCGCCGCCGGCCGCCTTGCCCGCCACAACCGCCGGGCATCCGCTGCTGGCCTTGCTCCTGGCCGCGCCCCACACCAGCGAGGCCCTGGCGCTGGAAAGCGGCTGGCCCCTGCCCCGGGTGCTAGCGGCTTTGAGCGAGTTGGAGATCGACGGCCTGGCGGTCAATGAAAACGGCCGTTGGCTGGCTCGTTCGGGCTCGATGTGAGGGCTGTTGCGACCTGTCGCCAAACGGCAACAGGCCCTAGGTTTTATAGGCAGGATCGGTAAACTGCGCACAGCTTTTATCTGGAGGTTCGGCAATGGTCAGCAGTTGGCGTGTGCAACAAGCCGCACGAGAGATTCGCGCAGGGGCGGTGATTGCCTACCCAACCGAAGCGGTCTGGGGCTTGGGGTGCGATCCGTGGAACGAAGAGGCAGTGGATCGCCTGTTGGCGATCAAGTCACGCTCGGTGGACAAGGGCCTGATTCTGATCGCCGACAACATCCACCAGTTCGACTTTCTCTTCGAGGATTTCCCCGACACCTGGATCGAGCGCATGTCCAGCACCTGGCCGGGTCCCAACACCTGGCTGGTGCCCCATCAGAACCTGCTGCCGGAGTGGGTCACCGGGGTGCATGACACGGTGGCGTTGCGGGTCAGCGACCATCCGCTGGTGCGTGAGCTGTGCGCGTTGGTGGGACCGCTGATTTCCACCTCGGCCAATCCCCAGGGGCGGCCGGCGGCGCGCACGCGGCTGCGCATCGAACAGTACTTCCGCGGGCAGCTGGATCTGGTGCTTACCGGCAGCCTGGGCGGGCGCAAGAACCCGAGCCTGATCCGCGATCTGGCCACCGGCAGGGTGGTGCGGCCTTCCTGAACCGCTTCGCCGGCCAGCCGGCTCCTACAGATCATCGTAGGAGCCGGCTGGCCGGCGAAAGCGCTTAAGGCAACAGCACGGTCGAGCCGGTAGTACGCCGCGCCGACAGCTCGATATGCGCCTTGGCGGCATCCGCCAGGGCGAAGCGCTGGCCAATCTCGATTTTCAGCTTGCCGCTGGCGATCATGCCGAACAGATCGTCGGCCATGCGCTGCAGGTTCTCGGCATTGTTGGCGTAGCTGGCCAGGGTCGGCCGGGTGACATACAGCGAGCCCTTGGCCGCCAGAATGCCCAGGTTCACCCCGTCCACCGCGCCCGAGGCATTGCCGAAGCTGACCATCAGCCCACGGGGGGCCAGGCAGTCCAGGGACGTCAGCCAGGTGTCCTTGCCCACGCCGTCGTACACCACCGGGCACTTCTTGCCATCGGTCAGTTCCAGCACCCGCTGGGCCACATCTTCATGGCTGTAGTCGATGGTTTCCCAGGCCCCCAGGGCCTTGGCGATGGCGGCTTTTTCCGGCGAGCTGACGGTGCCGATCAGTTTCACCCCGAGGGCCTTGGCCCACTGGCAGGCCAGGGAGCCGACGCCACCGGCGGCCGCGTGAAACAGTACGGTTTCGCCACCCTTGAGTTCATAGGTCTGACGCAGCAGGTACTGCACGGTCAGGCCCTTGAGCATCACCCCGGCCGCCTGTTCGAAGCTGATGGCATCCGGCAGGTGCACCAGGTTGGCTTCCGGCAACACGTGCACATCGCTGTAGGCGCCCAGTGGGCCGCTGCCGTAGGCCACCCGATCGCCGACCTTGAAGCGGGTCACCGCGCTGCCCACGGCTTCCACCACCCCGGCCCCTTCGGCGCCCAGGCCCGACGGCAGCGCCGGTGGTGCGTACAGGCCGCTGCGGAAATAGGTATCGATGAAGTTCAGGCCGATGGCCTGGTTGCTGACGCGAACCTGCTGCGGACCCGGATCGGCGGGCTGGAAATCCACATACTCGAGTACTTCGGGGCCGCCATGGGCCCGGAACTGGATACGTTTGGCCATCTGCACTCACTCCTTGGTCGTCGCCTGAAAGGGGTCTATCGGACTCCTCTGCTTGACCTTCGTCAACTGCGACCGAACACGGTGCGGTGTTATGCTACGCGCCCATTTGCGCCGGCCCTGGTTTCATCCCTGGCGCCGCCTAGCTTTGCCCGATTCAAGGTGATGCCATGACTACCCGCACCGAGGCCGTAAAAGCCTACCTGCTCGACCTGCAAGACCGTATTTGCACTGCCCTGGAAACCGAAGACGGCGGCGCGCGCTTCATCGAGGATGCCTGGACCCGGCCTGCCGGCGGCGGCGGACGCACCCGGGTGATCGGTGGCGGTGCAGTGATCGAAAAGGGCGGGGTCAACTTCTCCCATGTGTTCGGCAGCGGCCTGCCACCTTCGGCCAGCGCCCATCGTCCGGAACTGGCCGGTCGCGGGTTCGAGGCCCTGGGCGTGTCCCTGGTGATCCACCCGCACAACCCCCATGTGCCGACGTCCCACGCCAACGTGCGCTTCTTCATTGCCGAGAAGGAAGGTGAAGAACCGGTCTGGTGGTTCGGCGGTGGCTTCGACCTGACCCCCTACTACGGCAATGAAGAAGACTGCGTGCACTGGCACCGGGTCGCCGAACGCGCCTGCGCGCCTTTCGGCCCGGACGTCTATCCGCGCTACAAGGCCTGGTGCGACAGCTACTTCCACCTCAAGCACCGCAACGAACCCCGGGGCATCGGCGGCCTGTTCTTCGACGACTTGAACGAGTGGGACTTCGACACCTGCTTCGCCTTCATGCGTGCCATCGGCGATGCCTATATCGAGGCCTACCTGCCCATCGTCCAGCGCCGCAAGGCTGCGGCCTACACCGCCCAGCAGCGCGAATTCCAGGAGTTCCGCCGGGGCCGCTACGTGGAGTTCAACCTGGTCTACGACCGTGGCACCCTGTTCGGCCTGCAATCGGGCGGGCGTACCGAATCGATCCTCATGTCGCTGCCGCCGCAAGTGCGCTGGGGCTATGACTGGAAGGCCGAGCCGGGCACCGAAGAAGCACGCCTGACCGAGTACTTCCTGCAGGACCGCGACTGGCTGGCGGCCAGCCACTAACCCACCCCCACCGTGTAGGAGCCGGCTTGCCGGCGAAACGGCCTTCAAGGCGGACGCGGCTCCTACCCCTGTGTGTTGAGCAAATGGGATGAGAGATGGATCAGTACGTTGTCTTTGGTAATCCGATTGGCCACAGCAAATCACCCTTGATCCACCGGCTGTTCGCCCAGCAGACCGGCCAACAGCTGGAATACCACACCCTGCTGGCGCCCCTGGACGATTTCGCCGGGGCTGCCCGCCACTTCTTCACCCAGGGCCGCGGTGCCAACGTCACCGTACCGTTCAAGGAAGACGCCTATCGCCTGTGCGACAGCCTGACCGAGCGCGCCCAGCGGGCCGGCGCGGTGAACACCCTGAGCAAGCAGGCCGACAGCACTCTGCTGGGAGACAACACCGACGGCGCCGGACTGGTACGCGACCTGACGGTCAACGCCGGGGTCAGCCTCAAGGGCAAGCGCATTCTCCTTTTGGGCGCCGGGGGCGCCGTGCGCGGGGCCCTGGAGCCGTTGCTGGCGCAGCAACCGGCCTCGGTGGTGATCGCCAACCGAACCGTGGAAAAGGCCGAGCGGCTGGCGGAACTCTTTGCCGACCTGGGCCCGGTGTCGGCCAGCGGTTTCGACTGGCTGCAGGAGTCGGTGGACCTGATCATCAACGCCACCTCCGCCAGCCTGTCGGGTGAACTGCCGCCGATTGCCGGCAGCCTGATCGAGCCGGGCAAAACGGTGTGCTACGACATGATGTACGGCAAGGAGCCGACGCCGTTCTGCCGCTGGGCCAGTGAACATGGCGCGGCGCTGGTGCTGGATGGCCTGGGCATGCTGGCCGAGCAGGCGGCGGAAGCCTTCTTCCTGTGGCGCGGCGTGCGCCCGGACAGCGCCCCGGTGCTGGCCGAACTGCGCCGCCAGTTGGCCCTGTAAACCCCTGAAGATCATGTGTGGCGAGGGAGCTTGCTCCCGCTCGGGCGCGCAGCGGTCGTAAACCGGCTATCGCGCAGCAACAGGCCGAACCGGGAAACCGGCCTTGGGCTTGCTGCGCAAGCCAGCGCGAGCAAGCTCGCTCGCCACAGCAGGTGTCTCCCTCAACGCTTGGGATCAGTCTTCGAAGTGGATCGGGCAGTGCGCCGCGCCTTCGAGCTTGATCAACTCCTCTTTCACCGTCTGCCGCGCCCGGCGCAGGGTCAGGCTGCGGCCCTGGCGTTTCAGCCGGCGCGCCTCCTGATGCAGCATCGCCACCCCCGAATAGTCGATGAAGTTGATCTGCCGGGCGTCGATCACCAGCCTGGGCGCGTGGCAGCGTTGCATGCGCACTTGCAGGTAATGACTGGCGCCAAAGAAGATCGAGCCGCCGACCCGCAGGATGTCTGCATCGCCCTCGCTGGAGTGCTGCACCCGTGGCTGGGAGGTGCGCTTGAGGTAGAAGAACAGCGACGCCAGGACCCCGGCATAGATCGCCGTCTGCAGCTCCAGGAGCAAGGTGGCGACGCAGGTCAGGCTCATCACCACAAATTCGGCGCGGCTGACCCGGAACAGGTCACGGATGCCCCGGTGGTCCACCAGCCCCCAGCAGATCAGCAGGATGCTGCCGGCCATGGCCGGAATCGGGATGTGGGCGATCAACCCGGCGCCGGCCACCGCGAACAGCGCCACCCACAGCGCCGAGAACACCCCGGCCAGGGGCGAGCGGGCGCCGGCTTCGTAGCTCAGGCCCGAGCGAGTGAAGGAGCCGGAGGACAGGTAGCCGGAGAAAAACGCCCCGACCATGTTCGACAGGCCCTGGGCGCGGACTTCCTGGTTGGCGTCGAGCAGTTGTTCCGAACGTACCGACAGCGAGCGGGCAATCGACAGGCTGGTCACCAGCCCCAGCATGCCCACCGCCACGGCACTGGGCAGCAGCCGCAGGACCAGATCCAGGTCCAGTGGCAACGGGCTCAAGGGCGGTAGCCGGCCCACGAAGGCGCTGACCAATTTGACGTGCCCGAACACCCCCGGCAGCAGCCAGACCACCAGTGCACTGAGGACCAGGCTGAGCAACAGGCTGGGCCAGCGTGGCGCCAGCAGCTTCAGGCCGAGGCCGACGATCAGAGTGCCCAGCCCCAGCAACAGCGAGGGCTTGTCCACAGCGTCCAGATGTTCCAGCAGCAAGCTCAGGCTATTGAGGGCGGTGGCCTGGTTCGGCAGCTCCAGGCCCAGCAGGTTGGGCAATTGCCCCAGGGCAATCACCACCGCGGCGCCGAGGGTGAAGCCCAGCACCACCGAATGCGAGACGAAGTTCACCAGGGCGCCGAAGCGCAGCAGCCCCAACAACCACTGGAAGACCCCGGCCAGCAGGGTCAGCAGCAGGATCAGGGTGATGTAGTCCTCGGATGCCGGCACCGCCAGAGGGCTGACGCTGGCATACAGAACAATGGAGATCGCTGCCGTGGGCCCGCAGATCAGGTGCCAGGACGAGCCCCAGAGGCAGGCGATCAGCACCGGGACTATGGCCGCGTACAGCCCGTACTCCGGTGGCAAGCCGGCGATCAGCGCATAGGCGATGGATTGCGGCAGAGCGAGAATCGCGCCACTGAGGCCCACCAGTAGATCCCGGCCCACGCTGGCCCGGGTCTGCCGTGGCAGCCAGCCGAGGAAAGGCAGGAGTGAATGGCGGTTGGGCCAGGCCATGGTTCCTCACGGGTGGTTGGATTCAGGGGGGCCAGGGTAAAGCATTGTCCCGTCTTGGGCATGTGGCGAGGCCGGCCCCTCATCCCGTAGGAGCCGGCTTGCCGGCGAATGGACGGCGCACCTCGGGCTACAACTTGCCCTTCACCGCCGCCAGGGCCTCTTGGTCATCAATGGTCCGGACCCCTTCCAGCCACTGCTCCAGCACCGCCGGGTTGGCCTTGATCCAGGCCTTGGCGGCGTCGGCGTTGCTGACCTTGTTGTTCACCACCTCGGCCATGATGGCGTTCTCCATGTCCTGGGTGAACCGCAGATTGGTAAGGAGCTTGCCGACGTTCGGGCAGGCCTGTGCATAACCTTTGCGGGTCAGGGTGTAGACGCTGCCGCTGGCGCCGAAGTACTGCTCGCCCCCGGTCAGGTAACGCATGTTCAACTGCACGTTCATCGGGTGCGGGGTCCAGCCGAGGAAGGTGATGAAGCGCTGCTTTTTCGTGGCCCGGGACACTTCGGCGAGCATCGCCTGTTCGCTGGATTCGATCAGCTTCCACTGGCCGAGGTTGAACTGGTTGTGCTTGATGATTTCCTGCAGCGACAGGTTGGCCGGGGCGCCGGAACCGATGCCGTAGAGCTTCTTGTCGAACTTGTCGGCGAACTTGCTCAGGTCGGCAAAGTCATGCACCCCGGCGTTCCACACGTAGTCCGGAACCGCCAGGGTGAACTCGGTGCCTTCCAGGTTTTTCGCCAACTGGATCACCTCGCCATTGGCCACGAACTTGTCATGGAAACCCTGCTGCGCCGGCATCCAGTTGCCCAGGAACACATCCACCTGACCGTCCTTGAGCCCGCCGTAGATGATCGGCACCGCCAGGGTGTCGATCTTGGCCTTGTAGCCCATGCCGTCCAGTAGAAAGCTGGCGATGGCGTTGGTGGCGGCGATGTCGCTCCAGCCCGGATCGGCCATCTTCACGGTTGCGCACGAGTCGGCCCAGACGGTTGTGCTGCCCAGAGCCAGGAACCCGACCGCCAGCGCTGTGGATAACTTTTGCATGCTCTTCCCCTTGGATTATTGGTATTGGCAGGGTTGTGGATAACGCGCCTTGCGCTCCAGATCGTCGAGGTCGATGTGGTTGCGCATGTATTGCGCACTGGCGTCGACCAGCGGCTGGTGATCCCAGCTCTTGCGCGTGCCCCGGTTCAGGGCGTCGGCCACCAGGCGGCGGCGGCGCTGGCTGGCCAGGACCTGTTGGTGAATGGCCGGGATGTCCCACTTGGCCCGGGCCTCGGCGAGGAAGGCGTCGAACAGCGCGCGATGCTCGGGCGACTGGCTGAGGTCGCGGTGTTCCTGAGGGTCGTTGGCGACATCGAAGAGCAGGCACGGGTCGTCTTCGCTGTAGATGAATTTGTAGGCGCCCCGGCGAATCATCATCAGCGGGCTGATGGTGCCTTCGGCCATGTATTCGCCAAAGACTTCATCGTGGCCGCCCTGCCCCAGCAAATGGGGGACCAGGGAGCGGCCGTCCAGGGGCAGGTTCGCTTCCACCCGGCCGCCGGCCAGTTCCACCAGGGTCGGCAGCAAGTCGGCGGTGGAGACTGCCGCGCCGACTCGCCCGGCGGCGAACTGCCCCGGTGCGCAGATCAACAGCGGCACCCGGGCGGCCATTTCGAACCAGTGCATTTTGTACCAGAGGCCGCGCTCGCCGAGCATGTCGCCGTGGTCGCCGGAAAACACGATCAGGGTGTCGTCTGCCAGCCCGGTGTCTTCCAGGGTCTGCAGCAGCTTGCCGACGTTGCTGTCGATATAGCTGCAGGCGCCGAAGTAGGCCCGCCGCGCGTCGCGGATCTTATCCACAGGCAGCGGTTTGTCCCACAGGTCGTAGACCTTGAGCAGGCGCTGGGAATGCGGATCCAGTTCGCTCTGCGGTGGGGTCTGGGGCAGTGGGATTTCCTCGTCGCGGTACAGGTCCCAGAAGGCCTTCGGAATGGTGTAGGGATCGTGGGGGTGGGTCATGGACACGGTGAGGCAGAACGGCTGGTCGCCGGCTTCGCGCACATGGTCGAACAGGTACTGCTGGGCCTTGAACACCACCTCTTCATCGAAATCCAGCTGGTTGGTGCGCACGCAGGGCCCGGCCTGCAGCACCGAGGACATGTTGTGGTACCAGCTGGGACGCACCTCGGGCTCATCCCAGTTCACCGCCCAGCCGTAGTCGGCGGGGTAGATGTCGGTGGTCAGGCGCTCTTCATAACCGTGCAACTGATCCGGGCCGCAGAAGTGCATCTTGCCCGACAGCGCGGTGCGGTAGCCCAGGCGCCGCAGGTAGTGGGCGTAGGTGGGCACGTCGGCGGGAAAGTCCGCGGCGTTGTCATAGGCGCCGATCCTGCTCGGCAACTGCCCGCTGACCAGGGTAAAGCGCGACGGCGCGCACAGCGGGCTGTTGCAGTAGGCGGCATCGAATACCACGCCCTGGGCAGCCAGACGGCTCAGGTGCGGCAGCTTGATCGGTGATGAACCGTAGAACGGCAGCAAGGGCGCGGCCATCTGGTCGGCCATGATGAAAAGAATGTTCTTGCGCTTCATGGATTCGCGGCATTCCATAGTCGATGGTTATGCGAAAGTGCTGCGATCGAGCATGGATTCCATGTCTTTGGCGGTAAAGCCCATGCACGGCAATGACTAGGATAAGCACAGCTTATGTATGAAGCCCTTGGCGACCTGTCCCTGGACCTGCTCCGGGTGTTTGAAGCAGCGGCCCGTTTGCGCAGCTTCACCGCCGCCGCGGTGGAACTGGGCACTACCCAGCCGGCCATCAGCCAGCAGATCAAACGGTTGGAGGAGCGGTTGAACGTGCGCCTGTTCGACCGGATCTACCGCGGTATCGAACTGACCGAATCCGGCGCCTTGTTACTGGAACAGGTGCAGGCCGGCCTGCAGAGCATCGATGCCGGCCTCTCTGCCCTGGCCCAGCAGCATCAGCACGAGGTGCTGCAGGTGGCCACGGACTTCGCCTTCGCCGCCTATTGGCTGATGCCGCGCCTGCATCGCTTTCATGAGGCCAACCCCCAGGTGGACGTCAGCCTGGTGACCAGTGAACGCAGCCACAGCATGCTGCGCAGCGATATCGACGTGGCGGTGCTGTTCGGCGATGGGCGTTTCAAGCATGGCGAAAGCCGCTGGCTGTTCAGCGAGGAAGTATTTCCGGTGTGCAGCCCGCTGCTGCTCAAGGAGCGTCTGGCTCCCCTGCCCGCCAATGCCCTGCTGGAGATGCCGCTGCTGCACCTGCGGGGTGAAAACGCCAGCCACTGGTTCGACTGGAGCGGGGTGTTCCGCGAACTGGGCCTGGCTGGCGCCCCGCCCCCCGGGCAATTGCGTTTCGACAACTACACCCTGCTGATCCAGGCGGCCATCGGCGGTCAGGGCGTGGCCATCGGCTGGCGGCATCTGGTGGACGATCTGCTGGCGCAGGGGCTGTTGTGCCGGCCCATCGCCCAGAGTGCGCTGTCCGGCTACGGCTATTACGTGGTGTTGCCGCCACGCAAGCGCCGCGGCCCGTTGATCCAGCGCTTCGTCGACTGGCTGATGGCCGAGCAGGCCGGCAGCGCCCAATCCCTCAAGGGGCTGGCGTTGCCGTCCATTGCCCTGTAGGCGGCGCCTTGAACAGGCTCCACAGGGACAGGGCGCCATTGCCCAGGCACACCAGGGCCACCGACACCACCGCCAGGAAGGCCAGGTATTCCCAGCCGCCCCCCGGGCTGGTGTAGATCCAGCCGTGGGCGCCGTGGACGAAGACAATCGCCCCCAGCAGCATCGGCAGCAGCCCCAGGGCGATCCAGCGCACGCCAACGCCGAACACCAGCAGCAAGCCGCCCACCAGTTCGGCGTACACCGCCGGGTAGGTCATCCACTCGGGCATGCCGGTGGCGCTGAACAGCTTGAGGGTGCCCGGCCAGCCCAGGACCAGGATCTTGAACAGGGCGTGGGCGATGTACATGGCGCCCAGGGCCAGGCGCAGGAACAGGGCGGCCCATTGTTCCGGTGCCGAGAGTGGTGATGGGATTGAGCGGGCAGGCATATGACAAGTCCTTGTGTGGTTGGGAGTGTTGCCGATTGCTGAGTGTTCAGCGGTTAAACGATGGCCACCGAGGCGCCGGCCAGTAGCAGCACGCCGACGTGGAAGTTGCTGCGAAACAGGTCGTTGCAGGGCTCCGGGTGGTCCGGACTGAACAGGCTGAGCTGGTAGGCCAGGGACAAGGCGATCGGCAGCAGCACGATGAAAAAGCCCGGGTTGGCAGCCGCCAGCAGGCCCGCGCCGCACCAGCACAGCAGGGTCATGGCGTAGAACCCGGCGATCCAGGTCTTGCCCCGTCCAGCGAACAGCGTGGCGGTGGAGCGCAGGCCCATTTTCAGGTCGTCCTCACGGTCGCTGTAGGCATAGAGGGTGTCGTAGCCCAACTGCCAGAACAGGCAGCCCAGCCACAGCGCCAGCGCACTGGGTTGCAGGCTGCCGGTGGTTTCCACGCTGGCCATGAGTACGCCCCAGTTGAACACCGCGCCGAGAAACGCCTGGGGCCAGTGGGTGAAGCGCTTGAACAGCGGATAGACCAGGGTCAGGGGCACGCAGCACAGGGCCAGCAGCACTGTCGCTGGTTGCAGCAATAGCAGTAATGCGGCCGCCAGCAGCAAGAGTACGACCAGGCAAGCCAGGGCCTGATTCAGGCTCAGTGAACCGTTGGCCAGGGGGCGCTGGCGGGTTCGGCTGACCTGGGCGTCGAAGCGCCGGTCGAGGATGTCGTTGATGCAGCAGCCGGCGCTGCGCATCAGCAGGGCGCCGAGGGCGAACACCAGCACCGTGCCGACCTGCGGAATACGCCCGGCGCAGAGGATCAGCGCGGCCAGGGCCGGCAGCAGGGTCAGCCAGGTGCCGATGGGCCGGTCCAGGCGCATCAGGCGGGCGTAGGCCTGCCAGGATCGCGGCAGGCGGGTTGCCACCCAGTCATGGGCGCGGATGTCATTGAGGTCGCGGCTTGCGGGCATCTTCGGTCCCTGAATGTGAGCACGGTATTGATTGCAACCAAGCGCTTGCAGGTGTTGAAAAAACACCCGGGCCGGTGGCGGTCGCCGAACGTCGGGCAAGCCGCTGCCGTGATCGCACGGTTTGATTTTCAGTGCGATCTGCTGGCTGGTTGGATGCGCTAAAGTTGCCCGCCCCCGCCCCTTGGGGCAAGGGAACAATCCGCAATAGCCTCCTGCAGGATCTGCAATATGCTCCGTGACCAAGTGCCCCGCGTTCCGCGTATCGACCTCAACCTGCTGCGGGTTTTCGATGCGGTCTATGAGGACCGCAGCATCCTGCTGGCCAGCAAGCGCCTGCACCTGAGCCAGTCGGCGGTCAGCCATGCCCTGACCCGGCTGCGTGAGTCCCTGCAGGACGAGTTGTTCATCCGCACGGCCAAGGGCATGCAGCCGTCGGCCCGGGCCGAGGCGATTGCCGGCCCGCTGCGCGAGGCGCTGCTGACCATTCAACACACGGTCGGCGTGGAGCCTTTCGACCCTGCCAGCGCGACGCGGACCTTCACCCTGGCGGCCAATGACTATCTCAGTTCGGTGCTGCTGGCGCCGTTGCTGCGGCGCCTGGCTCAGGTGGCTCCGGGGGTGGATCTGGTGGTGCGCCCGGCGACCCGCCTGGACCTGGCCGAGCAGATCGATGTTGGGCGTATCGATCTGGCCGTCGGGGTGTTTGCCGAGTTGCCGCAGCGGGTGCACAGCGCCTGTCTCTGGCGGCAGCAGGATGTGTTGCTGATGTGCCCCGAGCATCCCCTGCTCGAGCTGCCCGCACTGACGCTTGAAGCCCTGGCGGACCAGCCGTTGATCACGCTGTCGGTGGGCGGGCAGGAGGAAGGCGCGGTCAACGGCTACATTCTTGAGCGCGGTATTGCCCGGCAGTCGGAGATGTTCGATCGCCAGCGCCTGGAGCAGGCGCTGGCGGCGATTGGTCGGCGTCCCCAGTACAAGGTCACCCTGCCCCATGCCCTGGTGCTGCCGCAGTTGCTGGAGCAGTCGCGCCTGGTGGCGATTGTGCCGCAGCCCTTGGCCCGGGCCTTCGAGCAGCGCTTCGGCCTGTGCCGGCGGGCGCTGCCGCTGGCGGTCGAACCCTCATCGCTGTTGGCGATCTGGCACGGGCGCAACAGTGCCGACCCGGCCCATCTCTGGCTGCGCCAGCAACTGCTGGAGGTGGCGGCGACGCTGGCGCAAGCGCTTTGAGCCGGCCGGCAATCGGTGTTTTCATGGGGCCGGTGTTTTTTCCACGGCAGGTGCTCTGCATCTGTGGCGAGCCTTGAGGGCTTGTTGTTATCGCGAGGCTTTGCATGCAACGGATCAAGGGCTATCACGCCCATGTCTACTTTGACGCCAGCACCCTCGACCGCGCTCGGGCCTTGTGTGAACAGGCGGCGCAGTTGTTCGAGCTGAAAATGGGCCGGGTTCACGAACGGCCGGTTGGGCCGCACCCGGACTGGAGCTGCCAGCTGGCGTTCGCGCCAGAGGTGTTTGCCCAGGTGGTGCCGTGGCTGGCCCTCAATCGTCAGGGGCTGGTGGTGTTCCTGCACCCCGATACCGGGGACGACTTGCTGGATCACACCGAGCATGCGATCTGGATGGGGGCCATGCGGCCGCTGGATCTGACAGGGTTCTGAGGGAGCGCTTGGCTGGGCAGCCGGCTCCTGTGGGGAGTCGGCTGGTTGAAAAGCGATCAGTAGAGCACGCCGTCGAGGATCTCGTAGACGATGCCGGTGCCCACGGCCATCAGGAAGATGTCGCCGCCCATGCGTCGCCATTCATAGCCCGGGTAGACCGGCAGGCGCGACAGGGCGCGTCCATCCAGGCGTTCGCCGTAGTAACCACGGGGCAAGGGTTGGCCGCGCACCAGGCGGATGCCGGGCGGTGGCGGCGCGCCCCGCACGAAGTAGCCGCGATTGTCGTGGATGGTCTGGCGTATCGGGCCGAAATCCCGCGGTGGCCCGCCGCGCCGGTCGTTGTCCGGGCCGCGGTGTTCATTGCCTCGGTTGTCCCAATGGCCCTGCTGTGGACCTGCGCGATCATCCCAGCGGCCATGGTCGCCGCGTTCGTCGGCTATCACGTGGAGCAACGGGCTGGCGCCGAGCATCAGCACCACGGCACCGGCAATCAGACGTTTGGGCATTTTCATCAGGCATTCCTCGCAGCACACACAGCAAAAAGGGTTTCAGAACACAGGCTCTGAAACCCTCGGTCTTGTCAGTTTAGTGTGCATCCAGAGGCGCTAATTCCTCTGTATCAGGAACTTTACCCTCAGCTGACCCGGGCTTGACGCACGCCCTCGGCCAGGGCCGCGCACAGGCTCAGGACACCGTCCACCGCTTGCTCGGAAGACTCGGCACTGGCGATGTGGTCGATCAGCGCCGAGCCCACTACCACGCCGTCTGCCAGACGGGCGATGGCGGCGGCCTGCTCTGGGGTGCGGATGCCGAAGCCGATGCTGATCGGCAGCTCGGTGTGGCGACGCAGACGGGCCACGGCCTCTTCCACGTGCTCTAGGGTGGCGGCGCCGGCACCGGTGACCCCGGCCACCGAGACGTAGTAGACGAAGCCGGAACTGCCGTCGAGGACCTTCGGCAGGCGCGCATCGTCGGTGGTTGGCGTGGTCAGGCGGATGAAATCGATGCCGGCGGCCTGGGCCGGGTCGCACAGCTCGCTGTTATGTTCCGGCGGCATGTCCACCACGATCAGCCCGTCCACCCCGGAGGCCTTGGCGTCGGCGATGAAGCGCGCCACACCGTAGTGGTGGATCGGGTTGTAGTAGCCCATCAGCACCAGCGGGGTTTCGTTGTTGCCTTCGCGGAACTCGCGGACCATCTGCAGGGTTTTCGCCAGGTTCTGCTTGGCGCCCAGGGCGCGGATGTTGGCCAGTTGGATCGCCGGGCCGTCGGCCATCGGATCGGTGAAGGGCATGCCCAGCTCGATCACATCGGCGCCCGCCGCGGGCAGGCCCCTGAGGATTTGCAGGGAAGTGTCGTAGTTCGGGTCACCGGCGGTGATGAAGGTCACCAGGGCCGCGCGGTTCTGTTCCTTGAGCTTGGCAAAGCGGGTGTGCAGGCGGCTCATCAGTGTTTCTCCTGCTGGGACTGTTGCATGTGGTGCATGACGGTTTGCATGTCTTTGTCGCCACGGCCCGAGAGGTTGACCACCATCAGGTGATCCTTGGGCAGGGTCGGCGCGCGCTTGAACACTTCGGCCAGGGCGTGGGCGCTTTCCAGGGCCGGGATGATGCCTTCCAGGCGGCAGCACTGGTGGAACGCGGCCAGGGCTTCGTCGTCGGTCACCGAGGTGTATTCGACGCGGCCGATGTCGTGCAGCCAGGCGTGTTCCGGGCCGATGCCGGGGTAGTCGAGGCCGGCGGAAATCGAGTGGGCGTCGATGATCTGGCCATCGTCGTCCTGCAGCAGGAAGGTGCGGTTGCCGTGCAGCACGCCGGGTACGCCGCCGTTCAGGCTGGCGGCATGCTTGCCGGTCTCGATGCCGTAGCCGGCGGCTTCGACGCCGATGATCTGCACGCTTTTATCGTCGAGGAACGGGTGGAACAGGCCCATGGCGTTGGAACCACCGCCGATGCACGCCACCAGGCTGTCCGGCAGGCGGCCTTCCTGGGCTTGCATCTGCTCGCGGGTTTCCTTGCCGATCACCGCCTGGAAGTCGCGGACCATGGCCGGGTACGGGTGCGGGCCAGCCACGGTGCCGATCAGGTAGAAGGTGCTGTCGACGTTGGTCACCCAGTCGCGCAGGGCTTCGTTCATGGCGTCTTTCAGGGTGCCGGTGCCGGCGACGACCGGGATCACTTCGGCGCCCAGCAGCTTCATGCGGAACACGTTGGCCTGCTGGCGCTCGATGTCGGTGGTGCCCATGTAGATCACGCATTGCAGGCCAAAGCGCGCGGCCACGGTGGCGGTGGCCACGCCGTGCATGCCGGCGCCGGTCTCGGCGATGATGCGTTTCTTGCCCATGCGCCGGGCCAGGAGGATCTGGCCGATGCAGTTGTTGATCTTGTGCGCGCCGGTGTGGTTCAGCTCTTCGCGCTTGAGGTAGATCTTGGCGCCGCCGCAGTGTTCGGTCAGGCGTTCGGCGAAGTACAGCGGGCTGGGGCGGCCGACGTAATCGCGCTGGAAGTAGGCCAGCTCCTTGAGGAACTCGGGATCTTCCTTGGCCTTTTCGTACTCACGAGCCAGGTCGAGGATCAGCGGCATCAGGGTTTCGGCCACGTAACGGCCGCCGAACGCGCCGAACAGGCCGTTGTCGTCTGGACCATTACGCAATTGGGACTGAGTCATTGCAGCGCTCCCGGGCAAAGGTGGGGAAAGACAGATTCGTGGAAGGACAATGGGGCCCACTCTACCCCTGACACCGAAGGCTGAAAACCGATAAGATCGCCGCAACCTGTCAGGAAAACTCACCTATCCCATGAGCCGCGACCTGCCCCCCCTGAATGCCCTGCGGGCCTTCGAAGCCACTGCCCGGCTCAACAGTGTCAGCCAGGCTGCCGAACAACTGCACGTGACCCATGGCGCGGTGAGCCGGCAGTTGAAAGTGCTGGAGGAACACCTGGGCCTGAGCCTGTTCGTCAAGGATGGACGTGGCATTAAACTCACAGATGCCGGGATTCGTCTGCGCGATGCCAGCAGCGAAGCCTTCGAGCGCCTGCGGGACGTTTGCGCCGAGCTGACCCGTGGCAGCGCCGACGCGCCGTTCGTCCTCGGTTGCTCCGGCAGCCTGCTGGCGCGCTGGCTGATTCCGCGCCTGGGGCGCCTGAACGCCGACCTGCCGGACCTGCGCCTGCACCTTTCCGCCGGTGAAGGGGACTTGGACCCCCGCCGCCCGGGGCTGGATGCCCTGCTGGTGTTTGCCGAGCCGCCGTGGCCGGCGGACATGCAGGTCTATGAACTGGCCTGTGAACGCATCGGGCCGGTGCTCAGCCCGCGTTATGCCGGTTACCCGCGCCTGCGCACGGCGCCGGCCACGGCCCTTGGTGCAGAGCCGCTGCTGCATACCACCTCGCGTCCCCAGGCCTGGCCCAGCTGGGCGCGGCACAACGGCATCGCCGCCGATTCGCTGCGGTACGGGCAGGGTTTCGAGCATCTGTATTACTTGCTGGAAGCAGCGGTGGCCGGGCTTGGGGTGGCGATCGCTCCGGAGCCGTTGGTGGCCGAGGACTTGCTGGCGGGCAGGCTGGTTGCCCCGTGGGGGTTTTCCGACACCCCGGGGCAACTGGCGCTGTGGTTACCCAAGCGCGCCGCGGATGGGCGCGCCCGGCAGTTGGCGCAGTGGTTGAAAAACGAACTGCGCCAGCCGGCTTAGTTGCCGCGCTTGCACAGCAGGTAGGCGGCCAGCAGGCCGATGGCGCCGACCGCCACGCCGGCGGTCGCCCACGGGTGTTCCTGGGCGTAGTCGCGGGTGGCGATTCCGGTTTCCCGGGTTTTCACTTTGACTTCTTCATAGGCATCGCTGATCAGGCTGCGGGAATGCTTGAGCGCATTCTCGGCGTTGCTCTTGAGGGCCTTGAGGGTCTTGCGCGATTCGTCGGTTGCATCGTCCTTGAGGCTTTCCAGGGATTTGAGCAGGCTTTCGATCTCGGCTTCCATACTTTCCAGTGAGGCTTTGCGTAACGAGGTGTTGGCCATGTCGGCTCTCCTGCAGGGTAGTGAACGGACTCTGTAGGTTCCGACTGCGGCCTGTTCAGAAAGTGCAGAAAATCTGAACTAGCCGTGAGCAATGGCGCCCCAAGTAATAAGAAAAATCACTGCTAGGCTGTATTTCACAGCTAAAAAGGAGAGCGTCATGACTGATCATCACACCTACAAGAAAGTCGAACTGGTGGGTTCGTCGCCGAACAGCATCGAAGAGGCGATCAACAACGCGCTGGCCGAAGCGCACAAGAGCATCAAGCACCTGGAGTGGTTCGAAGTGACCGAAACCCGGGGCCATATCAAGGACGGCAAGGCCGCGCATTTCCAGGTCACCCTCAAGGTCGGCTTCCGGATTGCCAATAGTTAAAAGCTTGAGCTAGGCTCTGGAACTTGTACGCTGGCCGAGTGCCATAGGAAATGGCAAAGCGCTACAACTGTCTTGAGCCTCTGTCAGGCTGGCATCAACGCCGCCTCTTTTGATCCGACCAGGGAATGCGACCGATGAAAAAACTAGTATTAGCAGCTGCTTTGTTGAGTCTTGCGGGAACAGCCCTTGCCGCCGGCAAGCCGTGCGAGGAGCTGAAAAGCGAGATCGCCGCGAAGATCGACGCCAAGGGCGCCAAGCATTATTCGCTGGAAGTGGTCGACAAAGGCGCGGCGGCGGATGGCAAAGTGGTTGGCACCTGCGAAGCGGGCACCAAGGAAATCGTCTACAAGCGCGGTTAAGCCCCTGTAGATGTTCATGAAAAAGCCGACGCCAGGGCGTCGGCTTTTTCATGCCTGGCGTTCAGCCTTGCATCACCTGTGACAGCAGCTCGTAGGAGTGCAGCCGGTCGGCGTGCTCGTACAGATCGCAGGTGAAGATCAGCTCATCGGCGCCGGTCTGTTCGATCAGGACTTCCAGCTTGGCGCGGATTTTCGCCGGGCTGCCGATCATCGCCAGGCCAAGGAAACTCGACACCGCTTCCTTCTCGTGGGGCAGCCACAGGCCGTCCATGCTGTTGACCGGCTTGCGCTGCACCAGGCTCTGGCCACGCATCAGCGCGAGGATCCGCTGGTACACCGAGGTTGCCAGGTAGTTGGCCTGTTCATCGCTATCGGCCGCCACCAGTGGCACCCCCAGCATCACGTAGGGCTTGTCGAGCACCGCCGAAGGTTTGAAGTGATTGCGATAGACGCGAATCGCCTCATGCAGATAGCGCGGTGCGAAATGTGAGGCGAAGGCGTAGGGCAAACCCCGTTCCCCAGCCAATTGCGCACTGAACAGGCTGGAGCCCAGCAGCCACACCGGTACGTTGGTGCCGCTGCCCGGCATGGCGATTACCCGTTGCTCCGGGGTCCGCGGACCGAGGTAGGCCATCAGCTCCGCCACGTCCTCGGGGAAGTCGTCGGCGCTGCCGGAACGTTCGCGGCGCAGAGAGCGGGCGGTCATCTGGTCGGAGCCCGGCGCGCGCCCCAGGCCCAGGTCGATGCGTCCCGGGTACAGGCTTTCCAGGGTGCCGAACTGTTCGGCGATCACCAGCGGCGCATGGTTGGGCAGCATGACGCCGCCGGAACCGACGCGAATCGTCGACGTCCCGCCGGCCAGATAGCCGATCAGGACCGAGGTGGCGGAGCTGGCGATGCCGTCCATGTTGTGGTGTTCGGCGACCCAGAAGCGCGTGTAGCCGAGCTTTTCCACATGTTGCGCCAGGTTCAGGGAATTGCGCAGGGACTGCGCCGGGCTGCCGTCTTCACGCACGGGCACCAGGTCGAGGGTCGAGTATTTAACAGCGGACAGTGGTTGCATGAGCCTGCTTCTCCTTGAGGGTGCGCAGGCCTTTGTCATGAGCCAAAACCTGCCGAAGTCTGTAAGTCAGATCTATGCAATGTGGGCATATACCCGAGATTCAATAGCCAGAGTGAATTTGTCGGATAAAGAGCCTCGCTGCACACCGGCTGAACTTTGCCATCAGATCTATCCTCAGAACCCTTAGGCAACAGAAACCAACGTGGTGCGAGCATTCGCATCGGTTCTTGAGGAGAAAGAGATGAGTATCAAAAAGAAAGCCTCGGCTCATTGGGAAGGTGATCTGAAAACCGGCATCGGCTCGATCTCGACCGAAACCGGGGTCTTGCGCGAGGCGCCCTACGGTTTCAAGGCCCGTTTCGAGGGAGGCAAGGGCACCAATCCGGAGGAGTTGATCGGTGCCGCCCATGCGGGGTGCTTCTCCATGGCCTTCTCGATGATTCTCGGCGAGGCCGGGCTCAAGGCCGACAGCATCGACACCCAGGCCGAAGTGACCCTGGATCAGGTCGACGGCGGCTTCGCCATCACTGCGGTGCACCTGATCCTCAAGGCGAAGATCCCCGGCGCCAGCCAGCAGCAGTTCACGGAGCTGAGCAACAAGGCCAAGGAAGGGTGTCCGGTGTCCAAGGTGCTCAACGCCAAGATCAGCCTGGAAGCGACGCTGCTGGGTTGATGGTTGTGCCGGCAAGCCGGCTCCTGCTTTGGTTGGCAGGAGCCGGCTTGCCGGCGAATGCGTCTGTGCGGCGCACACGCACCTGTGGTCGAATACGCGGCGGCGGCTTCAGCGCACCTTCGTGCGCGCCGCAGCAAGGGAGCTTTGGATCATGAAACGTTTTGCCTGGGTGGTTGCAAGTTGCGCGCTGGCCACATCGGCCCTCGCCGCCCCCAAGCCCTGTGATGAACTCAAGGCCGAGATCGAAGCCAAGATCCAGGCCCAGGGCGTACCGTCCTACACCCTGGAAATCGTCACCAATGACGAAGTCCACGACAACAACATGGTGGTCGGCAGCTGCGAGAACGGCACCAAGAAGATCATCTACCAGAAGAACGATCGCTGAGCCGCTTCAAGGCACGCAGTTGATCATGCGTTCCTCGGCCACGATCTCGCCCTTGGCGTCGTACAGTCGGGCGCTGGGGGTGAAGGCCAGGTTGCGCGCTTCCAGGCGATAGCGCTGGCCGGCCTGGAAATGGTCGTAGCGCAGGGTCAGGTAGCACAGGCGCTCCTGGGGATCGTTGTTCATGCCCATGCCGCCGCTGAACACTTCGAAGTCAAAGCGCACCATCAATTCGTGGCTGCCGGGGCTGACCTGAAAGTAGCGACCGTCTTTGAGGCGCTGGTTGTCCAGGCGCTCGGCCATGACCAGTTTGCCACCCGGGGTTGGCGTGGCCAGGTCGATCCAGGCCTGTTGCGGATCGACATTGGGCAAGGGGCTGGAACAGGCGCCGAGGGCGGCGAGGCTGAGGATGAGTAGTAGCTGGCGCATGACAGTGGCCGATTGAACGTGGGGAATTCGAGCATAACGCTGATCAACGGCCTTGGCAGCCCGCTGGTCGTGTTGCCTGGCATGTTGCGCGACGTCACGGGTGCCTGGCGCAGTGTCGGGCTGGCGAGATAGTCTTGCCGACAGATTTTTTCGGATGACCCACATTGAACAGGCCGCCTTCTTGCCATCGGATACGTGCTGCCGTTTCCCGTGTCCTGCTGCCGCTCCTGGTGCTTGGCCTGCTCAGCGGTTGCAGCAGCCTGGGTTACTACAGCCAGCTGGCCAGCGGACAGTTGCAGCTGTTGCGCGCGCGCACCCCGGTGGCCGAGGTGCTGGCCGACCCTGCTCGCGACCCGACCCTGCGGGCCCATCTGGCCCAGTCGCAACAGGCCCGGGACTTTGCCAGCCGGCACCTGCACCTGCCGGACAACAGCAGCTACCGGCTGTACGTCGACATCGGCCGGCCCTATGTGGTGTGGAATGTGTTCGCCACGCCGGAGTTTTCCCTGAGTCCGCAAACCCATTGCTTTCCCATTGCCGGTTGCGTGGCCTATCGCGGCTACTACAGCCAGGGCGCGGCTCGCGGCGAGGCGGCGCTGCAGCGCCAACAAGGCATGGACGTGGCGATTGGCGGGGTGGAGGCCTATTCGACCCTGGGCTGGTTCGATGACCCGATCATCAGTTCGATGATGCACTGGGGCGACGAGCGCCTGGCGACCCTGATCTTCCATGAGCTGGCGCATCAGCGCTTCTATGTGAAGGACGACACCGAGTTCAATGAGTCCTTCGCCACCTTCGTCGAGCAGGAAGGCACCCGGCAATGGCGGGCCTATCGTGGGCTGGCGCCCCAGGACGATGCCGATGTGCGTCAGCGCGATCAGTTCATCCAGCTGTTGCTGGACACCCGCCAGCGCCTGGAACGCCTGTACGCCCTGCCCTTGCCCGCCGAGCAGATGCGCCAGCGCAAGGCGCAGGCCTTCGAGACGTTGCGCCGGGAATACCGGCAGATGCGGGACAGCCAGTGGGCCGGTTCCAAGCGCTATGACGCCTGGATCGACCAGCCGCTGAACAACGCCCGGTTGCTGCCCTTTGGCCTGTACGACCAGTGGGTGCCGGCGTTTGCCGCGTTGTTCAAGCAGGTCAATGGCGACTGGCCGGCGTTCTTCCTTGCCGTGGAGAAGCTGGGGCGCCTGCCGGCCGAGCAGCGCAAGGCTGATTTGCTCAAGTTGCAGAATGCCGTCGCCGACCACCAGGCGCCGAGCCTGTAGCAGCCTGCCGGCCGGCGAACAGCGGTTCTAACCCCGCAAAAACGCCTGATGCAACTCGGCCAGCGTCTCAAAGTGATAGGCCGGCGCCTCGGCGCTCAACTCCTCGCGGCTGCCAAAGCCATAGCCCACCGCCGCCGCATCCAGGCCATTGCGCTTGGCGCCGATCAGGTCGTGCTTGCGGTCGCCGATCATCAGGGTGCTGGCCGGGTCCAGCTGTTCCTGCTCCAGCAGATGGGCGATCAGCTCCACCTTGTCGGTGCGGGTGCCGTCCAGTTCGCTGCCGTAGATCACCTTGAAGTGGCGGGCGAAGTCGAAGTGGCGGGCGATTTCCCGGGCGAAGACCCAGGGCTTGGACGTCGCGATGTACAGCTGCCGCCCTTGCCCGACGAGGGTTTCCAGCAATGGCGTGACGCCGTCGAAGACGCGGTTTTCATACAGGCCGGTGACCTTGAAGCGTTCGCGGTAGAAATTCACCGCCTCCCAGGCCCGGGCCTCGTCGAAACCGTAGAACTGCATGAAAGCCTGCAACAGCGGCGGGCCGATGAAGTGCTCCAGCCGGGTCAGGTCCGGCTCGTCGATACCCAACTGGCCCAGGGCGAACTGGATCGAGCGGGTAATGCCCTCGCGGGGATCGGTCAGGGTGCCGTCGAGGTCGAACAGGACGGTTTGGTAATGCATGGCGGTTCCTCGGCAGTCAGTAGCGGATCAGGGCCGGTCGTAGCCTTCGGCCAGGTGCAGGTCCTTGAGTTTCACGTAGTTGGCGGCGCTGTAGGTGAAGAAAGCGCGCTCCTTGTCGGTCAGCGGGCGCGCCTGCTTCACCGGGCTGCCGACATACAGAAAGCCGCTTTCCAGGCGCTTGCCCGGCGGCACCAGGCTGCCGGCGCCGACAATCACTTCGTCTTCCACCACCGCGCCGTCCATGACGATGCTGCCCATGCCGATCAGCACCCGGCTGCCGATGCGGCAACCGTGGAGCATGACTTTGTGGGCGATGGTCACGTCGTCGCCGATCAGCAGCGGGAAGCCGTCGGGGTTGAACGGGCCGGCGTGGGTGATGTGCAGCACGCTGGCGTCCTGCACGCTGGTGCGCGCGCCGATGCGGATGCTGTGCATGTCGCCGCGGATCACCGTCAACGGCCAGACCGAGCTGTCGGCGCCGATCTCGACGTCGCCGATGACCACCGCCGAGTGGTCGACAAAGGCCCGTTCGCCCAGGCTCGGGGTGTGGTTCTGATAGCTGCGAATGGCCAAGTGCGAATGCCTCTCTGAGATTTATTAATGGGGGCTATAGCTGCGGTGGCGGCTCATTGTAATTAAGATGGTGCTACGTTTCCCTGCATGTTTCTTCCAGCCAAGGTGCCCACCGTGAGTGTGAACAACCCTCTTCTGCAGCCCTACGACCTGCCGCCGTTCTCGGCGATCCGCGCCGAGCATGTGCAACCGGCCATCGAACAGATCCTGGCTGACAACCGCGCCGCCATCGCTGAAATCCTCAAGACCCAAGCCACCCAGCCCACCTGGGCCGGCCTGGTATTGGCCATGGACGAGCTCAATGACCGCCTGAGCGCGGCCTGGAGCCCGGTCAGCCACCTCAACGCGGTGTGCAACAGCGCCGAACTGCGTGAAGCCTACGAGGCCTGCCTGCCGGCCTTGAGCGCCTACTCCACGGAAATGGGCCAGAACCGCGAGCTGTTCCAGGCCTTCGACGCCCTGGCCAAGAGCCCCGAAGCCGCCGGTTTTGACGTGGCGCAGAAAACCATCCTCGAACACTCCCTGCGCGACTTCCGCCTGTCGGGCATCGACCTGCCGCCCGAGCAGCAACAGCGCTACGCCGAGGTACAAAGCCGGCTCTCGGAGCTGGCCAGCCGTTTCTCCAACCAGTTGCTGGACGCCACCCAGGCCTGGACCAAGCACATCACCGATGAAGCGGCCCTGGCCGGCCTGACCGACTCGGCCAAGGCGCAGATGGCCGCCGCGGCCCAGGCCAAAGGCCTGGACGGCTGGCTGATCACCCTGGAATTCCCCAGCTATTACGCGGTGATGACCTACGCCCAGGACCGAGCCCTGCGCGAAGAGGTCTATGCCGCCTACTGCACCCGGGCGTCGGACCAAGGCCCCAACGCTGGTCAGAACGATAACGGCCCGGTGATGGAAGAGATCCTCGACCTGCGTCAGGAACTGGCCAAGCTCCTGGGCTTTGCCAGCTTTTCCGAGCTGAGCCTGGCCACCAAGATGGCCGAGTCCAGCGATCAGGTGCTGAGCTTCCTGCGGGACCTGGCCAAGCGCAGCAAACCCTTTGCCGCCCAGGACCTGGAACAGCTCAAGGCCTATGCCGCCGAACAGGGTTGCCCCGATCTGCAAAGCTGGGACAGCGGTTTCTATGGCGAGAAGCTGCGCGAGCAACGCTACAGCGTGTCCCAGGAAGCCCTGCGCGCCTACTTCCCCATCGACAAGGTACTTGGCGGCCTGTTCGCCATCGTCCAGCGCCTGTACGGCATCGAGATCGCCGAGCAGCAAGGCTTCGACAGCTGGCACCCGGATGTACGGCTGTTCGAAATCAAGGAAAACGGCCAGCACGTCGGCCGCTTCTTCTTCGACCTGTATGCCCGCCCCAACAAGCGCGGCGGTGCCTGGATGGACGGTGCCCGCGATCGGCGCCGCACCGTTGACGGTGTGTTGCAGAGCCCGGTGGCCAACCTGGTGTGCAACTTCACCCCGGCCGACAGCGGCAAGCCGGCGTTGTTGACCCACGACGAAGTCACCACCCTGTTCCACGAATTCGGCCATGGCCTGCACCACCTGCTGACCCGGGTCGAGCACGCCGGGGTTTCCGGGATCAATGGCGTGGCCTGGGACGCGGTGGAGCTGCCGAGCCAGTTCATGGAGAACTGGTGCTGGGAGCCCGAAGGCCTGGCGCTGATCTCCGGTCACTACGAGACCGGCGAGCCGCTGCCTCAGGATCTGCTGCAGAAGATGCTGGCGGCGAAGAACTTCCAGTCCGGGCTGATGATGGTGCGCCAGCTGGAATTCTCGCTGTTCGACTTCGAACTGCATGCCACCCACGGCGACGGCCGCAGCGTGCTGCAAGTGCTGGAAACCGTGCGTGACGAAGTCTCGGTGATGCGTCCGCCGGCCTACAACCGCTTCCCCAACAGCTTCGCCCACATCTTCGCCGGCGGTTACGCGGCGGGTTACTACAGCTACAAATGGGCGGAAGTACTGTCGGCCGATGCCTTCTCCAGGTTCGAGGAAGAGGGTGTGCTCAACCCGGCCACCGGGCGGGCGTTCCGCGAAGCGATCCTGGCGCGTGGCGGCTCCCAGGAGCCGATGGTGCTGTTCGTCGACTTCCGCGGACGGGCGCCGTCGATTGACGCACTCTTGCGCCATAGCGGCCTCAGCGAGGACGCGGCAGCATGAGTGACGCACCCGTGAAGACCAAGAAACGCTTTATCGCCGGGGCGGTGTGCCCGGCGTGCAGTGAGCAGGACAAGCTGATGATGTGGAGCGAGGACGACGTGCCCCATCGCGAATGCGTGGCCTGTGGCTATGCCGACACCCTCAACGCCCAGGGGCTGTCGGTGCCCAAGGAACTGGGAACCCGGGTCAACCACGCGGCCCCCAAGGTCGCCGACACCAAGGTGCAATCGGTGCAGTTTTTCCCCAACCCCAAGTTGAAGAAAAAAACCGACTGACCACGCAAGAAAAAGCCGGCTCCCTCGCAGGAGCCGGCTTGTCGGCGAAGCAATTCGCCACCCCCTTCCCTCGCCACCTGCGCTTTCGCCAGCAAGCTCGCTCCTACAGAGGGGACGGTGCTTAGTGGCTCAGCGGCTTGGTCGCGCCCACCGTCTCGAACCAGCTCTTCACCGAACAGGTGGCGAACACGCTGGTGCTGCAGTCGCCATTGGCCAGCGCGGTGCGCAATTTGTCGACATCGGCCTGCATCATGTAGCGAATGCCGTCCTTGAAGTGGGAACTGTCGCCAAATCCGCCCTGAGTCATTTCATTCAGTGCGTCCTCTTTGCTCCAACCCTGGACCACCACCCGATACATGGCCGACATCAGGCCGGTGCGGTCCGAGCCGTGTTTGCAGTGCATCAGCACCGGGCCCTGGGCTTCGGCGCTCTGGATGGCGCGCAGGGCCTTGAGCACGTCGGCGTCATCCACGTGGTTGGTGCGGTAGGGCAACTGCACCTGGTTGATACCCGGACTCGACAGCCAGCTGGAGTCGGACTCCGCGAGGAAGTTGATCACGGTCCCGACCTTGAGTTTTTCCAGCAGCGGCACCGCGCCCTTGTCCGGCAGGGCGCTGCGGTACAGGGTCGGCGACATCTGATACAGGTTGTATTGCTTCTCCACCGGCTGCGCCCATTGCTCGGGGCGAGCGGCGGGGGCGTCGGCGGCTTGGGCCTGTGGTCCGGCGATCAGTGCCAGCAGCGACAGACAAAGTGCAGGAATGAAGCGGATTCTGGGCATGTGGGGGTCACTGATTGGGGGCATTGAATGTCATGCAGTGTCCTCCGCGCTCGGTTAAAGCTCTGTTAGTCCGCTGTCAAAGAAACGTGAAGTGGATGGGTAATGTCCGGCGGTTTCTGATCTTTTTTCTGGCTGAAACGATTTATCCAGATGCTTAGCCTGCTACCATTTGTAACCAAAGTTTGCTGATGTGTTCATCCACCGGGCCTGCCCCGGCTTTTTGCGTTGCCCAAACATAAAGTCGCGCCATGACGCGGCTGACCTTTCCATCAATGCCTGATGAGGTGCACCGATGTCCGATCAAGATCGAGACAACCCGCGGCGTGAGTTCTTGCGTAAATCCCTGACCCTGATCCCCGTGGTCACTGTCGCCAGTACCGGCCTGGGCAGTTCCATGCTGGCGGCGGCGCCCGAGACGGCTGCCCCCGCCAGGCCGGCGGCGCCGGGCAAGCAGCCCGCAGGCGACCTGAGCTATGAGCCGAGCTACTTCAACGCCGAGGAGTGGGCCTTCATCAAGGCCGCGGTGGAGCGCCTGATTCCGGCCGACGACATGGGCCCGGGTGCCCTGGAAGCCGGGGTGCCGGAGTACATCGACCGACAAATGAACACCCCCTACGCCGCCGGTGCCCTGTGGTACATGCAAGGCCCGTTCAAGGCCGACGCCGCGCCGGAGATGGGCTGGCAGAGCAAGCTGGTGCCCAAGGACATCTATCGCCTGGGCATTGCCGCCGTGGATGCATGGTGCAAAGACCTCAAGGGTCAAGTTTTTGCCGCGCAAGACAGCGCTACCCGAGACGCTTTGCTCAAGCAGCTGGAGGCTGGAACCCCGCAGTTCGAGGCGGTCCCGGCCAAGCTTTTCTTCAATCTGCTGTTGCAGAACACCAAGGAAGGCTTCTTCAGCGATCCGATCCACGGCGGCAATAAAGGCCTGGTGGGCTGGACCCTGATCGGCTTTCCCGGCGCGCGCGCCGATTTCATGGATTGGGTGGAGCGCAACGAGCAATACCCCTTCCCGGCAGTATCGATTCGCGGCGAGAGGGCTTGAGCATGGCAACGGTAATGAAGAAGGTCGACGCGGTGATCGTCGGTTTCGGCTGGACCGGCGCGATCATGGCCAAGGAACTGACCGAGGCCGGGCTCAACGTGCTGGCGCTGGAGCGCGGGCCGATGCAGGACACCTACCCGGATGGCAGTTATCCCCAGGTGATCGACGAACTCACCTACAGCGTGCGCAAGAAACTCTTCCAGGACATTTCCAAAGAGACGGTGACCATTCGCCACAGCGTCAACGACGTGGCCCTGCCCAACCGGCAACTGGGCGCCTTTCTGCCGGGCAACGGCGTGGGCGGTGCCGGCCTGCACTGGTCCGGGGTGCACTTTCGCGTCGATCCCATCGAGCTGCGCATGCGCAGTCATTACGAAGAGCGCTACGGCAAGGGTTTCATCCCCAAGGACATGACCATCCAGGATTTCGGCGTCAGCTACGAAGAGCTGGAGCCGTTCTTCGACTTCGCGGAAAAGGTCTTCGGCACCTCGGGCCAGGCCTGGACCGTGAAAGGGCATCTGGTGGGCGACGGCAAGGGCGGCAACCCCTATGCCCCGGATCGCTCGGACCACTTCCCGCTGGAGTCGCAGAAGAACACCTATTCCGCACAGCTGTTCCAGAAAGCCGCCAATGAAGTGGGCTACAAGCCCTACAACCTGCCGTCGGCCAATACCTCGGGGCCTTACACCAACCCCTACGGCGCGCAAATGGGCCCGTGCAACTTCTGCGGCTTCTGCAGTGGCTACGTCTGCTACATGTATTCCAAGGCCTCGCCCAACGTGAACATTCTGCCGGCCCTCAAGCCGCTGCCGAATTTCGAGTTGCGGCCCAATTCCCACGTGCTCAAGGTCAACCTCGACAGCAGCAAGACCCGCGCCACCGGCGTCACCTACGTCGATGGCCAGGGCCGGGAGATCGAGCAGCCGGCGGATCTGGTGATCCTCGGCGCCTTCCAGTTGCACAACGTGCGGCTGATGCTGCTGTCGGGCATCGGCCAGCCCTACGACCCGATCAGCGGCGAAGGCGTGGTGGGCCGGAACTTCGCCTACCAGAACATGGCCACCATCAAGGCCTACTTCGACAAGGACGTGCACACCAACAACTTCATCGGCGCCGGCGGCAATGGTGTGGCGGTGGACGACTTCAACGCCGACAACTTCGACCACGGCCCGCACGGCTTCGTCGGCGGCTCGCCGATGTGGGTCAACCAGGCCGGCAGCCGGCCGATCGCCGGCACCTCGAACCCGCCGGGCACCCCGACGTGGGGCAGCGCCTGGAAGAAGGCCACTGCCGATTACTACACCCACCAAGTATCCATGGACGCCCACGGCGCGCATCAGTCCTACCGCAGCAACTACCTGGATCTGGACCCGGTTTACCGCGATGCCTACGGCTTGCCCCTGCTGCGGATGACCTTCGACTGGCAGGAAAACGACATCAAGATGAACCGCTTCATGGTCGAGAAGATGGGCAAGATCGCCGAGGCGATGAACCCCAAGGCCATTGCCCGGCTGGGCAAGCAGGTGGGCGAGCACTTCAACACCGCGTCCTACCAGACCACCCACCTGAACGGTGGCGCGATCATGGGCACCGATCCCAAGACCAGCGCCCTGAACCGCTACTTGCAGAGCTGGGACGTGCACAACGTCTTCGTTCCCGGGGCTTCGGCCTTCCCTCAAGGCCTGGGTTACAACCCCACCGGCCTGGTGGCTGCGCTGACCTACTGGTCGGCCCGGGCGATCCGCGAGCAGTACCTGAAGAACCCCGGCCCGCTGGTGCAGGCATAAGGAGCGATGACCATGAAAGCACTCGTTATCGCCACCCTGGCGCTGCTGGGCAGCGCCTTCGTCAACGCCGCCGAGGTGGATCAGCAGGCCCTGGTGAAGCAGGGCGAGTACCTGGCCCGCGCCGGTGACTGCGTGGCTTGCCACACGGCCAAGGACGGCCAGCCGTTCGCCGGCGGGCTGCCGATGGAAACCCCCATCGGCGTGATCTATTCCACCAACATCACCCCGGACAAGACCGGCATCGGCGACTACAGCTTCGAGGACTTCGACCAGGCCGTGCGCCATGGCGTGGCCAAGAACGGCGGTACCCTGTACCCGGCCATGCCCTTCCCGTCCTATGCCCGGGTCAGCGACGCCGACATGCAGGCGCTGTACGCCTACTTCATGAAAGGCGTGGCGCCAGTGGTCCGTGACAACCAGGACAGCGACATTCCCTGGCCCCTGAGCATGCGCTGGCCGCTGGCGATCTGGCGCTGGATGTTCGCCCCAAGCGTGGAGCCTTCGACGGTCGCCGCTGGCGGCGATCCTGTCATCAGCCGTGGCGCCTACTTGGTGGAAGGCCTGGGCCACTGTGGCGCCTGCCATACGCCCCGGGCCCTGACCATGCAGGAGAAGGCCCTGAGCGCCAGCGACGGCAGCGACTTCCTCGCCGGCAGCGCGCCGTTGGAGGGCTGGATCGCCAAGAGCCTGCGCGGTGACCACAAGGATGGCCTGGGCAGCTGGAGCGAAGAGCAACTGGTGCAGTTCCTCAAGACCGGCCGCAGCGATCGCAGCGCGGTGTTCGGCGGCATGAGTGATGTGGTGGTGCACAGCATGCAGTACATGAGCGAGGCCGACCTGACGGCGATTGCCCGCTACCTCAAGTCGCTGCCGGCCAATGACCCCAAGGATCAGCCGCACTCGTATGACCAGCAGGTGGCCGAGGCCCTGTGGAAAGGTGACGACAGCAAGCCGGGGGCTGCGGTGTACATCGACAACTGCGCGGCCTGCCACCGCACCGACGGCCAGGGCTACACCCGGGTGTTCCCGGCGCTGGCGGGCAACCCGGTGCTGCAGTCGGCGGATGCCACCTCGCTGATCCATATCGTGCTCAAGGGCGGCACCCTGCCGGCCACCCACAGCGCGCCGTCGACCTTCAGCATGCCGCCCTTCGCCTGGCGCCTGTCGGACCAGGAGGTGGCCGACGTGGTCAACTTCATCCGCAGCAGCTGGGGCAACCAGGCGTCGGCGGTGCAGCCCGGGGACGTGGCGGCGCTGCGCAATGGCGACCTGCAGAGCCGGTCCAACGACGATTTGGGGCCGTTCTCTCGTCACTGAGGCCAAGGCCGACGCCCGCAGCGGGCGTCGGTCCGGCGCTGGCTGTTCAGCCCTGGGTGAAGCGCTGGATGCCCAAGCGGCTTTCCAGCTGATAGCCGGCGATGCAGTCCGCCAGCCCGGCGTTCATCAGGTCTTCCCAGCTTGCAGGGAGCAGGCCGATGCCGTCGTGGTGGGGGCTCCAGCGCACCTCGGCGAATTTCGGGTCCGCTTCATCGAAGGGTTGCTGGTCGTTCACTGTGGCCTTTTCGATGTCCTGGGTGCACAGCCCGAATTCGCCGGCCAGGCCCCAGAGCTGGCCGTCGGGCGCCCTGACGATGATCAGGTCGGCGCCTTGTTCGTAACTGGGGAGGTAGGCATCTGCCGCGTAGAAGATCTTTTCCAGCCTGCCGCGTGTCCTGGGCATGTTTGCGCTCCTGTTCTTTGAGCCTGCCTTATACCCCAACGCCACAAACCTGTAGGAGCCGGCTTGCCGGCGAAGGTGCGCTAAGGCCTGCGTCGCGCGGGGTAGGTTCGCTTGCGGAGGTGGGTTTCGGTCCGGCGGTGCTGGTCAGATAAAACCGGCTCCATTACTGTATGCGCATACAGTAATGGAGCGCTGCCATGTTCACCCCCCTGCCTCCCCGTGGTCGCGGTACCGCGAGCAATCCGCACAACCGTTTCGCGCCCAACCGTTCGGTGGCCGAGGACGACGGCTGGTACCAGGAGGTGCCGCTGACCCAGGGCACCGAGGTGCGTTTTGAAACGGCGAAATCCATCATTACCCGCAACACCTCGCCAGACCTGCCCTTCGATCGCTCGATCAACCCCTATCGCGGTTGCGAGCACGGCTGCATCTACTGCTACGCGCGGCCCAGCCACGCCTATTGGGACATGTCCCCGGGGCTGGATTTTGAAACCAAGCTGATCGCCAAGAGCAACACCGCCGCCCTGCTGGAGCAGCAACTGTCCAAGCCCGGCTATCGCTGTGCCCCGATCAACCTGGGCTCCAATACCGACCCCTACCAGCCCATCGAGCGCGAGCAGCAACTGACCCGGCGCACCCTGGAAGTGCTGCTGCGCTATCGGCACCCGGTGACCATCGTCACCAAGGGCTCGCTGATCCTGCGGGATCTGGACCTGTTGGCCGAGCTGGCCCGGCAGCGGCTGGTGGCGGTGATGATCAGCCTGACCACCCTGGACGATGAGTTGAAGCGCATTCTCGAACCCCGGGCGGCGGCGCCCAAGGCGCGCCTGCGGGCGATCCGGGTGATGCGCGCCGCGGGGATTCCGGTGGGGGTGCTGTGTTCGCCGATGATCCCGATGATCAACGACAGCGAGCTGGAAAGCCTGCTCAGCGAGGCCCATGCCGCCGGGGCGCAGAGTGCGGCGTACATGATGTTGCGCCTGCCCCTGGAAGTGGCGCCGCTGTTCGAGGAGTGGCTGGCGGCGCATTACCCGCAGCGGGCCGCCCATGTCCTCAGCCTGATCCGCCAGAGCCGTGGCGGTGAGCTGTATGACAGCCGTTTTGGCGCCCGCATGCGCGGCGAGGGACCTTTCGCCGACCTGCTGGCCCAGCGTTTTGCCAAGGCTCTCAAGCGTCTGGGGCTCAATCGCCGCGAGGGGTTCGATCTTGATTGTTCGGCCTTCTGTCCGCCGGGTGGGCAGATGTCGTTGCTCTGAGCGGCGTTGGCCTATCGTTAAGTCGCGGGCGCCGCCGGGCACTTTTTGAGATCGCCAATAGTGTTGTTCTAGAGCCTTGCATTCAGTTTGAGTTAAATTTTTATGGCTACCTTGTTCGTCGAGCGAGCCATGGCTTGCGGTCGGCGGCGCGGTTATTTTTTAATCGATTGCTGGCGTCGTGCCGGATAATTCTGGAAAATTCACCAAATCCGACAGAGAGGCTGAATCATGAGTGACCAGGATAAACAGCCGTTGGCTGCGTCGGCTCCCGCACCCACCGAGGTTGCCGAAACCGCCGATGCAGCGCTGCAGCATATCGTTGACGGCTTTTTGCATTTTCATCATGAAGTCTTCCCGCAGCAGGAAGAATTGTTCAAGAAACTGGCCACGGCCCAGCGGCCGCGGGCGATGTTCATTGCCTGTGCCGATTCGCGCATCGTTCCCGAACTCATCACCCAAAGCTCCCCGGGCGACCTGTTCGTGACCCGCAACGTGGGTAACGTGGTGCCGCCTTACGGGCAGATGAACGGCGGCGTGTCCACGGCGATCGAGTACGCGGTGCTGGCCCTGGGGGTGCATCACATCATCGTCTGCGGGCATTCGGACTGCGGCGCGATGCGCGCGGTGCTCAACCCGCAGAGCCTGGAGAAGATGCCCACGGTCAAGGCCTGGCTGCGCCATGCCGAAGTGGCGCGGACCATGGTCCACGAGAACTGCGATTGCGCCGACGAGTCGTCCAGCATGCATGTGCTGACCGAAGAGAACGTCATCGCCCAGTTGCAGCACCTGCGCACCCACCCTTCCGTGGCCTCGCGCATGGCCAACGGCCAGTTGTTCATCCATGGCTGGGTCTACGACATCGAGAGCAGTTCGATCAAGGCTTACGACGCGGACAAAGGTTGCTTCCTGCCGCTCGATGGCACCCATCCGATCCCCGTGGCAACGCCCAAAGCGCGCTTCTGAGTCCGCCTCAATCCCCTTGAGTGGTTGTAGCCGGGGCTGCCGTTTGGCAGCCCCGGCTTTGCCACGCCTGAAGATTTGAGGATCAGCCTGATCCGGCTGGAACGCGAAGGCGAGCTGGCGTTGCTGGAGGAATGGGCACGGGTCAACAGTGCCAGGGGGCGAAACTGTTGCTTGAGGCGCGGGGGTGCGGCGGCGTCGGAGCCTGGGCGGTGTCGTGGGCGTGGTGCCCGCCCGCGGTTGAATCGGCGGCGGAGTCGGCCCCTTCGCCACAAGGCCCGGAGCGAGCCTTGCTGGCGAGGAGTGGGGTCAGGCGGCGGGCTGGTCGAGTTCCAGTTCCACGCCCAGCTGGCGCGACAGGCAGGGCCAGCGCTTCCAGGCAGCCTCGGTGTCCGGGCTGTTGAGTGTGTCGCGGTAGGCTTCCACCGATTCCAGGGCGAAGCTTTCTTCGTTGAGCATGGCGTCCACGGCGTGGTGCACCGCTTCGTCCAGTTGGTTGGCGAAAGTTTCGCCGATCAGTTGGTGGGCGATGAGGTTGGCCACCGTCATGTCCAGGGGGATCAGCGGACGGCCGAAGTGCTTGATGTACAGGTCGTTGACTTCCTCCACCAGGCGCAGGGCCAGGTAGGCTTCGTCCAGCAGGCTGTCGAGGCCGACGTGGCCGTCCATGATGGCCGGCGGCTGGAGGAAGAATTGCTCGGCGATCTTCAGGACCGGCTTGATCTGTGACTCGATGCCGGCTTCGCGGGCCACCGCGTTGGCGGCGTCCAGCAGGTCCGGAACCTGGTCGATGTAGGCGCTGACGAAACGGGTCAGGACGCCCTTGGCGTCGACTTCGGGCAGCTGGATGGAGGGGTGCAGGTGAGGCAGTTGCGTTTCCAGCTGACGGGTCAGTAGGCCCGTGCTGGCTTCGTGTTGCTGGGCCAACTGGATCTGCTCGCGCAATGCGACGGTGTTCATGAAAACTCCAGGGACAAGGACATGAATAGGGAGCACATAAGTTAGCGTGCTTACAAAAGCGGTTAAGACGCATTTGTCATAATTATTTCATGCTTAGTCATCGCGGTTATATCGTTGTATGCGCCCCTGCTCCCGACCCCTTTTGCGCCGTGGCCTGCAAAGGCCTTTTCCGGCGTTCCAGGTGATTTGCTCCCTTGCGTTGCGAGGTGAGAGTCGCTGTCTATACTCGCCAAGGAATGAAGTTAGCTGATGACGCTCGACTGCAAACGCAGCGAGGCCCCGGCCGGTTTAAGTTCGTAGTCTAGGCAGCCGCTCCCTTGCCGCAGGTGTTGAGCCTCCGGGATAACAAGAACGATAAGGGGAACCCGCAATGATGCGACATCCACATGTCTGGATGGGCCTCCTGTTGTGGTCAGTATTCAGCCAGGCGCAAGCCGCCTGGACGGTGAATATGACGCCTGGGGCGACCGAGATAAGCCACGCGGTATTCGACCTGCACATGACCATCTTCTGGATCTGTGTGGTGATCGGGGTCATCGTCTTCGGCGCGATGTTCTGGTCGATGATCGTGCACCGGCGCTCCACTGGCCAGGTCCCGGCCCGCTTCCACGAAAGCACCACCGTGGAAATCCTCTGGACCATCATTCCCTTCCTGATCCTGGTGGCCATGGCCGTGCCCGCCACGGCAACGCTGATCAAGATGTACGACACCAGCGAGCCGGACGTGGACATCCAGATCACCGGCTACCAGTGGAAGTGGCACTACAAATACCTCGGTCAGGACGTGGAGTTCTTCAGCAACCTGGCCACTCCCGCGGAGCAGATCCACAACAAGACCGCCAAGGGCGAGCACTACCTGCTGGAAGTCGACCAGCCGCTGGTGTTGCCAGTGGGGGCCAAGGTGCGCTTTTTGGTGACCGCCGCTGACGTGATCCACTCCTGGTGGGTGCCGGCCTTCGCGGTCAAGCGCGATGCCATCCCCGGCTTCGTCAACGAGGCCTGGACCCGGGTCGACAAGCCCGGCATCTATCGCGGCCAGTGCGCCGAGCTGTGCGGCAAGGACCACGGCTTCATGCCGATCGTGGTCGAGGTCAAGAATCAGGCCGACTACGACACCTGGCTCGGCGAACGCAAGGCCGAGGCGGCCAAGCTCAAGGAACTGACCAGCAAGGAGTGGACCCTGGACGAGCTGGTGGCCCGTGGCGACAAGGTCTACCACACCACGTGCGTCGCCTGTCACCAGGCCGAGGGCCAGGGCCTGCCGCCGATGTTCCCGGCGCTCAAGGGTTCGAAGATTGCCACCGGTCCCAAGGAGGCTCACCTGAGCCTGGTGTTCCACGGCAAGCAGGGCACCGCCATGGCGGCTTTCGGCAAGCAGCTCTCGGAAGTCGACATCGCCGCCGTGGTTACCTACGAACGCAACGCCTGGGGCAACAACAAGGGCGACATGGTGACGCCCAAGGATGTCCTGGCGCTGAAACAGGCGGAAAGCAAATGAGCCGGTTTATCGAGTATGTGCGCAAGCGGTCGCGGCACGTTGCTGCCGATCATCCCGTCCATTGGCTTGCAGGAGACAGGACATGAGTGCAGTGATCGATGACCACGGCCACGCCGGCCATGATGAGCATGCCCACGGTCCCGCCAAGGGCCTGATGCGCTGGGTATTGACCACCAACCACAAGGACATCGGCACCCTGTACCTGTGGTTCAGCTTCTGCATGTTCCTGCTGGGCGGCTCGTTCGCCATGGTGATCCGTGCCGAGCTGTTCCAGCCCGGGCTGCAGATCGTCGAGCCGGCGTTCTTCAACCAGATGACCACCATGCACGGCCTGGTGATGGTCTTTGGCGCGGTGATGCCGGCCTTCGTCGGCCTGGCCAACTGGATGATCCCGCTGATGATCGGCGCCCCGGACATGGCCCTGCCACGGATGAACAACTTCAGCTTCTGGCTGCTGCCGGCGGCCTTCCTGCTGCTGGTTTCGACCCTGTTCATGCCCGGCGGCGGGCCGAACTTCGGCTGGACCTTCTACGCCCCGCTGTCCACCACCTACGCTCCGGAAAGCGTGACCTTCTTCATCTTCGCCATCCACCTGATGGGCATCAGTTCGATCATGGGCGCGATCAACGTGATCGCCACCATCCTCAACCTGCGTGCCCCGGGCATGACCCTGATGAAGATGCCGCTGTTCGTCTGGACCTGGCTGATCACCGCCTTCCTGCTGATCGCGGTGATGCCGGTGCTGGCCGGTTGCGTGACCATGATGCTGATGGACATCCACTTCGGCACCAGCTTCTTCAGTGCCGCCGGCGGCGGCGACCCGGTGTTGTTCCAGCACGTATTCTGGTTCTTCGGCCACCCCGAGGTGTACATCATGATCCTGCCGGCCTTCGGCGCGGTCAGCTCAATCATCCCCACCTTCAGCCGCAAGCCGCTGTTCGGCTACACCTCGATGGTCTATGCCACCGGGGCGATTGCCTTCCTGTCGTTCATCGTCTGGGCGCACCACATGTTCGTGGTCGGCATTCCGCTGGTGGGCGAGCTGTTCTTCATGTACGCCACCCTGCTGATCGCCGTGCCCACCGGGGTCAAGGTGTTCAACTGGGTGAGCACCATGTGGCAGGGCTCGCTGACCTTCGAGACGCCGATGCTGTTCGCCGTGGCCTTCGTCATCCTGTTCACCATTGGCGGTTTTTCCGGGCTGATGCTGGCCATCGCCCCGGCGGATTTCCAGTACCAGGACACCTACTTCGTGGTGGCGCACTTCCACTACGTGCTGGTGCCGGGGGCGATCTTCGGGATCTTCGCCTCGGCCTATTACTGGCTGCCCAAGTGGACCGGGCACATGTACGACGAAACCCTGGGCAAGCTGCACTTTTGGCTGTCCTTCGTCGGCATGAACATGGCCTTCTTCCCCATGCACTTCGTCGGGCTGGCGGGCATGCCGCGGCGGATTCCGGACTACAACCTGCAGTTCGCCGACTTCAACATGGTGTCCTCCATCGGCGCCTTCACCTTCGGCGCCACGCAGATCTTCTTCCTGTTCATCGTCATCAAGTGCATTCGCGGTGGCAAACCGGCCCCGGCCAAGCCGTGGGAAGGCGCCGAGGGCCTGGAGTGGAGCATCCCTTCGCCGGCGCCGTACCACACCTTTGTCACCCCGCCGGAAGTGAAATGAACAGCTGCGCTGTAGGAGCGAGCTTGCTCGCGAAGGCGCCAGAACCTGGTGCCCGGTTCGCCGGCATGCCGGCTCCTGCAGGTTCGGGAGGGCGTTGAGATGGCCGAGATTTCGCTGAAGAAACTGGTGACCCGCCTGTTGCTGGTGGTGGCCGCGATGTTCGTCTTCGGTTTTGCCCTGGTGCCGATCTACGACGTGATGTGCAAGGCCCTGGGGATCAACGGCAAGACCGGCGGGCAGTACGCGGACCAGAGGCAGCAGGTGGATGAGTCGCGCCAGATACGGGTGCAGTTCCTGTCCACCAATGCCATCGACATGGTCTGGGATTTCTATCCCAAGGCCGATGACATCGTGGTCCATCCGGGGGCGGTGAACGAGATGATCTTCATCGCCCGCAACCCCAGTGACCACCCGATGAGCGCCCAGGCGATCCCGAGCATTTCCCCCAGCAGCGCGGCCATGTACTTCCACAAGACCGAGTGCTTCTGCTTTACCCAGCAGGTGCTGCAGCCCGGGGAGAAGATCGAGATGCCGGTGCGTTTCATCGTTGACCGCGACATGCCCAAGGATGTGAAGCACCTGACGCTGGCTTACACGCTGTTCGATATCACCGCGCGTCATCCACCGGTGGCGGCGACCGCCAAGACCGGTGGCTAGACGATCTGGCGTGCCCGATAAGGAGAACGACCCATGGCGACTCATGAGCACTATTACGTTCCGGCCCAGAGCAAGTGGCCGATCATCGCGACGGTGGGCATGTTCGTCACCGTGTTCGGCCTGGCGACCTGGTTCAACGACCTGAAGGCGGCGCGCCCGGAATCCCACGGCCCGCTGATCTTTTTCGTCGGCGGCCTGCTGCTGGCCTACATGCTGTTCGGCTGGTTCGGCGCGGTGGTCAAGGAAAGCCGCGCCGGGCTCTACAGCGCCCAGCTCGATCGCTCGTTCCGCTGGGGCATGAGCTGGTTCATCTTTTCCGAAGTGATGTTCTTTATGGCCTTCTTCGGCGCGCTGTTCTATGTGCGGCACCTGTCCGGGCCCTGGCTCGGCGGTGAGGGGCACAAGGGCATCGCCCATATGCTTTGGCCGAACTTCGAGTTCGTCTGGCCGTTACTCAACAACCCCGACCCGAAACTCTTTCCATCGCCCAAAGGCACCATCAGCCCCTGGGGCCTGCCGCTGCTCAACACCGTGCTGCTGGTCAGTTCCAGCGTCACCGTGACCATCGCCCACCACGCCCTGAAGAAGGGGCATCGCGGCGCACTGAAGATCTGGCTGGCGCTGACCGTGCTGCTGGGCTGCGCCTTCCTCGGCTTTCAGGCCGAGGAATACATCCACGCCTATCACGAGCTGGGGCTGACCCTGGGCTCGGGGATCTACGGCGCGACTTTTTTCATGCTCACCGGTTTCCACGGTGCCCACGTGACCATTGGCACCCTGATCCTGTTCGTGATGCTGATGCGCATCCTGCGTGGGCATTTCGACGCCGAGCATCAGTTCGGCTTCGAGGCGGCGAGCTGGTACTGGCACTTCGTCGATGTGGTGTGGATCGGCCTGTTCGTCTTCGTCTACGTGCTCTGAAGCGCCCTACCAGGGCGCGTGGGACACCAGCTGGCCGCTGAAGAAGCCCCAGGCGATCAAGCCCACGGTGATCGCGGCCAGGCACACCCGAATACTCAGGGCGGTCACCAGGCGCTTGGATTGGCTGTCGTCCTTGACCAGAAAGAACAGGCCGCTGAACAGGCTGATCACCGTGGCGATCAGCATCAGGACGATGGCGGCTTTGAGCATGGTGGGACTCCGGGGGGAAACGCGATGTACAGCAGTATAGCGAGTGGATTTCTCAAGCTTGCGGGCCGCTCATGAAAGGCTTCCGGCCCGGCGTGGTGCCGTCCCTGGTGGTGCTGTTGCTGCTGCCGGTGCTGGTTTACCTGGGCTTCTGGCAGTTGGGGCGCGGCGAGCAGAAACGCCAGTTGCTGGCCAGTTACGCCGAGCGCCGCGTGGCTCAGCCGGTGCCGCTGTTGGAGTTGCTGGGCGCCGAGGATCCGGCCTTTCGCCGACTGCGCCTGTACGGCCATTTCGATGCCGAGCACAGCCTGCTGCTGGACAACCGCCTGCACGACGGCCAGGCCGGGGTCGAGTTGCTGCAACCCTTCCTCGATCAGACCAGCGGGCGCTGGCTGCTGGTCAATCGCGGCTGGCTGCCCTGGCCCGACCGGCGCACGCCGCCGGTATTCAGCACCCCGGAGCAGAGCCTGAGCCTGGATGCCTGGGTCTACGTTTCTCCGGGCGCGGTGTTCCAACTGCATGCCGATCCGGCCGCTGCGCGCTGGCCGCGACTGATCACCGCCGTGGCCCCGGAGGCGCTCTGGGCCGAGCTGGGGCGCAGTGGCTTCAATCACGAGGTGCGCCAGGAGTCAGGTCCGGGCGCCTACCTGACGGCTTGGCCGGTGGTGGCCATGGGGCCGGAAAAACACCAGGGCTACGCCGTGCAGTGGTTCGCCATGGCCCTGGCGCTGCTGCTCCTCTATCTCTATTTCGGCTGGCACAACGCACGGGAGAAACGCCATGGGAACGGCCATGAATCCACCCAACATCCCTGACGCCCAGGCGCCGAACCGGCGTCGTGGGCGCTGGCAACTGGTGCTGATCCTGCTGATGGTGATCGGCCCGATGATCCTCGCCACCGGCATGTACAAGCTGCAGTTCTGGGTGCCGGAAAGCCGCAGTTACCACGGCGAGCTGATCGGCAATGGCCAGACCCGGGCGCAGATCGGCGTGCAGGCCGAGGAGGATCGCTGGCAGATCCTGGTCACCGCGCCCAAGGCCTGCGAGGCGGACTGCCAGCAGTTGGTGTACCTGGCGCGGCAGATCCAGGTGGCCCTGGGGCGCGACGCTTCCCGGGCCAGCCATGCCCTGGCCAGTGCCCAGCCGCTGAGCGCCGAATACGAAGCCAAGTTGCAGCGCGAATACCCGCAGTTGCAACGCTATCCCCTGGATCTGCCGACCTTCACCAAAGGCGCCAACGATAAGGAGGCGCCGCAGCTGTGGATCGTCGATCCCCACAGCAACCTGGTGTTGCGCTACGACGCTCGGGTCAACGGCAAGGATCTGCTCAACGACCTGCGCCACCTGCTGAAACTGTCGAACATCGGATAAGGGCATCGTCATGGCCAAACCTGGATTTCGCCTCGCGTTGTTGGCCACCTTGCTGGCCCTGATCGTGGTGTTGCTCGGCGCCTACACCCGGCTGACCCACGCGGGCCTGGGCTGTCCGGACTGGCCCGGCTGCTACGGCTTTATCAGCGTGCCGCAAAGCGAGGCGCAGCTGGCCCATGCCGAGCGGCACTTTCCCGATACCCCGGTGGAAGCCCACAAGGGCTGGAACGAGATGATCCACCGCTATTTCGCCGGGACCCTGGGGCTGTTGATCGTGCTGCTGGCGGCCCGCGCCTGGAGCCATCGCCGGCATCCCGGGCAGCCCTTGAAGCTGCCGCTGTTCCTCCTGGCGGTGGTGTTCGCCCAGGCGGCCTTCGGCATGTGGACGGTGACCCTCAAGCTCTGGCCGCAAGTGGTCACCGCGCACCTGCTGGGCGGTTTCGCCACCTTGAGCCTGCTGTTCCTGCTGACCTTGCGCCTGTCCGGCGTGCTGCCGGCGCTGATCGTGCCGCGCCGTCTGCAATACTGGGCCACGGCCGGGCTGGTGCTGGTGATCGGGCAGATCGCCCTGGGCGGCTGGGTCAGTTCCAACTATGCGGCGGTGGCCTGTATCGACCTGCCCACCTGCCACGGCCAGTGGTGGCCGAACATGGACTTTGCCAACGGCTTTCACCTGACCCAGCACATCGGCCCCAACTACCTGGGCGGGCAATTGGACAGTGACGCCCGCACCGCCATTCACATGACCCACCGGGTGGGCGCGGTGCTGGTGACCCTGGTGTTGCTGGGGCTGGCCTGGCAACTGCGGCAAACCGGCATGACCCGTCTGGCCGGGCTGGTGCTGCTGGCCCTGGGGACGCAGATCAGCCTGGGCGTCAGCAACGTGCTGTTTCACCTGCCCCTGCCGGTGGCGGTGGCGCACAACGCCGGGGGCGCGGCGCTGCTGCTGACCCTGGTGCTGGTCAATTATCACGCTCGTACCAGCCTGGTGCAGGCCCGGGATCGCCTGCCCCTGGGCTGGCGTCTGAGCCCGCGCAAACAGGTGGCCGGTCCCATCACCATCAAAGGAGAGATGCCATGGCGACTCTGATTGGCGAACGTCAGCAGCCCCGGGCGATCTGGCGTGATTATCTGGAACTGACCAAACCCAAGGTGGTGGTGCTGATGCTGATCACCTCCCTGGTGGGCATGTTCCTCGCCACCCGCGCCGGGGTGCCGTGGACGGTGCTGGTGTTCGGCAACCTGGGCATTGCCCTGTGCGCGGGCGGCGCGGCGGCGGTCAACCATGTGGTGGACCGGCGCATCGATGCGCTGATGGCCCGGACCCACAAGCGGCCCCTGGCCGAAGGCCGGGTCTCGCCACGGGCAGCGCTGGCCTTTGCACTGTTGCTGGCGGTGGCCGGGCAGGCGCTGCTGCTGGCCTTTACCAACCCGCTCACGGCCTGGCTGACCCTGGCTTCCCTGCTGGGCTACGCGGTGGTCTACACCGGCTTTCTGAAGCGCGCGACGCCGCAGAACATCGTGATCGGCGGGCTGGCCGGCGCGGCCCCGCCGCTGCTGGGCTGGGTTGCTGCTACCGGGCACCTGAGCGCCGAGCCGCTGCTGCTGGTGCTGATCATCTTCGCCTGGACCCCGCCGCACTTCTGGGCCCTGGCCATCCACCGCAAGGAGGAGTACGCCAAGGCCGATATCCCGATGTTGCCGGTGACCCACGGCGAGCATTACACCAAGGTGCACATCCTGCTCTATACCTTTGCCCTGCTGGCGGTGAGCCTGTTGCCTTATGCCATCCACATGAGCGGGGTGCTGTACCTGGTGTGCGCCCTGGCCCTGGGCGGGCGCTTCCTGCAATGGGCCTGGGTGCTGTACCGTGGCACTCGGCCGCACGCGGCGATCAACACCTTCAAGTACTCTATTTATTACTTGTTCCTGCTGTTCATCGCCCTGCTCGTAGACCACTACCTATTGTTGAACCTATGACTCGAACTCAGAAAACCGTCTTTATTCTCGTTGCGCTGGTGGCCCTGGTCCTGGGGCTGACCGTCAACAAAGTACTGTCCGGCAAGGGTCAGGGCGATCCCACCGCACTGATCGATGCCGGCATCATTCTCCTGCCCCAGAGCCGCAGGCTGCCGGCGGTGAAGATGCTCGACCAGGATGGCCAGCCGGTGGTGATCGACGAGTTGAAGGGCAAATGGTCGCTGCTGTTCTTCGGCTACACCTTCTGCCCGGACATCTGCCCCACCACCCTGGCCCAGCTGCGGCAGATCAAGAGCGAGCTGCCCAAGGAGGCGGTGGACAAGCTGCAGGTGATCCTGGTCAGCGTCGACCCCAACCGCGATACGCCGCAGCAGCTCAAGCAGTACCTGGGCTACTTCGACAAGGACTTCAAGGGGCTGACCGCCGCCTCGGTGGAAGACCTGCAGAAGCTGGCCAATGCCGTGAGCATTCCGTTCATTCCGGCGGACACCAGCAAGCCCAACTACACCGTGGACCACAGCGGCAACCTGGCGGTGATCGGCCCGGACGGCCGCCAGCGCGGTTTTATCCGCGCGCCCTTGAACAACCAGAAGCTGGTGGCCCAGTTGCCGCTGATGTTGCAGCGCCAATAACGCGGCATGCTTGAACCGCTGAACCGCTGAACCGCTGAACCGCTGAACCGCTGAACCGCTGAACCGCTGAACCGCTGAACCGCTGAACCCTGTAGCCGCTGCCGCAGGCTGCGATCGGCCTCGAAGAGGACGTGCTCCTGAGGCCCTGGGCAGCGGCCACAAACAAAACGGGGCGCCCGAAGGCGCCCCGTTTGTGTTTCTGCAACCGATCAGAACGCCGGCACGATGGCGCCTTTGTACTTCTCGAGAATGAACTGCTTCACTTCCGGGCTGTGCAGGGCCGCGACCAGCTTCTTCATGGCGTCCGAGTCCTTGTCGTCAGGACGGGCCACCAGGATGTTCACGTAAGGCGAGTCCTTGCCTTCGATCACCAGGGCGTCCTTGGACGGGTCCAGCTTGGCTTCCAGGGCGTAGTTGGTGTTGATCAGGGCCAGGTCGACCTGGGTCAGCACGCGCGGGATGGTGGCGGCTTCCAGTTCACGGAACTTCAGGTCCTTGGGGTTCTCGGTGATGTCCTTGACGGTGGCCAGGATGCTGTTCGAATCCTTGAGCTTGATCAGGCCGGCCTTGTCCAGCAGCAGCAGCGCGCGGCCGCCGTTGGTGGCGTCGTTGGGGATCACCACGGTGGCGCCGCCCGGCAGTTCGGAGAGCTGCTTGTACTTGCTGGAGTAGGCGCCCAGGGGCTCCACGTGCACGCCGGCCACGCTCACCAGCTTGGTGCCCTTGGTCTTGTTGAACTCATCCAGGTACGGCTGGTGCTGGAAGAAGTTGGCATCCAGGCGTTTCTCGGCCACTTGCACGTTGGGCTGCACGTAGTCGGTGAAGACCTTGACCTTCAGGTCCACGCCTTCTTTGGCCAGGGCCGGTTTGACGAATTCCAGGATCTCGGCGTGGGGCACTGGAGTGGCGGCCACGGTCAGGGTTTCGGCGGCGTGCGCGGAGAACGCGGCAACGGCTGCGAAAGCGACGAGTAGTTTTTTCATCGAACAAGCTCCTTGTAAGTCGCCCGACCCCGGGCGCCTGCCGGCCAGGGCCGGCGTTTGCAATTATTTGCGGGAAAAATGCACCACCAGCTTATCGCCGACGGTTTGCAGAACCTGGACCAGCACCAGCAGCAACACTACGGTCACCACCATCACATCGGTCTGGAAACGCTGGTAGCCGAAGCGGATCGCCAGGTCGCCGAGGCCGCCAGCACCCACCACGCCCGCCATGGCGGTATACGACACCAGGGTAATGGCGGTCACGGTGATAGCGGCAAAGATGCCCGGGCGGGCTTCCGGGAGCAAGGCGTTGGTAATGATCTGCCGAGTGCTGGCGCCCATGGACTGGGTGGCTTCGATGATGCCGCGGTCGACTTCGCGCAGGGCGGTTTCCACCAACCGGGCAAAGAACGGCGTGGCGCCCACCACCAGCGGCGGAATCGCCCCGGCAACCCCCAGCGACGTGCCGGTGATCAATACGGTGAAGGGAATCATCACGATCAGCAGGATGATGAACGGCAGCGAGCGCAGGATGTTCACCATCAGCGACAGCAGCGCGTAGAGGCTCTTCTGCTCCAGCAGCTGGCGCGGGCTGCAGAGGAACAGCAGCACGCCCAGGGGCAGGCCCAGGAGCACGGTGAACAGCAGCGAACCGCCGAGCATCATCAGGGTGTCGCCGGTGGCCAGCCAGATTTCCAGCCAGTCGATGTTGGCGAAGAAGGTATCCATCAGCGCAGCACCTCCATGTGGACATCCGCCGCGGTGAAGCGGGCGAAGGCCGCTTCCATGTCACCGCCGGTGATGGCCAGGGTCAGTTGCCCGTAAGGGGTGTCTTTGATGCGGTCGATGCGTCCGGCGAGGATGCTGTAGTCGACCCCGGTCTCCCGGGCCACGGTGCCCAGCAGCGGTGCGTAGGTGGCCTCGCCCTGGAAGGTCAGGCGCACGATGCGCCCGGGCACATGGGCAAAGTCGTCGCGCTGCTCGTTCTCGTCGATCTGCTCGTCTTCCTGGACGAAGCGCTTGGTGGTCGGGTGCTTGGGGTGCAGGAACACCTCGGCCACCGGCCCTTGTTCGACGATCTGGCCGGCGTCCATCACCGCCACCTGATCGCAGACGCGACGGATCACGTCCATCTCGTGGGTGATCAGCACGATGGTCAGCTTCAGCTCGCGGTTGATCTCGGCCAGCAGTTGCAGGACCGACGCAGTGGTCTGCGGATCAAGGGCGCTGGTGGCTTCGTCGCACAGCAGGATCTTCGGCTTGGTGGCCAGGGCGCGGGCGATGCCGACGCGCTGCTTCTGGCCGCCGGACAGCTGCGCCGGGTATTTCCTGGCGTGGTCGGCCAGGCCGACCCGGTCCAGCAACTCGGCGACGCGGCGCTCGATGTCGCTGCGTGACAGTTCGCCGGCCAGGGTCAGGGGCAGCGCGACGTTGTCGGCCACGGTCTTGGAGGACAGCAGGTTGAAGTGCTGGAAAATCATCCCGACCTGTTGCCGGAAGCGGCGCAGGCCATTGGCATCCAGCGCGGTGACTTCTTCATCGTCGACGATGATCTGGCCGCCGCTGGGGTTTTCCAGGCGGTTGATCAGGCGCAGCAGGGTACTTTTGCCCGCCCCGGAATGACCGATCAGGCCGAACACCTGGCCATTCTCGACCCGAAGACTGGTCGGGTGCAGGGCGGGAATATCCTTACCGGCGACCCGGTAGGTTTTATGGACGTTTTGAAACTCGATCACGTAGCGAACCTTGTGGGGCGCGTTAGAAAAGGATCAGCGGTTAGCCGGGCGCGCATTTTAGCCTGTCCGTATAGAGGTTCTTAGCATTTATTTCGCGATCATCCTGCCATTTGGCGATAACGCGATCAAAGGTCATAAAAAAGGAACGCTCGCGGTTTCTCGTCAGTCACTACTTAAGCCACTCGAAAAGCCCCAGGTGCCGTGCCTGTGGGCCTGTGTTCACGAAGCCCCGGCGCGCCAGGGGGTTCGCCAACGAGGAGTTCTTGCCTGATGAGTACGAAAAAAACCCATGCCCCGAAAAGCCAGATGGCCGGGACCGACACCCTGGACCGGGGCAACAGCAACACCAAGTTGCAGAGCCTGGAGCCGTTCCGCTCCGACGCCACGGGCCAGGCCCTGCGGACCAATCAGGGGGTGAAGGTCGCTGACAACCAGAACAGCCTCAAGGCCGGCGCTCGTGGTCCTTCGCTGCTGGAAGACTTCATCATGCGGGAGAAGATCACCCACTTCGACCATGAGCGGATTCCCGAGCGCATCGTCCATGCCCGCGGTGTCGGTGCCCATGGCTACTTCCAGAGCTACGACAATCATTCGGCGCTGACCAAGGCCGGTTTCCTGCGCGATCCGCAGAAGAAGACCCCGGTGTTCGTGCGCTTTTCCACGGTCCAGGGACCAAGAGGCTCCGGCGATACCGTGCGCGATGTCCGGGGATTTGCCGTGAAGTTCTTCACCGACGAAGGCAACTTCGACCTGGTGGGCAACAACATGCCGGTGTTCTTCATCCAGGACGCGATCAAGTTCCCCGACTTCGTGCATGCGGTGAAGCCCGAGCCGCATAACGAAATCCCCACCGGCGGCTCGGCCCACGACACCTTCTGGGACTTCGTCTCCCTGCAGCCGGAATCGGCGCACATGGTGATCTGGGCCATGTCCGACCGGGCCATTCCGAAAAGCCTGCGCAGCATGCAGGGCTTTGGCGTGCACACCTTTCGCCTGATCAACGCCGAGGGGCGCGCAAGCTTCGTCAAGTTTCACTGGCGGCCGACGGTGGGCACCTGTTCCCTGGTCTGGGACGAGGCGCAGAAGCTGGCGGGCAAGGACACCGACTTCCATCGCCGTGACCTGTGGGATTCCATCGAGGCCGGGGATTACCCGGAGTGGGAGTTCGGCGTACAGATCATCGCCGAGGAAGACGAACACAACTTCGACTTCGACATTCTCGACCCCACCAAGCTGATCCCCGAGGAACTGGTGCCGATCACGCCCCTGGGCAAGATGGTGCTCAACCGCAACCCGGACAATTATTTTGCCGAAACCGAGCAGGTCGCCTTCTGCCCGGGGCACATCGTGCCGGGGATCGATTTCTCCAACGACCCGCTGCTGCAAGGGCGGCTGTTTTCCTACACCGATACCCAGATCAGTCGCCTAGGTGGGCCGAACTTTCATGAGCTGCCGATCAATCGGCCGCTGACGCCTTTGCACAACGGGCAGCGCGACGCCATGCACCGCAGCACCATCGACAGGGGGCGGGCTGCCTACGAGCCGAACTCCATCGATGGTGGCTGGCCGAAGGAAACCCCGCCGGCGGCCCAGGATGGTGGTTTCGAGAGTTATAACGAGCGCATCGATGCCCACAAGATCCGCCAGCGCAGCGAGTCGTTCGGCGATCATTTCTCCCAGGCGCGGCTGTTCTTCAACAGCATGAGCAAGCACGAGCAGGAACACATCATCGCGGCCTACAGCTTCGAGCTGGGCAAGGTCGAGCGGCAGTGGATCCGTGAGCGGCAAGTGAACGAGATCCTCGCCAACATCGATCTGCACCTGGCCGCGCGTGTGGCCGAGAACCTGGGCTTGGCCGCGCCGAAGAAGGCCACTGTGGCAGAGCGCAAGACGTCGCTCACACGTTCGCCGGCCCTGAGCCAGGCGAACCTGCTGCCGGGGCATATCAAAACGCGGAAAGTGGCGATTCTTGCGGCCAACGGCGTTGATGGTGCAGCGATTGAGGCGTTGCAGAAGGCTCTCAAGGCCGAAGGGGCACACGCCAAGCTGCTGGGGCCGACCTCGGCGCCGGTGACCACTGCGGATGGCCAGCGCCTGGCGGTGGATGCCTCCATGGAGGGCTTGCCCTCAGTGGCCTTCGACGCGGTGTTCGTGCCGGGTGGTGCGCAGTCGATCAAGGCCCTGAGCGGCAATGGCGTGGCTTTGCATTACCTGTTGGAGGCCTACAAGCATCTCAAGGCGATTGCCTTGCACGGCGAAGCCCGGGAGCTGTTGGCGGTGCTCGGGCTGGAAGCGGACGAGGGCTTGATCGTTGGAGGAGATGCCAAGGCATTCAAGGCGTTCTTTGCCGCCATTGGCCAGCATCGGGTCTGGGATCGAGAGGAAAAGGCCAAGGCAATCCCGGCCTGAACACACTTTCGCCGACCAGCCTGCTCCGCGTAGGAGCCGGCTTGCCGGCGAAGGCTTTACTGCGCCTTGCGCGGAGTCAGCACCATCTGCGCCGGTACATGGCGCACGATCTGCCGGCTGATTTTCTGCTCGAAGTCCGGGTCGAGCTTCTTCACCCGCTTGCCGAGCAGGGTCGACAACCAAGGGTAATCCTCGGTGCGCGGCACCTGGATGCTCACGTCGCACTGGTAATTCACCACATCGGCGGCCAGCGCATCGAGTTGCTTACGCAGCTTGCGGATATCGGTGACGTTCAAGGCGATGGTGGTGCTCTGGGCCGCAGGGTCGATCAGCCGGGCCGCTGGACGCGCCTCGGCGGCCTTCAAGGCGGCTTCGGCCTGCTCCAGTTCGGCCTTGCGCGCGTGGGCAATGGCGTTGTTGACCCCACCGGTCAGCGCCGGCGCCTTGGGCATCAGCGCCCGAGCGCGACTCAGGGCGGTGGCGGCGGCATTCACGTCGCCCTTTTGCAGGACGATCTGACTGCGTTGCAGGTAGGCCTCGGCAATCTGCCGCTGGTATTGCACCAGCTGCGGGTCGTCAGGGGTTTGTGCCTGCAGGGCGCTCAGTTGATCTTCCGCTGTCGCCAGCTCGTTGCTGGCAATGTTTTGTTCCAGCTGCGCGATGGCCGTGGCCCGCGCATCGGGGACCTCGGTGGTCGCCGGTGGCGTGCTTTGGCAGGCCCCCAACAGCAGGGAGAATGCGACAAGGAGCAGATAACGGGAGGCGAACGGCTTCATTCCTGCGACTCTCTAATTGCGCAAAAAGCGAGCAAGTCTACACCCCTCGACGGGGCAGAACAAAACTCAGCAGAAACAGTGCGGCGGCCACCACCACGATCGACGGTCCGGCCGGGGTGTCCTTGAACCAGGACAGCGCCAGGCCGCCACAGACCGCGAGCATGCCCAGCAGGCTTGCGCCCAGGGCCATCTGCTCCGGCGAGCGGGCGTGACGCTGTGCCGCAGCGGCCGGGATGATCAGCAGCGAGGTAATCAGCAACACCCCGACAATTTTCATCGCCACCGCAATCACCACGGCGATCAGCAGCATCAGCGCCAGGCGCAGCGACGGCACGGGCAGGCCTTCGACCTTGGCCAGTTCCTCGTGCACGGTGATCGCCAGCAGGGGGCGCCACAGTGCCACCAGCAACAACAGCACCGCTGTGCTGCCGCCGAGAATCCACGCCAGGTCACCGGGGCTGATCGCCAGCAGGTCACCGAACAGGTAGGCCATCAGGTCGATCCGCACTTCATGCATGAAGCTTAGTACCACCAGGCCCAGGGACAGGGTGCTGGGAGCAAGAATCCCCAGCAGCGTGTCGGATGCCAGGGGCTGGCGTTGTTGCAGGGTCACCAGCAGCACCGCCAGCAACAGGCAGCCCACGGTGACGGCCACCGCCGGGCTGACATCCAGCAGGAAACCCAGGGCCACCCCCAGGAGCGCAGCATGGGACAGGGTGTCGCCAAAGTAGGCCATGCGCCGCCAGACCACGAACGAACCCAAGGGGCCGGCGACCACCGCCAGGGCCAGACCTGCGAGCAGGGCGTAGAGCAGAAAATCAGCCATGCTTGCAGTTTTCTCCGTGGACATGGACGTGGCCCGCGGCGGGCTGGGTGACCACCGAGCCATGCAGGTCATGGGCGTGATCGTGGTGATGGTGGTAGATCGCCAGGCTTGGCGCGTTCTTGCCGAACAGCTCGACGAAGGCCGGGTCGCCGCTGACCTGTTCGGGGTGCCCGGAGCAGCAGACGTGACGGTTGAGGCAGACCACCTGGTCGGTGGTGCTCATCACCAGGTGCAGGTCGTGGGAGACCATCAGCACGCCACAGCCGTGACGATCCCGCAGGCGGGTGATCAGGCTGTAGAGCTCGGCCTGTCCGGCCACGTCGACGCCTTGCACCGGTTCGTCGAGCACCAGCAGCTCAGGCTCGCGCAGCAGGGCCCGGGCCAGCAGCACGCGCTGCATCTCGCCGCCGGAAATGCTTTGCACCGGGCTGTCGATCACCTGTTCGGCGCCGACTTCCTTGAGGGCTGCCAGCGCTCGGCTGCGATCGACCCCGGGCACCAGGCGCAGAAAGCGCAGCACCGACAGCGGCAGGGTCGGGTCGACATGGAGCTTTTGCGGCATGTAGCCGACTCGCAGCCTGGGTTTGCGCCACACGCTGCCGCTGTCGGGCTTGAGCAAGCCGAGCACGGCGCGTACCAGGGTGGTCTTGCCGGCGCCGTTGGGACCGATCAGGGTGACGATCTGCCCGGGCTCGACGCTGAGCTGGATATTGTCCAGCACGCTCTGCCCGGCAAAGGTCACCCCGACCTGCTCGAGGCGGATCAACGCAGTGCTCATCAAGCCCCCTGGCAGCCCGAGCAGAGCCCGACCACTTCGACAGTCTGGCCCTCGACCACGAAACCGACGTCGCGGGCGCTGGTGACGATGGCGTCGCTGATGGACTTCTGCTCCAGCTCGATGGCCGCGTGGCACTCGCGGCAGATCAGGAACTGGCCCTGATGCGCGTGCTCCGGATGGTTGCAGCCGACAAAGGCGTTGAGCGAGGCGATACGGTGCACCAGGCCGTTTTCCAGAAGGAAATCCAGCGCCCGGTACACCGTTGGCGGCGCGGCGCGGCGGCCGTCCTGCTCGCTGAGCACGGCCAGGATGTCGTAGGCGCCCAGGGGCTTGTGGCTTTGCCACACCAACTCCAGCACCCGCCGGCGCAGGGCGGTCAGGCGCAGGCCTTGCCGTGCGCACAGAGCGTCGGCCTCAGACAGTGCGCTGTGCACGCAGTGAGAGTGGTCGTGTGGACGGCTGGCAAGGGGGGTTTTAGGCATGAGCGGCGACGAGTTTTGTGAGAGACGTTATTATGTTACCCGTTCTCGCCTCTTCGAGTGTCCATCGTGCCCCGACTTTTTCGCCTTTTTGTCGCTTTTACCTTCAGCCTGTTCGCGATCGGCTCGGCCCAGGCCGAAGTCCGGGTACTCACCAGCATCAAACCCTTGCAGCTGATTGCCGCCGCGGTGCAGGACGGCGTGGCGGTGCCCGAGGTATTGCTGCCGCCGGGGGCGTCGCCACACAACTATGCGCTGCGCCCTTCGGACGTGCGCAAGGTGCAGAGCGTCGACCTGCTGTACTGGATCGGCCCGGACATGGAAGGTTTCCTGCCGCGGGTGCTCAAGGGCCGCAGCCTGCCGTCGGTGGCAGTGCAGGAGTTGCCGGGCATGAAACTGCGTCATTTCGCCGAAGATAGCCATTCTCATGGCGAAGATGCCGACGAGCATGACCATGATCATCGCCCCGGCACCCTGGATGCGCACCTGTGGCTGTCGCCGGTCAACGCTCGGGTGATCGCCGCCCGCATGACTGCCGACCTGAGCGCCGCCGACCCGGCCAATGCCGCTCGCTACCAGAGCAACCTGAAAGCCTTCAATGAGCGTCTGGACGCCCTGGACACCCGCTTGAAAACCCGTCTGGCGGGCATCGCCGGCAAGCCTTACTTCGTCTTCCACGAAGCCTTCGACTACTTCGAAGACGCCTATGGCCTCAAGCACACCGGAGTCTTCAGCGTTGCGGCGGAAGTCCAGCCGGGGGCCCAGCATGTCGCCGCCATGCGCGCACGCTTGCAGCAGGTGGGCAAGACTTGCGTGTTCAGCGAGCCGCCCTTGCGTCCGCGGTTGGCGGAAACCCTGGTCGCCGGCCTGCCGGTGAAGCTGGCGGAGCTGGATGCGTTGGGTGGGTACACACCGGCTACTGCCCAAGGTTATGAGCAGGTGCTGGAGAAGTTGGGCAATGATCTGGCGGGCTGTCTGGAGCAGCTTTAAGCAGGGATTGTTGCGGGGTGTCTTTCGCGGGCCAGCCCGCTCCTACAGGTGCGCTCTGTAGGAGCGGGCTGGCCCGCGAAGCGTTTACAGGGCGAACGGCAGCGCGATGCTGATCTGTTGCCGCTGTGCCAGGCGCTGCTGGAACTCCATCGGATCGTGAATCAGCACGTCCTGCCCGGCGAAGCTCTCGGCGGCAATCAGCCGTGACAGCCAGAAGCGCACGCAGGCCACCCGCAGCATGGTCGGCCAGAGTTCGGCCTCGGCGGCAGTGAAGGGCCGCAGGGTGGCGTAGGCGCCGAGCAGGGCCCGGGCCCGCTGGCCGTCGATCAGGCCTTCGGCGTCGGAGCACCAGTCGTTCAGGGCAATGGCCACGTCGTAGAGCATCGGTCCCGAACAGGCGTTGTAGAAGTCGATCAGGCCGGTCAGGTGGGTGCCTTCGAACATGGCGTTGTCGCGAAACAGATCGGCGTGGATGTTGGCCCTGGGCAGGGCCAGGATCCGCGCCTTCTGTGTGACGATTTCATCCAGCGCTCGCTGCAGCAGGTCTTGAGCGGCAGCATCCAGGTGCGACAGCAGTTGCGCGCCCTCTTCCTGCATCCAGTCCAGGCCACGATCGGTCTTGCGCTTGATCATGTTGTCCTTGGTGGCCACGTGCAGGTGCCCGAGCAACTCACCGACCTGGGCGCAATGCTGGGCGTTGGCTTGCTTGATGTGCTTGCCCGCCAGGCGCGGTTGCAGCAGCGCCGGCTTGCCCGCCAGCTCGCGCAGGGCGACGCCGTCGCGGGTGCGCAGGGCATACGGCACCGGCAGGTCGGCCCGGTGCAGCACGTCCAGCAGTTCGATGAAGAACGGCATTTCCTGGACCGGGCCGCGTTCCACCAGGGTCAGGACGAACTCGCCCTGTTCCAGGCTGATGAAGAAGTTGGTGTTTTCGCTACCAGCGGCGATCCCCTGGAAGTCAAGCAGGCGGCCGAGCCCATACGGGGCGAGAAAGGTTTCCAGCTCGGGCCGAGCCAGGGGGGTGAACACAGACATGGTTAAAAACTGCCAGTACGGGCGCCGCTATTGAGCCAGCGCCATTGAGTTGAAGTCGGAGTGGCTTACCACTCAAAGATTTTCCACGCAGGGATCAGCATATCGGGCTGATCCGAACGGATGAAGTTACCGTCGGAGCCATCAGCGCGTACCAGGAAGTAGGGCTTGCCGCCCTTGGGCGTGACCTTGATGGCATACAGAAAGCCATTTTGCCGGTATTCCTGGATGGTCTTGTCGCCTTCCGTGCGAATGGTGACTTGCGGGTCCGCTGACGGCGCATCTTCTGCGGCGATCACGGCCATTGGAGCGATTGCAATCAAGCCGGCCAGCAGCAAGCGATTTAGTGTGCGCATGATAACCTTGTCCCTTTGTCGTCAACGGTCCCGCTATTCTAGCGCCGGACCCGCCGAAAAGGTTGATCCCGCTCATGAGCCAAGCCCCCCTCGTCCTGGTGGACGGTTCTTCTTATCTGTACCGCGCGTTTCATGCGTTGCCACCTTTGACCACTTCCAAAGGCCTGCCCACGGGCGCGGTCAAGGGCGTGCTGAACATGCTCAAGAGTCTGCGCAAGCAGTACCCGGACAGCCCGTTCGCCGTGGTCTTCGACGCCAAGGGCGGGACCTTCCGCGATGACATGTATGCCGAGTACAAGGCCAACCGTCCGAGCATGCCCGACGATATGCGGGTGCAGATCGAGCCCTTGCACGCCAGTGTGATCGCCCTGGGTTTCCCGTTGCTGTGTGTGGAAGGGGTCGAGGCCGACGACGTGATCGGCACCCTGGCCCGCAGCAGCGCGGCGGCGGATCGTCCGGTGGTGATCTCCACCGGCGACAAGGACATGGCCCAGTTGGTGGATGGGCACATTACCCTGGTCAACACCATGTCCGGTAGCAGCATGGATGTGGAGGGCGTGAAGGAGAAATTCGGTGTCGCTCCCGAGCAGATCATCGATTACCTGGCGTTGATGGGCGACTCTTCCGACAACATCCCTGGGGTGCCGGGCATTGGTCCGAAGACCGCTTCCGGGCTGCTGGTGGGGGTCAATGGCGGGCTCAAGGAACTGTACGAGCAGCTCGATATCGTGCCGACCCTGCCGATTCGCGGGGCCAAGACCCTGCCGGCCAAGCTCGAAGAACACAAGGAAATGGCCTTCCTCTCCTATCAGCTGGCAACCATCAAGGTGGACGTGCCACTGGATATCGGGCTCGACGACCTGCACCTGGGCGAGCCGGATCGCGAGAAGCTGATGGAGCTCTACAGCCTGCTGGAATTCAAGAGCTGGCTTGATGAGTTGCAGCGCGACGCCAAACGCGTCGAGCTCAGTGGTGCCCAGACGGCGCCGGCCGCTGCGCCGCAACCGCCAGCCGCCGAACAGGCACCGCTTGAGCTGCAGTACGAAACCATCCTCGACCAGGAGCGTTTTGCCGTCTGGCTGGAGAAGCTGAAGAACGCCAAGCTGATTGCCTTCGATACCGAGACCACCGGCATCGATGCCCAGCAGGCGCAGCTGGTGGGGCTGTCGTTTGCGGTCAAGGCCGGGGAAGCGGCTTACATCCCGTTGACCCATTCCTACCTGGGCGCGCCGGAGCAGTTGGACCGCGACACCGTGCTGCTGGCCCTGAAGCCGTTGCTGGAAGATCCCAAGCTGCTCAAGGTCGGTCAGCACGCCAAGTTCGACATGAACATCCTGGCCAATTGCGCGATTGGCGGTGACCAGGCCAATGGCATCACCGTGCGCGGCATCGCATTCGACACCATGCTCGAATCCTACGTGCTCAACTCCACCGCCACTCGCCATGACATGGACAGCCTCGCGCAGAAGTACCTGGATCACACCACCGTGAGCTTCCAGGACATCGCCGGCAAGGGTGCCAAGCAGCTGACCTTCGACCAGATTCCGCTGGAACAGGCCGGTCCATACGCCGCGGAAGATGCCGATATCACCCTGCGCCTGCATCAGGCGCTCTTCGAAAAACTGACTGCCATCCCGAGTCTGGCCAGCGTGCTCACCGATATCGAGATGCCGCTGGTGCCGGTCCTGGCACGCATCGAGCGCCAGGGCGCGCTGGTGGATGACAAGCTTCTAGGCGTGCAGAGCATCGAGCTGGGGGACAAGATGGTGGCCCTGGAGCGCGAAGCCTTCGAGATCGCCGGTGAGGAGTTCAACCTGGGGTCGCCCAAGCAACTGGGGTCCATTCTCTACGACAAGCTTGGCCTGCCGGTGCTGAAAAAGACTGCCAAGGGCCAGCCTTCCACGGCTGAAGAGGTGTTGGCCAAGCTCGCCGAAGACGACTATCCGCTGCCGCGGGTGCTGATGCAGTACCGCTCCATGAGCAAGCTGAAAAGCACCTACACCGATCGTCTGCCGGAGCAGATCAATCCGCGTACCGGGCGCATCCACACCTCCTATCATCAGGCGGTGGCTTCTACCGGCCGGTTGTCCTCCAGCGATCCGAACCTGCAGAACATTCCCGTGCGTACCGCCGAGGGCCGGCGCATTCGCCAGGCCTTTATCGCACCGCCCGGCTACAAGCTGCTGGCGGCGGACTATTCGCAGATCGAGCTGCGGATCATGGCGCACCTGTCCCGGGACGAAGGCCTGCTCAATGCCTTCCGCAACAACCTGGATGTGCACACCGCCACTGCGGCCGAAGTGTTCAAGGTGGAGCTCAAGGATGTGACGTCCGATCAGCGTCGCAGCGCCAAGGCCATCAACTTCGGCCTGATCTATGGCATGGGCGCGCAGAAGCTGGGCAAGGACATTGGTGTCGATACCAAACAGGCCAAGGCCTATATCGATACCTATTTCGCCCGCTATCCGGGGGTTCGCGAATACATGGATCGGACCCGTGCCCAGGCGGCGGACCAGGGCTATGTCGAGACTATCTTCGGGCGTCGGCTGTACTTGCCGGAGATCAACTCCAACAAGCCGCAGGAGCGTGCCGGTGCCGAGCGCACGGCGATCAACGCGCCGATGCAGGGCACGGCGGCGGACATCATCAAGAAAGCCATGGTGGCGGTGGACAACTGGCTGGAGTCTTCGCAGCTGGATGCTCGGGTCATTCTTCAGGTGCACGACGAACTGGTGCTGGAAGTGCGGGAAGACCTGGTGGACCAGGTGCGCGAAGAGATTCGTGGCTACATGAGCGGTGCCGCGACCCTGGATGTGCCGTTATTGGTGGAAGTCGGGGTGGGAAATAACTGGGATGAGGCCCATTAAGGGCACTTTTCAGTGGTTTTTGCCGCGGCATAGTGTCGCGGTAAAAACTGGCGAATGGCTATTAGCGCGGAAAATTTCATCGATTATTGCCAATAGTTTTTGCAACCCGCTGGAACTAATACAGTGAAAGCCCACTCAGAGTTACTGAATGGCTGGTGAAGCCCTTCGATGCTCCTATGTTGTGTTAAGTGTTGGCAGATATCTGGACCCCGCCCTAGCGGTCTAGAACTTGAACCCCGAACTTCCCCCTCCCCATACGAAGTCCGGGGTTTTTTTTGCCTGAAAATTGCCTGGGAAATGACCATGCTGCGTTAAAAGCGCGGCGCGAAATGCTCATTTACAGCCAGTAAACTCCGCTTTCGCACCGCGCTTTTGCCTTGCCTGATCATCCCCCAGGCAATTTTCCCTACGTCTCTCAGGCCTCGGTTTCGGCGCCTTTGTCGGCCAGTTCCATCCAGCCGGCCAATACCGTGTAGGCCTCTTCCAGGCCCATGCGCTTGGGGGCCGAGAACAGTTGGATGGTGACCGCTTCGCCCCAGCCCTTGCGGATTTGCGACTGGACCTTGAGCAAGGTGTTCTTGGCCGCGCCATAGGTCAGCTTGTCGGCCTTGGTCAGCAGGATGTGCATCGGCATGCCGCTGGCCACGGCCCAGTCCAGCATCAGCAGGTCGAAATCGGTCATGGGATGCCGGATGTCCATCATCAGGATCAGGCCTTTTAGGCTCTCGCGGCTGCCCAGATAGGCTTCCAGGTGGCGCTGCCAGTGCTGCTTCAGGGGGATCGGCACCTTGGCGTAGCCGTAGCCCGGCAGGTCGACCAGACGGCGATCGTCGTCTAGCTTGAAGAAGTTCAACAACTGCGTGCGCCCCGGGGTTTTCGAGGTGCGTGCCAGGCTGGCATGGGTCAGGGTGTTCAGGGCGCTGGATTTACCGGCGTTGGAGCGCCCGGCGAAGGCCACTTCAAAGCCGGCATCGTCTGGGCATTGGTCGACTTTGGCGGCGCTGAGCATGAACGTAGCCTGTTGGCACAGACCGAGGATGGGGTTCTTGAGTTGCATGGGATTTCCGAGATAAGTGCGATGCCGAGAGTGGACGCGGCGAGCGGTGTCGTTTCCGTTTCAGTAGCGCCAGTATATAATGCCGCAGATTTTGTGTGCGCTTTGTCCCAGCGTAGGATGAAGTACACGAGAGCGATAAACCTTGACTGCGCACCAGAACGCAGCACGCTCTCAACCCTGAAAAGGTCGTTTTATGACGAAATGGCTGCTAGCTGCCGGTGTCTTGATGCCGCTTTACAGCGCTCAGGCTACACAGGATCCGGAAGCTGTGTACAACCGTGTTTGTGGGGCTTGTCATTCCGGCCAACTACCCACGGCGCCCCGCAAGGGCGACCAGGAAGCTTGGGCGCCGAGGTTGGCGCAAGGTATGGAGACGCTGGTGCAACACGTGACCCAGGGTTTCAAGGCGATGCCGCCGCGTGGTTTGTGCATGGACTGCAGTGCCGAGGATTACCGAGCCATCATCCACTGGATGAGCGAGTGATCCCGGTCCATAACTCTTAACCCTTAGCCGTAGTTGGATTAGCTGATGAACAAATTACTCGTGAGTCTGCTGTTGACCTTGGGCATCACAGGTGTAGCCCATGCCGCAGGCGACGCTGCTGCCGGTCAGGCGAAAGCCGCAGTCTGTGGTGCATGCCACGGCCCTGATGGGAACAGCATGGCGCCAAACTTTCCCAAGCTGGCCGGTCAGGGGGAAAAGTACCTGGACAAGCAGTTGCACGATATCAAGTCCGGCAAGCGGCAAGTGCTGGAAATGACCGGTCTGCTGACCAACCTGAGCGATCAGGACCTGGCCGACATCGCCGCTTACTTCGCCAGCCAGAAAGGCAGCGTCGGTGCCGCCGATCCCAAGGTCGTGGCCCGCGGCGAAGAACTGTTCCGCGGCGGCAAGCTCGATCAGGGCATGCCAGCTTGCACCGGCTGCCACTCGCCTAATGGCGCAGGTAACGCAGCGGCCGGCTTCCCTCATCTGGGTGGCCAGCATGCGCAGTATGTCGCCAAGCAGTTGACCGACTTCCGCGAAGGCAACCGTACCAACGACGGCGACACCATGGTCATGCGCAGCATCGCCGCCAAGTTGAGCAACAAAGACATCGAAGCGGTGTCCAGCTATATTCAGGGCCTGCACTAAGCCGGCTCGATCAAGTTGCCGAGGCTGTTGAGCCGCGGCAACGTTAATGATCGATTAATCTGACGGTGCAAGCATAAAGGGTGGCTCAGGCCGCCCTTTTTTATGGCGTCTGCCGCTACACTAGCGAACTCAAGCCCGCCATGATCTGTCTGAATTCAGGTCGCGCGAGGCGCCAAAATTGTCCAGGAGTAAAGCATGCGTAATCTGATTCTCAGCGCCGCTCTCGTCACCGCCAGCCTCTTTGGCGTGACCGCTCAAGCTGCCGAGCCGCTTGAAGCCGGTAAAACCTACGTCGAGCTGAGCAGCGCCGTTCCGGTTGCCGTGCCTGGCAAGATCGAGGTCGTAGAGCTGTTCTGGTATGGCTGCCCACACTGCTACGCCTTCGAGCCGACCATCAATCCCTGGGTTGAAAAACTCCCGGCCGACGTCAACTTCGTGCGCATTCCCGCCATGTTTGGCGGTATCTGGAACGTTCATGGCCAGCTGTTCATCACCCTGGAGGCCATGGGCGTCGAACACAAGGTTCACAAAGCCGTATTCGAAGCCATCCACAACGGCAAGAAACTCGCCACTCCAGAGGAAATGGCCGAGTTCCTGGCAGCCGAAGGCGTCGACAAGGACAAGTTCCTGAGCACCTACAACTCCTTCGCCGTCAAAGGCAAGGTCGAGGACGCCAAGAAGAAGGCCCAGGCCTATCAGATCACCGGCGTACCGACCATGGTGGTCAACGGCAAGTACCGTTTCGACCTGGGCACCGCTGGTGGTCCTGAAGGCGCGCTGAGCGTGGCCGACCAGCTGATCGCCAAAGAGCGCGCAGCCAAGTAAGCGCCGCCGCCATGCCGCGCTGGGGCTCGGAACGCATCGTTGGCCTGCATGATCCGCAGGTCAACGAACACCATTTGGCGTCGAGCGGCCTGCCAGCGGACAGTCGCCTGCGCTTGCTCAGTTTCAATATCCAGGTCGGTATCAGCACCGAGCGCTATCGCCATTACCTGACGCGTGGCTGGCAGCACCTGCTGCCTCACCACGGGCGTGCCGAAAACCTGCAGAAGATCGGCAACCTGCTGGGGGATTTCGACCTGGTAGCCCTGCAGGAAGCCGATGGCGGCAGCCTGCGTTCGGGCTACGTCAATCAAGTGGAGCACCTGGCTCAGCTGGGCGCCTTCCCCTACTGGTATCAACAGCTCAATCGCAACCTTGGACGCCTGGCACAGCACAGCAATGGCGTGCTCAGCCGCTTGCGTCCCTGGGCCATTGAAGACCACCCGCTGCCCGGTCCCAAGGGGCGCGGTGCGATCCTCCTGCGTTTTGGGGAAGGCCCCGAAGCGCTGGTGGTGGTGATGATGCACCTGGCACTGGGTGCCCGGGTCCGAACCCGGCAACTGGCGTATATCCGCGAGTTGATCGGCGGCTACAAACATCAGGTGCTGATGGGGGACATGAACACCCACGCCAGCGATCTGCTGGAGCGCTCCCCTTTACGCGACCTCAGCCTGTTGGCGCCGCAATTGCAGGCGACCTTCCCCAGCTGGCGTCCGCAACGCTGCCTGGACCACATCCTGCTCAGCCCCAGCCTGACCCTGGAGCGTGTCGAAGTCCTGGCCCAACCCATATCCGATCACCTGCCGGTCGCGGTAGAGATTCGTCTGCCGGGTTCGCTCACGGCCGATGCATTGCCCGCGTTGAGTCCTGCACCTTGCGGAACCGATGAATGAGCGACGACGCCCAGCGCTGGAAAGAGAAGTACCTCAAAAGTATCGAACAGCAGGAAAAGCTCGAGCGCCGTTGGGCCGCTCGCCTGGACTTGCTGCGTCGCGGCCTGGTGCGCAGCACCCTGGCTGCGGAAGGCACCGACCGTGCGGTCGACCAGTGCATGAAGGAAATGCGCGAGGTGGTGCGCACCGACGACATGGACGCCGCGCTGGCAGCGCTGCTGCCGCGCCTGGAAAAGGCCGTGCTGGATTCCGAGCAACGGCGTGAAACCCGGGTCGAGCAGATGAGCAGCGCCTTGACGGCGCTGGTGACCCAATTGCAGTCCCTGCCCCTGCCCCGGGAAGTCCGTCGCCCATTGAAGGTCTTCGCCAAGCAGCTGGATGGGCGTGTCACTCAGGCGCGGGAGATTCCCTTGTTACTGGGGGAACTGAGCAGCCTCCAGGGCAAGGCCCTGAGCCAGCTGGAAACCCCGGCTGAGCCAGATCGTCCGAGCCTGCTGCAGCGTCTGTTCGGGGGACGAGACACCGGTGAAGCTCCCCAGGCCGAAGCGGCCCCGCCCGCGGCGCCTGTTCCCGCTGCCAGCGTGCAATCCCCGCCTTCGGCCGAGGCAGCCGCAGAACCGGTGGCAGCGGTTCGCGAGCATTACCAGACCCCGAGCACGGACGTGCCGGAAGTCGCCGCCCCTCCTTCGGCACCCTTGGCAGCGGCCCCGGCCGAGCCCGAGGCGAGCGTGCTGGCAGAGCCTGCGTCCGCCGCGCCGGCCAAGATTGAGGCCGAGGCGGTCGTCGCCTCGGCCCTTCCTTCAGTGGTGGCGTTCGTGCCCCCTGTCCTGGCGCAGGAACAGCCGCAGGAGCCCGCGTCCCAGGTCGAGAAGCAAGCGCCCGTTGCAGTCGAGCTGGCGGTCCAGGTTCAGGCGCCGGCATCCGTTGAAGCCGCTCCGGTCGCCCTCGCCGCGTCGCCGGCAGAGGCGCCTATCGAACCTCAGAGCGAGCCGGCCGCGCCCAACCCCGATGAGCTGCTGCCCCAGCCTGCGGTTTCCCCGGCCGTGCTGCTCGACAGCCTGCCCCTGCCGCCGGTCATGGCCGAGGCCCTGGCCGCCATCGATCCGGAGCAGTCCGAGCACGATGTGCTCTACGCCCTGCCGGACTCCCCCGAGCCTTCCTATAGCTCGGTGGCCAAGCATATCGAGCACACCCTGCTGGGGCTGCTCGATGACCTGAGCCTGCCGGAGCGCCATCGGCCCCAGGCCGAAGCCATGCGCGATCGTCTGCAGCATGGGTTGAACTGGTATGAATTGCTGCCGATCCTCGATGATCTGGCGGTATTGATGCTGGCGATCACCGATTCGGGTCAGCATGAGTTCGAGGCCTACCTCAAGCAGCTCAATGAGCGTCTGGAAGCCTTCCAGAGCAATCTGCAGGCGGCCAGCGACGGCCATGCCGACAGCAGCTCGGCGGCGCGGGCCATGGACACGCAGATTCGCCAACAGGTCGATGGCCTGCAAAGCAGCGTGCAGGAAGCGGCGGACCTGGATGACCTCAAGCAGGTGCTGGAAAGTCATCTGGAAGGTCTGCTGGGCACCATGGACCAGCACCAGAAGCAGCGCGACGAGCGCGAGAAGGAAGTGGCCGCCCGCCTGCAAAGCCTGGCAGAACGTGTGTCGAGCATGGAGCAGGAAGCCCAGGGCTACCGTGAACACCTGGAAGAACAGCGGCAGAAGGCGCTGATCGACCCGTTGACCGGCTTGCCCAACCGCGCGGCCTGGAGCGAGCGCCTGGAGCATGAGATCGGCCAATGGCAGCAACATGGCAACAGCCTGCTGCTGGCCATGCTCGATCTCGATCACTTCAAGCGGATCAACGACAACTACGGCCATCTGGCCGGAGACAAGGTGTTGAAGATCATCGCCAACGTGCTGCGCAAGCGCCTGCGGGGCAGCGATTTCATCGCCCGCTTCGGTGGCGAGGAGTTCGTTCTGCTGTTGCCCAACACTCCCTGGCCGGTCGGCACGCGAATAGTGGAAGCGCTGCGGGCCGCCGTTGAGGCTTGCCCGTTTCATTTCAAGGGGGAGCCGGTGACCATCACCGTGTCCGTCGGCCTGAGTGCGTTCAAGCCCGGTGATCGCAGCGAACTGGTGATCAAACGGGCCGATCAGGCGCTGTATCGGGCCAAGGACGCTGGTCGCAACCGGGTGGAGGCAGGCTGAGGCGCAGGCCGATTCCTGTCTCAAACCACGGTTTTTGCCCGTGGCGGCGCGGGCAGTACGTTACACTGTTGCATTCTTTGTCTGCAGCGTATTGCCCTCTGCCATGAAACGCCTTGCTCTTGCCTTCTTGCTCCTGGTCCTGGTCCTGGCCGGCTGTGCCAGCGGTCCGCGTATCGACACCAGCCACCCCTCGGTGAATTACGATCAGCGCGCCCAGTTCATCATCGTTCACTACACCTCGGCGTCCCTGGAGCGTTCCCTGGCGCTGCTGACGCGGGGCCAGGTCAGCAGCCACTACCTGATCGGCGACGACAAGTCGGCCACCATCTACAAGCTGGTGGACGAGCAGTACCGTGCCTGGCACGCCGGTGAAAGCCAGTGGCAGGGGCGTACCTGGCTCAACTCCAGCTCGATCGGCATCGAGATCGTCAACCCGGGCTTTCGCGACGGTCCCAACGGACGGCTCTGGTATCCCTACAGCGAGGCGCAGATCGAGAATCTGATCGTGCTGCTCAAAGACATCAGCAAGCGCAACAACATCTCCCCGCGCCACATCATCGGCCACAGCGACATCGCGCCGTCGCGCAAGCTCGATCCGGGTCCGCTGTTTCCCTGGAAGCGCCTGGCCGACGCCGGCCTGGGGCTGTGGCCCAATGCCCAGGCGGTGGCCCGTCAGCAGGCGTACTTCGCGGTGAGCCTGCCGAGCATCAGTTGGTTCCAGCAGCAACTGGCGCAATTGGGCTACGCCACCCCGCAGACCGGCGAGCTGGATCAAGCCACCCGGCACGTGCTGGCGGCCTTCCAGATGCACTATCGTCCGGGTCGTTTCGACGGCATCCCGGATGCCGAAAGTGCAGCGATGCTGCAGGTCCTCAATCAGACAAAATAATGACGCCGCCGGACGGTCCGGGCCGAATACCCAATCAGTTGCTATAACTCATTGGTATCCCTCGGATCCTCCACGATGCCTGTTCCTCGTGAGCCCACCCGTACCTGGTTCTATCGCCCCTGGTTGCTGGCGACGCTGACGGCTGTGCTGAGCGCGGCGCTGTTGCTGCTCGGCAGCGCCGGGGTGGCCATGCATGAGGTCCAGCAACGGGAGAGCGAGCAGATGAATGCCCAGGGCAAGCGCTTTCTGGAGCGCCTGGAGCAACTGTTCGGGCAACTGCGTGAAGGTCTGGACGTGCTCGAAGCCCAGCCGCTGCGCGAGTGCAGCGCCGAGCTGATCAGCGCCCTGCAGCAGGTCAGCTTCAGCTACCGCTTCATCTATGAAGCGGCCTACATGGATGCCACCCAGACGTGCTCCAACTCGCCGCGGCAGAACCTCGTGCCCTCGCTCAGGGCCCCGGATATCCGCGGGCCGACCTACAGCTACTGGCTCAACACCTCTGCCCAGCCCAATGAAAACCTGGCCGCGCTGATGCTGGGCCGAGGCAATTTTCGCGTGGCCACCTCCCGCGGGCACCTGACCGATGTGGTGGACCTGCCGGCCGGTGGCAGCCTGATGGTGGTGGTCGAGCATGGCGCCCGGGCCATTCCGGTATTGGGTCAGGCCCGTGCCTGGCCGCCGGTGGAGCCTTGGCGCGCCGCTCGCGACGGGCCGCTGCAGGTCACCCCGGACCTGCTGATCTATCGCATGCCGACCCAGAATCCCGAGTACCAGCTGGTGCTGATCACGCCCCGGGCCAGCATGCAGGCGGAGATGCTCGACGGCTGGTGGTGGCTGTTGCCGATCAGCCTGGTGCTGGCGCTGTGTATCGGTGGCCTGGTGTATCAGCTGGCGCGCCAGCGCCAATCCCTGGGGGCGGAGCTCCAAGGAGCTCTGCGCCGTGGCGAGTTGCAGGTGCTGTACCAGCCGATCTTCGACCTCAGCAGCCGGGTGTGTGTCGGGGCCGAAGCCTTGCTGCGCTGGCGCCGTCCGGATGGCACCCTGACCAGCCCCGACCTGTTCATTCCGCTGGCGGAAAACACCGGGCAGATCCGCCAGATCACCGACTTCGTCCTGCAGCGCCTGCTGGAACAACTGGGACACGTATTGCGGGCCAACCCGCAGCTGTACATCTCGGTCAACCTGGCGGCCTGCGATGTCATGGTGCCGCGCATCGGCCAGGTCATGGCGCGGCTCCTGGCCTTGCACAAGGTGGCCGCGCGGCAGATCGCCTTCGAGGTCACCGAGCGTGGCCTGATCGATGTGGTGGTGGCGCGGGACAACCTGCAGGCGCTGCGGGACGTGGGGCATCAAGTGCTGATCGATGATTTCGGCACCGGCTACTGCAGCCTGGCCTACCTGCAAAGCCTGCCGGTGGATTGCCTGAAGATCGACAAGGCGTTTATCGACGCCCTGGGTCATGACGCTGCCAGCAGTGGCGTGGCGCCCCACATCATCCGCATGGCCCATGCCCTGAAGCTCAAGGTGATCGCCGAGGGCATAGAGTTCGAAGACCAGGCATCGCTGCTCAACAGCGAAGGCGTGAGCTACGGCCAGGGCTGGCTGTTCGCCCATGCCTTGAGCGCGTTGCAGTTCATCGAGCTGATTACCCGGGGACGGCGCCTGGTGCCCCGGCGCCTGGATGACGAAGCCTGACGCCCTACAGGGGCAAGGCCAGGTAGAACTGGGTGCCTTGTCCCGGCCTTGAGTAGACCCCCATGCGGCCGCCGTGGAGCTGGACGATTTCCTTGCACAGCGCCAGCCCGAGCCCGGCGCCGCCTTTCTTGCGCCCGACCTGGACGAAGGGCTCGAAGATCCGGCCCTGCTGACCGTAGGCAATGCCCTCGCCGTTGTCCTCGACGCTGATGATCACCCGCTCACCATGCCGCCGGGCCTGCAGGCGGATCTGGCCGCCGCTGGCGGTATGGCGCAAGGCATTGTCGATCAGGTTGTCCAGCACCCGTTCCAGCTGTGGCCGGTCGGCGTGCAGGCGCGGCAGCGGCGCCTGCAGGTCCAGCAGCAGGCTGATGGCCTGGCGCTGTGCCTGTTCGCGGAAGCGTTCCAGAGTCTGCTCCAGCAGTTCTTCAAGGGGACAGGGAGCAAGGGTGAGCTTCTGCAGGCCGTTCTGATAGCGCGAGAAGTTCAGCAGGTCATTGATCAATTGCATCAGGCGCTGCATTTCTTCGTTGACCGTATTGAGCAGGTCGGTTTCCCGGGACTCTTCGGCAAAGTGCAGGCGTTCCTGGAGCAGGCCGAACGCCATGTGCATGCCGGTCACCGGAGTGCGCAGCTCGTGAGAGGCGCGCAGCACGAATTCGCTGCGCACCCGCTCGAAGGCGCGTTGTTCGGTGACGTCGTGGAGCACCATCACCGCCCCGAGAATATGGCCCTGGGTGTGGCTCACCGGGGTCAGGCTGTAGGTCAGCAGGCGGGATTCGCCGTCGACCTCCACATCCAGGTCGTCCGGTGCCCGCTCCAGGGTGCCGCCGCGCAGGACCAGCTGCAGCTGCTCATCCAGCTCCGGGCGTTGCAGGGCGCTGCCCAGGCCCTGGCCGAGGCGCTCCTGATCCCAGCCCAACTGACGCTGGGCCACTGGATTGAGGTGCTCCAGGCGGCCTTGGCGGTCGATCATCAACAAGCCGTCGTCGATGCTGTCGAGCACCGCCTGCAGGCGCTGCTGACCGGCCAGCAGTTCATCGACATTGGTTGCCTGATGCTGGCGCAAGGCCTCGGCCATGATGCCGAAACGCCGGGTCAGCAGGTTCATCTCCGCCGCCGCCGAGATGGGCAGGGTGACGTCGAAGTTGCCTTGGCCGATCTTGTCCGCGGCCTTGGCCAGGGCCTCGATCGGCCCGCCAAAGCGCTGGGCGATGGCGTGAGCGGTGACGAAGCCGATGATCAGCACCGCCAGGGCCACCAGGCCCAGCAGGCCGGCCACCAGCAGGGCGCGCTCACGGGCCTGGCGCTCCACCTGGCTGATGTTGTCCAGGGCGCTCTTGTGTTCGTTGATCAGGCCGCTGCGCAAGGCATTGAAGCGCTCGGTCAGCGCATGGTTGTCGCTGATCCCGGGGGAACCGCTGATGCGCTCGAAGGCCTGGAAGAAACTCAGGTAGTCATCGCGGGCCTGCTGAAAGTGGCTGGGGCCCGGGTTCTGCTGTTCCTGGGCAATGCCTTGGTCGAGCAATGCCAGGTAGTGTTCCCTGGAGGCTTCCAGGGCCGCGCGATCGGGCTCCTTGCTGAGCATGATGATCAGCTGGTCGCCCAGGGTCTGGCGCAGCTTGAGCCCCAGGTCCAGGGTGATGAAGTTGTTGCGGATCAGCGACTCCTGGGTGCTGGCCATCTGCATCACGCTGACCAGCCCGAGCACCAGCCCCAGCAGGGCGACGGTGATCAGGGCCGAGATGCTCAGAAACAGCCGGGTTCGCAGTTTCATCGCTAACTTCATGGGGGAGCGCTCACAGGTTGTACTGTTTGCGTTTGCGGTACAGGGTCGAGGCGTCGATGCCCAGGGTCTTGGCCGCTTGGTCCAGGGTGTCGCTGGTGGCCAGGACCGCGCCGATATGGGCCTTTTCCAGCTCGTCCAGGCTCAGCGCGGCACCGATCCGCGGGGCATTGTTGGTGGGTTGCTCGGCCATGCCCAGGTGGATGATCTCCACCCGTTCCTGGGGACAGATGATGCTTGCCCGTTCCACCACGTTGCGCAGCTCGCGGATGTTGCCCGGCCAGCGATAGTTGAGCAGGGCTTCCCGGGCTTCGTCGCAAAAGCCCCGGGCCGGTCGCGAATACTCTTTGACGAAGCGTGCGAGGAAGCGATCGGCCAGGGTCAGGATGTCTTCGCTGCGTTCGCGCAGGGGCGGCAGGTGCAGGGTGATCACGTTCAGGCGGTACAGCAGGTCTTCGCGAAAGCGCCCGTCGCGCACCATGTCTTCAAGGTTTAGGTTGGTGGCGGCAAGAATCCGCACATCGGCCCGGCGAGTCACCGGGTCGCCGACGCGTTCGTATTCCTTGTCCTGGATGAAGCGCAGCAGCTTGGGTTGCAGGGTCAGGGGAAAGTCGCCGATCTCATCGAGGAACAGGGTGCCGCCGTCGGCCTGATTGACCCGGCCCAGGGTGCTTTCGCTGGCTCCGGTGAAGGCCCCGCGGCTGTGGCCGAACAGCTCGCTTTCCATCAGCTCGGCGGTCAGGGATGGGCAGTTGATGGTCACGCAGGACTTCTTCGCCCGCTTGCTCCAGCCGTGGATGGCCCGCGCCAGTTCGCCCTTGCCGGTGCCCGACTCACCGAGAATCAGAATGTTGGCGTCGGTGCCGGCCACCTGGCGCGCGGTTTCCAGCACCACTTTCATCGCCGGGCTGTGGGAGTCCAGGCCGTCCTTGGGCTTGCGCACCTCACCTTCCAGGGCTTCCAGGCGCGCCGAGAGCTGGCGCACTTCCAGTTGCTTGGCGGTGGCCAGGCGCAGTTGATCGGGGCTGCAGGGCTTGACCAGGTAATCGGCGGCACCGGCCTGGATGGCGTCCACCGCGGTATCCACGGCGGAGTGGGCGGTGACGATCACCACCCGCATCCAGGGCGCCTGGGTGCGCATCTGGGCCAGCACGTCCAGGCCGTTGTCTTCGCCCAGGCGCAGGTCGAGGAAGCACAGGTCGAACACCTGGCGTTGCAGCAGCGCATCCGCCTGGGCTGCGCTGTTGGCGGTGGCCACGGTGTAGCCTTCGTCTTCCAGGCAGTAACGGAAGGTGCGAAGGATGGCGGATTCGTCATCCACCAGCAGGATGCGGCCTTGATTCTCCGGCGCTGACTCCATTTCCCAGGCTCCTTTAATGAATGGTCTTATTTAGTCCCAGATAAATCGGGCAAGTTGCAAGGTTGATTCTGATCGATTCCACGGCATGCAGGTTAGATATCTCCGGCCGAAATCGCTAACCGACTGAAACTCAATGGGTTTTACAGATGCTTGGCATGCAACGGGTCTGTATCAGGCTGTCCGCCGCTCGGCAAAGTTCCCCCTCAGATCAAAAAGCCCTCCAGGCGGTCCCTGTCGATCGTGCATTTCGCACGGTCGGCCAGGGTGCATCGTGCAGGATGCGTGTCAGGCGGCTCTTTTGATTGTATTTAAGTCGTTGATTTTATTGATATTTTTTCCTTCGGAAAAGCTGGCATGCAGACTGCAATAACCCTCCTATCAGCGAAGCACGAGCCATGGCTTCCATAACAACATCGCCACCAGTGTGGGAGGAGTTTCAGGATGAATCGCCAACGTCTTGCCCAATTGCGTATTGCGCCACTGCACCTTCAGCAAGGTCTGTTCGCCAGTCTGGCGTTGCTGGTCACTCTGATCGCCGGGCAACAGTACCAGCGCTGGCAGGACAGTCAGGCGCCCGCCCCGCGGGTGCCGGCCCATCACTTCACCCAGACCCATTTCAGCTCGGTGAGCAGCAAGCTCAACGACGCCACGCCCGTGCAACTGATGGCCGTCGATCAGGCGCAGCCGGCGCTTGAGGCGCCACGTCAGCAACGCTGGGTGTTCTAGGCACCAAGGGCCGGCCCGCATTAGGCGGCGTCCGGCGGCTCCACCGGCACTATCACTAATAGAAGAGTAAGGAGAATCATCATGCTGAGCTGGGCAATCACATTCCTGATCATTGCCATTGTCGCTGCGGTACTGGGCTTCGGTGGTATCGCGGGCACCGCCACGGGTATTGCCAAGATTCTCTTTGTGGTGTTCCTGGTGATGTTCGTCGTTTCGTTCTTCTTTGGCCGTCGTGGCCGAGGCTGAACATGAGTCCTTCGTTGAAGACCCTGGCCGCCGCGCTGTTGCTGGGCGTCAGCGCCCTGGCGTCGGCGGACAATGATGGCCAGGCCCGCGCCAACCAGCTGCTGGGTTCCGATCCGCAGTTTCGTGAAACCTGGCAGAAGGTCGTGCATCAGGAGGAGCGACTGCCCGAATGGGTGATGAACCTGTCGGGTGATGCTCCACAACAGATGAACGCCGTGACCGAGGGGGGCGATCAGTACTTGGTCGGACCGCTGTGCGAAACCGCGCAGAGCTGTCAGAACCAGCGGCTGATCGTTGCCTTCAGCTTCGACAAGAAGCATGCCTATGCCTTGTGGGTCGAAGTACCGGCCGGCCTGCCCGCGGACAAGTCGCCGACGCGGCATGCCAGTTACCGTTTCCTCGGTAAGCCGGACGAAGGCATGCAGGCTTTGCTGCAAGAGCAATTGCGCAAGGATCCGAACTGGTACTGAGTCCGGTATTGCCGATATTGCATAACAGACAGGCGAAAGGGCCGCCCCGGCGCTTTCGACTTTGCACCGCCCGAGGAAGGCGCGTGCATGACCAAGGGGCCGGGATGTTCTGATGCTTGCATGATCGGAGTGACCTAGGGGTACAGGGAGTACCTCCGCAAGGGCCGGGTCAGGAAAGAGCGGCGGCGCAAGCTCTCAAGTCGTCATCGACTTGAAGGGCTTGCGGCGTGCTTGAATGGGCAAAGACCTGTTCTAGAGCTGTTGCTGCATCTACACCGAAGCGAATCCTGAAAAAAATCTTCCTTTGACCCCGATCAAACGTTTCCGGGTGTTTCTCTGCGACCGTATATCGAGAAACTTTGCGGAATAATCCCAGGGTTTCCTGGCGACCGAATCAGAACATTCCCATGTTTTTTACGATCTTTTCCTGACCTTCCAGACATGCCTGCACGCCGCCTGAAATGGCTGTTTCACGGCATTTATGCCTGCCGAAATGTCGTATTCGAACCGGTTGGGACGCTCGTTTTATTTGGAAAAACTCATGCCGATTCGGCATAGGGTAGGCGTTTACGGCATTAGACGTTCCCCCCTTGCATCGGAATAGTTGCGCCTTTTTTCGCCCGCACAGAGCTGTAAATGCTCGCTCGGGATGACCTTATACGGGGGCCGATGCACAAACTTTTCCGCCATTGAGCGTTCCAGTTCGCGCATCAGCCCGAGTCCAACTGAAGTAAGGGTAATGATATGAAGAAGGCAAAATTAAGCCTCGCCTGGCAGATCCTCATTGGTCTGGTCCTGGGGATTGCGATTGGCGCGCTGCTCAATCATTTCAGTGCTGAAAAAGCCTGGTGGGTCAGCAACGTCCTGCAACCTGCGGGCGATATCTTTATCCGCTTGATCAAGATGATCGTGATCCCGATCGTCATCTCCTCGCTGATCGTCGGCATTGCCGGTGTCGGCGACGCCAAGAAACTTGGCCGCATCGGTCTGAAGACCATCATCTACTTCGAAATCGTCACCACCATCGCCATCGTCGTCGGCCTGCTGCTGGCCAACCTGTTCCATCCGGGCGCGGGCATCGACATGAGCACCCTGGGTACCGTGGACATTTCCAAGTACCAGGCCACCGCCGCCGAAGTGCAGCATGAACACGCGTTCATCGAGACCATTCTCAACCTGATTCCGTCGAACATCTTCGCGGCCATGGCCCGTGGCGAGATGCTGCCGATCATTTTCTTCTCGGTGCTGTTCGGCCTGGGCCTGTCGAGCCTGCAGTCCGATCTGCGCGAGCCGCTGGTGAAGATGTTCCAGGGCGTCTCCGAGAGCATGTTCAAAGTCACCCACATGATCATGAACTACGCGCCGATTGGTGTGTTTGCCTTGATCTCGGTGACCGTCGCCAACTTCGGTTTCGCCTCTCTGCTGCCGTTGGCCAAGCTGGTGATCCTGGTCTACGTGGCCATCGCTTTCTTCGCCTTCGTGATCCTCGGCCTGATTGCCCGCCTGTTCGGCTTCTCGGTGCTCAAGCTGATGCGCATCTTCAAGGATGAGCTGGTGCTCGCCTACTCCACCGCCAGCTCGGAAACCGTGCTGCCGCGGGTGATCGAGAAGATGGAAGCCTACGGCGCGCCGAAAGCCATCTGCAGCTTCGTGGTGCCAACCGGCTACTCCTTCAACCTCGACGGTTCGACCCTGTACCAGTCCATCGCGGCGATCTTCATCGCCCAGCTATACGGCATCGACCTGTCCATCAGCCAGCAACTGCTGCTGGTGCTGACCCTGATGGTCACCTCCAAAGGCATCGCCGGGGTTCCGGGCGTGTCCTTCGTGGTGCTGCTGGCGACCCTGGGCAGCGTGGGCATTCCGCTGGAAGGCCTGGCCTTCATCGCCGGTGTCGACCGGGTGATGGACATGGCGCGTACCGCCCTGAACGTGATCGGCAACGCCCTGGCGGTACTGGTCATCGCGCGTTGGGAAGGCATGTACGACGACGCCAAGGGCCAGCGCTACTGGAACTCCCTGCCGCACTGGCGCAGCAAAGAGCCGCTGCCAGCCGGCGAAACCACCAAGGGCTAAGCGCCTGCTGCGTAGGAGCTGGCTTGCCAGCGAAGAGGCCCCAAGCCCTGCGCATGCCTGACGCTCGCCTTCGCCGGCAAGCCGGCTCCTACAGATGACAGACCCCGGTTGATCCGGGGTTTGTCGTTTCTGCCCGCCCCGCTATCATTCGCCGCATCTTTCGAGGGGTATGACCGATGCTCAATGGCCTGTGGCTTGGCTTCTTTATCGTCGCGACCGTGTCCGCCCTGGCGCAGTGGCTGGTGGGCGGCAACGCCGGAATCTTCGCCGCCATGGTGGAAAGCATCTTCGCCATGGCCAAGCTGTCGGTCGAGGTGATGGTGCTGCTGTTCGGCACCCTGACCCTGTGGCTGGGCTTTCTGCGGATCGCCGAGAAGGCCGGCATTGTCGAATGGTTGGCCAAGGTCCTGGGCCCGCTGTTCAAGCGCCTGATGCCGGAGGTGCCGCCCGGTCACCCGGCCCTGGGCCTGATCACCCTGAATTTTGCCGCCAACGGCCTGGGCCTGGACAACGCCGCCACGCCGATCGGCCTCAAGGCCATGCGCGCGCTGCAGGAACTCAATCCCAGCGCCACCACCGCCAGCAATGCGCAGATCCTGTTCCTGGTGCTCAATGCCTCGTCCCTGACCCTGCTGCCGGTGACCATCTTCATGTACCGCGCCCAGCAAGGCGCGGCCGACCCGACCCTGGTGTTCCTGCCGATTCTGCTGGCCACCAGTGCCTCGACCCTGGTGGGCCTGCTGTCGGTGACGGTGATGCAGCGCCTGCGCTTGTGGGACCCGGTGGTGCTGGCCTACCTGATCCCCGGGGCCCTGGCCCTGGGCGCCTTCATGGCCTTGCTGGCGACCCTGTCGGCCAGCGCCCTGGCGTCGCTGTCGTCGATCCTCGGCAACCTCACGCTGTTTGGCCTGATCATGCTGTTTCTGGTGATCGGCGCGCTGCGCAAGGTCAAGGTCTACGAGGCCTTTGTCGAAGGCGCCAAGGAAGGCTTCGAGGTTGCCAAGAACCTCTTGCCGTACCTGGTGGCCATGCTCTGCGCCATCGGCGTGCTGCGCGCTTCCGGGGCGCTGGACTTCGGTCTTGACGGTATTCGCCACCTGGTGGCCTGGGCCGGTTGGGACACGCGCTTCGTCGGCGCCCTGCCCACCGCCATGGTCAAGCCGTTCTCCGGCAGTGCGGCGCGAGCGATGCTGATCGAAACCATGAAGACCCAGGGCGTGGACAGCTTCCCGGCGCTGGTGGCGGCAACCATCCAGGGCAGCACCGAAACCACCTTCTATGTGCTGGCGGTGTATTTCGGCGCGGTGGGTATCCAGCGGGTGCGGCACGCCGTGGGCTGTGCCTTGCTGGCGGAGTTCGCCGGCGTGGTGGCGGCGATTGCGGTTTGCTACTGGTTCTTTGGCTGAGTTGACCGAGCCTTGGCCGGCAAGCCGGCTCCTACACCATCCGTAGGAGCCGGCTTGCCGGCGAATGGGCGCTCAATGCTTGAGCGCCCGATTGCCCTGCCCCACCGCCCAATCCACCACCTGCCGGGTCAGCGCATCGCTGGCCTGGCCAAATCCCGTCACCACCGCCGGCACTCCGGTTTCAGCCAGCGGCTGGCGCACTTCAAAGCGTCGACTGGCGAGGATCTTCTGGTCATTGCCACGAATCAGCCGCGCATCCAGGCGGATCACCACCTGGGCGTTGTTGCCCTGGTATTCGGTCTGGAAGGCTTGCAGGTCGCCGCCCAGGGCCAGGTCGGTCTGCAGGTTGCTGTCGTCGGTGCTCAACAGCTGCACCCGGCCATCGCGCTGGAAACCATCCAGCAGGCGGTTGCGCAGCAGGATCGGCGCCGGGTCGCTCCAGCGCGAAGCCTTGTAGCTGCTGATCAGGTTGCCCTGGGGCAGCACCGCGATCCGCGCGCTGTTCAGCGCGTCGCTGGCCTGGGGCTTGAGCAGCTGCAAGGACCACGGCAGGGACTGGCTCGGGGCCGTGGCGCCAGCCTGGTTCACCGGCAGCCGATAGACGTCCAGTGGCTCGCCCTTGGGCAGGATCGAGCAGGCGCCGGTCAGGGCCAGGGCGGCACTCAAGGCCAGGGGGGCAAACAGGCGACAGGCACGCTTCATGGCGTGAACTCCTTGTTTTTCTCGTTACCCAGCAGATAACCGCCGGGGTTGGCTTCCAGGCGGCGGGTGATGGCTCGCAGCGAGCTCAGGGTTTCACGCAGCTCGCGCACCGCTGGCGCCAGGCCATTGAGGCCCTGCATGCCGTTGTTCAGCGAGTCCTGGTTGTCGCTCAGCAGCTTGTTCAGGGTGGCGCTGCTGTGCTCCAGGTTGCGCATGGCTAGTGCTGCGCTGCCGACCATCTGCTGCCCCTGGTCGCTGAGCAGGCCGTTGGCGTTGCGCATCAGCGCAGTGGTCTGTTCCAGCATGGCGCTGGTCTGCTTGCTGATGGTGCCCAGTTGCTGCATCAGCTGGCGCAGGTCATCACGTTGCCCGGCGATGCTGGCCGAGGTTTTCTGCAGGTTGTCCAGGGTGTTGCTGACCCGTTCCACGTTGTCCGGGGAGAACATGCGGTTGGCGTTGTGCAGCAGCAGGTTGACCCCGGTCATCAGGTCGTTGCTGTTGTTCAGCAGGCGGGCGATGGGCGACGGCGAGGCGATGATGGTTGGCAGGTGGCCATCCTTGCCCTTGAGCGGCGGGCTTTGCGGCGTGCCACCGCTGAGCTGGATGATCGAGGTGCCGGTGATGCCGGTCAGGGCCAGCTTGGCCTGGGTGTCTTCCTTGATCGGCGTTTCACTGCCCAGGCGGATCTGCGCCAGCACCCGGCGCGGGTCCTTGGGATCCAGGCGCAGGTTGACCACATCGCCGACCTTGATCCCGCTGTATTGCACGGCACTGCCCTTGGACAGGCCGCTGACCGCCTCGTTGAAGACGATCTGGTAGTCTTGGAAGGCGCTGTCGACGCTGGACTTGGCCAGCCACAGGCCGAACAGCAGGGCGCCGGCCACCACGATCACGGTGAACAGGCCGATCAGTACATGATGGGCTCGGGTTTCCATGTCATCCCTCGTTGGTCTGTGTAGCGGCCTGGTAGGCCGCGCGGCCGCGTGGGCCATGGAAGTACTGGTGAATCCATTCGTCCGGGGTGTCGGCAACCACATCGATGGCGTCCGCCACCAGCACCTTTTTCTGCGCCAGCACCGCCACCCGGTCGGTGATGGTGTAGAGGGTGTCCAGGTCGTGGGTGACCAGGAACACGCTCAGGCCCAGGGCATCGCGCAGGGTCAGGATCAACTGGTCGAAGGCGGCGGCGCCCACCGGGTCGAGGCCGGCGGTGGGTTCGTCGAGAAACAGGATGTCCGGGTCCAGGGCCAGGGCGCGGGCCAGGGCCGCACGCTTGATCATGCCGCCGGACAGCGAGGCCGGGTATTTGTCCGCCGCCGACAGTGGCAACCCAGCCAGGGCCAGTTTCACCGCCGCCAGGTGTTCGGCGTCGGCGCGAGACAGCCCGGCATGCTCGATCAGTGGCAGGGCGACGTTCTCGGTCACCGTCAGCGAGGTGAACAGCGCGCCCTTCTGGAATAGCACGCCGAAGCGCCGCTCGATTAGCGAGCGCTGTTGTTCCGGCAGGCTCGGCAGGTCCTGGCCGAAGACCCGCACCGAGCCTTCGCTGGGCTGGCGCAGGCCGACGATGCTGCGCAGCAGCACCGACTTGCCGCTGCCGGAGCCGCCGACCACGCCGAGGATCTCGCCCTGGTACACGTCCAGATCGAGGTTCTCGTGCACGCTCTGCTTGCCGAAGCGGTTGCACAGGCCGCGCACTTCGATCACCGCCTTGGCAGGCGCGCGTGGCGGGCGGCTCACCAGCCCATCTCCATGAAGAACAGCGCGGCCACGGCGTCGATGACGATCACCACGAAGATCGACTGCACCACGCTGGAGGTGGTGTGGGCGCCCACCGACTCGGCGCTGCCGCTGACCTTGAAGCCTTCCAGGCAGCCGATGGCGGCGATCAGGAAAGCGAAGATCGGCGCCTTCACCAGGCCCAGCAGGAAGTGCTTAACGCCGATGTCCGAATGCAGCAGCGACAGGAACATCGCCGGCGAGATATCCAGGGACAGGGCACAGACCACGGCGCCGCCAATGATCCCCGAGAGCATCGCCAGGAAGGTCAGCATCGGCAGCGCCACCAGCAACGCCAGGACCCGGGGCAACACCAGCAGCTCCATCGGGTCCAGGCCCAGGGTACGGATCGCATCGATCTCTTCGTTGGCCTTCATCGAGCCGATCTGCGCGGTGAAGGCACTGGCGGTGCGCCCGGCCATGAGGATCGCGGTCAGCAACACGCCGAATTCCCGCAGGAAGGAAAACGCCACCAGGTCCACGGTAAAGATGCTGGCACCGAAGTTGGCCAGCACCGTGGCCCCGAGAAAGGCCACCACCGCCCCCACCAGGAAGGTCAGCAGGGCGACGATGGGGGCGGCGTCGAGGCCGGTCTGTTCGATGTGCGCCACCACCGGGGTGATGCGCCAGCTTTTGGGGCGCAGCAGGCCGCGGGCCAGGGTTTCGAGGATCAGGCCGATAAAGCCCAGGACCTTCAGGGTGTCCTGCCAGACGGTATAGACCGCGCTGCCAATGCGCGAAAGCAGTTGCACGCTGACCGAGATTTCCGCTTCCTTGACCGGCACGCAGAAGTCGTTGAGCGAGCTGTAGACCGTGTGCAGCAGTGCGCGATCAGCGCTGGACAGGGTGCAGCCTGGGTGTTCAGCGGACTGGCCCAGGCGTTCGGAGCCCAGCAGTTCCACCAGCAGCGAGGCACCGGCGGTGTCCAGGGCTCCCAGGCCATTGAGGTCGATGTGGGTGCTGCTGTCGTAGTGGCCGTCGAGGCTCTGGCAGAGGCGCTTGAGGTCGCTGTAGTGGGCCAGCGTCCAGTCGCCGCCGATGCGCAGTTGCGCCGGAGAGTGGGCGTTGTCCAGTTGAGCGGTGCCGGGCGTCATGCGGGTATTCATAAGCTCCGAGCTTGTGGGGCGATTGCGCAGTGCTACGTAATAGCACGATCCCCGTTACTTTGCCTCGCCGCTCTTGGCCGCATCTTGATCTGGATCGGTGATCTCGAAGCGCAGCACGCCAATCACCTGCCCGTCCTCGGTGATGACCCGGACCTGCCAGTTGCCCGCCGGGTTGGCCGGGAAGTTCTGCTTGTGGGACCAGGCGCGGTAGCCCTCCTTGCGCCCGCCGTGGATGTCCAGGGCGATGCGGTCCACTTCGCTGCCGTTGAACTGCCAGACGTGATAGATGCGTTCGTCCAGGCCCCGGGGCGCGTTGATCGCGGTGTAGGCGTACAAGCCGTCGCTGCGCACCTGGCGGCTGCTGACCTGTTCCAGGCTGTCCCCCGGCGTGCGGTCCTGAAGCTGGGTGCTGATGGCGTCCTCGGTCAGCCACAGGGTGGCCGGCGGCACCCAGGAGCGCAGCAGCCAGCCGGTGCCGCCGATGGCCAGGGTGATGCCCAGCACCGCCAGGGCACTGCGCAGGCTGCGGATCGGCAGGATCGACGCCAGGCTCGGGAAGGACAGGAGCATGGCGATGCCCAGGGCCAGCTTGAAACTCTGGGCCGTGGTCAGGTGCAGGATCAGCGGCAGCGCGGTGAGCAAGGCGGCGAACAGGGTCAGGGTGTGCAGGGCGAGGAACAGCCAGCGCCGCGGGGCCAGCCATTTGTAGTACAGCGGGTCGGTGATGGAAATCAGCGCCGCCGCTCCCAGCAAGCCGGTGAACACCAGCTGGCCGCTGTTCCAACTGGTGGTGATGAAGAAGAACGGCAGGACGAAGAACAGGCTTTCCTGGTGGATCATCTGCGTGGCGTAACGCAGCAGCGGCTGCGGGATCTCGCGCTTGAAGACCTTGGTGAACAGCTGGGTCAGGCTGTTTTCCAGCATCAGCCAGACCCAGCTCACCAGCAGGATCACGGCGATCCACGAGGCCAGGCTCTGCTGTCGGTCCACCAGGATGAAACTGCCGACTCCGGAGATGAAACCGCCGAGCGCAATGACCCCCGGGTAGCGCTTGATCAGTTCCAGAAGGCGCTGAATATAGAGGGTCAGGTTAGGCATCGGGCGGGGTCACAGTCTGGGCAGGAAAAAACCGCGACAGGATACCGTTGGCCGCTGCCCGTGGCGAGGGAGCTGGCTCCGGCTGCGGCGTGCCACACAGCCGGCCGCGCCGCGCCGTCGGCCGCAAGCTGCGCGGCCAATGCCTGGGTTGCTACTACGGCGCAGGTGCGGGACGCCGGCGGTGCCACAGGTAGGCGCCGAGGCTGGCGCAGACGATCAGGCCCAGCAGGCCCGCGCCCAGCCACAGCAGTTGTTCGTCGCCCAGCAGCGGCTTTTCGATGCGCAGGTAGCCCGGCTGTTGCAGCAGTTGCCTCAGGGCCTGATTGGCCTGTTCCAGGCTGACGGCGCGCAGGCGCTTGGCCGGGTCGCTGAAACGGCCGTTGTCGAAATCTCCCAGGGCGCTCCAGTAGTAGTCCGCCAGAGCGCTGTTGCCTTGCACCGCCCAGGCCTGGCGGTCGATGGCGGCCTGTTTCAGGCGCTCGAAGGTGGCCGGGTCGAGGCCGTCCTTGAGCAGGCGCGCCTTGAGCTGTTCGACCACCTGCCGGGCCTGGGGCAGCGCATCGCGTTCCAGGTCGGCGTTGAGGCTGAGAAACCCTACCCCACCGAAGACCTCCCGATCGCTCCAGGGGCCGTAGGACAGTTCGTGCTCCAGGCGCAGTTGGCGGTACAGCGCCCAGTCCAGGTAGTCCTTGAGCAGGTCGAACGTCTCGTCGTGTTGCTGCTCCAGCAGGGGTTCGGGAAACAGCCAGTGCAACTGTGCGCTCTGCCCTACCCAGCCATGGATCAGGTTGCGCTCGGCGGCGGCCGTGCCCTGGATCTGCGGCAAGTCGGGGTGCTCGCTGGGCTCCACCGGAACCAGGGCGCCGTAGGTGCGTTCCAGGTAGGCCGGCAACAGGCGATCCAGTTCGCCAACCACGATCAGGGTCATGTTGTTGGGCGCGTACCAGTCCTTACGTACCTGCTCCAGCTGGGCCAGGGTCAGGTGCCCGACCTCGGCGCGCTCGGCGCATTTGAGCCCCAGTTCCACCGCCAGCTGGTTGCCGGCCTTGTGGCCCAGGTCCTGGCGGTCGAGCCAGCGTTGCAGGTGCGAGTAATGGCCGCCGTCTTCACGCTCCACCACCTGCTTGGCGGCGGCCACGGCTTGGTCGTCAAGGCGGGTGCGGGTCAGCAGCGACAGCAGCAGGTCGAGGACCTTGCGCTGGTTTCTCGCCGGGGCCTCGATGACGAAAGTGGTATCGGCGTTGCTGGTGTAGGCATTCCACTCGCCGCCCAGGGCTTGCATGCGTTCTTCCAGGCCGCCTTCGCCGCTGGCGTCGATGCCACTGAACAGCAGGTGTTCCAACAGGTGCGGCAGCTCCTTGTCGGTACAGGGGAAATCGTCCAGGCCGACCCCCACCACCAGGCGGATCGCCACGTGGCCGCGTTCGCTACCGGGCTTGAGCAGCAGCTGCAGGCCGTTGGGCAGGGTATAGCCTTCGACCTGGAAACGATCCAGGGCCCACCCTTGTGCACTGCCCAGCAACAGGCAGGCGAATAACAGACAACGCATAACAAGCTTCCTTACGGCGTGCGTAAGTTTTAGAGACTTCAGATAACTCTGGACGTTCAGGGTGAATGGGTGATGTCAGTCATGTCCTCGACTTCCAGCGCCCCGGTGTCCGAGGTTTCCAAGACCACGTAGGCGCTGCTGCAGAACAGTGAGTTGAGACGCTTCATGTCGGCGATCAGCTCCAGGTGCAGGGAGCTGGTCTCGATGCTCTGCACGATCTTGCGCTGCAGGCGGCTGACGTGGGCGTGGGCCAGGCGTCGTTCCTGGGCGCGGAAGCGGCGCTTCTCCCGCAGCAGTTGCCGGGCGCTTTCCGGGTCGGCGCTGAGAAACACCGAGAGCCCCAGGCGCAGGTTGGCGATCAGTTGCGCGTGCAGCCCGGTCAGCTCCTCCAGGCCCACTTCGGAGAAGGAGCGGCGTTGCGAGGTCTTTTGCTGCTGGACCTTGCGCAGCATGCGCTCGATCAGGTCGCTGGCCAGCTTGAGGTTGATTGCCAGTTCGATGATTTCCGCCCAGCGCCGGCTGTCCTGCTCGCTGAGGTCTTCCCGGGGCATTTGCGCCAGGTACAGCTTGATGGCGCTGTACAGCGCTTCGACGTCGTCGCTCAGGGCACGCAGCTCCTGGGTGATGGCGGTCTGTTTGCCCCGCAGCACATCGCGCATGGCTTCCAGCATGTTGTCGATCAGATCGCCGATGCGCAGGGTTTCCCGGGCGGCGTTGGCCAGGGCCAGGCTCGGGGTGGCCAGGGCGGCCGGGTCCAGGTGCCGTGGGCGTGCGCGGCCGTTGTCCTGGGGCCGCTCCGGCAGCAGCCAGCTGCAGAGCCGGGCCATGGGGCCGACACTGGGCAGCAGCAACAGGCAGCGCGCGGTGTTGTACAGCAGGTGGAAACCGATCACCACTTCCTGGGGGCTGAAGTCCAGGCTGTCCATCCAGTGGGCCAGGGGGTCGAGCACCGGAATGATCAGCAGCAGGCCGATCAGCTTGTACAGCAGGCTGCCCAGGGCCACCTGGCGACCGGCGGCGTTTTGCATGCTGGTGCCGAGGAAGGCCAGCACCCCGCTGCCGATGTTGGCGCCGATCACCAGGCCGATGGCCACCGGCAGGCTGATGACGCCGGCCCCGGCCAGGGTGGCGGTGAGCAGCACTGCCGCCAGGCTGGAGTAGGACACCATGGCAAATACCGCGCCCATCAGGGCATCCAGAAGGATGTCGCCGGTCAGCGAGGCGAACAGCACCTTCACCCCTTGGGCGTGGGTGATCGGCGCGGCGGCTTCGACGATCAGTTGCAGGGCCAGGATGATCAGCCCCAGGCCGATGCCGACCCGGCCCAGCTGGCCGGCGCGGGTCTGCTTGCGCGAGAGGAAGAAGATCACCCCGAGGAAGATCAGCAGCGGCGACAGCCAGGACAGGTCGAAGGTCAGCACCCGGGCCATCAGCGCGGTGCCGACATCGGCGCCGAGCATGGTCGCCAGCGCCGGAGTCAGGGCCATCAGGCCCTGGCCGACAAAGGAGGTCACCAGCATCGCCGTGGCGTTGCTGCTCTGGACCATGGCCGTCACCAGGATGCCGGCAACGAAGGCCAGCGGTCGCCGGGCCATGTTCTGGCCGATCACATGGCGCAGGTTGGAGCCGTAGACCCGCAGGATGCCGGTACGGACGATATGCGTGCCCCAGATCAGCAAGGCCACGGCGGAAAGCAGATTGAGCAGGGTCAGCATGAGACGGCCCCCCTGGGGTGAAGAGCCCCAAGCGGGGCCAGTGGACGTTGTCGCGCGCGGTTCTAGGTTATGTATCTAAGCTGTAGTTGGCTAACGCACGGGGCGCCAGCATCGCATAGCTCAACCGGCGTTTGAAACAAAACCGTCATGAAAACAACCGGCTGCAGACGTGAAAAAGGGGCTCGAAAGCCCCTTTTTCCTTACGCAGATTCGCGGTTATTGACCGGGAACGTCCTTGCGCAGTTTCACCGGATCCTGCTGTTTTTTCTTCTTCGCGATGGCGGTGCGCATCTTGATGTTGATGGCTTCCACCGCCAGGGAGAAGGCCATGGCGAAGTAGACGTAGCCTTTTGGCACGTGTACGTCGAAGGCTTCGGCGATCAGCACCGTACCCACCACCAGCAGGAACGACAGCGCGAGCATCTTCAGCGACGGGTGCTTGTCGATGAACTCGCTGATGGTCCCGGCCGCCAGCATCATCACCAGCACGGCGACGATGATGGCCGCCACCATCACCGGCACGTGGGAAACCATGCCCACCGCGGTGATCACCGAATCCAGGGAGAAGACGATGTCGATGATCGCGATCTGGATGATGGTGTAGAGGAACTTGCCGCCAGCGCCCTTGGGCTCGTCCAGGGTTTCGTCCTCGCCTTCCAGGGCGTGGTACATCTCCTGGGAGCTTTTCCACAGCAGGAACAGGCCGCCGAAGAACAGGATCAGGTCACGCCCGGAAATGCCCTGGCCAAAGACCACGAACAGGTCGGCCGTGAGGCGCATGACCCAGGTGATCGACAGCAGCAACAGAATCCGCGTGACCATGGCCAGCGCCAGACCGAAGATCCGGGTGCGTGCCTGCATGTGCTTGGGCATGCGGCTGACCAGGATCGAGATCATGATGATGTTGTCGATGCCCAGGACGATCTCCAGGGCAGTCAGGGTAAAGAAGGCAACCCAGATTTCCGGGTTGGTCAGCCATTCCATGTGTAGTCCTTTGCGCGAGTGTTATGGCCCGGGCCGTGGAACCGGCCCGGGCGGGGAATCATTGCCTTTACAGCGTGCTGAACAGCGGAAAGATCCCCATCAGCAAAGCGGCGAACATTATGCACAGGCAGACCAGCACTGCCCACTTGAGGGTGAAGCGCTGATGGTCGCCGAACTCGATGCCGGCCAGGGCCACCAACAGATAGGTCGAGGGTACCAGCGGGCTGAGCAGGTGCACCGGTTGGCCGACGATCGACGCCCGGGCCATTTCCACCGCGGTGATGCCGTAGTGGCTGGCGGCTTCGGCCAGCACCGGCAGCACGCCGTAGTAGAAGGCATCGTTGGACATGAAGAAGGTGAACGGCATGCTCACCAGCGCTGTGATCACCGCAAGGTACGGCCCCAGTGCTTCCGGAATGACCGCCAGCAGGCTCTTGGACATGGCATCGACCATGCCGGTGCCCGACAGGATGCCGGTGAAGATACCCGCGGCGAAGATCAGCCCGACCACCGCCAGCACGCTGCCGGCGTGGGCCGCGACCCGGTCCTTCTGCTGCTGCAGGCAGGGGTAGTTGACGATCATGGCAATACTGAAGGCCACCATGAACAGCACCGGCAGCGGCAGCAGTCCGGCGATCAGCGCGCACATCAGGGCGAAGGTCAGGGCTCCGTTGAACCAGATCAGCTTCGGTCGACGCGCGTCGGGGTATTGCGAGACGCTGATTTCGCTGTGGTCGATCTCGTCGCCCGCCAGGTGCAGTTCACCCAGGCGTGCACGCTCACGTTTGCCGTACAGGTAGGCGATCGCCAGGATCGCCACCACGCCGGCCAGCATCGCTGGGATCATCGGCACGAAGATGTCCGAGGGGTCCACGTGCAGGGCGCTGGCGGCCCGGGCGGTGGGGCCGCCCCAGGGGGTCATGTTCATCACCCCGCCGGCGAGAATGATCAGCCCGGCCATGATCCGCGGGCTCATGCCGATGCGACTGTACAGCGGCAGCATGGCGGCCACGCAGATCATGTAGGTGGTGGCGCCGTCACCGTCCAGGGACACCACCAGGGCCAGCACCGCGGTGCCCACCGAAACCTTCAGCGGGTCGCCCTTGACCAGCTTGAGGATCTTGCGCACCGCCGGGTCGAACAGCCCGGAGTCGATCATCAGGGCGAAATACAGAATGGCGAACATCAGCATCACGCCGGTGGGCGCCAGCTTGGTGATGCCTTCGAGCATCATCGGGCCGATCTTCGGCGCGAAACCGCCGAACAGGGCGAACAGGATGGGTACGATGATCAGCGCGATCAGCGCCGACAGGCGCTTGGTCATGATCAGGAACATGAAGGTGATGACCATGGCAAAGCCAAGGAAAGTCAGCATGGGAATACTCCAGGCGTAGCGCGGCTAGGGAATGGCGAACCGGGTGGGATCAGCGCAGAACGGCAAGCACGAGGCGTACGGGAGGAGTCGAAGCGAACAGGCGGGTACGAGCGGACATCAGAATCACCATTGTTGTTGTTAATAGGGCCGGGAGCGCGAGAAACGCCCGCTGTGGCCAACCGGTCTGTTGCCGGTAGTGGAGGCGATCCTAATCGGGGAAGCTTTCAGCCAGCTTTCGTCATTGAAAGGAACCGGCGGATGTTGCCGCAGGCGACCAGCGGCATAAAGTGACGGGCATGGGCCCACAGGAGGCATGCACATGAGTGAGTTGCACTGCGGAGGCTGCCACTGCGGGCGGCTGCGCTACCAGTTCAGCGGGCCACTGCGGGATATCGCCCACTGCCATTGTTCGATCTGCCGCCGGGTCAGTGGCGGCCTGGTGACCACCTGGATCACCCTGCCCGCCTCGGCCTTCAAGTGGCTGCAAGGGGTTCCCGCCTGCTACGACTCTTCTGCAAGTTGTGCGCGCTATTTCTGCGACAACTGTGGTGCTCACCTGGCGTTGGTCACCCACCTGAGCCCGGACAGCATCGATGTCACCATCGCCACCCTGGACCACCCGGAGCTGGCCCCGGCGGAGCGGCACATCTGGACCGACAGCCGCCTGCCCTGGCTGCATCTGGATGAGCACCTGCCGCAAGAACCGCAGGAAACCCTGTAGCCGCTGCCGCAGGCTGCGCACGAGCGCGCAGCGGTCGCGAGGCTCCCAAGGCCGCCCAGCAAGGCCCTTCGGTCCTTTTCGCAGCCTCGCGGGCTCGGCAGCGGCTACGGCAGCTCCAGCCCGCCCGCCGCCTTGTGCAACGTCCTCAAATGCTCGCCCACCAACTTCAGGTTGGCCTCGTTGGCGGCAATCTCAGCGGCCCGCTCCGGCTCCAGCAGGGCTCGCACTTCCTTGTCCAGTTCACCGGTCAAAGATTGCAGCTGCTTTTGCCGCTCGCTGCTTTCGGACTCCAGGCGCTGCCATTCACCGGGTTGCGGCAAGCCGTAGCCGCTGCTGCCCAGCAGTTCCGCCGGGCGACTGAGGAAGCCGCTGTTGGCGAGAATTTCCTGCAAGGTCTTGTTGGCCTTTTCCATGCCGCCGTTCTTCAGCTCGCGCGCGCCCAGGTAGCGCTGCTTGACCTCGTCCTGGGCCAGCAGCAGTTGCCGGCGATAGCTGGCCTGCTCCAGCAGCAGCAAGGCGGCGCTGGTGCGCAGATCGGCCCGGTCGAACCACTGGCGGCGCTCGCCTGCGCTCAGCGAGAGCCAGTCTTCGACGCTGGCCTGCTTGATCGGCAAGTGCTTTTTGATCACCTCGAACATGGCCTGGTAGCGGTCGCGGAAGGAATCGAAGCGATAGCCCAGGCGCAATGCCTCGCGTGGGTCGTCGAGCACGCTGGTATCCGCCAGTCCCCTGCCCTTGAGCACTTCCAGCAGGCCGTTGGGCATGATGCTGTCGAGGCCGATCAGTTGCTTGTTGTTGCTGCCGCTGCGCAGCAGCTTGAGGCTTTCCACCGCGCAGTTGTTGGACAGGAAGTAATAGTTTCCGTCGTAGCTCCAGTGCATCTCGGCGGCGTGCTCCACCACTTCCTCGATCTCGCTGCGCGACAGTTTCAAGGGCACCGAGGCCAGGCTGCGCAGTTCGGTCTTGGTGTATTCGTCGATCACCTGGGACAGCGGCAGGACAAACAGCCGCGACGGGTACTTGCCCACCAGGCCGTCCCAGCTGGACAGCTGCACGTCGCCGACAAAGGCGCGGTAGGACAGCACCAGGTGCTGGTCCAGGTCCAGGCGGCAATCCGGCCCGCGGGGACGGTCCGGAGCGCAGATCACCAGGCGCAGCATGCTGTGGCCCCAGCGGCTGACCCAGTTCTGGTTGGCTTCGGCCAGCAGGTAGTCCACCGCGTAGACCCGTTCCGGATCCACCTTGCCCAGCGGCGTCTTGGCGAAGTCGTTGCCGGCATTGAGGAAGGCGAAGGACTGGGCGCAGTGGTCCTTGGCGGCCGGGGCCCAGCCGAAATGCGCCTGGTAATAGCGGTACAGCGCCGGGCGGCGACAGGCGTAGCTCGGGTCGAGGAGAAAGTACTCCATGTTCACCGCGACGAATTCCTTCGGGTTGGTGATCTCGTAGAGGTCCGGGCTGCGGGCGATCTGGCGGTTGTGCTGCTCCCGTTCTCCGCGGCGCCCGACATATTGCGGCCAGCCGGCCAGGTCCAGCAGGCGCGGGTCATCGCTGAGGGTGAAGCGTCGGTCGTTCTGGCCGCGGCACTCATCCGGCAGGCCGATCAGCCCGGTGCTGCTGTTGCTGCGGGTGCAGCGTTGGATCAGGCTGCGTTCGGCACTGGGCCACAGGCGCGCGCGGTCATAGATGTGGGTCAGTTCGTGGAGCACCGTGGCGAGCATTTCCCGGCGTACGGTGCCGTGGGGACGGCTGGTCTTCTGGGTGGCGGCGGAACCGTCGGTCAGGCTCGGCAGCAGGGCGCGATTGAGGTCCAACTCCGACACCAGGGATGCCTCGCCGTAGGCGTTGTCGGGCATCTGGTCGGTCCAGCCGACATCGATGGTGCGATCCAGTTGCTGGATGAAGCGCGGCGGCAGTGCCTGCATCGCTTCATCCAGCAGCGCCTGGCTGGCGTGTTGTTGCGCCGGGCTCAAGCCATCGGTCTTGAGGCGCAGTTGCAGGTCGGCCTGGGCGGTGCCGCAGAGCAGCGCCAGGGTCCCGGCCAGCAGCCAGGCGAGGAATGGTTTCACAGAGCGAGGATGGCTTCGGCGAGAACCTGATCGCTGGCGTCACGGGCTTCCGGCAGCTGGGTACGCAGGGCCGTGAACGCGGCTTCCAGTTGCGCGCCACGGATATCACCGTTGCTGGCGACGAAGCTGGCGGCATCGTCGTGGGCTTCGCGCACGACTTTGGAGTCACGGATCGAGGTGGTGGTGTCCGAGGTGAAATCGATCGTGCGGCCGGAGGCACGGACGATGATGTTACTGGTGGCCACCAGGGTGTGTGCCTGGGCCACGTCGGCCAACAACAGCAGGCCAAGGGTGGCGGCAATCAGCGGGCTACGCATGGAACGACTCCGGAATAACAGGGGTGACTATTGGACGAGAATTGCCTGCGCCAGTTCAAGGTCGCTGGCATGAAGTTTTGCCCGGTGGTGCCGCAGATAGTTCAGGGCGGACTCCAGGCGCGCGCCGCGCAGTTGGCCGTCGGTTGCCACGAAGGCGGCGGCATCATCCTGGGCGGCGAGCAGCAGTTTATGGTCGAAGGGCGCCGAGGTCACCTGGCTTGTGGCGTAAACGGTGACGACCGAGCTTTGGGTGGTCAGGTCGAATGCCTGTACCGAGCCGGCCCAACAGACGGCGATGAATACTGGAGCAAAAAGCGAAATTTGGAACAAACCCATGAGTCTCGACAGCTGAAAATCAGCGCCAAGGCTAGCGCAATGGTCCGGACAGGGCCAGCGCAGAGGGTTTCAGGTGCGTGGGCGCACCTGAAATCTTCGTTCAGATCGCCAGGATTGCCTGGGCCAGCTGCGCGTCAGTGGCCTGCAGTTGCGGAGCCTGTTGGCGAATGTGGTCGAAGGCGCTTTCCAGTTTCACCCCACGAATGGCGCCGTCGGTGGCGACGAAGCTGGCGGCGTCATCCCGAGCGGCGCGTACGATCTTGTTGTCGCGCAGCGAGGAGGTGGCGTCGGAGGTAGCGTCGGTGGTGGCCTTGAGCGCGCCGACGATGGCATCGGTGGTCACGATCAGGCTGGTGGCGTTGGCATTGGCGGCCAGGGCCAGCAGTGCGGCAGCGCCGAGCAGGCGAAGACGGGACATAGGGAACTCCTGTGAATGGACAGACAAAGGAAGGGCGCTGAGTGAGACGCCGGGCAGCCACTGCGAGGTGCTGTGTCTGATTGTTCTGACGCAGCCAGGGAGAAAATCGCTACGTCGTTGCAGATATTAGGCTGAGCGGTTGCATTCGCACAGGGTTGTATCAGGCCCTAGCGCCAAAAGGGCCTGTGCAGTTCTGCTGCCCGTTCGCCATGGCTGATGCCGCTGTCCGAGAGCTGTCGTTCATCCATTTGGGCCAGCAACTGACGGGTGCGGGCGCGCTCCATCATGTTGGCGAGAGCCTTGATCCAGCGCTTGAGGGCCGTGCGGCGTGAGGTTGCCTGAAGGTCGGTGCCGGGTTTGCCAGAGCATGAGTCCATGGTGCTTTCCTCCTTGAGCCGCCGAGCGATGGGCGTGCTGCAGCCTCATGGTGCGACGGTTGGAGGCAGCCATACAGATACACCAGGGCAAAATTGTACTGGTTTATTGTTATGTTTTATAAAACTGTACCTGTCGCAATCAACTGAGCTGTATTTGTGTTGCGAAGGTTTTTTCCAGGCCATAACGACAAGACCCGTCGCGGTTTCCCGCGACGGGTCTTGTGTGTGCAATTCGGGGTGCTGGCGGTGGACCCGGTGGGTCAGAGCCAGCGACGCTGAGTTAGCGCCAGAACGGCTTGCTCAGCTCTTCGTAGCGTTGTGCTTCGCTGATCCCGGCATCGGCCAGCAGGCGCGAATCCAGGCGAGCCAGTTGGTGGCGGCTGGAGATGCGGCGCTGCCACAGCATCAGGTTGGCGATAACGCGCAGAGGCAGGGAAGCCTGGGTTTTTGCAGCTTTGTCTTCGAAGAACAGTTCGGAACTGAGTGTACGTTCCATGGTTGACATCCTTCCGCTTGTGGCGGGATCAGGTAGTGGTTTAACTGATGCCAATGATCCTCTTCCCGCGCAAGACTCTGTAGATACAGTTCACCTGTATTGTGAGGGACCAGTTAACTGTTTATAGGGGCTGTACTGTTCGGAAATGGCGCAACTGTACCTGTCAGCACCTTTATGGTGCATTTCGGCGCTTTTTAGTGGGAGGTAAGCGGTTTTAGGCGGGGAAAATACCGGTACAGCAGTACAGTTTTTGACGCTTATTGGCGAGCGGTCGGCAAGCTGACGAAACTGTGTTTGCGTCAGCTGCCAACTGTATCAATCACTCGGCGAGCATTTTCCCGGTTTCTTCCAGGTTGATGTGCCAGCTCAGGGCATCACGCAGGATGTGCGGTGTGTGACCACCCAGGGCACAGGCCTTGGTGAAGTAGTCGTTCAGCGCATCGCGGTAGGACGGGTGCACGCAGTTGTCGATGATCACCCGCGCCCGCTCCCGCGGTGCCAGGCCACGCAGGTCGGCCAGGCCGATCTCGGTGACCAGGATGTCGACGTCATGCTCGGTGTGGTCCACGTGGCTGACCATCGGCACCACGCTGGAAATCGCTCCGCCCTTGGCAATCGACTTGGTGACGAAGATCGCCAGGTGCGCGTTGCGGGCGAAGTCGCCGGAGCCGCCGATGCCGTTCATCATCCGCGTGCCGCAGACGTGGGTGGAGTTGACGTTGCCGTAGATGTCGAACTCCAGCGCGGTATTGATGCCGATGATGCCCAGGCGGCGCACCACTTCTGGGTGGTTGGAGATCTCCTGCGGACGCAGCACCAGCTTGTCCTTGTAGCGCTCCAGGTTGCCGAACACGTCGGCGTTGCGCCGGCTCGACAGGGTGATGGAGCTGCCCGAGGCGAAGCTCAGCTTGCCGGCGTCGATCAGGTCGAAGGTCGAGTCCTGCAGCACTTCGGAGTACATGGTCAGGTTTTCGAACGGCGACTCGATCAGGCCGCACATCACCGCGTTGGCAATGTTGCCGATACCGGCCTGCAGCGGGCCGAGCTTGTTGCTCATGCGCCCGGCATCCACTTCCTGCTTGAGGAAGTCGATCAGGTGGTTGGCAATGCCCTGGGTTTCGCTGTCCGGGGTGGAGACGGTGGATGGCGAATCGGACTGGTTGGTGATGACGATGGCGACGATCTTTTCCGCCGGGATCGGAATCGCCGTGCTGCCGATGCGATCGTCGACTTTCACCAGGGGAATTGGCGTGCGGGTCGGGCGATAGGTCGGGATATAGATGTCGTGCAGGCCTTCCAGGTTCGGGTTGTGCGCCAGGTTGATCTCGACGATTACCTTTTTGGCGAAGATCGCGAAGCTGGCGGAGTTGCCCACCGAGGTGGTCGGCACGATATGGCCCTGTTCGGTGATGGCGACCGCCTCGATCACTGCGATGTCCGGCAGCTTGAGCTGCTGGTTGCGCAGTTGCTCGACGGTTTCCGACAAGTGCTGGTCGATGAACATCACTTCGCCGGCGTTGATCGCCTTGCGCAGGGTGCTGTCCACCTGGAACGGCATGCGCCGGGCCAGCACGCCGGCCTCGGTGAGTTGCTTGTCCAGGTCGTTGCCCAGGCTGGCGCCGGTCATCAGGCTGATTTTCAGCGGGGTCACCTTGGCCCGTTCGGCCAGGGCATGGGGCACGGCCTTGGCTTCACCGGCGCGGGTGAAGCCGCTCATGCCGACGGTCATGCCGTCCTCAATCAGAGCGGCAGCGTCGGCGGCGCTCATCACCTTATCCAACAACGAAGGCAAGCGGATACGATCACGGTACATGGATTGTTATCTCGGGCAACGGAAGCAAGAAGCGCAGTCTAGTGATTTCAAAAAAAAACACCGCGCGACAAAGGTCGAATGAAAGGCCCTGATTTAGAGCCTTCTGTCGGCTTTATAGGGTCAATAAAAAACCCCAGCCTACTAAAGGCTGAGGTTTTGGGTATTGCGCTACAGCAGCTTTACTCGACGGCTTTGACCATGTCTTCGATGACCTTCTTGGCGTCGCCGAACACCATCATGGTCTTGTCCAGGTAAAACAGTTCGTTGTCCAGACCGGCATAGCCGCTGGCCATGGAGCGCTTGTTGACGATGATGGTCTTGGCCTTGAAGGCTTCGAGGATCGGCATGCCGGCAATCGGCGACTTGGGATCGTTCTTCGCCGCCGGGTTGACCACGTCGTTGGCGCCCAGCACCAGCACCACGTCGGCCTGACCGAACTCGGAGTTGATGTCTTCCATCTCGAACACCTGGTCGTAAGGCACTTCGGCCTCGGCCAGCAGCACGTTCATGTGGCCGGGCATGCGCCCTGCCACCGGGTGGATCGCGTACTTCACGGTCACGCCGCGGTGCACCAGCTTCTCGGTCAGCTCTTTCAGCGCGTGCTGGGCCCGGGCCACGGCCAGGCCGTAACCGGGAACGATGATCACGGTGTCGGCGTTGGTCAGCAGGAAGGTTGCATCGTCCGCCGAGCCGGATTTCACCGGACGGGCTTCTTGAGCCCCGGCTGGGCCGCCAGCGTCGGCACTGTTGCCGAAACCGCCGAGCAGCACGTTGAAGAACGAACGGTTCATCGCCTTGCACATGATGTACGAGAGGATGGCGCCGCTGGAGCCCACCAGGGAGCCGGCAATGATCAGCATCGAGTTGTTCAGGGAGAAACCGATCCCCGCTGCTGCCCAGCCCGAGTAGCTGTTGAGCATCGACACCACCACCGGCATGTCGGCGCCGCCGATGGGGATGATGATCAGCACGCCCATGACGAAGGCCAGGGCCAGCATCAGGGCAAAGGCGCCGAGGTTGCCGGTGGCCATGAAGGTCACGCCCAGGCCAAGGGTGGCCAGGCCCAGCACCAGGTTGAGCTTGTGCTGGCCGGCGAACTGTACCGGTGCGCCTTGGAACAGGCGGAACTTGTACTTGCCCGACAGCTTGCCGAAGGCGATCACCGAACCGGAGAAGGTGATGGCACCGATGGCGGCGCCGAGGAACAGCTCCAGGCGGTTGCCGGCAGGGATCGCGTCGCCCAGGTGCTTGACGATGCCCAGGGACTGCGGCTCGACCACGGCGGCAATGGCAATGAACACCGCGGCCAGGCCGATCATGCTGTGCATGAAGGCCACCAGTTCCGGCATCTTGGTCATCTCGACGCGCTTGGCCATGATCGAGCCGGCGGTGCCGCCGATCAGCAGGCCGACGATGACGTAGCCGATACCGGCGGTCGCCAGCTCCGCGCCGAGCTTATAGATGAGGCCGATGGTGGTCAGTACCGCCAGGGCCATGCCCAGCATGCCGAACAGGTTGCCGCGTCGGGACGTGGTCGGGTGCGAAAGCCCCTTGAGCGCCTGGATAAAGCACACCGAGGCGATCAGGTAGAGGGTTGTTACCAGGTTCATGCTCATTATTTCTGCACCTCTTCTTTCACGGCTTTGGGCGCTTTCTTCTTGAACATTTCCAGCATGCGACGGGTCACCAGGAAGCCACCGAACACGTTGACCGCGGCCAGGGCCACGGCCAGGGTGCCCATGGTCTTGCCCAGCGGGGTCACGGTCAGGGCGGCTGCCAGCATGGCGCCGACGATGACGATCGCGGAAATGGCGTTGGTCACCGCCATCAACGGCGTGTGCAGTGCGGGTGTAACGTTCCAGACCACGTGGTAACCGACATAGATCGCCAGCACGAAGATGATCAGGTTGTAGATACCGGGGGAGATAAGCTCTTCCATCTTCTGAATCCCTGCTTAGGCGTTTTTGCGGATGACTTGGCCGTCGCGGCACATCAGGCACGCAGCGACGATGTCGTCTTCTAGGTTGACTTCGAACTGCCCTTCTTTGGTGAAGACAAGCTTCAGGAAGTCCAGCAGGTTGCGGGCGTACAGCGCCGAGGCGTCGGCGGCGACGGCGCCGGCCAGGTTGGTCGGACCGACGATGGTCACGCCGTTTTCCACCACCACCTGGTCCGCTACGGTCAGCGGGCAGTTGCCGCCCTGGGCGGCTGCCAGGTCGATGACCACCGAACCGGGCTTCATCTGCGCCACCGTCTCGGCGCTGAGCAAGGTTGGCGCCTTGCGGCCCGGAATCAGTGCGGTGGTGATGACGATATCCGCCTGCTTGGCGCGCTCGTGCACCGCCAGCGCCTGACGCTGCATCCAGCTGGCCGGCATGGGACGGGCGTAACCGCCGACACCGACCGCGCATTCGCGCTCTTCATCGGTTTCGTAGGGTACGTCGACGAACTTGGCGCCCAAGGATTCGATCTGCTCTTTCACCGCCGGACGCACGTCCGAAGCCTCGATCACCGCACCCAGGCGCTTGGCCGTGGCGATGGCCTGCAGCCCTGCCACACCGGCGCCGAGAATCAGTACGCGGGCCGCTTTGACGGTGCCGGCGGCGGTCATCAGCATCGGCATGAAGCGCGGGTAGTAGTGGGCCGCCAGCAGCACGGCCTTGTACCCGGCGATGTTGGCCTGGGACGACAGCACATCCAGGCTCTGGGCCCGGGAGGTGCGTGGCGCCGCTTCCAGGGCGAAGGCGGTAATGCCGCGCTCGGCCAGCTTGGCGATGGTTTCATTGCTGAACGGATTGAGCATGCCCACCAGAACGGTGCCGCTCTTGATCAGTGTCAGCTCGCTATCGCTGGGTGCCACGACCTTGAGAATCAGTTCGGCGCCAAAGGCATCGTTGGCGCTGCCAATGGTGGCTCCTGCCGCTTCATAGGCACTGTCGACCACGCTGGCGTTAATGCCGGCGCCGCTTTGCACAGTGACTTTATGACCCTGGCCGATCAGCTTCTTGATGGTTTCCGGGGTTGCAGCAACCCGTGTTTCACCCGTCTGGGTTTCGAGAGGAACACCAATGTGCACGTCAAATCTCCTGCTTGATCTTATTGCTTTCGATCTTTCTTAGAAGGCCAGCGCACTGCGGAGGGTGCGACTGGGGCGGCCGATCAGCACGATCCCGCTGAAATCGCAGCGGGGCGCGGCATTTTGCAGGCGAACTTTGAGGCCTTCAAGGGATTCTGACTAGTGACGGAAAATTAACTACAAGTCACCCCGTGACCGAATGTCGCAAGGGGCAGGGGTAAACCCTTGTAAGCCGTGCCTTTCAAGGCTTTTAGGGTCTAAATAAGATTTTTCTCATGCGCTGTGTGAATAGTCTTACATTACTGTCAAATAAACCCTACAGGCCGCGTGGTTAGGCGCTTGTAGGACGATTGTCCGAGGTGTCGGTACAGTCTGTCGAAATGCGACAAATACTTATATCTGTAGGGCTTTTATTTTCCTGACTACGGGGTCAGCTAATCGCTGAAAGCCTTTACCTTTCTAGGTTGTAGCTGTGTGCCTGATTCACCAGCCAGTCGCGAAAGGCCCGTAAAGAGGCAGATTCCACCTTGCGTTCGGGAATCATCAGGTAATACGCCTTGATGCTGGTCAGGGCCTGGGGGTTGGCAATGACCAGGCGTTTTTCCGCCAGTTCGCGCTGGATCAGGAAGGCTGGAATCAGTGCGATGCCCATGTCGTGCATGGCTGCCTGGGCGAGCATGGAGAATAGCTCGTAGCGCGGGCCTGTCATGTCGCGGGGGACGTTCAACTGCTGTGAGTTGAACCATTGGCGCCAGGCATAGGGTCGAGTGGTCTGTTGCAGCAGGGGCAGTTCGGCAATGGACTCGGCACTCAGTTGCTGTTGGTTGCCCAGCATGGCCGGGCTGCACACCGGTACCGGGTGCTCACCCATCAGGCGGTGGGATTGTGTGCCTGACCAGTCGGCATCACCAAAGTAGATGGCCGCGTCAAAAGGCGTGTCGGCAAACAGAAAGGGGCGCGTGCGGTTGGTCAGGTTGACGGTGACTTCGGGGTGTTGCTGCTGGAAATCCTTGAGGCGCGGCAGCAACCACTGGGTGCCGAAGGTCGGTACCACCGCCAGCTCGATGACGTTGGCGCCCTGCTGGCCCATCACGGAGAGCGTGTCGCGTTCCACCGCATCCAGTTGCGTCGCTACCCGACGGCTGTAGGAAAGTCCGGCTTCGGTGAGTTTGACGCCCCGCCGCGAGCGTCGGAATAGTTCCACACCGAGAAACTCTTCCAGGCTGGCGATCTGTCGGCAGACGGCGCCCTGGGTCAAGGAAAGCTCCTGCGCCGCCTTGGTGAAGCTTTCGTGACGGGCGGCGGCCTCGAAGCTGATCAGGGCGGCGGTGCTGGGGATCTTCCTGCGCATGTACGGCTATCTCACTAATGGAGGCTGTAAAGGGTGCTTATGACCATCTCGGAGTGAGAAATTAGCACAACAACATGCGAAATCCTCGTTTGCCCGCGAGCTCCCGTCGGGCCTAGGATCGGCCCACGATAGTTGACCTACTTCACGAGGATTCACTCATGGGCGGCAAAGCAAGCTTCAACTGGATCGATCCCCTTCTGCTGGACCAGCAACTCACCGAAGAAGAGCGCATGGTCCGCGACAGCGCCGAGCAGTTCGCCCAGGACAAGCTGGCGCCACGGGTTCTGGAAGCTTTCCGCCATGAGCAGACCGACCCGGCGATCTTCCGCGAAATGGGTGAAGTCGGCTTGTTGGGGGCGACCATTCCCGAGCAGTACGGCGGCAGTGGCCTGAACTATGTGTGTTACGGCCTGATCGCACGGGAAGTGGAACGTGTCGATTCCGGCTATCGCTCGATGATGAGCGTGCAGTCGTCCCTGGTGATGGTGCCAATCAACGAGTTCGGGACCGAGGCACAAAAACAGAAGTACCTGCCGAAGCTGGCGTCTGGCGAGTGGATTGGCTGCTTTGGCCTGACCGAGCCGAACCATGGTTCTGACCCGGGCGCGATGATTTCCCGTGCGCGCAAAGTGGATGGGGGCTACAGCCTGACCGGCAGCAAGATGTGGATCACCAACAGTCCGATCGCGGATGTGTTTGTGGTCTGGGCCAAGGATGACGCCGGCGATATCCGCGGTTTCGTTCTGGAGAAAGGCTGGAAAGGCCTGAGCGCCCCGGCCATTCATGGCAAGGTGGGTCTGCGTGCGTCGATCACCGGCGAGATCGTCATGGATAACGTGTTCGTGCCGGAAGAGAACATTTTCCCGGATGTGCGCGGGCTGAAAGGTCCATTCACTTGCTTGAACTCGGCCCGTTACGGCATCTCCTGGGGTGCATTGGGTGCTGCGGAGTTCTGCTGGCACACGGCGCGTCAATACACCCTTGATCGTCAGCAGTTTGGTCGCCCTTTGGCCGCCACTCAGTTGATCCAGAAGAAGCTGGCGGACATGCAGACCGAAATCACCCTCGCCCTCCAAGGGTGCCTGCGTCTGGGGCGGATGAAGGATGAAGGGACGGCGGCTGTGGAAATCACCTCGATCATGAAGCGCAACTCCTGTGGCAAGTCACTGGATATCGCCCGTATGGCTCGTGACATGTTGGGTGGCAATGGCATCTCCGATGAGTTCGGTATTGCCCGGCACCTGGTGAACCTGGAAGTGGTCAACACTTACGAGGGTACTCATGACGTTCATGCGCTGATTCTGGGGCGCGCGCAAACCGGCATCCAGGCGTTCTATTAATAGGAGAGCGGCCATGGGCGCGTTATCGCATCTGCGGGTACTGGATTTATCGCGGGTATTGGCCGGGCCCTGGTCCGGGCAGATCCTGGCGGACCTGGGGGCCGAAGTCATCAAGGTCGAACGTCCGGGCAATGGTGACGATACGCGTGCCTGGGGACCGCCCTTCCTGAAGGACGCCTATGGCGAGAACACCACGGAGGCTGCTTATTACCTGTCGGCCAACCGTAACAAGCAGTCGGTGACCATAGATTTGACCCGCCCTGAGGGGCAGCAGTTGGTGCGTGAGCTGGCGGCCAAGTCGGATATCGTCATCGAGAACTTCAAGGTGGGTGGGCTGGCGGCTTATGGGTTGGACTATGAGTCGCTCAGGGCGATCAACCCGCGCTTGATCTATTGCTCGATCACCGGGTTTGGGCAGACGGGTCCGTATGCCAAGCGTGCCGGTTATGACTTCATGATCCAGGGGTTGGGCGGGCTGATGAGCCTGACCGGTCGGCCTGAGGGGGATGACGGAGCCGGGCCGGTGAAGGTGGGGGTGGCTTTGACCGACATTCTGACGGGGCTTTATTCGACGGTGGCGATTCTGGCTGCCTTGGCCCATCGGGATCAGGGTGGCGCCGGGCAGCACATTGATATGGCGCTATTGGATGTGCAGGTTGCGTGTCTGGCCAACCAGGCGATGAACTACCTGACGACGGGGGTTGCTCCGAAGCGTTTGGGGAATGCTCATCCGAACATAGTTCCTTATCAGGATTTTCCGACAGCAGATGGTGACTTCATCCTCACCGTGGGTAATGACGGGCAGTTCCGCAAATTTGCCGAGGTGGCAGGTCGGCCGCAGTGGGCGGACGATCCTCGTTTTGCCACTAATAAGCTGCGGGTGGCCAATCGGGCTGTATTGATTCCGTTGATTCGCCAGGCGACGGTGTTCAAGACCACTGCCGAATGGGTGAGTCAGTTGGAGCAGGCTGGTGTCCCCTGTGGCCCGATCAATGATCTGGCTCAGGTGTTTGCCGATCCGCAAGTGGTGTCTCGAGGCCTGGCTGTGGAGTTGCCTCATGCCTTGGCGGGGATGGTGCCTCAGGTGGCGAGCCCGATTCGCCTATCCGAGACGCCTGTTGAGTATCGCAATGCCCCTCCTCTATTGGGTGAGCATACGGCGCAGGTTCTGCAGCAGGTCTTGGGAATGAGGGGCGAGGCCGTAGAGGCGTTGAAGCAGTCGGGGGTGTTGTAGGCCTTCTCTTCTATATAGAGGGGGCGCGGAGCTATCTATGCGTAGCCAGCCGAAGCGCTCCTTCTGGGTTCGTTTGAACTTATTCATAGAAAATTCAAATTAAAGGTTGACGGCAGATTCTACAGGCCTATAATTCGCCCCACTTCCGGCGCAGTCGAAACGGAAAACTCCTTGAGATTCAACGAGTTACGAAGTTTTCGGCAGCGGTTACGCTTCAGTTCATCGAAGCCAGAAGCAGTTGGTAAGGCAGTGTATTGTCGCCTTGTTAACGATTCGATCGTCTCGGTCGAAAGCGGTTGAAAAGAGGTGTTGACAGCAGCGTGTAACGCTGTAGAATTCGCCTCCCGCTAACGAGAGGTCGGAAGCGCAAGTGGTTGAAGTTGTTGAGAAAATCTTCGAAAACTTCTTAAAAAATCGCTTGACAGTAAATGAGGCTGCTGTAGAATGCGCGCCTCGGTTGAGACGAAAGATCTTAACCAACCGCT